>CAJTDB010000020.1 GCA_910574965.1 Lachnospiraceae bacterium | reverse complement strand
ATAATGCTCATCTTTTAGTAGTAAAGTGCCTTATTTCTCAGCATTCTTTAAAATGATTAACATTTTGGAATGCTGAGTATAACGCTTCAAATGTTGATGTATCCATTTGAGGCCGAAAGCGTCGCCTATACGGTCTGCCAGTATTTTGGTCTGGATACCTCCGATTATTCTTTTCCCTATATTGCTTCCTGGAGCAGTGATATGGATATGAAGGAACTGCGTACTTCCATGGAGCTGATTCGCAAAACGGCTGCTTCTTTCATAGACAATATGGTGGAGAATATTCAGAAACTGCAGAGAGAGCAGCCGGAGAAGGTGCAGCTTCAGAAAACAGACCTGATTCTGAACATCACCCGCTGGTCTGCAGACGAATCTGCCTATCTGATCGTGAAAAACATGGACAGAAAGGAACTGCTGGATCAGTTGAAAGCCTATCAGGAGCGCTATTCCCAGAGCAAAGAGATGGCGCTGGACGTGTTTCTGGAAGGACAGGGGGCAAAGCTGATCCCATGGTATGATTCCAAAGAGCCAAAGGCAGAAAGGGCAATCGGCTTCTGCGATGTGGAATATGATTATGAAAACGGAATCCGGGATACAGAGAAACTTCCGTCTCTGGAACGTTCCGTCATGATGATCGAGCGGGCGGAATATGAAAAGGAAGTGCTTTCGGAAGAGGATCGGGCGTTGATTATCAACTATGCCATGAAATTTGATGACATGGAAGATACCAGAGACCTTCTGATGGAATTGAGGGAGGCGGTATCTGCTTCCAACATGGTGGAAGCAGAAGAAATAAGGGAAGGGGCGCGGGCGGAGATTGCAAAGCTTCCGGACCCCACCACCAGTATTATGTACATGCACGAATATGGCTGTCATGATGACTCCATGCTGCCGCTTACCATGGCCAGAGCGATGGATCTGCATCGTGCCGGGCTGCATATATACAGTCTGCGTGAGGATGGAAGCTCGGTTTTGATGGATACGGAGCGGGATATTCTGGAGGACGGAGGACTGTTCGGAGTGGATGCCAGATCGTGGGAGAGCTACCGGGTCCGGGAATCCGCTTATCAGGAAGTAACCGTTACCGAAGAAACTTCTCATCTGGCAGTGAAAGGATGTCCGGGCACCTGGCGCGTGGCTGAGAAAAAGGAAGTGGAAGGGGAAGCTTTCTACCTGATGGACCAAAATGGAAAAACAGCGTTTGGCCAGATCATCATAGACGCCAGAGGACATCTGGTAGCGGATCAGTTGAAATTTGGTTTTTCCGGGGCAGTAGAAGAGATTGCTGCTGCGGTCAAAGGAAAAGAAAAGCAGATTTCCGTCTATCCACATACATTTACATATGCATCCGAACATGGAGAAAATCTGCTGTATGCACTGTCCAGGAGTGAAAATTCTGCCTGCAAAGATGCCATCGACCGGGCGATTCGTCAGAATTTTGACGGGTTTCATCTGAAAAAAGATGCTGTAAAATCGGTAATCGAGATTTTCGGAGCGGAGCGCGTGGCGCATGTTCTGGCATTTACCATACATGACAACAGTTGGGACGGGAGATTTTCAGGGGAGAATAAAAAATGGGCAGAGAGTTTTCATTTTGAGGAAGACAAAAATTCGTATGGAGAAGAGCGGAAACGGGTTTTTCTTGTAGAGAGCCATCCGGCGGTCCTTGACGGGTTTACCACTCTTGTACGAAAAGAGCTGACGGAACCGGAGATCGGGAAAGCGGCAGAGCAGGAAGAGCCGTCTCCCATACAGGAAGCAGAGAAAGTCCAAGAAGAACCGGTATCTGACCAGACCGGGCCGCAGGGAACGATCAGCTTCTATGTGGCAGAGTGCAGTGAGTTTCCGGTGATGGGAGAATATCATGAGAATCTGACGCTGCAGGAGGCATTTCAGATTTATGAGAAGATTCCGGAGGAACGGATGAATGGCGGGAAAGGGATTGGTTTCACGCTGGAGGATGGCAGCATGTATGCCGGAAATTTTGAGCTGATGGTCTGCGGAGAAGTACAGACAGATAGTATCAACCTGATCGATCATTATAGGGAAAGTCCGCTGGTACAGAAAGCAATCACGGATATGAAAGCGATGCTTTCCGGACAGGCGGAAAGAACCATACAGGAGCCAGAACCGGAAAAGGAAGCGGAATCAAGCAGGAGATCGGAAGTGCCAAAAGAGCCGGAAGCAAATCAAAAGCCGGAAGAAAAGACGATTCCGGAAGCGCCGCAGAAGCCGCATACAGAGAAATCTGAAGAAGTAGACAGGCATGTGGAGAGAAAGGCTCCAGGGCCGGGAAAAGGAGGCAGAACAGCCTTGGAAACCGGCAGGAAACAGTCTGTCCTACATGCGCTTCGGGAACGACAGAACCGAATGAGAGAACAGCAAAAGCCGGAGCCGAAAGGACCGGCGCACAGGAAGGGAGAGCAGGAATTATGAGGATACGACTGGAAGAGAATGAAAGGATCTTAATGGCCATGTTTCCGGCAGAAAGCAGACAGGCAGCCATGGACAGAATCCAAAATGTGCTGCCTTATGTTCAGGAGGATGAAGAAATACAGGCTCTTGTCGTGGATACATTAAAGAAAATGCAGGAAATGACAGAACAGGAATTTCAATCTTTGGATTTGGAAGTGTATCAACCGGAATCGGCGGAGGGAGAATGATGGATCTTTATCAGTATGCTGTCTATCAGTTGAAAAACATACCGGAGACCGGATCATTGAGGTTTCAGTCCCTCGAAGTTCTGACAGAACAGGGCATTCCGGTGAACAGAGATCACTATGAGCAGATGTATCTGGGACGGATGCATTCGGAAGATACGCCGGAAAGTATTCGGGATCGTTTTAACAGGTGCCTTCCACGGAATTTCAAAGGTCATTCCATCAGTGTCAGTGATGTGCTGGTATTGAATCAAAGAGGGATGCTGGCAGCTTATTATGTAGAAAAGGAGGGTTTTGCAGAACTGGATGGATTTCTTCCCGGACATCCATCCGGCTCCGCAGTGTCCATGGAAACATCGGGCTTTCGTCTGGAAGGGAAGAAAGGAACCTGGCTTGCCTTTGACAACATCCGGATCGACGGAAAAGAGTTTTTTCTGATGGAACATGAGCAGTATGGAAGAAAGGCGGCATGGATCGTTGTGGATGGAACCGGAAAACTGATTGTAGACAATGTTCGGAACGGTTTTGATCAGACCGTACAGCAGGGAATCCGGGAATACCTGCATCCGCTTCAGACACTGGAAAAACCGAAGCTGCCGGAAAAGCCGATACTTGAAAACTGGCAGAAATATATGGAGAACGGGGAGTATCTGCGCAGCTCCGAGATGGACGAAGAACAGAACTACAACATGATCGACGGAAGAAGAAATAATACAGCGCCAAAGAAGGAAGGAGCCAGAGGCTCCGTGCTGGCGAAGCTGAAAGAAAAACAGGCAGAGATCGCACAGCGGAGCGGAAAGCTAAGATAGTAAATGAAAGCAACGGGAGGCTTGAAGTAATAACAACAGTAAAAAGAAAGCAGGTGTATGACGAGAGGGTGTGAATACTTATTCTTCTTTTTATTGTTTTAGATAGTGTGAAGATTTATTAAGGAGTCTTAAAAATAGCCACTGTATTAAAGAAAACACTTTGTATTTATCAACAAAAACTGGATACGAATTTTTGATTTTTTTACGGTATTAACATTTTAGGGGTAGTATAAATATTGAAGTTTGCTACATTTTGTTTGGCTTGATGGAGAATATCAGATCTTCCACCATTGTCAAGCTCGCTCCGAACAGTTTTGTGACTATGGGCCTGATAATGGCTTTATACTTGGTCTACGGCAGTTAAGCCAAACAAGCCCGGGTCTGCGCATCCATAGATATCGCCCATATCTTATTTCTTTGCTGCGTATGTCCTCCGATACTGGACAAGAATAAGATAATTCAGCGAGTATGCCAGACAACCAGTATTGAAAAATGGGATATAGTCCGCTGTCGCCTACTCGAAAGGCCTTTTGCTGGTAACGTGGAGGTTCATGAAGATGTCCGCTTTTATTCATCCGTTAATGTATTCCATTACTGCATGGGCCGTTGGCATTTCGGCTCTGGACATGGATTGCAGGTTCATTTCATACTGGGAATGTTGCTTTTTGATATCAATCAGATATTCCAGATCGCTGATATAAGTCATCCTGTTGCCACGTTTGGCTAACAAGGCATGGCTTGAGGTTTTGCTGTTCCTCTGTTCCATATACAACATCAGTTCATAATAAATATTCTTCACATAAAATACTATCATGTCACTGATAACACACTGCAGCGGTCGGTCAATCTGCATCTCCGCAAGAAGCAGATTCGGGTATATCTTGAATGGGCTTCCCGGTTTCTTGTATTTGTAGTGTTTCGTTCTACTTTTTATCTCCAATGTCCTGCAGTATTTGTGCGCATATGGGTCAGACATTACAATAAACTTAAGCTATTTCCAAAATGAGTTTATTTGTAGTTAAGGATAGTATAGAGAGTAAAAATATGGTATTATAAATACTATCAAAGTAGCTCTTTAATTAAGTAAGGAGGGGTTTAAATGGAGAAGCACAGAAGTTTTAATGTTTTGAGCGAGGAAGTCAAATATAAAAATCATTGGTTGATGGTTTCTGAATTGGCAACTGAAACAGATGGTCAGTTGGGTTTATACAGTGTGATTAATAGAAATAATTGTGTGTCTATTATTATTGAAAATCATAATAAAATGATTTTACTGGTTAAACAGTATCGCTTTCCAACTAGAGATTATGCTTGGGAATTACCTATGGGTGGAATTGAAAATGGAGAGTCGGAATGTATCGCTGCTAATCGTGAGGCAAATGAAGAAGTGGGTATAAATATTAATTTACAAAAAATCAATTTCTTTTACCCAATGCCAGGTTTAACGAAGCAAAAAGCGTATGTATATTATGGGAAAATTGGAGAAGTGGAGACTCTAAAAGTTAAACAATATAATGAAGATATTGATGAGATAGTAGAACGAAGATTTTTTGATTTTAAAGAGATACAAGAAATGATCAAACAGAGAGAGATAGTAGATGGTTTGACTTTGAGTAGTTTGGCGATATTGGAATGCTGGACAAAGGAGATATAATAAACAGGAGAAAAAATGGGAAAAAAGAAGAGAAAGAGATATTCAGAGATCGATGTAGAAGAACTAATATCTTTGGCTAATTTTATATTTGAACAAAATAAAATGCAACAAGAATCTAAGGATGCATGGTTTGGCCATTACTTATCAATTATAGCAGGAGTTGCTGCAATTACAACAATATGTCTTTCGGTTTTTGAAGATACTATTAAAATAGAAATTCTTTATTTTATTGCTGGTGTTGCAATTTTGTTTACTGGTTTAATTGGATATTTGTTTTTCTGGATTTTTTTATGCCAAAGAGCAAATTATTGGAAGAATTATAAATTATTAAATGAAGTGCAAATTATATTGATCGAAAAAACCATTAAAAAGCCGTATAATTATTATTATCCTTCAAACTCTCCATTTGCTAAAAGAAAACATGGTGCAGATTTTTATGCTTCGGTTTTAGAAAATATTATGGTTTCAATATGTTTAGCCGTTGGAATATTATTTATTATGTTAAGTTTTAAATTAAAAAGTGTTTATATTTGTAGTATTACTATATTTTCCTTTATACTTTCTTTTGGTCTATTGTATTTTATGTTTAAAAATTTTGAAAAGAAAAATAAAATTTGATTCTTTAAGAATAAATTGTTAGGAGAAATAGTTAATGTATACAAGAGAAATTAGTTTGATCGATACAATAAAAAAATATCCTTTAATTTCGCCTTTTATTATCATTAAAATTGATGCTCAAAGACGGGGAATAGAATTTAGCAAGGCAGCATTATCAAAGGTTGACCCTGATATTCACCAAGTGAAAGTGCGCTCTTTTAGTAGAGAACAGAAGGGGCTTTACCCTGTAGCGTTAATGTTACGTGATGGCACATCGATAATAACAAGAAATAATGATAGATTGAAAGTGCGGGAACCGCTGGAGATTGATGTGGTGGATGATGATATTGTGATTAGAGATCAAGGTAAAATACTGGAAAAAGTTTTTTATTGGGAAAAACCAGATTATTATGATAAAGAAACTCGAAGAGGAATACCTATGTGGAAAGTTGTTAATGCTCGTCCACAAAGGTTAGATATAAATCCATATCAGTTTTGTCATTTATGGGAAAAAAATATGGGATGCAAATTTTGCGGTATTGCAGGAACATATAGACGATCTGATAAACCCAGTTATTTAGAGTTTAATGATATTGATGATACAATTACAGAAGCACTTAAAGAATATGGAAGGTTTACGAATGTTTTTTTGACAGGAGGAATGGTAACGACAGGTAAGGTTCTTTTTGACGATGAAGTAAATTATTATATAAAGGTTTTAGAGATAATAGGAAAACATTTTAAGACGAAAAAGTTCCCTAGTCAGTTACTAGGGGCACCATATAATGAAGAACAATTAAAGCGTATATATAATAATACTGGACTTATGTCATATAGTGCTAATATTGAAGTACTTAATAAAGAAAAATTTGATTGGATATGTCCAGGAAAGTCGGCTTTTGTGGGATATGAAAAGCTGAAAGAAAGGTTATATAAAGCTGTTGATGTGTTTGGAAAAGGATATGTGAATACAGGAATTGTATGTGGTGTCGAAATGGCTAAACCTTATGGTTTTTCTTCAGAAGAAGAGGGCATTGAAAAAACACTAGAAGAAGCTGAAAAACTGATGAAATATGGTGTAGATGTGGTAAGCTGTGTATGGAGAGTTGCGCAAGAATCGATATTTTTTAAACAAAAATCACCTTCTCTTGAATATTATGTAAAAATTGTTCAGGGTTTGGATAATCTTAGGAATAAGTATAATTTATGCGTGGATATGGATAATTATCGCAGATGTGGTAATCATCCTGATACAGATTTATCAAGGATATGGTGAAAATATGGAAATAATTTTTAATCAAGAAATAATAGAATGTATTAATAATCCAAATACGTTAAAAGTTATTGCAACAATAAATAATAAGGGAATTCCTCATGTGACATTTAAAGATTCCATTAGTGTTAATGAAAATGGAGAAATTGTATTATGTGAAATAATAGATAGCTCAGTAACGAACAAAAATTTAGTATACAGCATATGGTTTGGAAGAAGTGTTTCTATAAATATTTTAGGGATTAATAGAAAAAGTTATTTAATAGAGGGAATTCCTGTTAGGGCAATTATAGCGGGAAAAGAATTTCAAAAATATTACTTTTATATGCAAAAAAAATATGGGAATATTGACTTGTCAACAGTTTGGATAATAGAACCACAGTGGGTTAAAGAGGAAACATTAGAAAAAAGACTGATAGAAGAAGAAAATAAACATCCTATTATAAATCATCTAGATCGTATACTAAAAAAGAAAGAATAACTAATATTCTATATAAAGGAAAGTATAAAATGAAATATGTCGTAAGTCATAAAGCTTTTAAGAAAATCTATAGAATGAATGCAAAATTGGGTATTCAGAATTTGATAAATTTGATTCCTGATAGGTATTATTTAAAATTTGTTTATAGAATCCAATTGGGCAGAAGATTGAATCTGGATAGTCCAGTAACATATAATGAGAAATTGCAATGGTTAAAAATATATGATAGAAACCCCTGGTATACAAATTTAGTTGATAAATATGAAGTTAGAAAATATGTTAAAAATATATTGGATGAGAAATATTTAATACCACTTCTGGGGGTTTGGGAATCATTTGATGAAATTGATTTTGAGAAAATGCCAGATGAATTTGTATTAAAATGTACTCATGATTCTGGTGGGATAGTAGTGTGTAACTCTAAAAAGAAATTTAATAAAGATTTGGCAAGAAGTAAACTCAATAAACTTTTAAATAACAATTACTTTGATTATTTAAGAGAATGGCCTTACAAAAATATTAGCCCTAGAATATTAGCAGAAAAATATATGACGGATGGGAGTGGAGTAAATAATGATCAGTTGAAAGATTATAAATTTTTTTGCTTTGATGGAATTGTTCGATTAGTAATGGTAGCAAAAGATCGATTCGAAATTCCGAAATCTAATTTTTATAATACAAATTTTGAGTTGTTAAATCTAAAGATAGGTAATCCTAATTTTGATGAAAAAATAGAAAAGCCTATTAATTTTGATTTGATGATCAATATTGCGGAAAAATTATCCGCGGGATTGAAACATGTAAGAGTTGATTTATATAATATAGATGGAAAAATTTATTTTGGAGAGCTAACATTTTTTCACTGGGGTGGTTTTTCAATTATAGAGCCATATGAATGGGATATAGAAATGGGAAGTTGGATAAATTTAAAAGATTAGTATTATTTAGTATATTTTACTGTACTTGACATATTGAGACATAGTTAAGGATAGATGAAGGAAAAGTCGGAGTAAAAATATGTTTGTTGGAGTATAATTTATATTAGAGAAAAGGTAACTTATGAAACGGTTTACAAGTGCTTACATGTAAATAAATTATTCTTGCAAAGATTATAAGAAATTGTCTATAAGAGTATAGAAGGTGGATGAAAATGAGTTTAAGAAAAATATATAAAATGAAAGTACAAATTGCCATGATAATTGTTTATCAATATAGGTTCTTGAAATAACTTTTATCTTTGTTATCTTATTACGGAACAGTATATATTAATGCTTTTGACTTAATGTTTTCTACTTTCAAGAACTTCGATGACTGAAATTCTCAGATTTTGAGAATCTACTAATGTTTAAAGGTAGTTCGGTGGAAATGTTAAGGTTTTGAAGTTAAGAGATATCTGTTTTTTTGTTATTTTGTTAATAGCATTCTGGTGGTTCAATAATTGAAATGGATTATCATTGAGTAGGATTGGGAAATATCTGGATTTTCTGCTGGTCTGGATGGATAGGGTGGGTCTGTTCAAGGATTGCGGAAACATTGGAGCACACGGTTTTCAGCTCCTTTGTCCAGTCCTTATAATAATGGTATCTGGCCTGAGCATCCTGCCTTTCCTTCAACAGACGTTCTTTTTCGGCTTTTAAAAGCTTCATGGAAGGAAGTCTGCCATCGCCGGAATGATCTTTCAGAAAATGACGGGCAGTTTCGTAGAGGGCGATTTCGGTTGGATGCTCCATCCGGAACTGCCCTTTGTTTTTGGCTTTCCGGAACTGTGAATAAACTGCTTTACAGGCCAGATACTGGCCGGTATAGTGGATCTGTTCGTTGACTTTAGTCAGTTGATCTTCTACAGCTTTTAACGCTTTTCGGGAAGAATCTGCAAGGGAGCCTGATTCGGAAAAATCCTGTTCCAGTTCTTCTCTGGTATGATATCCATGCTCCTGGATATAAGCAACAGTTCTGGCCATCTGTTTTAAATTGATGAGTTTGACTTTCTGTGCATAAGCAGAATTTTCTCTGGCTTTGATGCACTCCTGCAGATCTGTCACCAGACGGAGATCGGAGCGGATGAACAGGATAGAGAATGGTTCGGTATCTGTGATGGCCGGAACCGAATTTTCCGGGGTTTCTTTTTGTAACGGAGGAAGCTGTTTTGCATTTTCAGCAAACAGCTGCTGGAGGAATTCTTTTTCATAACGTGTTCCCAGCTTTCTGCCGGTAACTGGTTTTGTGCGTTCCGGGTGCAGATAGCTGTATCTGCCTCGGCTGACTTTCAGTTTGATTTTAAATTTTTCCAAAAGTAGCTGTTGAAACTCTTCCTGATTATGAGCGGCAGAGGAAGCCTGTTCAATGGAACTGCGGAGAAATTCTTTTTGTGTCTGGAACCGGGTGGTGCGCGGATTTACACCGTCTTTTATCATCTGCCGGTTCTGTTCTTCCAGTTTCTTCTGACCGCGACGATTCGCCCAGTATTCTTTTTCACTTATGTTTCGTTCGGCAGGAGTAAGCAGATCAACCTGATTGAGATGCTCCCGGTGGCACAGGTCCATCAGGGACTGCTTCAGATGAACCAGATATTTTTTCGTCAGGTGGTGTTTCTTTCCGGCGCGGGAATCACATGGGCGCTCCATAAAGTCCTGTGGTTCCACATCGTATTTCCGCAGACTGTTAATAACGATATGTACATGAATGTTGCCGCTTCCGTTATGGCCGTCCATGTGCGTACAGACCAGAGCCTGATGTCCGGGGAAATTTTTGCGGGCATATTCAAGTCCCAGCTGCTGCGCCCGTTCTCCGGTCAGTCCGTTTTCTTCCCGGTCCTTCGGATCAAAGCTGATGATATAGTGATGGGATTTGATCTCGTTGTAACTTTGGTTTTTATGAAAACGGGCGTTCAGTTCCATACATTCCATATCAAAAGTAAACGGATCACAGTGGATGCCATCCAGATAATATTCCTCCCGGAACAGCATCTTCCCATTGTTGTTCAGAATCGGTTTTCCGGAGTATTCGTCGTGCTGGAAGATCAGATACCGTTGTGTCTCGCCGTAGTCTGCATTTTTACTTGCGATGTGTTTTAGTATTGCCATGAAAGTCTCCTGCCATCTTTGTCACTTCATATTTCATTTCATAGATTCCGGTTAAGCACTGCTGAATCGCTTTTCTCATTTCCTGTGAGTGAATACCGCCTTGATTAAAATATCGGGCAATCTGATTCAGGTTGTTGCCGATCCTGCCAAATTCAGCAATCAGTCTTTTCAATTCCGGCACGTCTGCTACAATTTCATATTTTACAATGACGCGTTTATTCATGATCTGCTTTCGGGCGTATTCTGCAAGCGGGAGATGGGCATTTCCTGCATTTTCTGTGATGATTTCATATTCTGTATCTGTGAGGCGGAGCATGATCTGATGACTGTGACGGAGTTCTCTTTCCTTTCTTGGTCTTGCCATATGTTTCCTTTCCCGTGCCGGTGAAACCGGCACGCTGCGACTGTTTTACAGGAGCCAGATGCACATTTCAGGAAATGTGCCATAACCGAGGGTATGGGGAGCGGAATCCCCATCGAGATTGCCGGGTAAGGAGAAAGCCATGAAGTGGGTTTTGAGTTACTCAGGCGAATCTCGCTCTGCGGGAATTAGGCTTTCTATAAAATAAAGCCGTTTTTGAAGCGGATATGAGTAATTTTCAGGTTGATTATAAGTGGATTTTTTAAGAAAAGTGATATTTTCATAGTGAAATAGAACTTCATCAGTTAGATATGAGCGAAAAGAAGAATGTCTACTTAATTAAAATAAATTGTCATCATCGAAATGTTCCATAATGTCTTCAACTTTGCAATGCAGAATATTACAAAGTTTGTCTATAGTGTTAATTTGCACATTTTTGTTGTGCCTTAGTCTGTCAAGCTGAGAGCGATTTACATTGTAATAAGTATAAAGATCATATTGTGAGATACCCTTGCGTTTCATGGTTTCCCAAAGCCGGTCATATGTTATCATGTTTATTTTGCCTTTAGCTAAATTTTACTTGTGTAAATTCTATTATCAGTGTAAAATAGTCTAAACGATAGTGTTCGTATAAAGACACTAAAGAGAGAGGAATGGGAATAGAAAAGCATTCCCAAAAATCAAATGTCTATTTTGGAGTTGTTATGTAAACTGAAAAGGAAATTATATTTAGAAAAAGAGATTAGTAAGCAAGAGAATATAGTTTTGCTGCTAAGATTATTCTGTTTTCATGATTTTTGATTATTAGAATATGTTGTCATCATCAAAATGTTCCATGATATCTTCAACTTTGCAGTGTAAAATATTGCAAAGTTTGTCTATGGTATTGACCTCTATATTTTTATTATGTCTTAATCTGTCAAGCTGTGAGCGGTTTATATTGTGATGAGTATAAAGATCATATTGTGAAATCCCTTTGAGTCTCATGGTTTTCCAAAGCCGGTCATACGTTATCATATCTATTCGCCTTTATAAAATACAGTCTTTTCAACAATTTCTATTATCACTGTAAAATGGTTTCGGTAATAGTGTTCGTATAACAACACTGTAAAATATCAGGAAGGGTTAGGATAATATATTGCATAATTATGGAAAAAAATATTTTCAAGTATCTCCCAATTTTTCAGATAGATTAAAAAAAGGTATACTGTATGTGGTTTTTTTTATAATACTGGTTATTAGTATTTGTTTATCAACTCGAAAATATGAGGAGTGGAAAGAGGACCACACAGGTATTCCAGATGCGGTTGGCAGCATATCTGAAAACAACGATCATTATTTAATAGTTGTTGCCAACAGTGA
The DNA here is from genome assembly GCA_910574965.1 of Lachnospiraceae bacterium. GTDB lineage: Bacteria > Bacillota > Clostridia > Lachnospirales > Lachnospiraceae > Hominiventricola. The sequence goes on along the minus strand of CAJTDB010000020.1, from coordinate 59,439 downwards.
TAAAATTAACGATAAAGAAGAACTATCCAGAAAAATCATTCATATGTGTCAGGAAAATTCGTTTAAATCCATAAAATTTTCAGTGTCAGTAAATGGATATCCTTCAAAATTAGATATTAACGTGTATTTACATAGAGATGACATAGAAGCAGGAAAAGTGTTTTGTAAAATAGAGTACAAGACATTTGACAACAACTTGGCGTATGACATAAAGCATAATTCAGATAAGTATCATTTGTTCCTGGATGGAACAGAAATTGATTTTTATTGATGAAAGAAAGTAGCTTAAAGATTTTATAAAAAAGGTTTATAACTATTGATAAACTTAATTCATTTTAGTATAATCTTGAAGTTACAGAGTGTTAGGGTATATTTTGACAGGATCACGACAGCAGGCTCTCCGGAGCCTGCTTTTATTTTAAGAGTGTCACAAAATGTAGAAAAATCTGAATTGACCAATTACTTCAAAAAAGGTACAGTGGGTCACTGTTCAGATGGAATTAGCACATTTATAATAGAAATATGCATGGGGGGAATATAATGTACATTGAATATACAAATATAGGAGAAACTATCCGGGCTTTACGAAAAGCTAATCGTATGACAAAAGCTGAGTTGTCAGAAAAAGTAGGTATTAGTGAGTCTCATATTAGTAAAATTGAAACCGGGGTAAGGCGCCCGGGGATCAATACATATCAGAAAATCATGGAATTGTTTGGTGCTGATCTGGTTGTGCGAAGTAAGGAGGACTCAATTAAAGAAAAATGTGCGGCAAAAGCGCAACATATTGTATTAAACAGTACGGATACTCAGGCGTTGTTTATGATTAAAATGTTAGAAAGCATAGCAAAAAATATAGAAGTTGTTTTGTAATGGTTCAGTGCACATTGATAATTAAATAACTAAAATTCTGCAGGACATATGAAATAGTTGAGCCATGTAACAAATACGCCAGGACTATCTGTATAAGTCACTTTATGACATGATGTCGTAAAGTGACTTATATTGTAAACGAAGAAATATTGTTCAAATATTGAAGTAAAGATACGAGCGAAAAATATTTGGTTATGGACAGAGAACAGGAACTCTGTGGCGACGATGCTGTTTCTGATAATGATACTTCCGGATATAAGCTGGTCCGGTCTGAAAAGATGGTGAGATTCCAATGTAGCTGTTTCCTGGCAGCTGTCTGCAGGATTTATTTTTCAACGAATAACGGACAGGCAGTGAGAAATATATTGATATAGAAGGTAAAAGGAATCAAAAGTAAATGAGAAATGAAGATCTGAGAGAACTGAAAAATGTGGATATTCGAACCATCGAAAAAGATGCTCTGGTTGAGATCAAAAAAGTAAAAATTGATCCGGAACTGGAACGCAGAGAACGGATTTCCAGTTTCGTACAGCAGATAAAAAATCCATATTGTTTTATATGTGATGGCGTGATTGTAAAGATTGGTTATACGGAAACAGAAGATACCCTGGAAGAAAAACTGAATGAATATTTTCTGTCCCTGTGACAGAAAAAAACAAGTCACGGCCTTGTAAAATGGTGGACTTGCAGACCAGTGTGTGTTATACTGTAACTGGACTAAATAAAGCCCCAATAGTTTATAAGGTTTAAAAACTATTGAGGTGATCATGTGAATACAAATCAAAATGGAATCTATGCTGCTGACGCTTATTATCGGCTTTCAAAGGAAGACGGAGATAAAGTGGAAAGCGACAGCATCGTCAACCAGAAGGCTCTTGTGAGAGAGTTTCTTAAAACACACCCTGACATACAAATTCATAATGAAAAAGTAGATGACGGCTATTCGGGCGTCAACTTTGAACGTCCTGCTTTTCAGGAGATGCTGGAAGATATTAAATCCGGAAAAGTAAACTGTGTAATTGTCAAAGACCTGTCCAGATTCGGCAGGAACTATATTGAAGCGGGCCGCTATATCGAGAAGATATTTCCGTATCTGGGAGTCCGGTTTATTGCTATCAATGATCACATTGATACGGCATCAGATATGAGTGCGTCGGAAGAAATGCTGATTCCCTTCAAGAATCTGATCAACGATGCATATTGCAGAGATATTTCCATTAAGGTGCGCAGTCATCTGGATATTAAGAGGAAGAACGGACAGTTTGTCAGCTCCTTTGCTCCTTACGGATACAAAAAATCATCGGAAAATAAGAATCATCTGGTCGTGGATGAAAAAGCTGCTGCGGTTGTACGTCAGATTTTTCAGTGGAAGATTGAAGGCATGAGCGGCTCCAGGATCGCAGATAAGTTGAATGCTCTGGGAATTCCGACACCGTTGGAGTACAAGCACATGAATGGAGAAAACCTGCAGTGCGGTTTTCAAAAGAAAGCAGATCTGAGTTGGATGGCAAACGGGGTAAATCGTATTCTGAAAAATGAAATTTACACCGGAGTGCTGATACAGGGAAAGACAAGTACGCCTAATTACAAAGTGAGAAAAAGAACAAAGAAAGCAGAAAAGGACTGGATTCGGTGCGAAGACAGCCATAAGGCTATCATATCTAAAGAAGATTTTCAACTTGTGAAGGAATCCTTTGCGGCAGATACCAGAGTGGCACCGGAAGAACAGACACTTCATCTTTTTTCCGGGTTTGTGAAATGCGGCTGGTGCGGCGGAAACATGACAAGAAAAACAGTGCCGGTAAAGGGAAAAAAATATGTTTATCTGGTTTGTGTGGAGAATAAACACAAAAACGGATGCTTGAATAATAAAGCCATATCCATGAAAAAATTTGAAAAAACGGTTTTAAAAGTGATCAATCTTCATATTGAAAATATTCTGGAGCTGGATCAGATGATGAAAATTGTGAAAAGGATTCCGTACAGCGGGTACCTTTCGGAGAAATTACAGGGTATGATTCTGGACAAAGAAGCTCAGATACAGAAAAAACGTCAGTATATTCGCGATTTATATGAAGATTATAAGGAAAGAATCATAGACGAGGAAGAATATCTGGAATTAAAAGAAGCATTTCGTACAGGGATTCTTATACTGGAGAAGGAAGTGGAAGAGCTGAAAGATGAAGTCAGAGGGCTGGCAGAAGAAAAAAAGAGCAGGATGCACTGGATGGAGCAGTTTCTTCAACATCGTGGATTTCAGGAGCTTTCCAGAAAGCTTCTTTTGAGGCTTGTAGAAGAAATCCGGGTATATGATAAAAACAGGATAGAGATCAAATTTCGCTTTCAGTCTGAATATGAAAACATGTGCCGATATGTGAAGAGTGCGGGAGATTATATAGAAGGAGAGAAAGAAAATGGCACGAAAGAGCCGGAAGAATCAGTGTGACGTGATCAATGCGGTGGATCAGACAGGTTCAGCTGAAAACAGAACAGGAATCTATATACGGCTTTCTGTAGAGGATAATGGACATAAAACGAAAGATTCGATACAAAATCAGACGGCATTTTTAAGAGAGTTTGTGGACAGGAACCGGGAAGAATTTCAACTGGTTGATATTTATGTGGATAATGGAACAACAGGTACGAATTTTGACCGTGAAAATTGGAATCGGCTCCTGGAAGATATCAAGAGCCGAAGGATCAACTGCATGATTGTCAAGGATTTTTCCCGTATTGGACGTAACTATGTGGAGGTTGGAGATTATCTTGAAAAGATATTTCCGTTTCTTGGTGTGAGAGTAGTATCGGTCAATGATCATTTTGACAGTAGCAGGCAGATATTTCAGAGCGATATGCTTATGAACTCTCTGACCAATATTGTAAATGAATATTATGCGCGGGACATATCCAGAAAGGTAACGCAGACGAAAAAGGTTATGCAGAAAAATGGAGAATATGTAAGCGGTATTTTTCCTTATGGGTATAAGAGATCAGATACAGACCAGAAGAAACTGGTTCCTGATCCGGGGTGTGCGGATATTGTAAAAAGGATATTTGCATGGCGTGCCAGAGGAAAAGGCTGTATCTGGATTGCGAATTACCTTAATGAACTGGCGCTGCCGTCTCCAGGACTGTATCGCTATCTGAATGGATGCAAAGGTTTTAAACGCAGCCTGAATATCAAATGGAAGTCAAAGCATGTGGCTGGAATCCTGACCAATCCGATATACCTTGGACATATGGTGCAGGGGAAGACACGGTGCAGTTATTTTGAGCAGGAAGGAAAGCTACGGTTTTTGCCGGAAGAGGACTGGATCATCGTAGAAGATACACATGAACCGCTGGTGACAAAGGAATTGTTTGATACAGCGGCAGAGATGGCTGAGGACAGCAGGAAAAGGCATCAATGGCAGATGGATATCCATGCGGATGTTCCACATGTTGATAACTGCCTTCGTAAAAAGATTTACTGTGGACAGTGTGGCGGACTGTTGACTCGAAGGAGCAGAGTCAAAGACGGGAGAAGAGAGTATCTGTATTACTGTAATGGGAAAGCGACCAGGATGAATGCGGTCTGTACTAATACACATATTCATGAAATCCCTTTCATGGAAGCGGTAAGAAGGGCGGTAGATCAGCAGCTTCGACTGTTGGGGAACTGGCAGAGCCAATGGAGCAGGCAGAAAAAGGCAGCAGTTCTTGCAGAAAAAGGCAGTCGGATTTCAGACCGAAAACAAGCGTTGAATAATGAAATACGTATTCTGAAAAGGAAGAAACAGGAACTGTATGCAGATATGAAAGAAGGGATGTTGTCTTTGGACGATTTTGGTGCGGAAAGACAACGTTTGACGGGAATGCTGCATCAGTGTGAGAAAGAAATGGAACATCTTTTACAGGGAGGAAAGCTGGAAAAAGAGCTGGAAGAAGTGCTCTGTGAGCACCGTCAGAAGATTATGGAATTAGAGGATGATTCCATATCAGATGAGCTGCTGGACAGCCTGATAGAAAAAATAGTGGTCCTTTCACCGGAAAGAATTGAGATCACATATGCATTTACCGATCTTATGAGAATGCAGGAACAGATCATGACAAAGCAGGGCGGGGAAAGTGATGAATGGATATGTGGCGAAGTATCTGAGGATATCGGATGATGATGAAGATATGGGCGGTCGGAAAACAGAAAGTGACAGCATTGGAAATCAAAGGAAGGTACTGGATGTTTATATTAAGAATCATCCGGAGTTGTCTCAGTATCCACTAAGAGAATATCTGGACGACGGCTTTTCAGGTGTAAATTTTCACCGGCCGGGTATTCAGGGTTTGCTAAAAGAAGTTAGAGAAAACAGAATTGCCTGTATTGTGGTGAAAGACCTGTCCAGATTCGGTCGGAATTATATAGAAGTAGGGGACTATATTGAGCAGATTTTTCCGTTTATGGGAGTGCGCTTTATCTCTGTTTCAGATCATTACGACAGTTTTCAGAGACCTGCCGGGCTGGAGATCGGTTTTAAAAGTCTGATGCATGATCTGTACAGTCGTGACCTGTCCAGAAAAGTAAAAGCGGTAAAGCAGCTGTATCAGAAACAGGGACGATACAGCGGCGGCGATGTCCCTTATGGATATCGCAGAAACAACGGGGAAGGGAGCATCTATGTACCTGATCCGGAAGCGGCAGATACCGTAAGAAAAATCTTCAAGATTGCAGCGGAAGGAACGCCTCCGGTAAAAATTGCGGAGTTGTTAAGTAGAGAATCTGTTCTGACGCCAGGCGTGTACAAGAATCAAACGATACAGCAGAACTATATGCTCAGGAATCCAAAATGCACTTTGTGGACGCCTGCGCAGGTTCGGGAAATCCTGCAGAATGAAGTATATCTTGGAACATATATCTGTCACAAGCTTACTTCTGTAAGACCGAGAGAAATGAAAAGAAATGATCGATCCGGATATCTGAAATTTGAAAACGATCATGAGCCGCTGATAGAAGAAAAACTGTTTCAGGCGGCACAGGCGGCAATACGAGCACGGGGAAAACGCGGTACATATAACAGAGACAGAAATCCGCACGCATTAAAAGGAAAAGTGAAATGTGGACATTGTGGATATGGAATGCTGCGAAGAGGCAGACGTGTGGATATCTATTATTGTCATATGGGGAATATCTGTGGTTCTCATATCCGGATACAGACGGACAGACTGGAAGCGTCTGTCTTGGCTGCGTGGAGGAAGCTGGCGGAGACACAACGGCAAAAAGAAAGAGAGGATAAAAAAAATCAGGCCGCTTTTGGATTTTCTAAATATAGAGAAGAAAAACGACTTCTGGAAATGAAGGCGGACTATTGTAAAACAGGTCGGTTGAATCTGTATGCTCAGTGGAAGCAGGGCCAGGTCACAAAGGAAGAATATCTGATCAGGAGAGATGAACTCTCAAAACAGGAAGCAGTATTCCGGAAAGAACTGGATGCCTTGGAATCATACAGGACAGATCATACTTTCAGACAATTTGAAGATTCAGCAGAAGCAGGACTAGGTACTGTTTTTGAAGTTCAGACACTGACAAAGAAGTTTGCAGATGATTTTATAGAGAGGGTGGAGGTGTATGGAGAAGACAGGATTGAGATCACATGGAGATTTCAGGATATTACAAAACAAGAAAATATCTGACAAATTTTGAAAAAAGTGAAAAAAAATTTAGTCCGTGCTTGACACAAGCGAACATCCTGGGCCTCGGCTGGGCGGCAACGCCGGCGGGCTTGAAGGCCATGGAGGAGCTTAAAAATCTGGAAGAGGAACGGAGGGCAGCAGGAGGCATATCCGGGAAGCTTCCGGCAGTGCCAAAAGGCGTGGCAAGCGATGAAATGTGCGTGTTTTTGATACTGAATATTTCGTCCTTACAGTTGATCCCCATGAATGTGGTGGCATACAGGAGCCAGTACGGGAGCGTGAATCCCACGGCCATCGTGGGGCCCGCAATTCTGGCTACGGCGGTGAGTACGCTGGCGGGGGTTGTTTTTTGTAAGGTGATGGATGGGAAGCAAAGAGCATGAAAAGACAGGATGATGAAACAAAATACAGAATCAAATGTGAAATAAAAAGGGGCTGTCAGAAACGAACAGCCCCTTACTTGAAAAATCATATACATTTGTAGTGAAATACTCTGACTATCCAACATCTGCAATTCAATCAGTCCATTTCATCTGAGCAGGAATGATTCGGAGGGCAGATTATTCATTGCCCTTTTCCGGATATTCCTTTTTATACATCTCTCTTAACCACTTCTGTGCTCTTTCTCTCCATTTTCCAACCAGTGATTTCTTGATCCCTTTCTCTATACTGATCTCCTTATCCGTCATTCTTCCCACATATCCCAGCATCAGAACATCATACCAGTCCCATTTTTCCTGTTTCAAACGGGCCAGTATCTTCAGCCTTTTTCTGCTTTCCTCCCGTTCCAGTACAATCTCTTCTGTATCCGAACAGAGATATGCAGGCTCCTCTTCTTCCGCTTTCAGCCCTGTGACTATCGTGTATTTTCCGCCCTTCTTCAGGTAATCCAATGCCAGATGCTCTGATACTGCAAGCAGCCACGCTTTGACTTTCTCAGGCTTAACGCGTTCCAGATATTTCTGAAGGCGGATGAAAGTTTCCTGACACAAATCTTCTGCCGTATAATAATCCACATACAGATAAATATTCCGGATTACCATATCCTTGTACTGCACAAAGTAATCATCTAAGCGATGATCCTTTTCCATCATAAATCTTTACCACCCCCCCTCATCGGTCGTCTGTCAGCCCCTCTGGCGCTGTTGCTCCCGATTTCCAGAGGATGCATGATCATTCTCATAACGGGGAATGAGATGCAGTAAAACCGGTGATTCCGCATAACGTACACTCCCTGCTTTTACCGTGCGAATGGAAAAAAACTGTTGGAAGTGCCTAAACAGCAGATCTGCCTTTAACAATTCAATTCTTGAATTCAAGCAATGGCTTCTCGATAAGGATTGCCATGATATCTGTATGGAGTCCGCTGGTAAATACTGGATTCCTGTCTTTAATCTTCTGGAAAACTCCTTACTACATTTTGTTCCTTTATGTGTCTTCATGTTAACATATAACTATTGACCTTTCAAGTTGAGGACATAAAATCATGGACTGGATTTATGGATAATGATATACTGATCTATAACAGGGGAAATACAGGAGGGGGTTTCATGAAAACAGGCGTGAATCTGCATAAACGCAGGAAAATTGCGCTGAAGGTGCTGAAGATCGCAGTCGGAAGCTGTATGGCAGTGGCCGTTGCACAATTTTTTAATCTTCAATATGCAACCTCAGCGGGAATTGTTACTCTTTTAACAGTCCAGGATACCAGAAGGGATACGATCCGGCTTGCTGTGGAGCGGTTATTTTCCTTCCTTGTGTCGGTTCTGCTGGTTTTTCTGTGCTTTCGATATATAGGGAGGCTTGACTGGGTAAATTATGGGGTCTATATTTTTCTGATGGTAAATGTCTGCTATTTTTTTGGCTGGCAGAATACCATATCGGTCAATGCTGTCATGGGGACACATTATTTGCTGACGCCGGATTACAGCATAAACTTTGCTGCCAACGAGTTGGTGCTGATTGCAGTGGGGACCAGTCTGGCACTGATTATGAACTGGAGAATGCCCAGCAATCTGAAAATCCTTCAGTCGGATATCCGTAAAATAGAAGATAACATGCAGCAGGTACTTTTGGAACTGGCCTCTTATCTGGAGGAAGATTTTCAGGAAGAATATATCTGGTTTGATCTGGATAAACTGGAGGAATCTCTTCATCAGGGGCTGGAACGTGCCCATGAGCATGCACATAATACGCTGTCCGATGAGGATCACTATTATATAGAGTATATGGAGATGCGTCTGCAGCAATGTGCATTGCTGCAGGCACTTCGGTATCGGGTATGGAGAATCCATGAAATGCCCAGTCAGGCAAAGATTATCAGCGCCTATCTTGGATATCTTGCAAAATATGTTCATGAGAAAAACATTCCGGACAGACAAAGAGAGGAGCTGCAGCAGGTATTTGACCAGATGAAACTGCAGCCCCTTCCAAAAGACCGGGAAGAGTTCGAGTCCCGTGCGATACTGTATCATGTACTATTGGATCTGGAAGATTTCCTGATGGCCAAACAGAAGTTTACAGATCAGTATATCCGCAGCAAACATGCGCATAAACATTTATAAAAGCAGGGTGCTGACAGGTGACAGGAGTCAGAACAAAAAAGCAGGGGAAGAACAGATATGATGAAAACAAGAAAAAATTTCTACTTGTATCTGATCGTTACGATAGTACTAATCTATGTCGGCTTGCTGACCATTTTGTACTATTCAGAATCTTCAAGCAGTGATGCGGCCATCCGGACATTCGGAGATGCCTTCTGGTATTCGCTGGTAACGCTGACAACGGTGGGATATGGAGACCTGGTGCCCGTGACGCCTCTTGGACATCTGGTGGGAATGATATTTCTTTTTTTGTCTGCGGGCATTATGGTTACTTTATTTGGAGCAGTCGTATCCTTTCTGACCAGTGAAGGAATGCCTTTCTTTATGCTCCGCCTGCAGCGGCATAAAAACTGGTATTATTTTGCGGATTACGGAGTAGAATCCAATACACTTGCTGCCAACATTTATAAAGAGGATCCCAATGCGCTTATAATTTACGGAGAGAGAAGAAGCGGTCATAATGAGATTCCCAATTATCCCTGTATCTATCTCAGTGCTTCCCCTCATAAGATTGTGGCGAAAAAGAAAAACATCGGGACAAAGTGCAAGATCTTTCTGATGAAGGAAAATGATATCGGTGTCAACAGCAGAGCCGTCAATCTTCATGAACTGCCCGTGGAGGTCTATGCAAGAACCACAAACGGACAGGATAAACTATCCGGAAATATCAATTTTTTTCACAGTTATGAATGCTGTGCCAGACAATACTGGCGTTCCAAACCACTGTGCCGTCATGAAAATACAATTGTACTCATTGGATTTGGAAACTATGGTTCCAGTATCCTGGAACGGGCGATTTTAACGAATATCATATCAGCAGAACAACATGTAGCGTATCATATTTTTGGCCCGGCAGGAGAATTTCTTGCCGTGCATGATCGGCTGGGGGAACTGTTTTCTTTGAACAAAGAATCCAGTGAGGGGGATTCATTGCTCTTCCATAAGGAAACATGGGCCGAAAACCGTTCTGTCTTAGAGCGGGCCGACCGAATTATTATATGCGAAGATGATGAGCAGAAAGGCTGGAGTATTTTCTGGACCCTGAATAAATATTACAGAATTTCCGGCCGCATTGACCTGCGGAGCAGTCGGAGAGCACCAGGAGTATCTTATTTTGGAACTAATGAAGATATTTATACTTCTCAGCAAATCATTCGCACCGGGCTGAATAAAGCAGCCATTACGATTAATGAGCTTTTCCGCAGATCCGTTTCTTATCCGACTCTTGCCTGGAATGAACTGGATGACCTTCACCGACAGTCGAAAATTGCAGCGGCAGATCATCTCCTGATGAAAACAAGGATTCTGCTCAGAGATGAAACGATCACAGAACTTCGTGCTTCAAAAGTGAAAAAAGCCTATGAAAGATACTGCAGGACGATACATTCAGAGACAGCAAAAGAAATGTATCGTAAGCTGGATCATATGCGGTGGCTTCGGTTCTATATTTTTTATAATTGGAGCTATGGCCCTGTTCGGGATGATGAGGCAAGACAGCACCCAATGTTATGCCCCTATGAGAAGCTTACGCCGGAACAGAGACGGGAAAGGGACGCTGCATGGGAGCTGATGGGAAGCATTTTTTCAGAGCTTGAGGGATAAGTTTGAATTTATCAGCACATGACTGAAACAGAGAAAGAGACAGGAGACGAAAGCAATGTCAAATTATGAAACCATGCAGAACAGTATGCAGATAAGATTTCTGAAATATAACCAGGAATTTATGATTGAAAAATTTCACTTAGATCACGATGGGGATAATTTGTATATTAGATTCTGTGGGCGAATGTATCGCATTAGCCGAAGAAGCGGGAAAGTTACATGGTCGGAGGATGGATTTCTGAATTGTATAGACGCCGGTTACAACGAAGCGATGTCGATTTATGACGTTTTGTGCGATTCAAAGGAGAACTGCCGCCTGTCAGGGAGATTTTGTACTCTTGACCGGCTGAAAGGGACTGTTTTGTCTGCCCAGCCCGGAAAGGAACTCTTTGCCCGTCAAGTACATGATTTGGACAAAAAGACAGAGCAGTTTTGTCATGCCTGTGAGACTCTGGGGGGAGAAAAAGGAAAGATCGGAGATGTGTCCTACTGCCTTTATCCCTTTGAGTTTCTGCCGATGATGCTTCAGTTCTGGAACTCCGATGAAGAATTTCCGGCAAGTCTGAAAATTATGTGGGATGAAAATATCCTGGATTATTTACATTATGAGACAACGTTCTTTATCGTAAGCCATATGCTTTGCCGCATTCAGGAGATGATGGAAACTGGATTTTGAGAAATTTCCATATTCTCATATAGAGAAAAATCGGTTCCATTTGAAAAGTTTAGTCGGTTGTTTCCCGCCGGATGAGCACAGGCGTGACGTTTTTATGAATCAGCTTTGTCTGAGGTGCAGGACGGCGTTTTTTTCTTTCGTTCATTAAGGTTACCAGCAGTTCCATGGCTTCATATGCGATCTTGTCAATCTGCTGTCCTACGGTGCTGATGGGAAGGATGGCGCCGTCTGCGACAGGAGAATCATCAAAACCAATGATGCGGTAGTCATCCGGCAGAGTTCCGAAGTCCCGGAAGATAATGTTCAGCATACTGTTGGCCAGCGTATCGTTGGACAGGAACAGTCCTTTTTTCAGTCCCGGATAGTTCTGCTTTGTATATTGGTAAACCTCGTACATCGCTTTCCGGATTTCCTGATGCGAATGCCCTACGTCCCGGAGAATCAATTCGTGCCGGATATTATGCTCTGCGCAGGTATCCAAAAAGCCCTGGATACGGCCGAAGGCAGGGACATTTTCTGCAACAGGAGAATTAACATGCAGCAGTACATCACAGTTGTTTTTGATTAAGAGGCTGGTTCCCTGGACTGCGCCCATATAGTTGTCAGTGCTGACACTGTTTACATACTTGTCTTCCCGTTCGATAACAACCAGAGGAACGTGATAGGAAGCAAGTTCTTCTGAGGGAATCGTATGACTTAGGACAATCATGCCTTCGATTTTATAGGCAAGCAGTTCGTGGATATACTGCTGTTCGGTTTCTTTTTTATGGTTGCCCACAAAAACCAGGAATTTGTAGCCGAATTTTTCATAGGTGTTCAGGATCTGATTCAGCATTTCTGCATAATAGTGCAGATAAAGATTCGGAATGATGATGCCGACAAATTCACTCTTGCCATTGGCGAACACTTTCGCCAGTTTGTTCTCCTGATAATCCAGATCGATCAGGGCCTGGGCGATGATCTCCTGATTTTCCAGAGTCAGCGAATCCGGGTTGTTAAAATACCGGGATATGGTAGTCTTGGAAAAGTTGGTATATGCTGCAATGTCTGCAAAGGTAATCTTTTTTTTCTCCATTCTGATTTGTTTCTCCCAACAGAATATGATCGTCAAATAAACATAAAAGGATGCTTTGATTATAACAGGAGAGACTCTGGAAATCAATGAGAATATAACTGGTTAAGTAACCGGTTATTTTTTTATAAAAAACGATTGACATTTATGTGTACTTATGTTACAGTAAACAACATAAAGTAACCGGTTACTTAACTAGTTACGTAACTAGTTAAGTAATGAGGGAGTATGAAAATATGTCTGCGGAAATATGAAATACTGCAGACAGGAAAGGAGGATACCTTGGAAATACAGTATTTGGGGACGGCAGCGGCGGAAGGATGGCCGGCACTGTTCTGCAACTGCGAAATCTGCAAAAGAGCCAGAGCAGTGGGCGGGAAAGAACTGCGTACCAGGACTCAGGCGGTTGTGGATCAAAAAATCCTGATTGACTTCCCGCCGGATTCTTATACACATGCGCTGAATTATTCTCTGCAGTTGGGAAAGGTACAGCATCTGTTGATTACCCATTCCCATATGGATCACTTTTTTCCTGTAGAGCTGATTCATCGGCATGAGCATTTCGGACATCACGCGGAAGGGATGCTGCACATATACGGCAATGAAGCAGTGGAAAAGGCGTTCTATGACGCGGTGCTGATTGACCGTTTCAAAGTGCATCCGCTGGATGAGGCGGTCCGATTTGTACGTCTTGTTCCGTTTGCGGATTTTACAGCGGATGGATATCATATTGTGCCTGTCCCGGCAGACCATGACAGGAGAGAAACCTGTTATATCTATGTGATTGAGAAAGACGGAAAAAATATATTGTACGGACATGATACCGGTCTGAATTTAAGTGCGGAAGCATGGGAATGCATCTTTAAGCGGAAATATGCCCTGATTTCTCTGGATGCAACCATGGGCAGGAAGCATTCGGAAGGCTATCATATGGGTCTGCCGGATGTTCTGACTTTTGTGAAAACGCTTCAGGAGCATGGGTGCATCGGTCAGGATACGGTAAAAGTCATCAATCATTTTTCCCATAATGGAGAGATGACTCATGAAGAACTGGAAGCATTTGCAGAAGAACATGGACTGACTGCCGCTTATGACGGCATGAAAGTGCAGATGTGAGACCGCAGCTTAAAAATGGTGTCGGCCTGAAGAGAAAAGACCCAAAAGACAGATGCAGGATTATAACAAGGAGGAAGTAAGAGTGGAAGAAAAATATGCAAAAGCGGCACGGGAAATACTGGAGTGCATGGGCGGAAAAGACAACATTGCCAGCGCAGCCCACTGTGCTACAAGATTAAGACTTGTTCTGAAGGATGAGTCCCTGATTAACAAAGATGCTCTGGAGGAGATTGATCTGGTAAAGGGCAATTTCAACAATGGCGGACAGTTTCAGATTATTCTGGGAACCGGTATTGTGAACAAGGTCTATGCAGAATTTATCCAGATGGCCAACATTCAGGAAATGACCAAAGAAGAATTGAAAAAGCAGGCGGCTCAGAAGATGAATCCGGTCCAGAAACTTCTGAAGACACTGGCGGACGTCTTTGTGCCGATTCTTCCGGCGCTTGTGGCCTCCGGTCTTTTGATGGGCATCAACAATATCCTGACGGCCCAGGGGATGTTTGTTGCCAACCAGTCGCTGGTAGAGGCATTTCCGGCTATTAAAGACTTTGCGGAAATGGTTAATTTGTTTTCCAATGCGGGCTTTACGTTCCTGCCGGTACTGATCGGTTTTTCGGCGGCAAAGATTTTCGGTGCTACGCCGATTCTGGGCGCGGTCCTTGGTGCGATCATGATTCATCCGGACTTGATGAACGGATATGGATACGGCCAGGCGCTTTTGGACGGAACAGTTCCATACTGGCACATTTTCGGGCTCTCGGTGGCAAAGGTAGGTTATCAGGGAACGGTTCTTCCGGTCATTGCCGCGTCTTTCTGTCTGGCGTTTGTTGAAAAGAAACTGCGCAAAGTGGTTCCTGCCATGCTGGATAATATCGTTACTCCGCTTTTATCCGTTCTGATTGCGGGGGCGCTGACATTTCTGTTTATTGGACCGGTTATGAGAGGGGTCGGCGATATGATGACCAATGCCGTCATGTGGCTGTTCTTTGACCTGGGTCCTGTGGGCGGACTCATCTACGGAGTTACATATCCGCTTCTGGTTATTACAGGTATGCATCACAGCCTGGTAACGGCAGAGACGCAGATTCTTGCCAACATCGGAACTCTGGGCGGTTCTCCTACTTTTGCAGTGGTTGCGGCTGCCAACTGTGCGCAGGGTGCGGCTGCGCTGGCCGTGACTCTGTTGATGAAACACGATCAGAAGATGAAGAGCATGGCATCTGCATCTGGTATCTCTTCTTTCCTGGGGATTACCGAGCCGGCTATCTTCGGCGTGAATCTGAAGCTGAGATTTCCGTTCTATGGTGCCCTGATCGGCGGCGGTATCGGTGCTGCTTATGCTACTTTAATGGGTGTGCTGTCTGTCTCCCAGGGCCCCTGCGGAGTGATCGGAGTGATCTGCATCCGTCCGGACTGTATGCTGCAGTTTATGGTATCTATGGCGGTTGCCATTATATGTGCCTTTGCTGCCACGATGATGCTTGGAAAGACCATTGGCAAAAAGGAAACATCTGCTTCTGAAAAGCCGGTCAGAACCATTGAGACAGAGCCTGGCTGTGTGTATGCACCCGTACAGGGAACCGCAGTGCTCCATACCGAGATCAAAGATGAAACTTTTGCATCCGGCGCGGTAGGAACCGGAGTCGGTATTATTCCGGAAAAAGGAGAAGTGGTTGCTCCTTTTTCCGGTGAAATCTCCATGGTGTTTGATACGAAACACGCCATCGGTCTTCTGAGCGAAGACGGAGTGGAGCTTCTGATCCATGTGGGTGTCAATACGGTAGAGTTAAACGGAAAACATTTCCGCGCTTTGAAAAAATCCGGAGATCAGGTAAAAGCCGGTGAGAAACTTTTGGAATTTGATATGAAAGCTATCAAAGCGGCAGGCTATGATCTGACCACAGCAGTGCTGGTATCCGAGCCGGAGCAGGTGGAAGTGGTGAAGACCGGAAAAGTGAAAGAACTGGATAAGATTTTGAAGACCAGCCATTAAAACATACTTTTAAGATCGGGCACATGAGCAGATACTACAATGTGCCCGATTTACAATATTATAAAATAAATGCTGCGTAAAGGGAAGCGCAATAAGCCTGGAGGTTATCAATATGACAAGTCAGACTCTGCGGGAAGCAAGAAAATATGAAGAAACTTTTGAAAAAAGAATAGGAAACGAGGAGCGTCCAAAGTTTCATCTGACTCCCCGTACCGGCTGGATGAATGATCCCAATGGATTTTCCTGGTATCAGGGGCGGTACCATATGTTTTATCAGTATTACCCGTATGAGTCCAAATGGGGACCAGCCCATTGGGGACATGCAGTAAGTACAGATTTATTGCACTGGGAGTATCTTCCGGCGGCATTGGCGCCGGACGAGCTCTATGATATGGATGGCTGTTTTTCCGGAAGTGCCATAGAACTTCCGGATGGCAGACATATGCTGATGTATACGGGTGTTTCCGGAGAACATGTAAAATATGGAACCCGCGAATCGGTGCAGGTGCAGTGCATAGCGGTAGGGGACGGTACAGATTACGAAAAATATGAAGGGAATCCGGTTCTGAGCGGGAGTGATCTTCCCAAAGGCGGCAGCCGGGCTGATTTTCGCGATCCTAAAATAGGGCGGAAAAAGGACGGGACTTATTTCTGCGTAATAGGAAATCGCCCGGAGGACGGAAGCGGTCAGATTCTGTATTATCTCAGTGAAGACGGGTTTCACTGGAGATTTAAAAGCGTGCTGTCCTCCAATCATAACCGTTTCGGCAAAATGTGGGAGTGTCCGGATCTGTTTGAACTGGACGGGAGCTGGGTGCTGCTGACCAGTCCTCAGGATATGCTTCCGGAAGGGTTTGAATATCATAACGGAAACGGAACTCTTTGCCTGATCGGTGATTTTGATGAGGAGACAGGGATTTTAAAAGAGCATCATCATCAGTCGGTTGATTACGGGATTGATTTTTATGCTCCGCAGACTGTGCAGACGCCGGACGGGCGCAGAGTGATGATCGGCTGGATGCAGAACTGGGACTCCTGCAGTATTCGTTCCTGTGATGTACCGTGGTTCGGACAGATGAGCCTGCCAAGGGAATTGTCTGTAAGGAATGGCAGGCTGTATCAGTCTCCGGTCAGAGAACTTGAGAAGATGAGATGCAACAAAACAGAGTACAAAAATATAACGGTTGCCGGGACGGTTCAGCTAGAAGGCATCAAAGGCCGGATGCTTGATATGGAGCTGACGGTTCGTCCGCAGGATCCGGAAAATTTGTATCAGAAATTTGCAGTCCGTTTTGCACAGGATGAAAGATATCATACTTCTGTAAGCTATCGTCCGAGAGAATCTATTCTGAAAATCGACCGGAAATTTTCCGGTTCCCGAAGAGCCAGTATTCATCAGCGCCGCAGTATGGTGAACATGACAGACGGTGAATTGAAGCTGAGAATTATTCTTGACCGCTTCAGTGTGGAGGTCTTTGTAAATGACGGAGAACAGGTATTGTCGGCAGCTATTTATACGGACCAGAAAGCGGCAGGCGTGTCGTTTTTTGCAGACGGGATTGTAAATATTGATGTTGTGAAGTATGATTTGATAAAAGACTGCAGAACCGGTCTTCTGGCAGGAGAGATATAAAAGTAAGGGGCGGAGCTGCCGGGGATATGCTGTTCAGATGCCTCATTGATCTTCCGGAAAAAAAATGCTATATTATGAATAGTGAATGAAAGATTTTCATTCGGAAAGTTCAGCAGAAACGACCGGAGGCTGTGATGATAAAAAAATTTCTGGAAAAATACAAAAGAAAACCGAATTTATATTTTTCCATAGCCGCTCTGTTCGCAGGGATAGTCTATGTGTTCTTTGTGTGTTTCCTGGGTTATGAAGGGTTAAATGGTCTCTTTGCTTTCCCGCTGGTAGGAGCTGTATTCGGCATGTTTTTAATCTATCCGGCAGTACTGACGTTTCAGAATCTCTGGCAGCTTGCCAGCCTGCGTTATCAGAAAGAGCGCATACGGACAGCGCGGATTACAGATGTAATTACCATTCTCTGGGGGGCCATATGCGTCTGCTGTTATCTGCAGATTGCAGATATCCGTATGGCGGACTGGACAGAGACGCTTGTGAACAGAGAAGTTCATTCCCCCATTGCCACATGGACGATGCCGACGCTTATAACCATGGCAGCGGCGGCATTTCTGGGCTATGCGGTTCTGCGTTATATACCGCTTCGGAAGCTGCCTCCGCTTCTTTGCATCCTTGCTATGGCAGCCATGTATTTAGGAGCCGGGCTCTGTGTACTTTTTTGCATTCAGATGTGCGGGAATGAGTTTCTGCTGGCGGTCTATCCGTTTAATCTGTTCCTGATCTTTGGAAAGACAGTCCGTCAGGTGTGCACCCAGCATGAAAAGGCCCGGCACTGGCCCTGGCTTGCGTTTCTGCTTATGTGGCCCCTTCTGGGCGTGCTGACGGCAATACTCATTCTCTTTGGACAGAAGCCGGACAGTCTTATACAGGCGTGGACACAGACGAGCGACTGGACGCTGTCCCTTCAGAAAGCTCCGCCGAATGTACTCTATGATGAACATTATCTCTGTACGGTGGCCGCGGGAGGACATCCGAAAGTCGTGAAACCTCTGCGCATGGGAGTTCGCCGCGGACATCGGATCGTGGTGAACCGGCAGTTGCTGGTGACAAATGCCTTTGAAGATCTGCTGGCGGAGCGCCTTCCGGGAGTACACAGGCGGCTGCGGCATGTTTATGATGCGTACGGCTATCCGATTGCGCGGCATATCCGGACCCGTCTGGCAGCGGATCTGGTCTATGTGCTGATGAAACCTCTGGAATACTTTTTTGTGATCGTGCTGTACCTTTTTGATACGGCTCCGGAAAATAGGATTGCTGTACAGTATCTGGGATATGATCTTCCGAGGCGGCAAAAGAGAGGGTAAAATGTCTGGAGGTGCATATTGTACGATTGCGCGTAATCCGGATTCATGCTACAATTAACCTGTCAAGTGGAAAATAATGGATACCTTCAGGTATCGGCGGAAAAAGTCCGGAAAGGAAGAGGATTATGGCATTTTTTGAAAATTTGGGTGGAACGCTGGCGGCAAAGGGAAAAGATGTGGCGGAAAAAGCCAAGGAGATTGCAGAGGTCAATCGGCTGAATGGACAGATCCATACACAAAAACATGCCGCAGAGAAAATCTATATGGAGATCGGAAAGATGGTAAGCGAGCAGAGGGAGGATCTAAGCTCTCTCAATGTGACCGAACATCTGGAAAAGCTGGATTCCATTCAGGTGGAGATCGCACGTCTGCAGAAGGAAGTGCTTCGGGTGAAAGGCGTTCGTCAGTGTGAGAACTGCAAAGCGGAAATCGGCGGAAATATGGCGTTCTGCCCTGAGTGCGGCAGCCCGGTTCCGGCGGCAGAAGAAGATACGCCAGAGCAGGACGTGCCGGCCAGAATCTATTGTCCTGACTGCCACAGGGAGGTAGAGCCGGACATGGTATTGTGTCCCTTCTGCGGTGTGAAACTAAAATAAACAGACAGAGGGAGACGAATGAAAAGAACAGGGACAGGCGGACTGCTGGCAGCGGTATGCCTTCTGCTGGCCGGCTGCGGGCAAACCGAAGAGGTAGTTGTATATACGGCGGTGGAGCAGGTATACTGCCAGGAATTGTTTGTGCAGTTTGAAGAGGAAACGGGTATACAGGTTCGTGCCGTGTACGATACAGAGGCCAACAAGACAACGGGACTGGTGAACCGCATCATTGCAGAGGCGGATCAGCCGGTCTGTGATGTGTTCTGGAACAATGAATTTATCCAGACCATCGATCTGCAGGAGAAGGGATTTTTAGAACCTTATGTACCGGAAAACAGTGTGGATATCCCGGAGGCATACAAAGATGCAGAAGGATACTGGACTGCTTTTGGCGGGCGGGCCAGAGTGATGCTGGTCAATACAGAACTATTGTCAGAGGAGGAATATCCGGACAGTATCTTTGACTTTGCAGACGGTACATATGAGGGAAAGGACCTTGCACTGGCTTATCCCATGTTCGGTACAACCAGGACCCAGGCGGCGGCTGTCTATGCGTGGCTGGGAGAGGAAGAAGGCAGGGCATTCTTCCAGTCGGTGGCAGATCACGGGGTGCAGATTGTGGACGGCAATTCTGTAACAAAGGATATGGCAGCGGCAGGACAGGTGAAGATCGGCTTTACCGATACAGATGATGCCAAAGATGCCATCGGGGACGGTGCACCGGTGGAGATGGTCTTTCCGGATCAGGAAGAAGGGGGCATGGGGACGTTGATTACCCCTTCCACAGCGGCGCTGATTCAGAACTGCCCCCATGAGGACAACGGAAAGAAGCTGATCGAGTTTCTGGTATCTGCCGAGACAGAAGCATCTTTGACGGAATGCGGATTTTTTGATGTATCCGTCCGGGAGAACAGCTCTGCAGAGGGCTTTCAGGTAAAAGGTATGACGCTGAACCTGAAGGAGATTTATCAGATGCTGGATACGGCTTCTGAGGATATGGAAGAGATCTTCCTGCGGAACCGTTAGAGCAGGTGCGGCGGTCAGAACAATGAGAAAATGCAGAATCATACAAAGATCATTGACAGGTGTATACTTTTTGCTGCTCCTGCTGCCGGTCCTGGGCTTTCTGGATACAGAAACTGCATGGAATGAACCCATATGGAACGGCAGGCGGCTGGGACTGATGCGGAACAGTTTTCTGCTGGCCTTTTTGTCCGCCTGCGGATGTATGGCCTTAGGAGTGCCGGCAGCGGCGGGGATACATAATGGGCGTTTAAGAAACAGCAGCAGACGGTGGTTTTTTCTGCTGCTGGCGCCGGTGCCTTATTATATTTATGCATTGACCTGGATGTGCCTGGTGCGGCTGTCCGGCAGCGGGGATCGAAGGTGGCTCTCGGCATCCATGACAGGACTTTTGCCCTGCATTATCGTTAATATTTTAACATTCCTTCCGATGGTGACCGGGCTGGTGCTGACGGCTATGGAGCACTATGACAGACAGTCTGAGGAGCTGGCCAGAGTGTATGCGCCGGATCATAAAGTGCTGCTGCAGATCGTGCTTCCGTCCGTATGGCCGTTCACATGTGCGGCTGGAATACTGGTATTCGTGCTTTCCGTGACGGATTTCTCCGTACCTTCCCTTTTTCAGTATCAAACTTATACATTGGAGCTGTTTTCCGAATACAGCAGAGGGTGCAGCCTGGGACAGATCGGGCGGCTGGCGTTTCCTCTGATTGTGCCGGTACTCATTTTAGTTCTGCTCGCATGGAAAGGATTTCGCACTTTGCCGGTAGGAAGTCTGCCCATGGGGCGGGAAGGACTGCATCTAAAAGGAGTCTGGTCCCTTTGGGGAAAACTGGGGACAGGGATGTGTGTGCTGCAGATGACCGTTCCGGCGGCAGTATTTTTACGGGAAATACAGGACTGGGAAAATGTATGGCATTCGGTTATGCTGTGCAGCAGAGAACTGATGGCTTCGGTAATGATTGCCGCATTGGCAGCGCTTACGGCCCTGGCAGCAGCAGGGCCGGCGGGAGTATGGCTGGCCCGTCGAAGCCTGGGGATAAAAGCATTGGCGTTATTTCCGATGGCGGTCCCTTCCTCTTTGGTAGCTATGGGGCTTCTGCGGGCGGTGAACGGCAGTCCTGTCCACTGGATTTCTCAGACGATGTATTTTCCGGCCCTTGGATGTGCGGTAAAATATATGCCTTTTGTGCTCCTGATCTTTATGGCCAGGGCAAGGAGGATTCCAGAGGAAGAACTGGAACTGGCAAGGGTGTATGCACAGTCGGAAGGAGAGTATTTTCGGCGGGTGCTGCTTGCTGCTTACCGTCCGGCTCTGTGGGGCGCCGGAGTGCTGGTATTTTTGCTGACACTTGGAGAAGAAGGGATTACGCTGGTGCTCATGCCGCCGGGATATGAAACTTTAGCGGTAAAGGTATACAATTATCTGCACTACGGAGCGAGTGAGCTGGTGAGCGGCTTCTGCCTTCTGACCGTTCTGGTAACTGCGGGGATGATGCTTGGGGCAGGTATGCTGATTCGCAGACAGAAGAGAAGAAAAGGCTTTGAAAGGACGGCGGATATATGATAAAAGCGGAGCGCCTCAGCAGGAAATATGGAGAGAAACAGGTGCTGGACGGTCTGGAGCTGGAGGTCAGGCCGGGGGAGACGTTAGCCGTAACAGGAGAGAGCGGCTGCGGAAAGACGACGCTTCTCAGGATTCTGTCAGGGCTGGATGGGGACTATGAAGGAGAGGTATATTTGAAGGGCCGAAAAGCCCGCGGACTGGAGCCAAACGAGAGAGGGACCGCTCTGGTGCTTCAGCAGCCTGCGCTCTGGAATCATATGACTGTAGAAGAAAATATTCTGTTTTCGGTCAAAAGGCGGGAGCGCAGAGCAGCAAGGAGCAGAATGGAGTATATTTGCCAGAGACTGGAGATCGGGGAGCTTCTTCGGCGGTATCCGGGGGAAATCTCAGGCGGTCAGGCCAAGAGGGTGTCATTGGCACGGGCGCTTGCAGCACAAAAAGAGATTCTGCTGCTGGATGAGCCCCTGAGCAATCTGGACGGCGGCACGAAGGAAAAGGTGCTTGCATTCCTGGAAGAAGAGTATGCAGGGCATGTGACAATGGTTTATGTAAGTCATGATGAAGAGGAAGTAGAACGTCTGGCCTGCAAAGTGATGAAGCTTTCGGATGCTCGAAAGGATGGGAGATGAGAAGAGAGGCAAGATGGGTCATCAACGGTCTGTTTATTGTCATCGGATGTATACTGGCTGCTGGAATGGCAGTTCGTGTGCGAAGGCAGGAGCGGGCAGAAAGGACAGAACCGCTGGAAGGCTTTGAAGTATTTTGCAGCGGAGAAGAGATCTCGGCTTTGTATCCGGCCGGGGACAGTCTGTGGGTCGGCGGCCGGGACGGGGTGAAGAGACTGGATATCCGGACCGGGGAGCTGATCGATTATGTGGCAGAAGATCTGGAACTGATCTATGCAGCCGAGATCATCGAAGGGGCGGACGGTGCCGTATGGGTCGGTCATAATGCCGGAGTTACGAGGTTTTCTTTGGAAGGCAGAAGACAGGATTTTGCAGCGCCTGCTCTGACCGGCGGGAGGGTTAATACACTTTTGTATATGGATGATCGAATCTGGGTCGGTACGATGGAAGGTGCCAGTCTTTTGGAAGAGCAAAATGGAGTCTGGGCCGTGACGAAAACCTTTACAAAGGAAAACGGTCTTCTGGCGGATCCGGTTAATGTACTGGCCTGCCGGGATGGAGAACTGTTGTTCGGCTCCTATCTGGATAACCATCCAGGCGGCATCAGCATCCTTACAAATACCGGATGGCAGTATCTGACCGTAGAAGAAGGGCTGGCTCATCCGTACATCAACGCGCTTCTTCCCCTGGAGGATAAGATATTTGCTGCATGCGGACAACTGACGGCCGGCGGTCTGAATCAGATCGAACTGCATGCGGACGGATACCGGATTACGGATACTTTTGATAAAACAGACGGGATTCCCGGAGAGAAAGTGCGATGGCTCTATCTGGACAGCAATGGGTATTTGTGGATTACGACCGAAAGCGACGGACTGATTCTGACAAAAGGAACCGGGCTGACCCATCCCATAGAAGGGATTGTGCTCACTTGGGAGCAGGGACTTTCGGATAATGAGATTAAGCGCATTGTGGAAACGGATGCATATTATTTTCTGGCGGGCCGGTATGGGCTTACCAGAATCGAGAAACAGGCAGTGGCAAAACTGATGGAGGGAGAACATCATGGGGAGGACGAAAGATAAAAAGCAGATTCCTGCTTATGTAATGGAGCGGGACGGATTTTATCTGCTGCTGCGGATCCAGATGGAAAAGCGGGGAAGCAGAAATATAAACGGCGTAGGCAAGGAGTTTTTTGCTCCGGAGACTTACAAGAAAGGGAAGCAGATTCTGGCACATCTAATCAAAAAAGATCTGGTGACAGAAAAAGACGGCAATATTCTGCTCCGGGAAGGGTTAAAAAATGCGCTGAATCTTATCTTAAATGCTCCCCACTGCATGAACTTTCAAAATTCACTTCTTCATCAAAAAGGACAAATTCTGACTTTTTATTACGCAGACGGTGCTTATGCGGGAGTGCTGATTGATAAGAAAAATACCATGCTGGTTGTTACAGAGGAAAAAGACGCTCTGTACAAGGCCTTTGAAAAACAGCTAGAGGATAAACAGATCAGCAAAGACAGGAAACCAGAACAGTGGGACAGGCTGTGGAGCAAAGGGGAAGACACAGAAGCGATCAAAGGGATTCAAAAGCCGGTCAGGGCAGCCAGGATAACCCACTGCGGAAACCGTATGTCAAGGGAGCGCTTTCAGACAGCTCTTCTGGCGGACCGCAGGCAGATTCAGGTGATTCGCGGGGCGGATTCTCTTTCGGAAAAAGACCTGAACCGGGAGACAGTGCCGGCCGAAGACTGGTACGGCGTTATTTTGCGGGAGCTGGAACGGCTGAAGATCGAAAGTCAGAGCAAAGGTGCTGACGGGCCGGGCTGTGAGAAAGAGAAAAAGCCAGAGGAAAAGAGTGAATATAAACAGGTCATAGAAAATCCAGGGTTTCCAAAATCCAGGACGGGATTTTTCTTCTGGTGGCTGAAACGGATGATTATCGGTTTTCCGCGAATGCTCTTTGGCATGGTCTGCAGACGGAGTCTGGCTCTTCTTCTGTATCCGCTCTGGGGTGCGTTTCTTTTCTTCTATAATATGTTTATGACATGTTATGTAAACGACACCTTTATGCTGGAGCGCAGGGCAAAGCTGGGAAATCTGAGTCCGTATCTGATGGCAGGGACTCTGCGTACGCCCAGCTATCTAAAAGGCTTTCAGGTAAATTGGGGCCTGATCGATACGTCCTTTCTGGTATGGCCGCTGGTGATGATTACGACGCTGCTGCTTCGCCATCTGGCCTTGCATCTTTGGAAGAAAAAGGCAGGCTTTTTCGCTGATCTTAAGAAAATTCCGGAGGGGGTCCGAGAGTGCACGGAGCATGGATACGGAAAAGGAAGCTCCGTATGGAAGGTTCTGGCCGCTGTCTGGATCCTTGGTTTCGTGACCATGAATCCGATCACGATAGTTCTGATGTCGGTGCTGGCCTTTTTGATCTTTGCGCAGGGAGCGGGCAGCGGGCTTGTGCAGACGGCGTTTCTGTGGGAATGTGCAGGCAGCAGAAAGAAGGTGGATGCAGGAGAACAGCCGGAACCGGACAGCCGGAAATACCGGATGCTGGTGTTTTATGCAGGTGCAGGTCTTGGACTCTATGGATTGGTCAGTCTTTTGCTCTGGTTTACGGTGGATTATAATTGGTGGATTCGTCTTGCGGTGACGGTGCTGATGGTGCTGTTTGCGCTGCTTCAGATTTTTATGTCGAAAGGACATTCTGGAAAAGCCCAAACAAGAACATATGTTCTGATTTTTGCTGTTCTTCTCCTTTTGGGAGCGTTGATCTTTACAGCCGGGAATGCCGGAGTGGTCTTCGCAGACGACGGAGGATGGACCGAGTCCGGAAATACACTGGCAGGACTTTTAAACAATGCCGGATTCAGCACGATTCTTGGCATCTCGATTTTGACCATCGGCCTGGGCCTGGGACTGCCGTTATTGGGCGTGGGAGCCGTAAGCCTGCTCATAGGCGGCGGGACGTTTATAACGGGTCTGACCAATACGGAAGCAGGGGAATATGTACGGAAAAGTGCAAAGCAATATTTCTTTGGAACGGATCCCGGAGAAGAGAAGACGATTTTTTGTTCAGCCACAGAGTTTTTAAACTTTGTTTCGGGCTTTGTCAATCCCACTGCAAGTATGACGGGGACGACTTTAAAAGTGTTCCAGGGCGGGAAGCTTGTGGGGGATGGGGTATCCACCATAGGAGATATCGCAGGGATTATAAATGATACAATGTCTGCATGGGAGGGGTCCGGAGACTGGGGAACGGTACTATGGGACGGAATAGGCGTTGTACTGGACATTGTGGGAATGAAAGGGGACTATAGTGATTTTAAAAAAGTATTAGGTGATCCAAGTCTGACCGGACGGGATCTGAATGATCTGTTAGGGGAACAATATAAGGATATTCAGAATCGGTGTCAGAATGATCTGGAGAGCTTAGGGAACCGTCTGGATGTCCAAAGGCAGGCGGATATTCATGCGGAAAATCTGCGCCATCAAGATAAAATGGACAGTATCATGAACGATATTCAGCGCTTAGAGAATGGAGAGCTGACACCGCCTAAGGGGCTGGATCAGGACACTTTCCTGAACCACCTGAAAAGAACGCTGGAAGAGGAGAAAGGAATCAATTCCAATAACCTGTATCATATTCAGAATGGATATGAATCCAATCTGCAATGGCAGGCAGAGCAGATTATGAAAACGTATGGGCAGGAAAAAGTAAAACTTATGCAGAAGGCAGCCAAAGATGTTGTAAAAGAGCACTGGTACGAGATGGGAAGTAAGGTGAAAGATGCTATTTCCGCGTCCGGAGATTCCGGTGCAAGCGGAGGCGGCGATCTGCTTCATGGAGGTGTTGGAAACGGTTCAGCAGGTTCGGGCGCAGGCGGAGGCGCCGGGTCCGGCGATCTGCTTCAGGGGGGAACTGGAGGCGGTCCGGCGGATCCGGGCATAGCCGGAAGCGTCGGGACCGGCCCGGTGGATCTTAGTATGGAAGAATTCATCGACATGCTGGAGGAATTGCCGGAGGAAGACTTAGAGCGTCTGCTTGTATGGATGAAAGAATATCTGGAAGAGAACAGTACGCCTTAGCGCCCTTATACACATTTCACGCAGCAAAAATCAGAAGGGGGAAATAAAATAATGAAAGAAGAACGCAGTCCATTTTTACAAAATGCACCTGTTGACGAAAAAGAGTGGGACCAGATCGGAAATTATCAGGAAGAACCGGCTCAGGAACCGTCGGCAGAGGAGACATCGTCGAAACCAAAAGAACTGTCTATGGAATATATCTATGCCCATGCAAAGCAGTGCAGGCAGGAAAAGGACTATATGCAGGAGGCTTTCTGGTACGAACAGCTTCTGATGTACGGGGATGTCAGGAAAGGCTGGCTGGAAACGACACAGTATGGCTGCGGAGCCGCTTATCTGGATGCCGGAGAAAAGGAGGATGCGCTGTACTGGCTTGAGAAGGCGGCCCGTCTGGGGCATAAGGGGGCCAAACTTCGGTGCGGTCTGGTGCTTGCAAAGTCCCAGGATGCCCTGGAACAGGCAAAAGCACTGTACTGGCTGGAACAGGCGGCCGAGGACGGAGATCATAAGCTGCAGAATCTTTGCGCAGACATGAACTACCAGGGAAAAGGTACGGCAGTCAATTATGCAAAGGCGCTGTACTGGTATGAGAAGGCGGCAGCGAAAGGGAATATAGATTCTATGTATGCCTGTGGGATGATGTATTACAAAGGAGAGAGCACAAAGGCAGATCCTGTCAGAGCGCTGATCTGGCTGGAAAAGGCGGCAGATGGGAACCATGCAAAGGCGCAGTGTCAGTGCGGGTGGATGTATCAGAGGGGAGAAGGGTGCGGACAGGACCTGGAAAAAGCGCTGCGTCTGTATGAAGCCGCCGGCAGCAACGGACACACAGGGGCATTGAATCAATGCGGCCGGATGTATCAGAGAGGAGAAGGGTGCAGACAGGATCCGGCGAAAGCACTGCAGATGTATGAGAAGGCGGCCGGAAAAGAACATGTGCAGGCGCAGCTTCAGAGCGCATGGATGTATTTTAACGGAGAGGGAACCGGAAAGGATTACCAAAAAGCGCTGTACTGGTTCGAAAAAGCGGCCTGGAAGGGAGAGACAGAAGCCTGGCTGATGTGCGGCCGGATGTATTTCCAGGGAATCGGGACAGAGAAAGATTATGCAAAGTCATTTTTTTGGTTTGAAAAAGTTCTCAGTCATCCGGATGATCCGGGAAAGGCAGAGGCAAAATTTGTGTGTGGTTCCCTTTATTGTGCGGGAGAAGGCGTGGAGAAAGACCGGAAGAAGGGGCGCCGTCTGATCAAAGAGGCGGCGGATCAGGGATACAAACCTGCCAAAGCCGCCCGGATGCTCAAATTTATTTTTTGAATGAACGGCTGCTGCCTTCTTCCCCGATATTCACGGGGAGTACATCCGTAGGTTCTGCAGAAATTTTTGGAAAAATAGCTCAAATGGTTAAAACCAAATGCGGCAGCATTTGCCGCGGCGCACATGTCCGGCGGCTGCAAAGGTGACGGCCCGGCTGCTGGAAGTTGCTGGATGAGATCGTAAAACTGCCGGCGGTGTATGGGCATTATAAGAAATCTGTGGGTCCGCAATCTGACGGGGACGGATACCGCTGATATATTCAACAATATAAAAAATACGAATAAATTTTCAGAAAACTATTGACAAACAGGACGAGATGCTGTAATATAAAATCACCAACAAGAAAGAGACACACAAAAGTCTCTGGAACGGAGGAAAGGTCCAATGGGAAGATAAGATTTTAGTCATGGTCAGGAACGATCAGAAGATCGCAGAAGAGATGAGATCATCCGGAAGAGATGAAAGATCATAGAAGAACAGCATCGCTGATCCTTTCCAGAGCATAGACGAGAGGAAAACCGAACAGGGATCAAACAATCTGGCAGTAGCCGAAAATAATCTTGAAAGGAGATAAAAAGGTGAAACTTCAGATTGACAGGTAAGGAGCCATTCGATTGAAACGAGGATCGGGTGGCTCTTTATTTTTGTATAAAATACAGAAAAGGAAATGACCTTATCTGAAGTTCTGAACGGAAATCATAATGAAAGTGCGCTTCTTGGTTCTGTACAAAAGAGGGCCGGACCTATATAATAGAAGCAGATTGACACAAAAGAACAGGAGGCAGCACCATGTTAAAACTTGGCATATTAGGAAGCGGGATGATCGTTCGGGAACTGATGGGCTTCATCCAAAAACTGCATTTTGAAAAGGTCTATATACTGGGAAGGGAACGTTCTAAGGAGCGGACGGAGCAGATGGTACGAGAACATCATCTGACCGGTTCTTTTTATGATTACGAAAAGCTGCTTTCGTCAGATGCAGATGTGATCTATGTGGCGCTGCCGAATTTTCTGCATTATGAGTTTGCAGAGAGAGCATTGGAATGCGGGAAGCATGTGATTCTGGAGAAGCCGGCGGCATCGAATACGGAGGAACTGCAAAGGCTGGTACAGCTTGCAGAGAAGCAAAAACGGATGCTTTTTGAGGCTATGAATATTCATGCGCTTCCGTCTTACAGAGCACTGAAGGAGGACTTAGCCGGCATTGGCCGCCCTCGGCTGGTATGCCTGAATTTCAGCCAGTATTCTTCCAGGTATGATGCATTTCTGCAAGGAGACGTTCATCCGGTCTTTGAGCCTGAGAAGGCCGGCGGGGCATTGATGGACATTAATGTATATAATGTCCATGCGCTGCTAGGGCTGTTTGGAGTGCCAAAAGACGCCTCTTATCATGCCAATGTGGACCGGGGGATTGATACCAGCGGTATGCTGTTCTGCAATTACGAAACATTTCAGGCAGTGGGCATTGGTGCGAAGGACTGCAAGGCACCGTCGCTGTCCACGATTCAGGGGGAGCGCGGGACAATCCTCATAGAAAAGCCGGTCAATCAGATGACGGAATACCGCATACAGTATGTGGACGGCAGGGAGGAGCTTCGCAGGTTTGGGCAGACGGAACACAGGATGTACTATGAATTTATGGAATTTATCCGTATGATCGAAAAAGGAGACTGGGAGACACACCAAAAGCTTCTGGAATTGAGCTGTGCAGCCGCAAAGCTGATGACCGAAACCAGGCAGAAGGAAGGGATCTGGTTCCCGGCGGACCGGCAGTAAAAGAAATACTGTGTCAGGAAATGCAGCCTGCATTTCCTGACTTTTTATATTTCAGAGAACCAAACTAGAACACCAGTTCGTACTTCTCCACATCAAACCGTCCTGCACCGGATGCCAGGAAAGAAATGCCCGCTGCTTCCTGGGGCGTATAGATACAGGCGGACAGAACCTGTTCGCCGTCATTGACGAAAATCTCTGCGGAAAACCGGTCCAGGAGAATCCGCAGTCGGAGCCGTCCGCCCTGGTCCCGGACCGGCGCTTTGCGGCAGGTGATGATATTGTGCGGGAAGCCGGAATAAGTGCGGTCGAAGCATACTGTGTTCTCCTGCGGGTGATAAACGATATCCGTGCAGTAAGTGTCATTTTCTGCAAAACGAACTGTGAAGCTGTCAGAAGAACCGCCTTCTTCCGGCCAAAGATCCACAGTCATATCCAGAATCCGGCCGGATATGCCGGGAAGTCTGGTCTGGGGCTGCAGGGGAATGTCTTTGTGTAGGACAGGATTTTGACGGTAATTTAAAAGTTCCTGCACCGGCTGCTGGATCAGCCGTCCATCTTTAGCGGTGAGTTCTCTCGGCAGGGTGAACATGCCCTGCCATCTTGCGCCCTTTCGGCACAGATGGCTGTTTTCCCATGCCTGCATCCAGCCAATCAGTACCCGGCGTCCGTCCGGCGTCTTCAGTGTTTGGGGGGCATAGAAGTCCAGTCCATAGTCAACAGCGAACGCATGTTCTCTTGTGAACCGATGATGTTTCCGGTCATAGTGTCCCAGAAAACCGACGACATCATTTCCGTTATGAAATTCCATTCCCTTTGCCTGCATTTCCTGGGGAGAGACGATGAGAACTGCCATCCCATCTTCTCCAAGCTCGAAGAAATCAGGGCACTCCCACATGCTGCCGTATTCCTTTCGGCAGCGGTCTAAGACTGTCACATAATCCCAGGAAAATCCGTCCTGACTGGAAAAAAGGACAACAGCACCGCTTTTGTCAGCCGTCCGCATTCCCATAACCGCATAATAACAGCCTTCTTCTTCGTCCCGCCAGATTTTCGGGTCCCGGAAATCTTTGGGGGAGCAGTCTTCCGGAATCCGATCTGCAGTAATTACGGGATTTTTCTCATATTTCTTATAGTCACGTCCGTTTCCGACTGCTATGCACTGGGCCTGGAAACATTCCGCCACATCTTCTCTGCCGTAGACACCGGTGTACATAAGAAGCTGACGTCCGTCCGGCAGTTCGACAGCACTTCCGGAAAACACGCCCTGTTTGTCGTACTCTGCATCTGGAGCCAGGGCGGCGGGGAGATATTCCCACCGGATGAGATCGGTGCTCGTTAAATGCCCCCAGTGCATGGGACCCCAGTGGATATCGTAGGGATAGTATTGATGGAAGAGATGATAGGTTCCTTTGTAAACCGAAAATCCGTTGGGATCATTTGCCCAGCCCACGGCAGGCGTCACATGGAACAGCGGACGCTCCTCCGGCGGGATCTGAGCGCCCTGTTCTTTCTCATAGGTTCTTGCTTTTTCTAATTTTGTTTGTGTCATTGGATTCCCTCATTTTCGTCTGGATTTAGATGCTGTCCTGGATTTTTTTCCCAAGCAGTACATATTCAAATTCATAGTCTACAAGTTCCTGAAAATAGTCTCTGTTAATATTGCCGCTGCGGATAAGAGCGCCGACGGATGGAACACCAGTTCGGGACAGTTCCTCCCGGATGGCTTCAGCCAGAGCTTTTCCAAGGCCCCGGTGAGCCGTGTCAACGCCCATATAGAGCATGACGTAGGATTTAGGGCGCAGGCGGGTCAGGAAAATTTGCACAAGCTTTGGCAATGAAAGGCGGCCATAGACCATAGTTCCATAGTCCGGAATGCTGATGAAAAAGCCAACAGGCTGTCCCTGGAAATAGGCCATCTTCACCATCGGATATCGAATCAGCATTTTCAGATACCGGTACAGGGCGGTAAATTCCGCTTCCGTGATGGGACGGTAGGCGGGAAAGGGCCGATACAGTTCGATCAGAAGCCCATAGACGTCCTGCAGTGTCTTGTCGAAGGAAGCCCTGGACGGACTTTTGATTATGTAGCCCTGGGCGCGTTTTTCTGCAAGGCGGGCGGTGAACTGCCGGTTCTGGTGGGCGACGGCAGGAATATAGTGATTGGAGAAATAACGGGCAGTAACCTCATACTCTGCAGACCGCCAGAGCCGAAAATAATAGTCTTTGTTAGAAGGCTCCCCGGTATAGGTGTGTTCGAACTGACGAACTTTCAGCCGATAGCGAATCCAGAAGGAAGCGTCGACAGGGCCGGTGATATGGGTGCATCCGTGTTCTTTTGCCAGCACTTCCGCTTTCTGAAAGAGCAGGGCGGCGGCTTCCGGAAGGTCTTCGCTTTCAAAAAATCCGAGAAAAGCTTCCGGATCGTCCGGGTAAAAGGTGAGAACGGCCCTGCAGACGGCAGTGCCTTTGGCATCTAGGACCAGGAGAGGAACTACCGTAAAATAATGACTCAGAACATGTGTTCCCGTGAGGATCGCCAGTTCTTCCTCTGGCTTCTGCATAAGTTCTTCTGGTCCGTAGAGACGTCCGGGGAGGTGAAGAAACTGCTGTATGTATGTGCTTTCCTGAGAAAACGTGACTGCGTGAAAGCTCATTTAATTCGTCCTCCTTCTGTATCAGGCCGGATGTGGATGGTTCGTATTTGCTTAAAGGGCGGAAGTTTTTGATTGATGCTTTCCAGAAGGGCCTGCACGTCTGCTTCCGGCAGATTTGCAGTGATAAAAGCAGCAGGATGAAAGGATTCTTCGTATACTTTTGCTGTTTTTATCCGGGGATCTTCAAGAAGCAAAGCTTCCAGTTCTTCTACATAAATATTTTTCCCATTAGCTGTCAGTATCATGCGTTTTTTCCGGCCTTTCAGATACAGGTGTCCGCGTTCATCCAGAATGCCCAGATCGCCGGTGTGGTAGGCGCCGTCTGTGTCAAATTCCGAATAGCGATCGTTCCTGTGCAGATAGCCTTTAGAGACGCTTTTTCCGCGTACAACAATCTCTCCGATTCCTTCTTCGTCCGGGCAGTCAATCCGTACGTCCAGATTTTCAAAGACGACTCCGTTGGAAGCCGTGTTCGGATCCCCTAGGACGGAGAGGGCAATCACAGAGGAAGTTTCGGTAGTTCCATAGGCTTCCAGAAGCGATATGTCATTTTGTATAAAATACTCCTTGACGGCCGGATCCGTAAAGCTTCCGCCGCAGTAGAGCCAGCGGACAGCACGCAGGGTTTTCAGAAGCTCTTCGGTCATAGCTTCTTTCATCCGGTACAGAATCAGCGGTACTGTGCAGACAACCGTAGGGCGGGCTTCGATCAGTTCCGGAATCAGAAACAAAAAGCCGGAATTAAGCCAGAGTTCCATGCCGGAAACGATGGTGTAGAGGACATTGGCCACGCACGTGTAGACATGATGAAGGGGAAGGAAGACAAAGGAGCGGTCAGCAGCGGTCATGGGGGTGCGCCGGTACAAAGTCTCCCAGTTGGCAAAGAGATTTTCCTGCGTCAGCGGGATTGCCTTTGGCAGATTGGTTGTGCCGGAGGTAAAAAGGATCAAAGCCGTCTCGGTAAGATCAGTGCGCCCGGCCAGCGCAGGCCCTGAACGGTGTCCGGCTTCCATCAGGCTTTCAAGAGAATCTTCGATGCAGAACCAGGCAGTGTCCGGATAGTGTTCCTGCAGGGAGTCGATGCAGCCGCTTCTGGAGCGGGAATAGAAGACGGCGGCGGTATCCAAAACAGACAGCGTATGGTTTAGATCGTAAGGAGTCCAGTCTTTGTCCACCGGTACGCAGGTTCCTACATAGCCCATGATTCCCAGGTAGAGAAGGATCCACTCATAAGAATTTTCAGAGAAGATCATGATGTTTTTATTTTGAAAACCATGTAGAAGAAGACCGCGGGACAGATCCTGGATCTGGTCTATGACCTGCCGGAAAGTCCGCGTCTGCCAGGTACCGTTCTTTACAGTAAGATAAGGGCGGGTGCTCCATTTGATGCGGTCTTCTTCCAGATATTCACTGATGCTTTTCATAACAGCCTCCTTATGGCAGATTTATATGTTTGCACGGTTCCGGCAAAGAACGGTTACGGTTCCAGTATTTCCGTCCACCCGGACCAGATCCCCGTCTTCTAACTCTTCCGTAATATGAGGAATCCCCACAACTGCAGGCTTTCCAAGTTCTCTGGAAATGATGGCTGTGTGTGACAGGAGAGAACCCTTTTCCGAAACAACCGCTTTTGCTCCGGCGATCAGAAATACCCAGCCGGGATCGGTCATCTTTGTAACGAGAATCCGGTTTTCTGTATCCGTCTGGCGGGCCGGATGGCGAATGACCAGAACTTTGCCTTCGGCAATGCCCTGAGAACAGGCGGTGCCGGTATAGGCAGTTTTGGAACCGCTTCCTGAGGTCCGGCGAACGTTCTGCGGCTGCTTGTCTGTCACTTTTCCGGAAAATACAAGACGGGAGTAGGCCGGAAGCGTAGCAAAACCTTCATATTGTTCTTTTCTAAAACGAATGACCGATTGTACATCCAGGGCCGGATCTTCAGCGGCCTGCCAGATCTCCTCGCAGCGGAGATAGAAAATATCTTCCGGCCGGCAGATCCGGCCTTTTTCCTGAAGATCGTTTCCCATCTGCAGGACCAGTGTACGCATCATGCCGTATAAACGGCTCCGGTTCAGCCGGGACCGTTCCCGGTTCTGGATACCAAGGGCCGCTCTTCGGGCCAGAAAGCGGGCGGACCAGGGCAGCGGATCAGAACGTATGTTCTCGTCTGCGAAGTCTGATTCCGGAGCAGCCGGCGGGTGGTCCGCATACTGTACAATGCGGCGAATCAAAAGGATCGGGTCTGTACGGAAAGTTCTGCTCTCCAGTTTCAGTTCCTCCAGATTCCGGTCTCCGAACCGTCGGATATAAGCTTCTGCCTGTTTGATAAAGGGGCCGGCGTGGTCCGTCCGGTATTTTTCGTAATCTTCA
The DNA here is from genome assembly GCA_910574965.1 of Lachnospiraceae bacterium. Lineage (GTDB taxonomy): Bacteria > Bacillota > Clostridia > Lachnospirales > Lachnospiraceae > Hominiventricola. The sequence continues at coordinate 24,873 of CAJTDB010000020.1, read as the reverse complement.
TTGCTGTGAAGCTTCCGAAGATCTTCTAAACGCTCTTCTTTCCTGGCCTGCTCTGCCAAAAGAAGCAGCTCCCGAATGGGTTCCAGGCTGTCCAGACGGCGGATTCCGCGGATGGCCCGGTTAGCAGCAAGGTCCGGCTCTGGTATGTGCCCGGCCTTTAAGCGGGCTTTTAAAAGGCCGGTAAACAAAAACGCATACATATCGTTTACCAGTGTAATGTCCCAGCGGGCTACGGTTTGGTCTTTAAGTGCGCGGTAGGCGCTGAGAAGTTCCGGTGTGTCCATATGCGCTGTATCCAGAGCGTCAAATTCCTGCAAAAGCTCTGCAAAATACACATCCAGCCGCTTCATTTTCCGAGGACAGGAAAAGAGCAGGCAGCAGAAGGACCAGGCAGTCTTCAGACGGGCAGTCCACCGGACAGGGCCTGTGTGGGAGGAGCTGACCGTGCGGACCCGAACCCCCATCATTTCCTGCCAGATGGGGATGAGTTTCTTGTGAAAGGGGAGCAGAAGCAGCACATCATACCAGTTGCTGATTCGATAGTAAACCCGGCCGTTGACGGTATCTACCATATGGCAAAGGACCGGGTCCATGCGCCGGATTGTATCCGGCTGGCGGGTGAGGCGAAAGAGCAGAGTCCTAAATACCTGGTGATAGGCGTCTTTTATAAAGCTCTGGGTCAGCGGAAGGGTAATGCCGGGATAACTTTCCACAATATTGCTGTTGTCCAGAATGATCGTCGGTTCCTGGTTCCCCAAAGTGGTAATCGGGCGAACTTGGAGCAGCCAGAGCTTTCCGTCTTTCCAGGCATATTCCAAATCACATTCCATAGAAAAGATACGTTTCACCTGCTGGGAAACACGAATCAGTTCCTGGATGCAGGCATCATTCGGGAGGGGAGAATGGCCGGTCTGCTCATAATAATATATATGATCGGTCAAATTGTAGTAGCAGGCAGTCGTATCGGTCCGGTCCTCTACCACCTGATCTCCGGTTCCGGCGCCAAGGACGATAACGGTTTCATTTAAGATCCCCTGAGGATTGGCAGTAAAAAGTACGCCGGATGTATCTGCTTCTATCATTTCCTGTACAATAACATGGAGGCGGATAGAAGAAGGATCTATTCCATGGATTTTGCAGTAATCGAATATATGTTCTTTTCTGAGACCGGCCAGAACCTCTCGGATACGATCACAGACCGAGGAGCGTTCCACCCGCAGAAAGGTCTGAAACTGTCCGGCAAAAGAATGGGAGGAGCTGTCTTCCACGGATGCGCAGGAGCGGACCGAATACAGACAGGAATCCGGAAAATGCTGTTCGATATAGGAAAGGACCTCTTCGTCACAAAACGGTTCCGGGACACAGAAAAAAGGCGGAACAAAAAATGAATGCTCCATAAGACGGAACAGATTTTTCGCCTTGGCGCCGACAGCAGTGCTGCGGTAATTTTCCTGATTGATGATCATATGTCATTCCTCGTATTTTCTGCATATAAAAATCCCGGCGTCAGATCCGTCCAAAGAGCAGGTAGACAGGGATTGTCAGGAGCATAAGGGATTCCTGGATGTAGGTGTAGCGTTCCACCTTGTCCACAAGGGGAAACCGGGACGGATCTTCTAAAAACTGCAGGAATTTCCACGTCATCCAGAGAACGTTAAGAAGAAGCAGAAGGACCGCAATGCGGTTCAGATTCCAGACCAGAAGGAAATTGGTCATAATGTCCGCCCAGGTCAGAATCAGAACAAATCGAGTAGCTTTTTGATAACCAAAAAGGCTGGAATAAGTCACATATTCGGTCTCCGCTTCCGGCGCACGGATCTTGCGGGAGATCTCCCAGATCAGTGCCGGAAAATACAGTGTCCATGCGGCGAGGAAATTGATCCATGTAAACATAGGGATATGGTATTTGATACAGGTGAAAGAAATAATATAAATATTCAGAATCATCTGCACCGGATTGTGGGTGATAAGCGCCAGCGGCAGGCTTTTCTGGATCTTTTTCTTATGAAAGAACCAGAGGGACATTAGAGTCCCATAAATATAGAGAAAGAGGAAAAAGCCGAAGTTGTTCATAAAGAACAGATTCAGGCATACCGTGGCCAGAATCAGCAGGGTTACAAAGATGGCCAGATCCTTTTTATAAACTCTCCCGGAAGGCAGGGGACGATGGGAAAAGAGCCGGCAGTCCAGCTCATAATCTTTAAAATCGTCTGCAATTCGAAGCCATAGCAGAAAGCTGAATATGGTAAAACTTCCGATCAATTCCTGCATACCAAGCCGAAAGGACTGAACACCATGGTTCAGAAGAATGATGAAATGGATCTCGCCAAAGATAATCAGACCCAGGACGAAGCGCGGAAGGAGGGGATACATTTCCCGGAAATAAACCGACAGACGTTTCAGCATAGAGAATCGTCCTTTCTTAAATTTATAAAACATAGGAGTATTTTACACCATTTGTCAGGGAAATGGAAGAAGGCTTTGCCCGGAAAAATTCTTTGATATACCGGTGGGAATATGTTATGATAACATATAGAAAAACAAGGCGGCCATAGAATACGGCGGCTGCTTTGGATAACAGAGCCTGACTTTCAGGAAGAACAGGAGAAGCGTATGAAGAGGCTCGATGACCGTGTGGATCTGCAGGTATCCCTGCTTCTGGCTGTCTTTGTGGCAGTTGTAACACTGACCTGCTTTGGAGTATCTTATAATGTTACTTACCGTGATATGAAATTCAGTCTGCGGGAGCGTGTGGAGTATATACGCGATCATCTGGAAAGCAGGCTGGATTTGTCTGCATTTCCGGATATTGAAAGCCGGGAAGATATGGACAGGGAAGAGTACCGGACCATTCATGAAGTATTCAGCAATGTAAAAGAGGCGGCAGGGACCATGTATCTCTATACGGCCAAAAAGAATACCGACGGACGGTATGTATATGTTATTGACGGTCTTGACTCCAACAGCGAAGATTTCCGCTATCCGGGGGACCCGATTGAGGAGGAGATTTACCAGGAAATGGACCGGGCGCTGAGCGGAGAAGAGGTCTATCCGGATGAGATCGTACATACAAGCTGGGGAGACATTTTCATCTGTTATCTTCCGCTCTACAGCGGAAGGAAGATCGTAGGGGTTCTTGGGATTGAGTTTGAAGCGGCACATCAGTACAAGACTTATCAGAAGCTGAAGATCTTTGTACCGATAGCAGTGGTCTTTTTTACGCTGCTTGCTTTCTGGGTTTCCAGAAGGATGTTTCTGCATATCAATGAGATCGTTAAACGTCAGAACGAGCAGAAAGAGATTCTTGCAGAAGCGCTGCACAATGCAGAACTGGCAAGCAAGGCCAAATCCTCTTTTCTGTTTAATATTTCCCATGATATTCAGACACCTATGAATGCCATCATCGGGTTTGCCCGTCTGGCCAAAGACCATGTGGACGACCGGCGGCAGGTGCTGGATTATCTGCGCAAGGTGGAACGCGCCGGCAGTCATCTAAGACGTCTCATTAATGATGTGCTGGATATGGCGAGACTGGAGAAAGGCAGCCTGGAACTGGAGCTGGCACCCTGCGATATTCGGGTATCTGTAAGAGAAACCGAGCAGCTTTTCCGCTCCCGTATGGAAGAAAAGGGACTGTCTTTCGACGTAAGACTGGAAGAGCTTCGGCAGAGCTACGTTTTCTGTGACAGCCTTCGGATGAAGCAGATCGCACTGAACCTTTTGTCGAATGCGCTGGAGTATACGAAAGCAGGGGGAAGCGTGGTATATGAGATCCGGCAGACAGGAACCGATCCGGAAGGATATGTCTATCTGGAAATGCGTATTCGGGATACCGGCGTTGGCATGAGCGAAGAATTTCAGAAACATATTTTCGGAGTGTTCGAACGGGAAAAAAGTTCCACGGAAAGCGGCGTTCAGGGAACCGGTCTTGGACTGGCTATTACCAGACAACTGGTGGAGCTTCAGGGCGGTACGATTGAGGTAAACAGTAAAAAGGGAGAAGGAACGGAATTTATCATCCGTCTGAAACTTAAGATAGCAGAGGAGGAAGATTTTTCTGATAAGAAGCAGGAAAAGAAAGGCTTTGAAGGGAAAAGACTTCTGCTGGTGGAGGACAATCCTCTAAATCAGGAAGTGGCCAGAACGCTTCTGGCGGAAGAAGGTTTTGTCATCGAATGTGCAGGGGATGGACTGGAAGCGCTGGAAATGGTATCGGGTTCCGTTCCGGGCTATTATGATCTGATATTGATGGATATTCAGATGCCCCGCATGGATGGGTACCAGGCTTCAAAAGAGATTCGAAATCTGGCGAATCCAGAGCTTGCCCGCATTCCCATCGTAGCCCTGACAGCAAACGCTTTTGAGGAAGATAAAAAGGAAGCATTTGCGTCCGGCATGGACGGGCATATGGCCAAGCCCTTTGATCTGGAGAAGGCAATGAGCATTTTAGAGGAGATCCTCGGCCGAACCGGCAGCTAACACCGGATTAGTTCTTTCAGGATCTTAAGGAACTGCAGAACGTCAGCTTCTTTGGTGGCCCAACTGGTAGCCAGCCGGATTACCGTATGATCGTCGTCCGGCTTTTCCCAGAAGCTGCATACGACATGCTTTCTCAGCCGGTCCAGCATTTCGTCCGGCAGCGTAATAAACTGCTGGTTGGTAGGAGATGCTAAGTAAAAGGTACAGCCGCATTCCTGCAGTCCTTTCTTTAAAAGTTCTGCCATCTCAATGGCATGGTGACTGAGCTTTAAATACAGGCCGTCTGTGAACAGGGTGTCAAATTGAATGCCCAGCAGACGGCCTTTTGCCAACAGCGCACCATGCTGCTTGATGGTGGTCAGAAAGTGTTTAGGTGCATGACGGCGCGGAAATACAACTGCTTCTCCGCACAGGGCACCGACTTTGGTTCCTCCGATATAGAAAGCGTCACAGCAGTCAGCGATGAGAGGCAGCGTAACATCTGTCTGGCGGCTCATAAGTCCGTAGCCGAGTCTGGCTCCATCCAGATAAAGAGGGATTTGATGGGCTTCACAGATGGCAGAGAGATGTTCCAGTTCTGCGCGTGTATAGAGTGTTCCATATTCCGTTGGATGGGAAATATAGACCATGCCGGGAAATACCATATGTTCGTGGCTTTCATCCTCCCAGAATGTACGCAGACAGAACTCCAGTTCGTCTGCACGGATCTTGCCTTCGTGCTGGGGAAGGGTGATGACTTTGTGCCCGGTATATTCGATGGCACCTGCCTCATGGACGCTTACATGTCCGGTCTCGGCGGCGATAACGCCTTCGTAAGAGGCAAGCATGCCATCGATAACGGTCTGATTGGTCTGGGTACCGCCTGCCAGGAAATAAATGTCCGCATGGGGGCACTCGCAGGCTTCTCGTATCTTCTCCTTTGCCTGGGCGCAGTAGGGGTCGGTTCCGTAACCGGAGAGCTGCTCTAAGTTTGTTTCCGTCAGGCGTTTTAAAATCAGTTCGTGGGCGCCTTCCACATAATCGCTTTCAAAAGATAACATTGTGGTCCTCCTATTAAAGTTCCGTATCTGCCCCTGCCCCTCCCCCAACAGTCATAAGGGAAATGGAGCAGTCAGAACATATTTTTATCTTCTCTGCATAAAATGGATATAAATCGATCCAAATAGGCAGTTCATGACGTTCTTTTATTATATTTCTGATTTTATCATTCCGCTTCTTATATTTTATATTATAGCCAGTGCGCTGGCTGAAAAGGTTCCTGTTTATGATGAATTTGTTACCGGTGCGGCGGACGGGATTCGGACCGTTTTAAAGATTCTGCCAACGCTGGTGGGGCTGATGGCAGCGACAGGGATGCTGCGGGCTTCCGGCCTTCTGGACTTTGCGGCGGAATATCTGACCGGTCTGGCAGGCTTTTTGCATTTTCCGGTGCAGTTGATTCCCCTTTCCATTGTCCGCCTGTTTTCCTCCTCGGCTGCCACTTCTCTGGCGCTGGACATTTATAAATCTTACGGGACAGATTCCTACATCGGTCTGACCGCATCGATTATGATGGGATGCACAGAAACTGTCTTTTACACGATGAGCGTTTATTTTCTGACGGCAAAGGTGACGAAGACAAGATGGACGCTGGCAGGAGCGCTGCTCAGTACCTTTGCGGGGATTGCGGCAAGTGTAGTGCTGGCAGGAAAGATGTAGGCGCAAGAAAGCAGGAGCAGATCACATTCTCCTGCTTTCAAAATACGGAAACCGTTCCAGCGCATCCAGAATATCCTGAAAATCCTCCTGCGGAGCCAGCTCGATATAGCGTTCCAGAAGCGCTGACTCCTGCTCCTTGTATCTTCCATAGAAAATGTCGAACAGATTATGTCCCCGCAGGAAGATTCGGATTTCTTCCATATGCAGCTTTACATCTTCTGTCGTCGTCAGATCATTTCCAAGGACTTCTTTTAAATGTCGCGCACTGGTAATGCGGTGCAGATATTCTTTCCATTTTTCCAGAAATATCTCATAAAATGCTTCTTCTGAAGGAATGACTCCAAGCAGAGTCATAATTTTTGGATTGAGAAAATAATTTTCAAAGGAATAGTATTTCAGAATCAGTACATTTTCCGGCCGGACACGGGGGAGTTTATCCAGGTCTTCCAGATTTCGTTCTTCATAGTAGCGGCAGAGCTGACGCCCTAATACGGCCGGATCTTTGCCGTCGCTGTCCCGGATCATCAGAAACTGATCGCGCAGATAGATCTGATTCATGTATTTTAAGTTGGCGTAGGTCTTGATGTTGGTGCAGCTATTGGTGGTGATGATGGCGATACGGAACAGATTTCCCTGAGAGTCGAAAGTTTCCGAATAGTATTTTCGCAGAAGGAGCGGAAGCCGGCTTTTGTCCTGTCTGCCTTCTACGATAAATACAAAATTAACATTCATCAGATCCCCGGCCGTATAGCCCAGGTCGTCTAGAATGGCGCTGATGTCTGTTTTCTCCCGTATGCCGGAGGAACCGTCCGGGAGCATGACTACCTGCCGAATCTGCCGGCTGCTGAAGTTGGGCAGCAGATTTGGAGAATGAGTCGTGAAAATGACCTGGTTTTTGCGGGAAAGCCGATACAGGATCTTGCCGGATACTTTCTGCAGCCTGGGATGCAGAAAGATTTCCGGATCTTCAATCATAATGATGCTGGGCAGATTCTCTTCGATTTCCGTATAAGCTTCTAAGAGGGAAAACAGGTAGATGGAGCGCATACCTTTTCCCATCCGGGAAATGGGGCGGGTGAGATTCTGGGCAGGATGCCAGATCTCGGTGGTAACTTTCAGGATCTTCTCCACATCCCGATTCATAGAATAGAGAATTTCTTCCCGCCCGCCGTTTTTATGAAAACTTTTGTTGACCTTTTTGGCAAAAGTATCCAGATTCAACTGGTAAAGCTTATAATCCAGCAGCTTGGAAGTCTCAAAAGCATCCAGCTCTTTCGGATGTTTTTTCTCAATGAGTCCGATGCAGTTAAAGCAGTGATTGCACTTTTTGGCCAGGTCAAACATGCAGCAGTCGGAACGCATATGCTGAAGGATCTCATCTTCCTGCAGCAGCAGAAGATCGCTCTGAAGCTGTTCCAGTCTCCGTTCTGTGTCCACATGGTAGATCTTTGGAAAGACTTCCGGGATACAGGGATTGTGTTTGGAGAATCCGTCCTTTAACCGGATGCGTCCGTTTCGATTGGCAGTCATAGTAAAGGGCAGAAGTCCGTCTTTATAAGAAGGAAGCTTTTTTTGAAAATCTGCGGACCATGCGTCCCATCTTCGATACTGGCTTACGATGCCCTTTCGATGGAGGAGCCGCAGATCATCCTCTGTAAAGGACAGGGTAATGCCGATTTCAATGTTGGCGCCGTCTTCTCCGAAATCTTCCGGCCGGATGCGGTAAGCGCCGCCTACCGCCCGAATGGCGTCTAAAACAGTAGTCTTGCCGGTATTGTTCTGCCCTACTAGAATCAGGGCGTTTTCAATATCCTGAAGATGAATATGATGGATAGATTTAAAATTTCGGATATCAAGGTCAGTGATCTTCATGGGCAGCTCCTGTTTGACATGTAGGGGATGTGTGCTTACCGCGATTTTTATTTCTTTTATTATACCTGATGTTTTATGCAGATAGCAAGGAATTTAGGATAGGGAAGATTGAGAAACTCAAGAAAATATTGATATAGTTGAGATTCTATAGTAATATAACAGAAAAAGAGCTTTTATTGTAACTATAGGAGGATGTATGGCAGTTACCTATAATAAACTTTGGAAGTTGCTGATTGATAAAAAAATGAATAAGACGCAGTTATGTGAGAAAGCCGGGATAAGCACCAATGCTATGGCGAGGCTTGGGAAAAATGAAGATGTACGGGTGGAGGTTCTTGCGCGAATCTGTACGGAACTTGGCTGTACACTGGATGAGATTGTAGACATACTTCCGGAAAAAGGCGAAAAGGAAGATACTGTATGGACATAGAAAAATATGTAGCTTCGGATTTGCTGAATAAGTTTGAGTTTTACAATTATGGTCATGCACTGGAAATACTCCATCATGCTTTTCCAAAAGAATGGTCGGAGCTGCAGGAGTGCCTGCGTAAATTAAAGCTTTCCATCGAAAACATTAGGAAATCAGGAGGAAATGAGTCACCGATACCAAAAAAGTTTGATGATGTACTGTATCCGTATGGATGGAGGGAAATCCGGATAAGCGGTGATTTGACTGTAAAAAAATATCCAAGACAGACGGCTCAGAGAAGAGGGCGGTTTGCAGAAGAACCTTATGAAGTTGAGACGATCAAAGGTTATATCGATGGTCACAATATAGATTTTTTAAAAAACAGAGTGGCATTTGATCTGGAGTGGAACAGCAAGGATCAAACGTTTGACCGGGACCTGCTGGCAATGAGAACTTATTTTGACTGCGGTCTGATTGATGTCGGTGTGATTGTAACAAGATCAGAAGGGCTGAATGATATTTTCAGGCAGGAGAAAGATGAGAAAGGGCAATTACTAATCAAGAAGTATGGAGCGAGCACTACATGGATGGGCAAGCTGCTTTACAGGCTCGATTCACGCCGCAATGGAGGCTGCCCTGTATTGGCAATAGGGATAGGAAAGGAATGTATAGAAGAATATGGCAGACTTAACGAGCACGATACAAAACTTGAAAGATTTTACGAATGGGAAAACATATAATACCATTTATGCCGATCCGCCCTGGCAGTTTCAGAACCGAACAGGGAAAGTTGCTCCGGAGCACAAACGTTTGACCAGATATGAAACGATGACGGTTTCGGACATAAAGGCACTGCCCATAGTCGACATTACTGGCGAAAAGGCCCATTTATATTTATGGGTTCCGAATGCACTGCTTCCATATGGGCTTGAAGTAATGGATGCATGGGGATTTGAATATAAAGGAAATATTGTGTGGGAGAAAATACGAAAAGACGGAGGACCTGACGGCAGAGGAGTCGGCTTTTACTTTAGAAATGTTACAGAGCTGATTTTGTTCGGCATTAAGAAAAACAGTGCGCCTAACAGGACGCTGCCTCCCGCCCGCTCTCAGGTGAATATCATCAGAACGATGAAGCGGGAGCACAGCCGCAAGCCCGATGAGATTGTACCGATCATTGAAGCCTGCAGCCAGGGTCCCAGGATTGAACTTTTTGCAAGAGGGGTACGGGAAGGCTGGGATATGTGGGGAAACCAGGCAACAGAAGACTATGAACCCACATGGGATACCTATTCGAACCATACAACAGCAAACAAAGAACAGCGTGCATAATTGGTTATTTCTTCCATCCGGGCAGCCTTTGGGAATTGACATTCCTATATGAAGTTGCTATGATGAAAAAAAATAAAAGTCGGAGGAAAGAGGCATGGTTCGTCTAAGACCTTTGAAAAGACAGGATGCAGAAAAGATTCTTCCATGGCTGGAAGATGAGCGCGTAATGGCTCTGTGGGGCGCCGGGATCTTTCAGTATCCGCTGACCAAAGAACAGCTCATCAGCCGTCTGAAACAGTCAGAGGAAAGAACAGATGAATGGGCAATGGCCGGCGTGGATGAGCAGGGAGAAGTCGTCGGCCATCTGTATATGTGGCCGGATTTTCAAAAAGAAAGCCTGCATCTTGGCATGATTGTGGTGGACAGCAAAAGACGCGGCCAGGGGCTTGGGCATCTGCTGCTGGAAAAAGCAGCAGCTTATGCGTTTGAGGTTTTGGGGGTCTGTCAGGTGACACTGGGGGTCTTTGACTGTAATCTTCGGGCACTTTCCTGTTATGAGAAGGCGGGTTTTGCCGTAGACTATGTGGAGGAAGATGCTTTCGAATACCAAAAAGAACACTGGAATCGAATACATATGGTGAGAAAGAGAGCGGACAGATGCCCTATATCTACATGATCCGCTGTACCGATCAGTCCCTTTATACAGGTATTACAACGGATGTAGGACGCAGAATGCAGGAACATTTTTACCGGAAAAGTTCCGGTGCCAAGTATACCAGAAGCCATAAGATGCTGTCGCTGGAGATGGTATGGGAGACGGACAACTGGTCCCTTGCGGCGAAACTGGAGTATCGGATCAAGCAGATGCCGAAGAGCAAAAAGGAGCTGCTTCTCCTTCATCCGGAGCAGGCAGATGAGATCGTATCTGCCGGGCAGCAGGACAGAAAAGTATATATTCCGCATCCGGACTGGAAGCTTGGGCGATATATAAAGGAGAAAAAGGGGGAATCGTCCTATGAAACGGCTGGAACAGCAGCTTCGTTTTCTGATGGAGCTTGACAAACAAAAAGAGATTGTGCGGCAGACCTATCTGGCAGATGGAAGCCGCCGGGAAACCGATGCGGAACATGCGTGGCATCTGGCACTTATGTGCATGATTCTGAGCGAATATGCCAACGAACCCATTGATATGGCCAGAACAGTTCTGATGGTTCTGACTCATGATCTGGTGGAAATCGATGCAGGGGATACTTATGCATATGATGTGCAGGGAAATGAGACAAAGAAAGAGCGGGAGCTGCGCGCAGCAGACCGGATCTATGGACTGCTCCCGGAAGATCAGGGTGCATATCTTAGAGAACTCTGGGATGAATTTGAAGCTATGGAGACGCCGGAAGCAAAATTTGCCAATGCATTAGACAAGATCCAGCCGGTTCTTCTGACCGATCAGGCCAAAGGAAAGTCCTGGCGGGAGCATGGCGTACGCAAAGAACAGATCATGTCCAGAAATGTAAGAACACATGAAGGCTCAGAAGTTTTGTGGGATCATATCCGAAAAATCATTGAGAAAAATGTAGATGCGGGCTTCATAAGAGGGGAAGGCAGCGGAGAATTGTCCTCCCCCTTATAAAACCCTTCTGGGATAATTATATACAAATATGAGATACTGGCAATAGTGGAAGATGTACTTGGACTTCTGTTCCTTTACCGACTTCCGAGCGCAGATGGATGGTACCATGGTGTGCGGAAATGATGCGTCGGACGATGGAGAGGCCAAGTCCTGTGCCATTTTCCTTATAAGTTACAAAAGGACGGAAAATGGTCTGCTGATGTTCTGCCGAAATCCCGCAGCCGTTGTCTTTGACGGCAATCATCAGCCGTTTGTCGTGAGTGAATACCTTCAGTGTAATGCGTCCCCGTCCGGTGATGGACTCAATGGAATTTTTAATCAGGTTAATGAAAGCCTGCTTCAGCCGGACCGGATCGCCGTAGAAATCGGGATAAGTGTCATCCAGCTTAATAAGGAGCGGGATGTGCTTGTCCAGCAGATCCGGAAGGAGCGTGTCTTTCAGGTCACAGGCAAAATCCTTTGGGTCGATTTTACTGATGCTTAGCTGTTCTCCATTGTTGAAGACGGAGATGTCATCTAAAAGTACTTTCATATACTGAAGATCCTGTTTCATCTGTCCCCAGAATTCGAAGCTCTCAACTTCCGGATGCATACGCTGTATCCATTGGATAGAACTGTCCATATAGGTGAGAGGATTACGAATCTCATGCGAAATCTGGGAAAGCGTAAGATGATGGTCGTTCTTCATGGCGGTGATTAGTTCATGGAAATTTTTATCCTTTGCCATCAGACGTGTCATTTTTTCCTGCTCGTCATAAGTTAGCAACTTCATCACTCCCTGTAAATAATATAGCAGAAATGTCAAAAAATGGCAAATAAAATCGTTCGACAAATTTCGACAGAAAGCGACATTGGGAACTGCAGACCGTGTCTGTTTCAGGCATTTCCGGGACAGACATGGAACTATAAAACAGTATCTGCCTGAAATGTTTCTGAGGCAGATACGGAACTACAAATAGGAGGTCAATTTTATGAGAGACGAAAACTGTATATTCTGCAAAATTGCAAACGGAGAAATTCCTTCCACAACTCTTTATGAGGATGAGGATTTTCGGGTGATCCTGGATCTGGGGCCTGCGACAAGAGGACATGCACTTCTCATTCCAAAGGAACATTTCAAAGATCTCTTTGAACTTGAGGATGAGGCTGCAGAGAAAGTTCTGGTCCGGGCGAAACGGATTGGGAGCCGGATGAAGAAGGCACTGCGTGCAGATGGACTCAATCTGATCCAGAACAACGGGGAAGCAGCAGGGCAGACCGTTTTTCATTTTCACTTACATCTGATTCCCAGATATGAGAACGATCATGCAGGCATCCTCTGGAAACCGGGTAAGACAACACCAGAAGATATGCAGGAGATAAAGCGACTGGTAGACAGCCAGTGAGAGGATATCGGTAAATATTTATGAGGGAGAAAGATCGCCGCCTGGATCATTACTTTGTAAAATACAGTAAAATGGTCATCCGGAACATCTGCCTGCATGTGGACTATCACACGGCAGAGGATCTGTGTCAGGAAACTTTCATCCGTCTGTCGGAGGACTTGGAACGTGTGGAGCCGGAAAAGATGAAAGCATGGCTTCTGGAAGTATCGGATAATCTGACAAAGGATTACCTGAAGAAAGGCGGGAAATACAAAGTCTACCTGGGCCTGGGAGTCGGTACAGGGGAAATTGTCGACTTTCGTTCGGATACAGAACTGATTGCGGCGGAACGGGAGGAGAGCCGGCTCAGATGCCGGGTACTGAAACGGCTGAGACAGGAAAAGCAGGACTGGTATGATTCGCTGATCTGGCATTGTGTGGGACACATGAGCGATAAGGAGATCAGCAAAAGGAAAGGCGTAAAAGCGTCGCTGATTGGAAAATGGAGGCAGAGAGCCAAGGAAAAGTTAAGAGAATGGTACGAAGAAGAGGACAAGGGAAAAGATGACTGATCTTCCTTCTGAAGATCCGGTATGTGCCAGGTGGACATTTTTCAGTGATTTTGATATAATCTAGCAAAGGTGCAAATGGTGTTTTCCGGTGATGGAGGTTTCAGAGGGGATTTATGAATGAGAAGGATCATCGTCTGGATGATTACTTTGTGCAGTACAAGGATATGGTGTTTCGGAATATCATTTTGTACGTGGATTATCATACAGCAGAAGATCTGTGCCAGGAGACGTTTATCCGCTTGTCCGAGAAGCGGGAGAAGGTGGATCATGAGCGGATTCGGGAGTGGCTTTTGGTTGTGTCCGAACATCTGGCGCTGGATCATTTAAAAAGAGGCGGGAAGATTCAGACGATTATCGGGTTGGAACCGGAGAAGACAGAAGTTCCGGATCTTCGCCTGGATACAGTGCTTCTTGCGGAGGAGCGGGAAGAGAGCAGAAGGAAATACAATGTACTTTTCCGGCTGAAAATGGAGAAAAGAGACTGGTATGATGCGTTGATCCTGAAATATGTGGGGCATATGAGCGATAAAGAAATCAGTGAAAAGAAAGGCATTCGCCAGTCTCTGGTGGGAAAATGGAGACAGAGAGGACGGGAACAACTGAGAAAGTGGTACGAAAACGAATATTCAGAAAGGGACAGGTAGCGGGTCCCTTTCTGATGGAACATACGTTCAGGATATGGTTTCCTCGATCAGGGAGAAAATGACATCTACAGCAGAAGTTTGTGCGCAGCCTTCCATGGCATTTATATAATCGCTGCGATGGCTGGACAGATGTGAAACTGCCTGAAGAAGTGTCTGGCTGTTTAGGTTTTCCTCTTCAAGAACCATGGAGAATCCCTGCCGTTCAAAGGAGCGGGCATTGAGGATCTGGTCGCCGCGGCTGGCTTTTGCGGAGAGAGGAATCAAAAGTGCCGGTTTTCGAAGGGCCAGAAGCTCGCAGATGGCGTTGGCTCCGGCTCTGGAGATTACCAGGTCACACAGGGCAAACAAATCCGGGAGTTCTTTTTGTATATACTCATATTGTACATAGCCTTTTGTATGAAGAAGATTTTCGTCCAGCTTTCCTTTGCCGCACAGATGAATGATTTGCCAGTCTTTTAAAAGTTCCGGCAGAGCATCTCGGACAGCCTGATTCACGGCGGCGGCTCCTAAACTTCCGCCCATAACCATAAGAACAGGCCTGTCGGGGAGAAATCCGGTCAGCGTCAGGGCGGCCGCCCGTTTTCCCTGCAGAAGTTCCCGGCGGATGGGACAGCCGGTCAGGACTGCCTTTTCTTTGGGCAGATGCTCAAGGGTTTCCGGGAAATTACAGCAGATTTTTGTGGCGGCGGGCATACTAAGCCGGTTGGCAAGGCCCGGAGTCAGATCCGATTCGTGGCAGATAACCGGAATGTGGCGGCGTTTGGCAGCCATAACGACGGGGACGGATACAAAACCGCCTTTGGAGAAGACAAGATCCGGTTTCAGGCGTTTCATAAGGGAAGATGCTTCTGAAAAGCCTTTGAGGACCCGGAAAGGATCCGTAAAATTTTTCCAGTCAAAATAACGGCGGAGTTTTCCGGAGGAGATTCCATAATAGGGGATTTTCTGAGATTCCATCAGTTTTTTTTCAATTCCCTCCCTGGAACCGATATAGGAAATGTCATAGCCGGCGGCGCGCAGCCGGGGAAGCAGAGCGATATTAGGGGTCACATGACCGGCAGTCCCTCCGCCGGTAAGTATGATATGTTTCATGAAATATTCCTCCTTGGGGTTATATGGATGATTATAGATCCAAAGGAGAGTGTTGTCTACACCAGGCAGATGGTTATAAGGTAAGGTGCAGGAAATAAGAGTTAGGATAAAATAATAATACAGATCGACGAGAGAAGATATTCCCTGTTTATGTCGGGAAAGCTTATTAGCGTCTGACAGTAAAGGATTAACAGAGATTATGAAGCGTGGACATGATGAGATGGATCAATGGCTGCAGGACCGGATTGATGAGGACCTGATGGCAATGGCAGATGAAAGAGAAAAACTGCTAATGGAGTCGGAAGAGCTTCAGAATATTGAGATGCCAATGGAGAGGCTTCAGGATATTCACAGAGAGATCGAGAAAAGAAGGCTTGCCGGCAAAAAGCTCCGCGTCCGCCGGAGGGTGGCCGCGGCAGTTGCAGCGATTGCGGTGGCTTGTGTGGGGATGGGGCTGGTAGGCAGTGGTACGAAGTTGTATAAACCGGAGATTTTGGAAGTTGATTTGGGGAATGGAAAGACTACAAAGATTGATAATACGGAGACGAAGGAAAGAGAATATAACGAGGAAGAAGTTTGCCAGGAGATTACAGAAAAATTGGGAGTTGTGCCAGTTAGGCTTGGATATCAACCGGAAGGAATATATATATCGGAATATTGGATAAAAAGAGGTGAAAAAAGTGCATTAGTAAGTTATCAAATGAATGAAAATAAAATATATGTTTATATAAGTAAAGATGTTAAAAATGCAACAATAAATAACCGGTCAGATGGAATACATTCTGACACGATAGATGTAGTATCCTGTGGTCTTGATGTAGAAGTTTCTGAGTACTTGGATGATAATGGAGAAGTATATTATACAACCTCTTTTGAATATTTGGATACATATTATTCAGTCATTGGTGTAATCGGAAAAGAAGAGTTTATAAAAATTTTAGAAAATATTGCAATAAAAAATGTCTAAAATTGTCAAAAAACTGATCCTGAATCGTTATTATAATGTAGGCCTACAAAAATTTATTGGGAGGGAGGTGATTATCATGGGGAGCTGGAAGCGCAGGGGGGCATTGGCCATGTCCGGGCTGCTGCTTTCCTGCAGTGGTCTGACAGTTTGTGCAGAGGAGGTAACTCCTGCAGGCTATCATGTATATGATGTACAGGAGACGCAGGCATCAGATACCTGGTATGGTGTCGGCCGTGGCATGTATCTGATGACGGGAATTTCCAAACTGACAGAAGGCGATGTCGGATATGCCCTTTGCGATGGTTATACGCTGGCAAAGACGGATTGCGACAGAGTGTATCTGCGGATCTATCTGGACCAAAGCGATAACGGCGAAGAGTTATGGCATACGCTGGACTATTGGACTGCTATTGTAGAGAATGGTTCGGTCGCCACTACAGAAAGCGGTCCATACAAGGTAACCAGAGATAAGTATTATAGTGTTAAAGGAGTCCATTCTGCAACCCAGGATGGATTCACAGAAACTACTACTACTTGCACAAACGCTATCTATTTTGACTGATCACCAACATAGAATAGCAACATACTGAATACGCTGCCTTATTCCAACACGTAAGGCGGCGTACCCCGTCGGATGTTTGCACTCCGGTTCGGACATCCGTACACCTGCCTACTGCAAGTCCATGTTGACGTCCGTTTTGTGCAGAACGGACCAAATACATACGCGATGCAGTAAACAACACTTTTATTCTTCAAAATGTTTTTTACACGGGAACGGAAAACACATGTTTTTTATGCAATAAGTTCGTGATTACAACTAAATAAGGGTAAGGGATTCAGACCGGGTCCAAAATACAACTGAATAAGGGTAAGGGACTCAGACCGAGTCCAAAGTAAAACTGAATAAAGGAAAGGGATTCAAACCGAATCCAAACAAATGAAAACGTAAACTTGTAACTTACTAAAGAACCGATAACAGCATATGAACTGCAAGTTTACAACGTCCACACACAAAAAAGGTATCCTCGCATCTTTCAGATGGGGATACCTTTTTATAGAGAAGTTCATGCCTGTTCTGTTTTTAGCTGTTTCAGTGCCTTAGCCAGTTGATCGGGACAGGAAGTAGGACGCGTTCCGCATAGGGTGCCTTCTAACTTTCCTATCACATCATCTACATTCATTCCGACAACGAGCTTGGAGATGCCGGCAGTATTGCCTGCACATCCGCCGACAAACTGAACGGAAGTGATGATATCATTCTCCACCTCTACCTTAATGGCCTGGGAGCAGGTTCCTTTTGTCTTATATACCATGGTTGGTTCCTCCTTGTATGGTTTCGCACCTGTCTGGAAAAGATGCGGTTTGCGGCAGCGGACAGCTTTATGATATGGAGTAATCTTTGGCAGAGCTCTCTGCCGGCGGTCCGCCTTGAAGAACAGTATATCAGAAAAGAAGGGGTATTTCCAGCAGATCTTACAGAGCAGAATTATATCGTAGCAGGTGCCGATGCATTAGAGGTTCAGCATCTGTTCCAGTTCCCGGATTCGTGCTTCAGCCTTCTCCGCTCTTTGCCTTTCCCGCTCTGTATTTTTCTTTTCTGCGTCAACACCGAGTTGAATGCTCATGTACGGTAAAGAAGCAAGCAACCGAAAACAAGAGATAGACCGCCAGCACCACACTATTCCGAACCAAAGAAACCAAAGACCAAAAGACAAGCACCGTGGAAATGTGTATAACTTGCTATTCCGTCATGGAAAAGTCCGTTCACAGAACATGGAAAAGCTAAAGTGCAGCTTTCCCACATTCTGCAAACAGACTTTCCCACAACTCCATAAGATAGCAAGTTATGCACATTACGCACAGTGCCGACTACTACGGAATCCCCCCCTATCTTTCATATCTTTTTATAAATTCTTAAATTTCCTTTAGGGTATTGCATTATCACCTACAAAGTGTTAAGATATTCATACACCCACAAAATGTTAAGGTAAAAGGAGGACAAAATGGCACAGCAAATTTCTGAATCCGAATTGGTACTAATGAAAATCATTTGGAGGAATGGAGGGGCAGCTTTATACTCCGTCATCATGGAGGAATTGGAGAAAGACAAGAACGAATGGAAGAATAATACCGTACTCACACTGCTTTCCCGATTAGGAGAAAAAAAGTTCTTAAAAGTCAAAAAAATCGGCAGGAAGAATGAGTATGTGGCTATGGTAACAGAAACAGAATATCAGACCATGCAGACCCACAGCTTTCTTGATAAAGTCTACGGCGGGAATGTGAAAAATTTAGTGTCAACTTTGTTGCGGCAGGATATTCTTTCAGCAGACGAGTTGAAAGAAATTGAATCGTTTTGGAGAAAAGAAAATGAATGAATTTATGAAAATATTATTGTCGCTGTCTGTTTCCGGCACACTGTTATTACTTCTCATTTTGGGATTGAAACCGCTATATAAAAGCAGATTCAGCAAGCGATGGCAATACTATATCTGGATAATTGTTGCGTTGCGGTTTTTACTTCCTTTTACTCCCGATACTACGATTGTTGGGAGCCTGTTTGAAAAGCCCGGCACAACAGTGATAACAAATGAAATCCCTACAAGCCCGAATGTACCAGCTCCCGCAAATACAGATAACAGTAAAACAGAGCCAATACAGGCAGACCGGGATATAGCCGCCGCTATGCGTGAGCCATTTAACAGATACGTCTGCCTGTTTTTTATCTGGTCAGTATTTGCATTGGTTCTATTTGTGCGTAAGATAACGATTTACCAAGGCTTTATCCAATACATCAAAGCGGGTAGTACAGAAGTATCGGATATTAAAACCTTGAATTTGCTATCTGATTGTGAAGAAAAACTGAATATCAAAACAAGAGTGGAGCTATCCCGCAATCCGTTGATTGCTTCCCCTATAATGATTGGCTTCTTTCGTGCAAGAATTGTTTTACCAGCCTGCGAATTGGACGATAAAGAATTGTCTTATATCTTTGTGCATGAGCTGATTCACTACAAGCAGAGGGATATGTTCTACAAATGGCTGATACAGATTGTTGTCTGCGCCCATTGGTTCAATCCTTTTGTATATTTGTTGGAAAAGGAAGTGAATAAATCTTGTGAATTGTCATGTGATGAAAAAGTTATATCCATACTTGACGACAAAGCAAGGCGTGAATATGGAGATACTCTGATTTCCTTTTTGCAGTCAAACAATCTCTACAAAAGTTCTTTAGCTTCTGTCACTTTGACAGAGGGAGCAGAACAGTTAAAAGAAAGGTTAGGTGCTATTATGAAATTTAAGAAAAAATCAAAGGGCATTATTGCCATTACCGCTATTTTCTCTGTTTTAGTTTGCGTTTGTTTTTTTGTGACTGGTGCGTATGCCGCCTCTCCTGCGACTAACAATAACTTAGTTTTGAAAGATAATGGCAAGCCGAATGAAGTATCAATAAAAACCGAATCGGATAGAAATATAAAAGAAACTGAAAATAAAACAGAGAAAACGGAGAATCAATATTCCACAGAATACGCACAGCATGGAATCACTGTCACAGACGGTATTTACTACTATCACGGTGAACGTGTCAGAATTTTTATGGACTTACGAATGAATGGCTCTTTTGAAAATTTTATTTTTGATAACGAGGGAAGTATAGATTTGCGTGTGTTACGGGATAAAAATAATTCCATTACAAATGTTGAATATCTTACAGAATCAGAAGCAGATGAATTGCTTTATGATATGGACGAGTATTCACCGGACAACCAATTAGAAGTGCCACTGGAAAAAGAAGATTCACTTGATAATTCAGATGTGCCGTTAAAAGACCAAAATATTGGAAGAAGTGTCAGAGTAACAAAGGAAGAACTTTCAGAAGAACTTAGGGATATTATAAGCTCTTGCGATACAGAAACATGGTATGTAATTAAAAGTGCCGGGTATCAATATATCTATTTTGGCGGCTTGCCTTACAATTACACTTTCCAGCCGGAAATTTACACAGACCGTAATAGTGGTACGGTAAATGTTTTTGATATGGGTACTACAACTGGAAACTATGTACTGCTTGAGATTCAGCAAAATGTGTCCTTAACTATTAACTATAACGGAACACAAATTTCATATACGGAACTGTAAACTACGCACCGCCCCATGTGGGAGAAAGGGGGAATCGCTTATGCCTTGCACAGAAGCATACAGAGAACACATCATGTATACTTTCAACGGCTATTGCAAGACCGTCATACGCTTTGCGGCTATCAACGCATGGCGTGACAGGAGCAGGCGGCGGCAAAAGGAAATATCCCTTGAATACCTCACAGAAGAAAAGTTTTACCCATTAGGCACAACAGACGAATATTTTGAAGCACCCTATGAAGAATACCCCATTACGGTATGCGGTCAGACAGTTATCCTCACCAATGGGGAGCTTGCCGCTGCCCTGTTATCCCTGCCAGAGAAGAACCGGGAAATCATTTTCTTTTACTTTTTCGGGCATTACACACAGCAGGAAATCGGGGAAATGTACGGACGCTGCCGGAGTACCACCGGGTATCAAATCCGCAGGACTTTACAGCTCCTGCACAAAGAAATGGAGGTGCTTTCACATGGGGAATCCGAACCTTTTACCCTATGAAACGATTGTCCGGGCGACCAGCGGCGAGCCGGAAGCCGTGGACGAGGTTTTACGGCATTACAGCAAGCGAATCCGAATCGCCGCCATTGAAAACGGGCATATCGACAGAGATACCGAGGACAGTATAAAATCCCGGCTTGTTGCCGCATTGTTCAAGTTCCGTTTTGATGAACAGCCATACCACAAAACTGAATAACCGTCGCTACATAGAAACGGCATACCAAGACAGGAAATCAAGAAAAGGTTTCCTGTTTTTTTGCGTCCATTTTTGGCATTTTCAAAAATCGTAGGTATTATGCCGTGCAAAGGGGATAGAAAGAAATTCCCTCTCACGTTTGACAAATCCGCAAGCTGTCCGTGGAGGGCGAGCGAGAAGAAATTTTCAAAAATTCCCACCTATTCGGGCTTGCGTGGTGTTGTAAGGAATGAGGGGGAATTTCTGCAAATCAACGTCCATTTTCCTTTTTGCTGGTTTGTAGGTATTAGCGAGAGAAATATCGCTGTTGTTTTGGCAAAATCCCCGCTTGCGGCACTAAAGGTATTGAGGGAAGCCAGCACAGAGGAAACCGCCATTTTTTAAGAGCAAGATTCTACCACAGTACCAAATTTCGCCTATCGGCTCAATTTGTCCTGCGGGAATCTTGTTGGGGTTGCCACCCCAAGCCCGCCTTTTTGCGGCTTGCGCCGCTTGAAAAAATCCACCCACGAAAGGAGGTTCACAGCCATGAAAAGATACAACACGCCCCACCGCCACCGGGTAATCAAGACACGCTTGACCGAGGAAGAATACGCCGAGTTTTCCGAGCGTGTTTCCCTCTGCAAAATGAGCCAAGCCGAGTTTATCCGGCAAGCCCTTACCAAGTCACGAATACGCCCGGTCATTACCGTTTCCCCGGTCAATGATGAATTACTTTCTGCCGTTGGAAAGCTCACAGCCGAGTACGGGAAAATCGGCGGGAATCTGAATCAGATTGCCCGCTGTCTGAACGAGTACGGCGCACCCTATAACGCCCTCTCCCAAGAGGTACGAGCCGCCATAGCCGAGCTTGCCGCTTTAAAGTTTGAAGTCTTGCAGAAAGTAGGTGAAGCCGTTGGCAACGTTCAAACATATCAGCTCTAAAAATGCCGACTATGGGGCGGCTGAACAGTACCTAACCTTTGAGCATGACGAGTTTACCATGAAGCCCACACTGGATGAAAACGGGCGGCTTATCTCCCGTGACGATTACCGCATTTCCTCTCTGAATTGCGGCGGCGAGGATTTCGCCATAGCGTGTATGCGCTCCAATCTCAAATACGGCAAGAACCAGAAACGGGAGGACGTAAAGAGCCATCACTATATTATCAGCTTTGACCCCCGTGACGCTGCCGACAACGGCTTGACCGTAGACCGGGCGCAGGAGTTGGGCGAGGAATTTTGCAAGACGCATTTCCCCGGACACCAAGCCCTTGTATGCACCCACCCGGACGGACATAACCACAGCGGCAACATTCATGTGCATATCGTAATCAATTCTTTGCGGATTGCGGAAGTGCCGCTACTTCCCTACATGGAAAGACCAGCCGACACAAGGGAGGGCTGTAAGCACCGCTGTACGGACGCAGCTATGGAGTATTTCAAAGCGGAAGTCATGGAGATGTGCCACCGGGAAAACCTCTATCAGATTGACTTGCTGAACGGGAGCAAGAACCGAGTTACCGAGCGTGAGTATTGGGCGAAACGGAAAGGACAAGCCGCACTGGATAAAGAGAACGCTTCCCTTGCCACCGCAGGTGAGCCGCCCAAACTTACGAAATTTGAAACCGACAAGGAGAAGCTACGGCGCACGATCCGCACCGCCCTGTCCTCTGCCGTTTCCTTTGAGGACTTTTCCGGGAAGCTGTTACAACAGGGCGTGACCGTCAAGGAGAGCCGGGGGAGATTGAGTTATCTCACGCCGGACAGGACGAAGCCAATCACCGCCCGGAAATTAGGTGATGATTTTGACCGTGCCGCCGTACTGGAAACACTCTCCCAAAACGCACAGAACGCTGCAAGAACCGCCGAAAAGCCCCTACCCAAACAGGAATACCCCCACAGCATAAAAGACCGTCTACAACGCAACAAAGCCGCTATAAACGCACCGAAACAGGACAGCGTACAGCGCATGGTAGACCGGGAAGCCAAGCGAGCCGAGGGCAAGGGCATAGGATATGACCGCTGGGCGGCTGTCCATAACCTAAAACAAATGGCAGCGACCATGAGCATTTACGAGGAATCCGGCTTTTCTTCCCCGGAGGAACTGGAAGCCGCCCTTGCCGCCGCCAGTGTGGGCTTGCATGAAACCACCGGGAAACTGAAAGCCGTGGAAAGCACTTTACGGGAGAAAAAAGACTTGCAGAAACAGCTATTAGCGTACATCAAGACCAAGCCAGCCCGTGACGGATTGCGGGCGCAGAAAACGGAGAAAGCCCGGAGAGCCTACCGGGAGCAGCATGAAAGCGAGTTTATCATTTCCGAATCCGCCGCCCGGTATTTCAAGGCACAGGGAATCTCCAAGCTGCCAGCGTCCAAAGCATTACAGACCGAGATTGAGCAGCTTACCAAGGAGAAAAACGCCCTTTACAACGAGTACCGGGAGAAGAAAGAGAACGTCCGGGAATTGCAGACCGTCAAGGGCAATATCGGGCAGATTTTGAGGGGCGCACCGAGCCAGCAGAAAAAACACGAACAGGAACGATAACAAAACAGCCACAGGAGGTAATGCCATGAGATTTACGAACAGCGAGCTTGAAATGATTTACCAGTACGCCGCACCCACCAAAGCGGAAACCATAGGCGGCATGAAAGAAACCGTACCCGTGATAAAAGACCTGTTGACAAGGGTAATCATGGAGAACTCCATAGAGAAGCTGCAAAAGATACCGGAGCCGGAATGCAGCCAGTTTATCGCCGACAACAAAGCCCGTTTCCTTGCGGGGCATGAGAACTCTATCCGGCGGCGGCTTGCTGAAGCAAAGGCACAGCAGCCAGTCATGCAAGGACACGACTTGACGGGCATGGAGCGTTTTCTCCCCGAAACCCGCCACATGATAGTCCTTGACGTAAAGACCAGCGACAGCCCCGTGGGATTTCCGGGGGAACGTCACCGCTATTTTCTCTCTGATGAGGGCTACAGGAACGCAAGAGCCAGCGAGGGGCGGGGCGAAATCAAGATAAAGAGCCATGCCGCCGTAGCCGCCGGGAAGCTGTACCCGGACAGGAAGCCGGAAAGGGAGCGTTGAGGGCATGGGCGCAAAGATACCAAGAATGGACTACCGCCAGTACCGGGCGGCGTGCCGGCTTGTGCATGAGTGCTGCAACTACGATAACGGCAACTGTATCCTGCTGGATAACGGCGAGCCTTGCGTATGTGTACAGAGTATCAGCTATTCCCTTATGTGCCGCTGGTTCATTGCCGCCGTGCTGCCGCTGGACGGGAAACTGGAAGCCGCCCTTTTGCACCGGGCAGACAGGAAACGCTGTACCGAGTGCGGCGGGTATTTTCTCCCCAAATCCAACCGGGGGAAATACTGCCCGGATTGCGCCGCAAGAGTGCGCCGCCGGAAAGAAGCCGAGCGTCAGCGGAAAAGATACCACCTTTCTACGCATTTAGGCTATGAAAGAAGCCCATAAATCAAGGCTTTTTTGACCGCCCTCAAAGGGTAGCCGATACATTTATCCTTTACCCCCGGAAAAGCCGCTTTAATTGCGTAACAGAAGCCACAGACAGGAGGTGAGAACCATAACCGATTACATCACAGCCGACACCGCAATGCCGCAGTTTTTCCCTTATCCCTGTTTTCTGCTGAAAATGGACTTGTCATATACCGCAAGGCTGCTCTATGCGCTGCTGTTAGACCGTACCACCCTCTCACAGAAGAACGGCTGGCAGGACAGCGAGGGCAGGACGTATATTGTCTATCCTGTTTCGGAGATAGCGGAAACGCTGGATAAAGGAAGAACCGCCATAAAATCCGCACTGAACGAGCTGGACGCTGCCGGGCTTCTGGTGAGGGAACGCCGGGGCTTCTCCGCACCGAACCGCCTTTATGTGAAAATACCGCAAGTGCCAGTGGTACAGTTTTCCGACCATATGACCGCCATACAGCCGGAAAACCGACCCTCTGATAGCCGGAAAAGCGACCCTCATAAGGACGGAAAACCGACCTTTGCGTTGGACGGAAAACCGACCCCTAACCAACTTACTATAAAC
>CAJTDB010000019.1 GCA_910574965.1 Lachnospiraceae bacterium | reverse complement strand
ATACCTCCAACCCTTATTATAACACATATAGCTAAAAATAGCTACAAAAACATTTCAAAAATTTGACAAAAAAGAAAGCTGGAAAACCAGCTAAAATAAGGGATAAAATGGAATTGCATTTGTGTAGAAGAAGGAGGTAAACTGTCAAACTTCCGGATCATTCCGCATCCGACCGAAAAATATCCTGCGATTTCGGAAAAAATTCAGATACGTATCAATTATTAATAACAATAATCGTTATTATTTTATACTCTTTCTTAAGATTTGTCAAGGATCCTGCCTGTTTTTCCAATTATTTTGTTACATATTCCTAGAATAAAAATCCGCGATTCGGTTGACAAAGGCGTAATGAATTGTTATAATTGCATTGTGATTTGTAATAAATTCGTAATATTTAATATATTTTTGTAAAGATTATGTTGGAGGGTACATATGATAAGAAAAGGGTTATTGATCTGCCTGGCTGCCGGACTGTTCGTTATTCAGCCCATGCAGGCAGATGCAGCACAGATCTCACTGGCACTGTCAGGGGGCATCACCTCCTCTCTGGATGAATCAGACACTTCAGACAATGAGATGGCTGGCGTTCTCGGTGAGGTTGTAAAAGACAATTATACGGGATTTTGTATCGCAAAAGTTTCCAGCTACGTAAATGTCCGCAGCGAGCCAAGCGAAGAAGGGGAAGTTCTTGGCAAGCTCTATGACAAGTCCGTAGGTACGGTAGAGGCGGAGGAGAACGGATGGTATCTGATTAACTCCGGCAATGTACATGGATATGTAAAGAATGATTATGTTGCCATCGGCGTAGATGCCGATACGCTGGCAAAGGAAGCCGGTACCAGAGTAGCCGTTGTAACGACGGAAACCCTGCGGGTTCGCCAGGAAGCGACTACGGATTCTTCTATTCTTGGTCTGATTCCCATGGCAGAGGAACTGATTGTCACGGATGAGACAGAGGATTTTGTAAAGGTGTCCATCGAAGAAGGTGACGGATGGGTTTCCAAGGACTATGTTGATCTGAGAACCGATTATGTCTATGCAGAGTCCAGAGAGGAAGAAAAAGCCCGTCTGGCGAAGGAAGAAGCAGATCGTCAGGCCGCTCAGAAGGCAGCACAGTCCAAAGTAAGAAGCCAGGGCGGTTCCAAAAGCAATTCCGGTCCTGTCGGCGGCAGCGGCGGCGGAAGTGCTTCCGGCAATGCAGTGGCAGGATTTGCAAGTCAGTTCGTCGGCAACCCTTACGTATACGGCGGCTCCAGTCTGACCAACGGAACCGACTGTTCCGGATTTGTCATGAGCGTATATGCAAACTTCGGCGTAGGCCTTCCGCACAGCTCTACAGCTCTTAGAAGCTGCGGTTACGGTGTCAGCCTTGCAGAAGCTCAGCCCGGCGATATCGTTTGCTACAGCGGTCATGTAGGCATCTATGTGGGGAACAACACCATCGTACATGCCAGCAGCCCGTCCACCGGCATCAAATATTCTTCTGCTACGCATAAAAATGTGCTGGCAGTACGGAGAATTTTCTAAAAATATTATACCCCAATGCATCGGCAAGGCAGTCGCACAATCTAAAATGCGGCTGCCTTTTTTTCCGCTGTTTTATCCTACACTACTTTACAACTTTTAAGCTAAGCTGTTTCTCTTAGACATAGCCTTTGCAAGGCTTTGATAAGAGCTGTTGATTTTATGTGGTTTTCGATGTTCTGCACTAAGTTTACATAAAATATCTGCCGCTTTACCTGCTCGCTAAGGGCAAACCTGAACTCCTGTACACTGCCACCCCTGTACTGTGACAAGGTTTCTTCCATATAAGGCAACAGTTTCATGGCGCAGTAGCTGATATTGATGAGATTCACCAGCATTTCCACCCCTTTCCGGCTGCGGACCATGTATGCGCATAACGACCAGAAAGATTTCTGCTCATAGTAACTTACTTCTATGTTCCACCGGAACGAATACAGGAACAGGGGGATGTACGGCATCCACCCGCTTCCCGTCCGGTTAAGTGGCGCTTTCTCCTGCCATGCGCAAAAGATCTGCAGCTGCGCAGGGAAAATAGTGCTGAAAAACAGCCTTCTTGTGCCATTTTCCTTCCCGGTACAGGTTACATAGGCCATAACTTCCCGTGCTCCGAAGATATTTGTCAGCACACGGCGGTATCCCGTATAATAATCGCCCACCTTTTCGGTGGAAAGGGTAAAGTCGCGGTCTATTGACAGGCGGCGGCCATGTTTTGCCGGCCTGCCCTTTTTGCCTGTGGGCAAAGGTGCCAGGTCATAGATAACGGAATCTGCCCTTGCATTGCCGATCAGGTCAAGGTTTTCATATTCCTCTACGACAGACACAAGATTCTGCTTCACATACCAGCTGTCACACAGGATGATGACATTCTTCTGCGTATGAAACTCCGGCATCACCTGGCGTACCATGGCTGAGGCCAGCTCCAGTTTTGATTCTTTCTTCTGCCACATACGGTACCCCAGCGGGACGGCAAGGTAAGAGATCCGATCCCGACCCCATACCGGAATACACAGCATAAGGCTGACAAAGCAGTGCCCGTTGAAGTAATTGGAACCATTATGCGCCGCATGGTCAAACAGTTTTGACACATCCTCAAATTTCTTTCCGAACTTTGAGACCATGGTGTCATCTATGCACAGGAAGAGAGGCTGTGACCTCAGGTCTGCCGGAACCAGGTGCAGGGCCAGCCTTGCGGTAACATTCATAAAAACAGAGCAGTCCACTTTTGCATAAGAGCAGGCATAGTAAAAAGCATTAAGCGATTTTGTAGTTATGCCAGACAAAAAATGTCTGTACAGGGAACGGATGGAATCTGCGGACTCCATCGCCAATATAGCTAATACAAGTAAAAACAGGCTTTCTGCCGTAGGGGCGGCAAACGTGGAAAAATAAACAGAAAAATACCGAAAAAGCCTGCCAATTATGTGTTTGTCGTTGTATAATAAGGTTGTCGTATGGGATCACTTCTTTCGTGTATTTTGGTGAGCAAACTTATTATACACTTAAAGTGTCTCATACGGCATTTCTTTTAAAAAGTTGTAAAGTGGTGTTATCCTAAATAATGCTTGCTTTTTCCATTTTATGTGTTATAATATGTATAAATCACCATATAGTTTTTAATACTACATAACATAGAATATATATTTAGGAGGAACTGATTATGACATTATCCATCAAAGACCCCGGCAGTGCCATCACACATTTTATCGGCATGATTCTGGCTGCCCTTGCATCGACTCCGCTGCTGCTCCTTGCCGCATACCATAACGGCGGTCATGCCGTACCGGCACTGGCTGTCTTTGCTTTCAGCATGATTCTGCTCTACGGAGCCAGCACCATCTACCACACACTGAACATATCGGAGAAAATCAACCGCATTCTTCGGAAAGTAGATCATATGATGATCTTTATCCTGATTGCCGGAAGTTATACACCCGTTTGCGTCATTCCTCTTCGGGACTCCGTTGGATATCCGCTTCTTCTGCTCGTATGGGGAACTGCTCTGGCCGGTATGCTGATTAAGGCTTTCTGGATCACCTGTCCCAAGTGGTTTTCCTCGCTGATCTACATCTCCATGGGCTGGCTGTGTGTCCTGGCTATGGTGCCCTTAGTCGCTTCCCTGCCTACGGCTGCTTTCCTCTGGCTTGTGGCCGGCGGTGTCATCTACACCATTGGCGGCATCATCTATGCACTGAAGCTTTCCTTTTTCAATGCAAAGCATAAATATTTTGGCTCTCATGAAATTTTTCATCTGTTTGTCATGGGCGGAAGCCTTTGTCATTTTGTTGTCATGTTTTATATTGCGTGTATGTAGATTGCAAGAGAGAAGAACCGGCCGGAGCACGATCGCCCCGGCCGGTCTTTTTGTGTTATGGTTCCTATTCAATTATTCCATAAATCCCATGGGATTCACAGGTTTGTGCTTTTTCAGAAGCTGGAAATACAGGTTGCTTCCTTCCAATGTGTAATACTTGGTCGGTTCGCTTACATAGCCTAACAGGCTGCCTGCTTCTACCAGATCTCCTTCTTCTACAGCCACTTCCTTCAGTTGGCCGTACACTGCCTCATAGCCGCCTCCAAGGTCCATGAAAACGGTCGTTCCCGTCTCCTCATTGACCTTGATATCGCTGACTCTTCCTCTGGCAGCACACTGCACTTCACTTCCTACCTCTGCACTGATTACGATAGCTGGATGATACTTGTACTGATTCAGCGTGGAGAAATAAATACTCTTATCCATGCTGTAGTTCAGAATCACATCACCATCAACGGGCCAAAGTATCCTGCTTTTCTCCGAGAAGGACAACTGCTCCGGATCTCCGGCTGTCTCTACGGATTCCTCTTCGGTCTCCTCCTCTGCAGGATTTTCCTCTGACGCCTCTTCCTCTGTCGGTGCCTCTTCCTCTGATGTATCCTCCGCCTGGGCAAGCTCTGCTTCCCCGATCTTGTATATGTCTTCTTCGGTATCGATTTTTGCCTGTTCTTCTTCTTTCTCTTCTGTATCTGCCTGTGCGACAGTACCTCTTGAATTTGCCGCTTCTTTCTCCGGTTCTTCCGGTGTCACTACCTGAGCATTCTGCCTTGGAACCTCTGTCTGCGGTTCTTCAGAAAGCCCTTTCCGGTATTGATACACGCCGAATATTCCGGATACGGAAAGCATGCAGAGGCACAGTGCGATCAAAAAGCCTTTTTGATTCTTACGCATAACATCACCTCTGGTCCTTATTTTTACCAGATTAGGGAATCGTTATACATACAGCATCCTGATAGAATTTCTGAATCACTTCCTCCAGTTCTGCACCATCCCGAATCATCCGGTCCGCCGTATACAGGCTGATGCCAAAACCATGTCCGCTCCCTTTTACCGTAATGCGTATCTCATCTTCGGCCGCATCCTGCTCCAGCCGAAACGAACTGGACGGCAGGTGCAGAAGGGAACGAAACGCCTCTCCCTGCCATTCCTGATCCCCGATCACCACACGGGATACATAATCCGCGCCGTCCCGCTCTATGACCATATCTTCCAGAAAATGTTCCGGCAGTTCTGTGTCCAACATCTGTCCAAGCTCCTCCCTGGAGGTCCGGCAGATCTGAAGATAATCCTCCGACTCTTTATCATCGGGACAGTCCGCCGCCAGTACATATGCATATTCCGCTCCGAGCAGAACCCCGTCTCTCGTCCTTCCGCCGCTGACCGCATGATAAGGCAGTTCTTTGTACTCCCCTTCTACCTTGATGACCTGTCCTTCTGTCTTTGCTGCTGCATCATACATACGGTCATAATTTTGTTCATAGATCTCTGTCTGCACCTCGGTTTTTCCCTGTTCTCCTGTCCTTACACATTCCGTCCGGTACAAAACGGCCATCAGCTCCAACGTTTCATCCTCCATCCAGGAATAGTCCTCGCTCATCAGACAGGACAGCACTTGATACTCCAGCGAAGAAAGTTCTTCTTCCCGATGGATCCCCTGTCTGCCGTTCATCAGAAGCGTCATTGTATAAGGAAGGAACAGGATAAGAAATCCAAAAGCCGCCGCATTTTTAATCAGTCTGTTCATTGTAAGCCCTCTTACAAGTCTATGAAAAACCGAGCGCGCATATACTATCATTTTATACAGAACATATGTTCTTATCTCAGGGCAGAAAAATGAGGCTGTCCGAAAATACAGCCTCATTTTTCTAAAAATCAAAGGATGACTATACACATCTGTTGCTGCCGTTGTCTGATATCTTACAAAACGACTCCGTCCTTAAAGATCGAAATCTCGCGGTATCCCATCTCCTCTGTCCGGGTCTTCCGGCCGCCTGCCACCTGAATCACCAGCCGGAGCAGCCTCTTTGCTGCGTCCTCGATGGACTCTCCGTCCGCCACCGGGCCGGCATCAAAGTCGATCCACCCCTTCTTCTTTGCCGCTAATTGGCTGTTGGTAGAGATCTTCAAAGTAGGCGCCGGAGCCCCAAAGGGTGTTCCTCTTCCTGTGGTAAACAAAACCATATGGGCTCCTGCAGCCGTCATAGCCGTCGCCGACACCAGATCGTTGCCGGGACCATAGAGCATATTCAGCCCCTTTGTTACGACCTGATCCCCGTAGCCAATCACATCCATGATCGGTGCCGTACCGCCCTTTTGCACACAGCCGCAGGATTTGTCCTCCAGTGTGGTAATGCCTCCCTGACGATTGCCGGGGCTGGGGTTGTCATAGACTACTTCCTTATGGCTGATAAAGTAATTCTTAAAGCCGTTAATCATATCCACTGCTTTCCCGAATACTTCTTCGTTTACACACCGGTTCATAAGAAATCCTTCCGCACCGAACATCTCCGGCACTTCTGTCAGTACGGTCGTCCCGCCTCTGGCACCCATCATATCGCTGAACCGGCCTACTGTGGGATTGGCCGTGATGCCGGACAGACCGTCAGAGCCGCCGCATTTCATACCGATGACTAATTCACTGACCGGCAGCGGCTCCCGCACAAACTGCGAAGCGTAGGCTGCACATTCTTTCAGCAGACGTTCTGCCTCGGCAAACTCATCTTCTACTTCCTGGCAGGTGAGGAATTTCACCCGGTCTGCGTCGTATTCTCCCAGTTCCTCCAGGAATTGTTCATGGGTCAGATTCTCACAGCCAAGTCCTACCACCAGCACTGCTCCCGCATTTGGATGGCGCACCAGAGCGGCCAGAAGTTTTCTCGTCTGGGCATGGTCATGGCCCGTCTGACTGCAGCCAAAGGGATGCGGAAAAGTATAAAGACCGTCAATCGTCCCCTGTACCAGCGACTGGTTGTCTCTCACGATCTTCTTCGCCACATCATTCACGCAGCCAACCGTAGGAATTACCCAGATCTCGTTGCGGATTGCCGCACGGCCGTCTTTTCTCCGATAGCCCTGGAACATCTCCGGCTCCACCGCCGGCGGATAATGAATATCGGGCTCATACAGATATTCCATCTCTCCTTCCAGGTTCGTCGCCATATTATGGGTATGCACCCAGCTTCCTGGTTCCACATCTTTGGTAGCATGACCGATGGGAAATCCGTATTTGACAATATGCTCCTTATTTTTTATAGACTTCACCGCAATCTTATGCCCCTGAGGAATCTCCTCCCTGGCGGTCACGGATTGTCCGTCTAACTCAATACATTCTCCTTTTGCAATCGGATGAAGCGCTACTGCCACATTGTCGACTGCATTGATACGGATGGTCTTCATAAATTTTACAGGCAGCTCTTATAAGCTGCTCTTGCTCCTTCCGTCCGTATCTTTTTCAAGTTTGCAGCAACCGCCGCTTCCAGCCCTTCTATTGCAGTCAGATCCTGATCCCACATGCGGGTATTGGTCAGCACTGCATGTACCAGCTCTTCCTCGCTGTCTCCTTTGTGTGCTTCATAGAACTTCAGCACCCAGCCATCGTCACTGACCGTATAGGTGTTGCCTGCCGGACGTCTGCACACCAGACCTGCATCGGTCAGTTCCTGAATGTCACTGCTGTAAAATGCAATATACGCCGCCAGAGACATGGTCAGGCAGACCGGCAGTTCTTTCTTCTCTTCTATGTATCCCAGGAAAGACGGCATATTGCGTGCTTTCCATTTGGATGTGGAATTTAAAGAAATGCTCATCAGTTCATGGTCCACAAATGGATTGTTAAAACGATCCTGTACAGCAGAAGCAAACTGCATCAGATCTTCCTTATTCAGAGGAAGGGTTGGAATGACCTCTTCATAAAGCATCTTATTCATAAAGCCTTTGATGGCTTCATCATGCATACAGTCCCGGACGATATTCTCACCGGCCAGATACGCACCTAAGACAAATCCTGTATGTGCTCCGTTTAAGATCCGGACCTTCCGCTTCTTATAAGGACTCATATCCGGCGTGACAAATACTTTTTCTTCTATTCCTGCTTTCCGGAACGGAAGCACATCGTTGAGCTTCTCATCTCCTTCGATGACCCAGACGCCGAACACCTCGCCCACATCCAGAAGGGGATCCGCATACCCATGCGTTTCTTCCAGTGCTGCCACTTCTTTCGGATCACGGATTCTTCCCGGCACGATCCGGTCCACCAAAGAACCGCAGAACGTACAGTCTTCGTTGACATATGTACGGAACCCTTCTTCCATCCCCCACTGATCAATATACTGATTGACGCATTTGAGCAGCTCTTTTCCATTGTTGTCGATAAGCTCGCAGGCCAGCATGAGAATGCCTGGTTTCCCTGCCTGATAACGATGATAAAGCACCTGTGTCAGTTTTGCCGGGAAGCTGGCCGGCGGAAGATCTTCCTGCTTGCAGGCCGGATCGTAGACAATTCCCGCCTCTGTCGTATTGGAAACGATGATCTCCAGATCGTCGCTGGCAGCCACTTCCATCATGGCTTTATAGTCTTCTGCTTCATAGGGATTCAGACAGCGGCTGACGCTGGAGATCACACGTCTGTCATCCACCTTCTGCCCTTTTTCGCTGCCGCGCAGGTACAGGGTGTAAAGTCCCTCCTGTTCATTAATCATCTTCGCAAGACCACCTCCGATGGGCTGAACGAGCACACATTT
Organism: Lachnospiraceae bacterium; assembly: GCA_910574965.1. Lineage (GTDB taxonomy): Bacteria > Bacillota > Clostridia > Lachnospirales > Lachnospiraceae > Hominiventricola. Next base: position 63,738 of record CAJTDB010000019.1, on the reverse strand, counting down.
TCCATTCCAGTCTGCTTTTTCGTTGGCAAGGTCAAACCAATAGTCTACAAACGCGCGTAAGAAATTGCCTTCTCCGAATTGAAGGACTTTTTCAGGGGCTTTTTTCAGCACATAACCCTGATAGCCTGTTTTTTCCAGGACGTCATAGTTTAATTTTTCCATAGCAAATATTCAACTCCTAATTTAAGTTCTGCAGCAGCCTTTCAGCTCTATAGCATCTGCCCATAAAGCCCATACAGACTGCTGCTGTCTGACGGATTTTAGTAGAACAGATTCACCAGTGCAGTTGTACAGAAAGGTACATAAGTCAAAAGCATCAGTACGATGAACAGCAGTATATAATAAGGAACCGCTTCCTTGATAAAGTCTTTCGTCTTGCAGCCGGTGATGCCGCAGGTGACAAACATCAGTGTACCCATAGGCGGAGAGAACGCTCCAATGGCGTTATTAAAAATATAAATCATGGCAAACTGGATCTCATCAATGCCATAGTTTGCCGCAATCGGTGCAAGCAGCGGAACCAGAATAATCATGGACGCATTTCCTTCGATAAACATACCGACAATAATCAGGAAAATGTTGACAACGATCAGGAATACATATTTGCTGTGAATCGCGGTCATCATCCATTCTGTCAACTGCTGCGGAATCCGCTCCTTCGTCAGTATCCAGGAGAATACGGCTGCTGCAGATACGATCAGCATAATAGAAGCAGTCGTTGTCACAGTCTCCTTCAGGGCAACGGTCATATCTTTTACTTTCAGCTCCCGATAGATCAGGCCGAGAATCACCGCATAAATAATCGCTACTGCTCCGGCTTCTGTTGCCGTAAAGATTCCCAGACGAATACCGCCGATAATAATGATCGGAAGACACAGCGGCAGGATGGCCGGTTTCGCCGCTTTTGTGAATTCTTTCGGAGAAATTTTCTCTGTACGCATGGGCACATAGCCACGCTTTTTGGAGATAACAGCCGTCAGTATCATTTCTGCTGCACACAAAATCGTACCTACACCGATACCGGAAATAAAAAGCTTTCCAATAGAGACATTGGCAATACAGCCATATAAGATCATAGCGATTCCAGGCGGAATCAGCGGTGTAATCATGGAGGACACTGCTGTTACTACGGTAGAGAAAGATTTGGAAAAGCCCACTTTCTCCATCTCAGGAACCATCATCTTTGATTCCATGGCTGCATCAGCGATATTGGAACCGGACAGACCGCCCATCAAAGTGGACAGAAGGATATTTACCTGCGCCAGTCCGCCGGTCATCCGCCCAGTCAGAACAGAACAAAAATCCATGATTCTGGACGTAACACCTGTATAATTCATCACAATCCCCGCACAGACGAAGAACGGGATTGCCAGAAGGGAGATACTCTCCACACCCGTAATAGCCTGCTGGGCGAAAATAATCGGATTTGCGGAAGGATTCAGAACAAAGTAACATGCGGATGCGCCTAATACAGCAATATAGACCGGAACCTTCAAAAAAAGCAGGACCAGAAGTGCCACCGCACAGACTGCAATAATGGTTGAACTCGACATTATTCCTCTCCTCCCTTCGTACTTTTATCAAAATATTTGCTGTAAAAATAGCTGATAATCATCAGCGCATAGGAAACCGGTGCGATTCCGTACTGTACAGTCATAGGAATCTTCAGCATGCTGGAGCTTCTTCCATTTTTCACAAACATCTGTATAAACCCGAAGCTGTTATAAAGCAGATATGCAATGACCAGAAAGACGACCACATCAATCACATAGCTGATGATCTTCTGCACACTTTCCGGAAACATTTCCACTACCATTTCAATGGCCACATGACTTTTGGTTCGAAATGCTGCTCCGCCGGCTGCAAATACAATCCATACCATACAGAAAAGCTGCACTTCTTCCAGCCAGGTAAAAGGCTGACCTACGATGTAGCGCATAACCACGCCGGCAAACGTCAGTACGATCAGAACGATCAGTGCCGCACCGGCAACTATAATGTCCAGATTGCCGAGGATGGTTGTCAGAGAACTTTTGTTCTTTACCTGTTTTTCCATCTTTTTATCTCCCTCCGCTCTTATTTTCTGATAATTTATTTTTTAAAAAAGCGGCTGGCTTATTCAAACCTGCCAGCCGCTGTGTGTCAGGTATTTACTGCGCTCCCATAGCTGCCCTTACGGTATCGTACAGACCATCAGACCATCCAAAGGTGCTGCCTTTCTCGTAGAACGCCTGTGCTTTCTCACGGAAGCCTTCCATCACTTCATCCGTAGGCTCCACAACGGTAACACCTTCGTCCTTCATCATCTGCAAATACTCTTCGTTGGACTCATCCACAAGACCGTTGTTGAAGAAACCTGCCTCTTCACCTGTGGAAACCAGCAGTTCCTGCTGCTCCGGTGTCAGGCTGTTGAACAGATCCGCACTCATGACCCAGGTCGTAAAGTTCAGCACATGTCCGTCCAAAATCAGGTTCTTTGCCACTTCATGAAGCTTCCTGCCGTACAGAGTTGCCAGCGGATTCTCTGCTCCGTCTATGGTTCCCTGCTGCAGTGCCGTGTATACATCTCCTAAATCCATACCCGTAGAGGTAGCACCAAGGACATCAAAACCAACGGACTGGATCTGGTTGCCAGGCACACGAATCTTCAGGCCGGACAGATCTTCCACCGCTGCCACAGGCTTGGTTGTCAGCGTATGACGCTCACCATATTTCCAGTTAGAAGATACGATCTTCAGTCCTTTGCTTTCCAACTGAGAACACATATCCGCATACCAGTCGCTTTCAATCAATGTCCAGCACTGGTCCCAGTCGTCAAACAGGAACGGTCCGAATACAATACCGAAATCCGGTACGCCGTAATCCGCATAGAATGCGCCGTCTGCCAGAGTCATGTACGGTTCTCCGAGAGTCATGCCATCGATCAGTTCATTTTTACTGCCCAACTGGCTGTCCGGATACAGCTCGATTTTTAAGCTGCCGTCGCCTTTCTCCTCCACAAGCTGCTGCCACTTCTCCAGCGCCTGTCCGATGGGCTCGGAAATCGAGTTTTCAAAGCCGATCTGAATCGTTACCGCATCGCCGGATGCTGCCGGAGCTTCTGCATCAGAACTTGTGTCAGCCGTGTCATCTGCTACTGCCGCATCATCATTTGCAGGCTCTGTAGTGGATGCGTCTTTGCCGCCGCAGGCGGTCATAGATAATGTCATAATTCCGGCAAGTGCCAGTGCCAAATACTTTCTTTTCATGTTTTTCCTCTCCTTTGATCTTTGGATTTACATTCGCTGTATGATTATAACTGTCCAAAAACGGGACAGTATAATACCATTTTAAAAATTTTTAGTGAATATCTGTAAAATCAATGCCGACCTTCAGCATACTTCCGCCTTTTGTACTGAAATCTTCGAAGGCCTGGGCCGCATCCTGGAAACTGTACACGTTGGTAATGATCTTCTCTAAGTCCACTTTTCCTTCTCTGACCAGATCAATCAGTTCCAGGAAATCTTTCTTCCGTGCATTCCGGCTTCCGAATACATCCAGTTCTTTCTTCTGAAGCAATGTAAAATTAAAGTCCAGATTCTGCTTGCCTACGCCGATTAACACTACTTTGCCTCCGAATGCAGCGCAGTCGATACAGGACTGGAACGTGGACGGAAGACCCACTGCTTCAATGCAGACGTCAAATCCACTGCCCAGAACCGTTCCGTTTATCTCTGTGCTCCCTGTGATCTCCCGTACTGCTGCTTCCAGACTCTTTGGACCTTCATTGAGAATCGTTCCCGCAAAACCGAATGTCTCTTTGCTCCTACTCAGCTTCTCTTTTGCTTGAGGAATATCACACAGATAAACTTCGCCGCCCAGAGCTTTTGCTGCATTGGCCGCCAGCACGCCGATGGTGCCTCCGCCGATGACCAGTACTTTGTCTCCCGGCTTTACACCTGCCCGCTGGACCCCGTGATAACTGATACAGAAGGGCTCAATGGCCGCTAATACTTTTGGTGACAGTCCTTTTCCGTCGTAGATCCGTTCAATGGGCATGGTAATGTACTCGCAAAAAGCTCCGTCTCTCTGGCATCCCATCGTCTGGTTGTCCATGCAGGCATTGACAAAGCCCCGCTCACAGCTATAGCAGTGTCCGCAATTAAAATACGGATTGCAGGTGACTACCATTCCCGGTTTCAGCCCCTGATCGTTCTCATCAATCTCTACGATCTCTGCCGCAAACTCATGACCGGGAATCCGCGGATATTCAAAATATGCGAAAGTTCCTCTGTACGAACCCAGATCACTTCCGCAGATGCCCCCATAAAGCACTTTCAGCAGCGCTTCACCTTTCCTGCGCTTTGGCATCTCGATCTCGCGGATAACCACTTTTCCCGGCTCTTCAATATAAATGGCCTTCATTCTTCTCCTCCTTTTCTATGTATTTATTGTTGGATATAACGTTGTATACATCTTGATTTGATATTAAACCATAACTGGGTATTTTGTCAATAACTTTTCTCTGGTATTTATTAACTTTGTCACATTTAACAATTTTAATCTCCATTTTTTGTGCATAATACCATTATTTAGAAGTTTTTTGCAGACAAAAAATAAGAGGGCAGCGCTAAACAATCTATCCCAGTGATCGTTTTGCGTTGCCCTCACCCATACTCAGGCGATCAGCTCTTTTGCCCTCTGTGCGCAGGATGCCGCGTCCTCTGTATATGCATCTGCACCGATTTCGTCAGAAAATGCCTGGGTGATCGGTGCTCCGCCCACCATAACCTTAACCTTAACCTTAGACCGGAAGGGCGCCTCATTTAACGCCGCAACCGTGTCCCGAAGCGAGGGCATGGTCGTCGTCAGAAGTGCAGAGCAGCACACAATCCGGGTATCCGGGTGGGCTTCCACTGCTTCCAGAAATTTCTGCACCGGCACATCCACACCCAGATCGATCACTTCGAAGCCGGCAGATTCCAGCATCATAGCCACCAGATTTTTGCCGATATCGTGAAGATCTCCGGCTACCGTTCCGATAATCACCTTTCCGGCTGCACCGGCGGTCCCGGCTGCAAGGTGCGGCTTCAGCACTTCCACGCCCTTTTTCATAGCTCTGGCAGCCACCAGCATCTCCGGAACGAAAATGTCTCCTGCCTTAAACCGGGCACCGACCTCATCCATAGCCCGAATCATTCCCTGATTTAAAATCTCCGTCGGCGCGCAGCCCGCATCCAAAGCCTCCTGAACGGCGGGCGCAGTCAGCTTCGCCTTTCCCTTTACAACCAGATCATATATTTCCTGTATTCCTGCCATTTTTATTCTCCTATTATAGTTCCGCATCTGAAAGATTACTCCCCCTTTACGGAAGCATTTCCATACACTTTCGTGCCCGGAAATCCTTCCGGAGTAATCTTTCAGATGCTGTTTTATAGTTCCGCATCTGAAAGATTACTCCCCCTTTACGGAAGCATTTCCATACACTTTCGTGCCTGGAAATCCTTCCGGAGTAATCTTTCAGATGCTGTTTTATAGTTCCGCATCCGAAAGTTTACTCCCCCTTTACGGAAGCATTTCCATACACTTTCGTGTCCGGAAATCCTTCCCAGAGTAATCTTTCAGATGCTGTTTTACCATTCTATACTACTTCCCAGGCCCAAAAATCCCATTCCGATAAGCGCTGATATACTCCATGCAGTAATCATCCTGTCCCAGAAGGGCTTCTGTGGCGTAGATCACTCCCATCAGATCTCGATTCGTAGGGTCCAGAATTGCGCTGTCCAGCCCCGCGTTCATCGCAAGAACCGTAAATCCCAGATTCACCATCTTCCGCACTGGAAGATTGAATGAAATATTGCTGACAGCAGCCGTGATATGAATATCCGGGCAGCGCCTGCGGATCGTTTGGATCACTTCTGTATTCATAGCAATCCCATCTTCAGAAGTGCACAGCATTTCCACCAGCGGATCAATGTGGAGCCTGCAGACATCAATTTTGTATTCCTCTGCCTTTCGCAGAATATAGTCAAATACTTTCAGACGGTCTGCAGCGGTCTTTGGTATGCCGGAATCGTCAGAGAGCAGACAGATAATCTCCCATTTCGTATCCGCGACGGCCGGAAAGATGCGATCAATCTTATCGCCTTCTCCCGATACAGAATTAATTAACCCTGGCTTTTTACAGCAGGGAAACATTTCCAGAAGCACCTCTGCACTGGGACTGTCCAAAGAGATGGGAAGCTCTGTGGCTTTTTGAATGCAGTCAATCATCCATTTTAATGTTTCCGGCTCCTGTGCTTCCGGAACCGATGCGCAGCAGTCGATAAAAGTCGCTCCTGCAGCCGCCTGCATAGCTGCACGGCTTTGGATAAAGTCTGCATCCCGCTTTGCGACGGCCTCTGCTACCGACGGAATGGAACCATTGATTTTTTCACCAATAATAATCATAATATGGCACTCCTTTATTCTGCTCCCATAGCTTTTCTGACGGTATCATACAGACCCTCACTCCATCCAAATTCCTCTTCCATCTGATAGATTCTGGAAGATGCATCCTTTAATTCTGTTAAAAGTTCTTCAGAAGGCTCTGTAACCGTCACGCCTTCATCCACCATCATCTGCAGATAATCATCTTCTGACGCCTGCTGAAGTTCATTGTTGTACAGGCCCGCTTCTTTCCCGGTTTCCTGAAGCAGTGTCTGCTGTTCCGGTGTCAGACTGTTGAAGAAGTCTGCACTGCACACCCAGGTGGTAAAGTTCAGCACATGTCCGTCCAGCAGCAGATATTTCGCAACTTCCTGAAGCTTTCTTCCATATAAAGTAGCCAGCGGATTTTCTGCACCGTCAATCGTTCCGGTCTGCAAAGACTGATATACTTCACCCAAATCCATGCCTACAGAAGTAGCACCCAGATTATCAAAGCTCAAAGACTGTATCCGGTTGTTGGGAACGCGGATCTTCAGACCCTTCAAATCGCTCAGAGCCTCCACCTTTTTCGTTGTCAGCGTATGTCTGGCTCCATAGATCCAGTTCGAAGAGATCAGCTTTAAGCCCTTTTCTTCCAGAAGCCTGCTTTGTTCTGCGTACCAGTCGCTTTCAATCAGCGTCCAGCACTGCTCCCAGTTTTCAAACAAGTACGGCGCGTAAGTAATGCTGAAATCCGGCACACCATAATCTGCATAAAAAGAACCATCACACAGAGTACATACCGGTTCCCCCAGAAGCATGGAATCAATCAGTTCATTTTTGGAGCCTAACTGGCTGTCCGGATAAAGCTCAATGCGAATGCTCCCATCTCCCTTTTCCTCCACCAGTTCCTGCCATCTTGTCAGCGCCTGGCCTACCGGCTCGGTAATAGAGTTTTCGAATCCGATCTGCAGAACGACTGCATCCGGATCAGAAGCCTCCGTCTGTACAGGAGTTTCGGTGCTGTTTTCTGCAGCATCCGGTGCCGGAGAGACGGGAGCGGAATTTTGACCGCATCCTGCTGCGAATAAGGTAGATGCTACAAGTGCCCATGCGATGATTTTCTTTGTTTTCATAACTGATTCTCCTTTCCGTTTTTCAAACAGCGGCACAAAAACCGCCGTCTGCGCTTTGCACATCATGCGCCTGTTTTTGAAAGACCGTAAGGTCTAACGATACTCTTTTAATACATCAAAAATACGGGTTACATTTGCCTCTTCATAATTGCTCTGCAGGTTGTGTACTACCGAACATACAAATCCGCCGTCTTTTTTCAAAATATGGATATTGTGCCGAAGCTGCTGCTCCACATCATCCGGAGTGCCGGAAGCCATCGTAGTCTGGCCGTCCACCGCACCGCCCCAGAAGGTCAGCTTTTTATTATATTTGTCTTTTAATGACTGCGGGTCCATATGATCTGCAGAAACCTGGATGGGATTTAAGCAGTCCAGACCGCTTTCGATCAGATCATCCATAATATGAATCAGGCATCCGCAGCTATGGAAGACGGTTTTCCAGGGAGTATGCTCATGTACCCATCCGTTGACTTTGGAATAAAATGGAACATACAATTCCTGGAACATGCTTTTTGACATAATCTCGCTGTGCTGAGCGCCGAAGTCGGTGCCGCTTAAGAAGACAGCCTGTGCCTTATCTCCCACTGCCTCATAAAGCAGCTTCAGATTACGAATGCACAAATCCGCCCAGGCTCCGTAAATCTCTTCAATATATTCCGGATTCATGCTGTGCGCAACGAGAAACTCACTGAAATCACGAATCCCCGGCGTGCGCTTTACATAGCCGCCGCTAATCATAGAAGTAGCACCAAAATTAGCGTATTCTGCATTTAAAACGATACCGCAGCCGCTGTTGTTAAAATAGTATTCCGCCTGCTTCCGATAAAAATCCAGCGTAGCGTCGTCAATGGACATAACTTCAAGCTGTTCGCGGTAATCTTCCAACCCGTTGAGATTCTCTTCGTCAAAGGCTTCCTGTCTTGTAATATAGTCAAAATAGTGTCCGCCGTCCAAAGGAAGACATCCGCTCGGCGCGGCATTTGGATCTCCCTGGGGATGCATAAAAAGCTTGCGGTTGGATTCGGTAATACAGCAATTCTTTCCGATCAGCCCAGGAGTACCATCCGGCAGTGTCCAAGGCTTCCATTCGTCGTTGCGATAGCCGAAAACCGTCATATCACTCCAGATTCCCAGCACATCAATCCCGAACATTTCCGCATCCTTTTCATCCACCAGCCCCAGCATCTGGAACGTATCGTAGACTTTAACAGGCTCGTCCCGTCCGTAGAGCTTTCTCAGACGATACAGCAGAGAAGCGCTGATGCCTGTAGCCTTTGTTGCCCCCAGATCAAAGGCAATCTTTCCGCAGTCCCGATGGGAAAGTGTTTCTGTTAATTTCTCTCTTCCTGTCATAATGACCTCCCTAAGAAATTCTATGGTTTCTCTTTTGTTGTATACAACATATCATTTTATAATATACATTATATACATGAACAGAGAAAAGTCAATGCAAAAAACAGGAAAAGATAAATAATTGTAAGCAATTCACATATTTTAAAACTCTTTTTTGGTATTTATGCACAATAGAACATTTAGCGCAAAGAAAACGCACCCATCTCCATTGGCCTTTTTCTCCTTCATGTATACATTAAAATACGGAATAATCGCGGTTATATTTCAGAAAAAGAAACAATAATCTGGAATATATGCCAATTTATGCAAAAACCAAGATTACTTGTATACATAATGTGGATATCAGATATATAACCATATGACTTTTTGACTTATATGATGGGATATGCTATATTTAACTGCAGAAGAGCATGTCTGAAGAGATACCGAAGCAGCCCGGCCGCATCTTTTTCTTTCGGCCAAACCGTCTGCAAAGTATCATGTATATTTAGCGAAACATAGGATTCAGATATGCTGTATGGGAGAAGAAAGATTATTTATGGAAGACAGTTTGAAAAATCAGGCATATCGTGAGATCAGACAGAAGATCCTGACCTGCGAATATCCGCCGGGAACGGTTTTGAATGAGGCATTTCTCTGTGAAGCCCTTTCCATCAGCCGGACCCCTGTCCGGGATGCACTCAGCCGTCTAGAGCACGATCATCTGCTGCAGATCATTTCTAAAAAAGGCATTGTGATAGAAAGTATTACTTTGTCCGATATTGGCAATTATTTTGAAGTATTGCTTCGGCTGGTGCAGACAGCCGTACAGGACAGCGGAAAAAATGTAGATACTGGAGAGCTGCTCATTTTCCGGCAGTTTTTCTCAGATATGACCCATCTGGACGATCCCTGCAAATTCTGCGGGATACTCTCGTCGGTCTTTGGCATCTTTATTGAAGAAACCGGAAATCCATATTATGCGCAGATGCACCAGCAGACCGAACAGCTAGAACAGAGACTTCTGAATCTGATCGAACTGTCCTCCAAAGCACTGGTCGGCTTTCCGGCCCTATGCATGGACTTTATGGACACCTGTCTTTCGGGCGATTATGAAAACGCTGCCAAGCTGGCGGAAAAACTCATCCGAATGTACCAGGATGTCCTGACGGCTGCCTTTTTGAAAAGAGAGCGGAGGGAAGGGCTATGACCGAAAAACCGTTAAAATACCAGGCCTACGCCCTGATTCGGCAGAAAATCATCAACTGCGAGTATGCGCCAGGCGCTTTTATTACAGAAAATCTTCTGCAGGAGACGGTTCCCGGAAGCAGAACGCCTGTTCGAGATGCTATCGGAAGACTGGAACAGGAAAATCTAGTCACAATCTTTCCCAAAAAGGGTATTTTAGTGGCTCCGGTGCTGCCAAAAGACATCTCAAGTCTCTTTCAGCTTCGCATGATGTGGGAACCTTATGCTGTACAAAAGTATGGAAATATGCTGTCCTGTGATTTCTATATGTCTTTTTATGACCATTTTTTCTCCGCAGATCTGCGCGACAACCGTCAGCATTACGAAAAAGACGATGAATTTCACACTGCTTTTATTCAGGCAACGAACAATCCCTATATCCTCCGGGTGTATGAACAGATCCATGTTCATCTTCACAGGTCCCGCGTCTGGGTAGGAAACACCGATGCCGTCCGTCTGGAAGCCTCTCAGGAGGAACACCAGCGGATCCTTCTGGCATGTATAAAAAAAGACTGGGATCTGGCGGCAGAAATGATGCAGGAGCATCTGGCCTGTTCCCGTATGTCAACGCTTACGGAACTGGCCATGAAGATGAAATAGCTTTTTTGCTTTCAGACGCCAAAAGAGCTGCTGCTTTGACAGATGATTTCTCTTTTCTCCATCAAAGCAGCAGCTCCTTCTATGATCTTAAAAATCCCCTTCATTTTCCACGATCATTTGAAAAGTCGATACACGGGAAGCTTCCAGATGTCTTGTCATAGCTTCGGCGGCTCCCTCCCAGTCCTGCCGGCGGCAGGCATTGATAATAAGGGTATGTTCCGTAAACGTATCAGCCAGGCGATTGGCCACCAGGTTGCCGGACATCGTCCGCAGCCGCTGGTTCATATTGTTGATATTCTGATATGTATCGAACAAATACCGATTATTCATAGCACTCATAATAAAACCATGGAACTGGTCATCCAGGTCGTAAAAAGAACCATATGGAACTTTTGTATGGTCCGACATAACCTGCGAAAAATACGCCAGCCGGTCTGGATCCAGTCTGTTCCCATAACGCTGCAAAACATAGGGCTCCAGCAGCAGCCGCACCTCAAAGATACGGTTGATATCGCTGATCCGAAGTTCCGAAACGATGATCCCTTTTTTGGGCAGGATATTCAAAAGCCCTTCCTGCTCCAGACGGCTCACCGCATCGCGAACCGGCGTACGGCTGATGCCATCCATATCTTCACAGAGCTGCTGCTCATTCAGATGAAGTCCTGGGGCGTATTCGCAGTTGAGAATTTTCTTTTTGATAAACTCATATGCGTGCTGTTTGAGAGGCTTGTTCTTGGTCGCTTCTTCCATGAATCATTCTTCCCCGTGTCCGTCGTTTTTTAATACCCGCTGTCAAAAGATCAGTTTTCTTCCAGCTCCACTGTCACTTTGTCCAGCTTCCAGATCTCATCCACATATTCCTGGATCGTACGGTCAGAGCTGAACTTGCCGGAGCAGGCCACGTTCAGGATTGCGCTTCTCGCCCAGCCCTTTTCGTCTCTGTATGCAGCCTCTACCCGCTTCTGTGCATCTGCATAAGCCCGGAAATCTTTCAGAATAAAGTACGGATCCGGACGATTATAACCGCCGTCTACCAGCAGTGCGTTATAAAGCTCGCGGAATTTCTCCGGGTCCTTGTGAGAATACTCGCCGTTGATCAACTGCATAAGCACATGGCGGATATCCTGGTCCGTATTGAACAACTGAGACGGATCATAACCGCCCTTCTTCTCCAGCTCAATAACCTCATCGGAACTCATACCGAAGATAAACGCATTCTCCTCGCCTACCTCTTCTACAATCTCCACATTGGCGCCGTCCATAGTTCCGATGGTCAGTGCACCATTTAACATAAATTTCATATTTCCGGTTCCGGATGCCTCTTTGGACGCTGTGGAAATCTGCTCGGATACGTCTGCTGCTGCAAAAATCCACTCGGCATTGGACACCCGATAGTCTTCAATAAATACAACTTTTAATTTTCCATTGATGGAAGCATCATTGTTCACGACGTCCGCCACGGAGTTAATCAGCTTGATGGTCAGTTTCGCCCTCATATAACCCGCTGCCGCTTTGGCACCGAAGATAAAGGTTCTGGGATAAAATTCCATCTCCGGATGCTCTTTGATCTGATTGTACAGATACATCACATGCAGAATATTGAGCAACTGCCTCTTGTACTCATGAAGCCGCTTCACCTGTACGTCGAAGATGGAACGCGGATCCACATCCACGCCATTGTGCTCTTTGATATATTTGGCAAGACGCACCTTATTCTGGTACTTGATATTCATGAACTCATGCTGCGCCTTCTCGTCGTCCGCGTAGATCGCCAGCCCTTTTATTCTGGACAGATCCGTCACCCACTCGTCTCCTACATGAGCCGTCACCCATTTCGCCAGAAGAGGATTGCCGTGAAGCAGGAAGCGTCTCTGGGTAATTCCGTTGGTTTTGTTGTTGAATTTCTCCGGCATCATCTCGTAGAAATCCTTCAGCTCCTGATTCTTCAGAATCTCCGTGTGAAGCCTTGCTACACCATTGACCGAATAGCCGGCAGCGATAGCCAGATGAGCCATCTTCACCTGGCCGTCCATGATGATGGCCATCTTCTTCACTTTGTCATAATTGTTCGGATATTTCTTCTGGATCTCAATAACAAATCTCCGGTTGATCTCTTCTACGATCTGGTAAATACGCGGAAGCAGTCTGGAGAACAGCTCAATGGGCCATTTTTCCAGTGCCTCGGCCATGATCGTATGGTTGGTATAAGCACACGTCTTTGTGGTCACTTCCCATGCTGCATCCCAGTCCAGTCCATGCTCATCCATCAGCACACGCATCAGCTCTGCCACTGCTACTGTCGGATGGGTATCGTTCAGTTGGAACGTTGCCTTCTCATAGAACTTGCGGATATCTGTATGAGAACGCATATAGCGCTCCACTGCTGCCTGCACGCTTGCAGACACGAAGAAATACTGCTGTTTTAAGCGAAGCTCCTTACCTGCCATATGGTTGTCATTGGGATAAAGTACTTCCACCAGGTTCCGGGCCAAGTTTTCCTGCTCCACCGCCTTGTTGTATTCTCCTTTGTCGAAATGATTCAGCTCAAAGGAGTTGATCGCTTCTGCATCCCAGATCCGCAGGCAGTTGATTACATTATTGCCGTAGCCTACGATCGGAAGGTCCACCGGCACGGCCAGCACGGACTGATAGCCTTCCTGAATAAACTGATTCTTGCCGTCCTTGTTCTCGATTTTCACATAGCCGCCGAATTTGACAGTCTTGGCGTACTCCGGACGGCGAAGCTCAAAGGGATTGCCATTCTTCAGCCACATATCCGGCACTTCTACCTGATAGCCATTCTCAATCTTCTGCTTGAACATTCCATAGCGGTAACGGATGCCGCATCCATATGCCGCATATCCAAGGCTTGCCAGAGAGTCCAGAAAACATGCAGCCAGACGTCCCAGACCGCCGTTTCCAAGGGCCGCATCCGGCTCCTGGTCTTCGATCACATTCAGATCCAGTCCGATCTCCTCCAGTGCCTCTTTTACCTCATCATAAAAGGTCAGGTTGATCAGATTGTTGCCCAATGCTCTGCCCATCAAAAACTCCATGGACATATAATATACGATCTTCGGGTCTTTTTTGTCATACTCTTTCTGCGTCGCGATCCATGCATCCATAATCGCATCTTTTACTGCATAGCCTACAGCCTGGAAGATCTGCTGCTGGCTGGCTTCCTCGATCTCTTTGCGGAAAAGCGTACGTACATTATACTTTACGCTTCTGATAAAGAAATCCTTGTTAAAATTTCTCTTGGCCATAATGTGCCTCCTTTTACAGCTTTTCTACACCTAATGTAACGGTCTCCCCATTGATATTCCACTCTTTCACATATCCTTTTGCATCTTCAAAACGGATGTCCGCTGCCATGACATCATTCAGGATCTCCTCGCAGCAGCGTTCCATGAATCCCCTGATCCGTTCATTTCCTGTACTGTATACATGAATCCGGTCCATAACTTCAAATCCGGCTTCCTTCCGCATCGTCTGGACCTTGCTGATGATCTCACGGACAAATCCTTCTTCAATCAACTCCTCACTCAGACTGGTAGAAAGTACAACCGTCACACGGCCTCCTGTCTCTGTCACATACCCTTCCGTCTGAGCCATATCAATGAGCAGATCCTCTTTAGATAATACCACGTTTTGCCCATTGATGTCAAATGACAGGCTTCCAGCGGTTTCCAGTTCTTCCATAGCTTTTCTTCCGTCAACGGAAGACAGATAGCTGCGGATACCATTCAGCAGTTTTCCATATTTGGGACCGACAGTCTTGAGCTGGGGTTTGAATGTATAGCTGGTAAATTCCCTTAAATCCTTTTTGAAAATGATCTCTTTCACATTCAGCTCATCCAGGATAATCTTCTGATAAGAACTGGACAGCTCCATATTTGACTGTACGTACATGGTCCCGATTGGCTGCCGGTTCTTGATATTGGCTGTATTGCGGGCTGCACGTCCAAGAACGACGATGTCCAGAATTTCCTCCATAGCTGCTTCCAGCTCCGGAAGAATCAATTCCTGACAAACCTTTGGGAAATCGCACAGATGAACGCTTTCCGGTGCATTTTGATCAATGCTGCACACCAGATTCCGGTAAATATCTTCCGTCATAAACGGGATCATAGGTGCGGCTGCCTTTGCGATGGTCACAAGCGCCGTATAAAGGGTCATATATGCATTGATCTTGTCCTGCTCCATGCCTTTGGCCCAGAAACGCTCTCTGCTCCTTCTGACGTACCAGTTGCTCATCTCATCCACAAAATCCTGCAGGGCTCTTGCTGCTTCCGGAATCCGATAATTATCCAGGTCGTTGTCCACTTCACCGACTACGGTATTCAGTTTTGACAGAAGCCATTTGTCCATGATTGACAGCCCGCTGTAATCCAAAGTATATTTTGTGGCATCAAACTCATCAATATTCGCATAGAGTACGAAGAACGCATAGGTGTTCCAGAGTGTGCCCATGAATTTGCGCTGTCCCTCCTGTACCGCTTTCCCATGGAACCGGTTAGGCAGCCAGGGTGCGCTGTTGATGTAAAAATACCAGCGGATGGCATCCGCACCATACGTCTCCAGCGCATCAAACGGATCAACCGCATTGCCTTTGGACTTGCTCATCTTCTGTCCGTTCTCGTCCTGTACATGTCCAAGCACGATCACATTTTCATAAGGCGCCTTATTAAATAATAAGGTAGATTCTGCCAGCAGAGAATAGAACCATCCGCGGGTCTGGTCCACTGCCTCTGAGATAAACTGAGCCGGGAACTGGCTGTCAAACAGTTCTTTATTTTCAAAAGGATAGTGATGCTGCGCAAAAGGCATAGCACCGGAATCAAACCAGCAGTCAATCACTTCCGGCACACGTTTCATGGTACCCTGGCATTTGGGACAAGTACAGGTGATCTCGTCGATATATGGACGGTGCAGCTCTACCGTCAGAGCCGCCTCGCTGCCGCTCATCTTCCTCAGTTCCTCTCTAGAACCGATGCTCTCCATGTGGCCGCAGCCCTCGCACTCCCAGACGTTCAGCGGAGTCCCCCAGTAACGGTTCCGGCTGATGCCCCAGTCCTGGATATTTTCCAGCCAGTCTCCGAAACGTCCTTTGCCGATACTCTCCGGGATCCAGTTGATTGTATTGTTATTGCGGATCAGGTCCTCCTTTACGGCAGTCATTTTGATGAACCAGGATTCTCTTGCATAATAGATCAGAGGAGTGCCGCATCTCCAGCAGTGCGGATAACTGTGCTCAAATTTCGGAGCATCAAAAAGAAGTCCTCTTGCATCCAGATCCTTCAGCACTTTTGGATCGGCCTTTTTCACAAACAGCCCTGCAAAGGGGGTGTCCTCTGTCATATTTCCTTTGCCATCCACAAGCTGTACAAAGGGCAGATCGTATTTTCTTCCCACATTGGCATCGTCTTCACCAAAGGCCGGAGCGATGTGAACGACACCCGTACCATCGGTCAGCGTAACATAGGAATCGCAGGTCACATAATAGCCTTTTTTCTTCTGCTTTTTTGCCACATTGGCAGAACAGGTAAACAGCGGTTCATATTCTTTGTATTCCAGCTCTTTTCCGATACAGCGCTCCAGCACTTCATAGGCGGGTGTTTCCTCTGTTCCCAGTCTGCCCAGCACAGTGTCCAGAAGGGCCTCTGCCAAATAATAAATATTGCCGTCCGCCGCTTTTACTTTTGCATAAGCTTCTTCCGGATTCACGCAGAGGGCCACGTTAGAAGGAAGGGTCCACGGGGTAGTGGTCCATGCAAGGATATAGGCGTCTTCGTCTTTTACTTTAAAGCGGACGACCGCAGAACGCTCTTTTACATCTTTATAGCCCTGAGCCACCTCATGAGAGGACAACGGCGTCCCGCAGCGGGGGCAGTAGGGCACGATCTTAAAACCTTTGTACAAAAGCCCTTTGTCCCAGATGGTTTTCAGCGCCCAC
Source organism: Lachnospiraceae bacterium (assembly GCA_910574965.1). Taxonomy (GTDB): domain Bacteria; phylum Bacillota; class Clostridia; order Lachnospirales; family Lachnospiraceae; genus Hominiventricola. The sequence continues at coordinate 47,079 of CAJTDB010000019.1, read as the reverse complement.
CACTCGGACTCGATAAAGTCATCATGATAGGTTACATATGGATCCTCCATGTCCGCCCAGAAGCCTACGGTACCGGAGAAATCTTCCCACATACCTTTGTATTTCCAGACGCTTTCCTTGCATTTGGAAATAAATGGGTCAAGACCGTATTCCTCGATCTGCTCCTTGCCGTCTAATCCAAGGAGCTTCTCCACCTCTAACTCTACCGGAAGTCCGTGCGTATCCCATCCTGCCTTTCTCGGCACCATACAGCCTTTCATAGTGCGGTATCTGGGGATCATATCCTTGATGACACGAGTCAGTACATGACCGATGTGCGGTTTGCCGTTGGCTGTAGGCGGGCCATCGTAAAAGGTGTATGTGGGGCCGTCCTTGCGGCGCTCCATACTTTTTCGGAAAGTGTCATTTTCTTTCCAGAACTTTTCGACTTCTTTTTCCCGTTCCACAAAATTCATATCTGTGTTGACTTTGTTGTACATTATATTAGGCCTCCTGTTATCGTTCCGCATCCATACCAACAATGCCCCTGTTCTGGAAAGATTTTCATCCGTTTCATGTCTGAAAATCTTTCCCGGTATTGTCGGCATGGATGCTGTTTTTTAGTTCCGCATCTGCCAGATCCATGCAGTTTAAAAAACGGCCCCGTCCTGTAACAGGACGGAGCCGTAATAAACGCGCTCTAAGATCTACCACCTCTTACAACATACCAGCATATGCGCCCCTTGTAACGTAAGGGTCACGTCAGTGCCTACTCGCATATGCTTTCAGCCTGCAGCTCGGAAGTGATGTTCCGGACCATGTACTCCTGCCGGACTCACACCCTCTCCGGCTCGCTGAAAATTTCCATCAGTCCCTACTGTCTTCGTCACAGCCTTTTTCTTATTATAAGTGCAATTATAAAGTCAGTCTCCCGGATTTGTCAAGGTTTTCACATCTTTTCTTTTATTCTGTTAGAAAATTCGGCTTCCATGCATCCTTCCCGGCCTTTTTGTAAACAGTTTCTTAAATTTTCTCTATGCCCTTGCACCGGTTTTCCAAATAAATTATAATCTTAATGAATCAGCCTTTTACATTAGGACAACACATACATTTTGTATTTTAGAATAGAGGTATCCAATGAAATTTATCAATAGATGCAGGAGAACGGTGCTTTTATCCGTGCTCTGTTTTTCCACGGTCTTTTCTTCTCCCGTCTTTGCCGCCGAAAACCCCGATATTACCCCCGAAATCCGTTATAATATGGAAATTCAGTCCAACGCCTGGGAAAACTGGCCTGCAGGCCCTCAGGTCTATGCAGAGTCCGCCATTATTATGGAAGCTTCCACCGGCACGATTCTCTACAGCAAAAACGCGGACCAGCAGATGGAGCCTGCCAGCATTACGAAAATCATGACTGTATTACTGGCATTGGAGAATCTTGATCTGGACGAAGAAGTCACTTTCTCTCACAATGCTGTCTATTCCATTGAGTATGACAGCAGCCATATTGCCAGAGACGAAGGGGAAATTCTTACAGTAGAAGAATGCCTCTATGCAATCATGTTGGAATCCGCCAACGAATGCTCCAATGCTGTCGCCGAACAAGTATCCGGCTCCGTGGAGGCTTTTGCCGATCTGATGAACGAGCGTGCAGCAGAACTGGGATGTGCAAACACACATTTTACCAATCCCCATGGACTGCCCAACAAAGAGCACTATACGTCTGCTCATGACATGGCCCTCATTACGCAGGAAGCTATAAAATACGAAAAGTTCCGCCAGATCGCCGGAACTCCCCGCTATACGCTGCGGGCTACCAATAAAAAAGACGAAGAACTGCTCATGAACAATCATCACTTTATGATCTCCCAAAATCGGACATCCCGATTTCTTGATGATACGGTGTTCTGCGGAAAAACGGGTTACACTTCTGTAGCGCTCAATACCCTAGTTACATGCGCCACAAGAAATGGCATGGATTTAGTGGTTGTGTCCATGAAAACACAGTCTACCGGCGAGAAAGGTGTTCCGTTGTATACAGATACGGCAAACCTTCTGAATTATGCCAGTGAAAATTTTCACAGAGTCAGCATTGCAGAAAATGAGACCAACTTTACCATCGGGCAGGGAGAACTTTTCGATACCGGAAGCCCGGTCTTTGGCACAGCTAATCCCATGATCGAGATGGATAAAAGCGGATATGTCATCCTTCCGGTCAATGCTGCCTTTTCCGATGCGGCGCCCCGGCTGGAATTTCAGGATGCCGATGATTCCAGAGTCATCGCGACCTTAAGCTATACTTATGCCGGTCAGACCATCGGCGCCACCAGTCTCTATTTGACAGACGATCCTATCCATGATTTTAATTTCCAGAAGACAGACAACAGCGAAGCGGTTCCCGACGCGGCACCAGCAGACGCAGAACCGAAAGTCAATTTGATAAAGATCAATTTACGAATCGTCGGGATTGCTGTCTGCTCCGTTTTACTCCTTTTGACAGTCCTTCTGTTCATCCGAAAACTGGCAAAGGATTTTGAGATTGAACTAAATCCCGTTCGGCGCTGGCAGAACTGGAAGGATCAGAAAAATGCTTTCGGCAGTCAAAGCCGGCGGCATTACCGAAGCCGGAAACGAAGAAGACACAGAAGGGGATTTTAAAAGAAAGGGGCCGCATTTTGCCGGCCCCTTTACCAGATCATTTTTATAGTTCTTTTACATAGCGTCCATTTTCAAGTGTAAATCCCATTTTCTGGAGATAGGCTCCATGCTTTTCTTCCGCTTTTTCACATACCAGTCTGCGTATTCCTTCAGACGGCAGCCGGGCATATAGATATGTCCCTACAGAACAGTCCCGGTATACCGGCATGGAATAATCAAGAATCACTTCTGCTGTGTCCTTGTCTGTCTTTTTCCCAAGAAAAATACCTGCCAAAGAAACGTCATTGCATATCAGGTACGCGATGTCAACCTCCGCCGGATTCATATGAAATTCCGGAAAATATTTTAAAATATCCTCTCTGTACCGATCTAAAACATAGCATACATAAGGCTCTTCCGCCTTTCCGTCGATCAGCTCATACTGCCGTTCCTTCTTTAAAAGCCGCCAAAGATTGTAACTGTTAATCACTACCAGAAATGCGTTCAGCAGTGCGGTGGGATAGGAGCGGATCAGCAGTGCATAGACCGTAAAAATAACGGCTCCCGTCATATTTACCACCCGCAGTTTGACTACGGAAGTCATCAGCATGGAGATCACGACCAGCACCGAGCCTGCATAACCGACCATCTCAATCATCATGGAACTGTTCATACTGCCCTCTCCTTTCTGTTTTCTATGGATTCTGTCTCTTTTTGATCAGACTTATTCTTCGCTCTCCTTCATCCATTCCACCAGAATCCCCCTGCTGCCGCACTCAGGACAGGTATAGGTTCCGTAATAATATGCAATCTTCCATGCATCCTCTGCCCCCAGCTCATGGGCCAGGTTACTGAACCAGACATAAGTATCCTCATAGCTTTTTCCGTCCCATTTGCCGATCACAGACTCCGCCGGCTCGATCCGATTAAGCTCCCGAAGCTGTTCTCCGTCCTCAGGGCCGTCAATCTCCATCTCATCATAAGCTCCGCAGTCCGGACAGCCCACCGGGAACTGCTCCCACGCGCCCAGGAACAACATATATGCCGCCTCCCGATCACCCAGTATGGCCATAAGACTTGTGCAGAAATACTGCAGCCATCCCGGATCTTCCTCCTTCAGCCGCTCCATATTCCGGGCCAGGAAATCTCTGGTCATCTCCCGGAAAAGTTCCACGCTTAAATCATAACTCTTTCTGATCTCATCCGGCAGCCGGACATCACTCCCATAACAGCAGGAAGAGTCGGTGCTCAGCATGGCGCCTGTCTCCGTGATAATCTTCTTCTCCCACTCATAATCCTGCCTCCTGCGCCGCCGCTCCAGCAAAAGCACCAGATAGGGCATAGCCAGATAGAGCGCATCGTACCGGCTCAGTTGATGAGTCAGATTCTCACACAGATTGTCAAATATAATCTCATAGTCGCTTTTCTCTTCCCTGTCCAGTCTCCGAAGTTTATCCGTCTCCGGAATCAGTTCCTCCGGGCAGAAAAGAAATGCCACGTCCTCCCTTACATCCCCATATGCACCCTGATACTGCTCCCACTTCTTGGACGCGAACTCCACCGGCTTCAGCCGCTCTCTGAGTTCCTGCACTTCCTGCAGGCCCTCCTCGATCTTTGCCTTCCACATGGCTGCGTTTCTTGCTGCTTCTTTGTCCGGAATCTGTTCCTTACCACCCATTTTCTTCTCCTCCTCATGATGTTTCGCACCCGTACCGGATGCTGCTGACTGTTTTGCATCCGCCTCTGGAAATGCCCTGAGCCGGATGCCTGAACTCTTCTTTCACTTTACCACAATTGCTTTTGGCAGGCAACGCCTTCCTTCATTTCCATGTGAAAATTTCCATGCGAAAACAGCAGCTCTCCTTCCCGGAAAGCCGCTGCTTCTTTATCATTCATCTACAGTTTTTCCACAAACAATGCACGGACGGCATTTAACACTGCAAGAACCATAACGCCCACATCCGCAAAGACAGCCAGCCACATATTGGCAAGACCCAGTGCCCCCAGCAGCAGGCACAGCACTTTGATGCCGATGGCAAACCAGATATTTTCATATACGATTCTGAGGCATTTTCGTGAGATCCGGATAGCCTTGGATATTTTCATGGGATCATCGTCCATCAGAACCACATCCGCCGCCTCAATAGCCGCATCCGATCCCATAGCTCCCATGGCAATGCCAATATCCGCACGGGACAGGACAGGGGCATCGTTAATTCCATCTCCTACAAACGCCAGCCGCTCATTATCCCCTTTTCTCTCCAGAAGTTCCTCTACCTTCTGCACCTTGCCTTCCGGCAGAAGCTCGCTGTACACTTCATCGATTCCCAGCTCTGCCGCCACCTGTCTCGCAACCGCGTCGGTATCTCCGGTGAGCATGACGGTTCTGCTTACTCCTGCCGATCGCAAAGCCGCAACCGCTTCCTTTGCCCCCGGCTTTATTTTGTCGGAGATCACAATATGTCCCCCGTACACACCGTCTACCGCCATATGCACAATCGTGCCTGTATGATGACAGTCCTTGTATGCTATCTCCAGGCGTTTCATCAGCTTTGCATTGCCGACAGCCACCGACCGGCCGTCTACTCTGGCAATGATTCCGTTTCCGCTGATCTCCTGCACATCCGTAACTCTGGTCCGCTCCAAAGGCTTTCCATACGCCTGCTGCAGGCTCCTGCTGATGGGATGGGATGACGCGCTCTCTGCCAGCGCCGCATACTCCAGAAGCTTTTCCTGCTCCATCTGGTTATGATGAACTCCATTGACTTCAAAAACTCCCTGCGTCAGTGTCCCTGTCTTGTCAAATACCACATACTTGGTCTTGGACATCGTTTCCAAATAGTTCGAACCTTTCACCAGAACGCCCGCATGGCTGGCACCTCCGATTCCTGCAAAAAAGCTCAGCGGAATGCTGACGACCAGCGCGCAGGGGCAGCTAATTACGAGAAAAGTCAGTGCACGATAGATCCAGTCTCCCCATCCTGCCGGAATGCCCAGTACAAACATCCGCACCAGCGGAGGCAGAAGCGCAAGGGCAAGGGCACTGTAACAGACCAGCGGTGTATAGACTCTTGCGAATTTGGAGATAAAATCCTCGGATTTTGATTTGCGGGAACTGGCGTTCTCCACCAGATCCAGAATTCTGGACACCGTCGACTCTCCGAACTCTTTCGTCGTTCGAATCTTCAGAACTCCGGTCATATTGATGCAGCCGCTGATGACTTCTTCTCCTTTGGCCGTTTCCCGCGGCACACTCTCCCCGGTGAGCGCACTTGTGTTCAGGCTGGACATCCCCTCTACGACAATTCCGTCAATAGGAATCTTTTCCCCCGGCTGTACAACAATGACCGTTCCCGTCTCCACTTCATCCGGGTCTACTTGCTCCAGAGTGCCGTCTTTCTCTATATTAGCATAATCCGGCCGAATGTCCATCAATTCACTGATGTTCCGGCGGCTCTTTCCCACGGCATAGCTCTGGAACCACTCGCCGACCTGATAGAACAGCATAACCGCAATGGCCTCGGTATAGTCCCCGTCCTGATACACTGCCAACGCCATAGCGCCAACGGTTGCCACCGCCATCAGAAAACATTCATCAAACATCTGCCGATTCTTGATTCCTTTACCGGCCTTCAGCAGGATATCATACCCGATCACCAAATACGGAATCAGATACAGCACAAACCGGACAGCCCCTTTTACCGGAAGGAAATTCATAAGTATCATAAGAAACGCCGCCGCAGCAATTCGGGCCAGCATTTTTTTCTGTTTTTTATTCATATCCCGTCTCTCCATGATGATGCCGCAGGACGGTCATCCAAAATTTTCCCTGGAATACACATCCCGCGGCGCAGTTACCCAATACTGCTTCAGATAAAAACCTCGCAGTCATCCTCTACTTTCTTACAGTTGGCGCGTACCTGCTGCATAACCGTCTTCGGGTCCTGCCCCTCTTCGAACTCCACACTCATTTTCAGGGTCATAAAATTCACGGAAGCGTCTTTTACGCCCGCTGTCTTTTTGGCCGCATCTTCCATTTTGTTTGCACAGTTTGCACAGTCCACATCAATCTTATACGTTTTTTTCATGTCTCATCTCTCCTTATGATTAAATATATATTTAATTGTTTAATTATATTATACACAGCCTGAAGGAAAATGCAACCCTTTTTCGCTGTTTTTCCTGTTCATTTTCATTCTTTTCTATGTTAGAATAAAGACACGGAAAGGAGCTGAGACTAATGCGCAGCATTTCATTACCACACAGCCATGGTTCTTCTATAGAAAAACATATAGATTCCATACCGAAAACAGAGGATTTTCATAATTTGTCGGACGTTTTCCGTCTGTTAGGAGACAGCAGCCGTCTGCGCATTTTCTGGATTCTGTGCCATTGCGAAGAATGTGTCATTAACATTTCTGCCATGATGGAAATGAGCAGTCCCGCCGTATCCCATCACCTGAAAATGCTCAAAGCAAGCAAACTGATTGTCAGCCGGCGGGATGGAAAGGAAGTCTATTATCAGGCAGCACACACGGAGCAGGCGGAGCTTCTGCATCAAATGATCGAAACACTGCTTGCGATCACCTGTCCCGGCTCTTGTCAGACCTGAACATTTCTCTTCTGAATCATTCAGAAAATACACGAAAAAAACAAGGGGCCGCCCTGCGGATTGTTCTCTTTCCCGGCTGCCCCTTGTTTGTTAAAAATATATCATACTTTACTTTTAAATATCAAGCGCCGCATGGTACCCCTGATATACCGCATTGGTAATTGTGGACACTTTTGCGCAGTCGCCGATAACAGCCACATAAGGCGCCGTATCTCTCAGCGCTTCCACCACATCGGTGCGTGCCCGCTGTCCCAGTGCACAGATCACGGAACTGCCCTTTACCATATGCCGGTTCTTGTCCTTATCTTCGCAGATCACACCTTCCTTTGTCACTTCTAATCCCTTCAGTCCTGTCCGGACTTCTGCTAATGCCTGAATCTCTTTCAGCAGAAGGGGACGGTGACGAACATTGGCGTCGGGAGCTAACTCATCCCGCATTTCTACAATCGTAACCTTCTTGCCTTCTTTTGCCAGATGAATCGCTGCTTCGCAGCCGGCCAGTCCGCCGCCCAGCACAACGACTTCATCTTTGACATTTTCCTTCTTCAGATAATAATCATTTACTATCGTTACATTTTCGCCGTCGATGCCCGGAATCGGAAGGATCAGCGGTCTAGAGCCTGCCGCAATAATGACTGCATCCGGTGCCTCCTTTTCGATCAGTTCCTTTGTCGCCTCTGTCTGCAGACGAATCTCCACACCGGCATCTCTGCACTGTTTTGCAAAAGTCAGCGAAAGCTGATACATTTCATATTTAAAGGGCAATGCCTGCTCGCTCTTCAGTATTCCGCCAAGCTCGGCATCTTTTTCCATAAGAATTACCTGATGCCCTCTCTGGGCCGCTGTATAAGCTGCTTTCAGACCGCCAGGACCTCCGCCCACAACTACTACCTTCTTGGATACCGGTGCTTTTGGTACTTCCCATCCTTCCATCTCACGTCCAATAACCGGGTTCACCGTACAGCGCCTTGTAGCCGTAGCCGCCCGCTCTGCCATACAGGTAAAGCAGCGAAGGCACCTGACAATGTCCTCGTCTTTATTTGCCATAACTTTCCTTGGAAGGAACGGATCTGCCAGAAGCGCCCTTGCCATATAGACCACATCTGCTTTCCCACCGGCAATGATTTCTTCCATCTGTTTTGGATCATTCAGGCCCCCAAGCGTTGCCACCGGTACGGATACGTGCTTTTTGATCTCTGCTGCCAGGTAGACATTGCAGCCATGTTCCTTGAACATGGACGGATGAGTGTCTCCAAATCCTCTCTGATAAGTGCCTGCTGACACATGGAGCAGATCGATATAGGGTTCGATCTGCTGCGCAATCCGAACGCCTTCCTGAAGATCGTAGCCCTCATCAAACAATTCTGAACCGCTCATGCGAAATTCAATAGGAAATCCCGGTCCTACTGCCTCCCGGACTGCCTTCAGCACTTCGATGGCCAGGCGGCAGCGATTTTCCAGACTTCCGCCGTATTCATCTGTCCGCTTATTAAAATACGGAGAAAGGAACTGGTTCAGGAGCCATCCGTGTCCGCCGTGAATCATAATCATCTCAAATCCCGCGCGCTTTGCAAGGCCCGCCGTCCTGCCGTAAGCGGCAGTGATGTCAGACAGCATCTCTTTTGTAAGCGCTTTTACCGGCACTCCGTCCGGACGGACTGTATCGCTTGGCCCCCACTGGTTCATGTTGTGCTGCTTGCTCTTATCTGTCATATAGGTACCGGCGTACATACCGGAATGAGACAGTTCCAGACTGGGGATGGCTCCGTGCCTGCGAATGGCATCCGCCGTATAAGTCGCCGCCGCCAGCGAGTTGAGAATGGAGGTATCCAGATGATAGGCGTGAGAACCGTCCGTCTCCGGATGGACCATGCATTCGCTGACCGTTACGGCACCGGCACCGCCTTTTCCTCTCAGCTCATAAAATGCCGTTGATTTCGCTCCGATGCAGCCATCATTTGTAATGTCCGTTCCGCCCATGGGCGCGGAAAACATACGGTTGCGAAACGTGACTCTTCCGATCGTAATCGGACTTGACAAGTTGGGAAATTTTCTTACCATAGTCTGATCTTCCTTTCTTTTTCATCTTCAGTATGATTGCTGCTTCTAATGTAACATACAAAAATGCTCCCATCTATCAACCAGACCGGAGCACGTATCAACAATATTTTTATAGTTCAGAACAGGCTCGAAAAAGTTCCGCAAGCCTCCAAAGGACCGGCTCTTTCTTCCGATCTCTTCTGGTAATCATGGATACTTTCCAAGGAAGCGAATCATACAGTCCGACAAGATGAAGCCCTTCCATCATTGCCCGGTCCCTGTGAATATCCGCATCAATTCCCAGTCCGATTTTCTGTCTGCAAAATTCATAGATGATCTGGCTTTCCATCGTCCTGGCGACAATATTCGGCGTAAAGCCAAAATCCCGGCATCGCTGCAGAAAGCTGTGATAACTGTAATACCGCTCATTCAGAGTGATAAGGCGCTCTTCCCTGAGCTCCCCCACCGACAAGGATGCTCTTCCATAGAACGGATGTCCCTCATAAGCGATCACATTCATCTTTCTGCTGAGAAGCTCCAGGGACCACAGCTTTTGATCGGCCGTCTGTCCGATGACAAAGCCCATATCCATAGTCCCCTGCTGCACCTGATGCATAATTTCCTGATTGGATGCTTCCTCCCACTGAAGTATGATTTCATTATGCTGTATGTATTCTTCTAATTTCTGAAACGGAAACACATGCAAAACTCCGCAGGCAAATCCAATCTTCAGCTTCCGGTCCCGGTCCTGAATCTGCCTGAGACCTACTGTAAGCTCATCAAACTGTTCTAAAAGAGAGAGACTGTTCTCATAGAGATACCTTCCGCTCTCCGTAGGAACCATCCCGTTTGCCGTACGGGTAAACAGACCCGCTTCCAGTTCCTCTTCTAAATGCTGGATCACTCTGCTTAGGCCCTGGGGGGTGATGAAAAGCTGCCGCGAAGCTTTATTGATGCTTCCGGTTTCATAAACCTGACGGAAGAACCTTAGATCATTTGTATCCATACTGTCTTCTCCTCCTGCCGCTTTGTCATCAGAACTTACGTAAGCAGGCGCTTCAGCAGCTCTTCTGCTCTTTCCCGTTCCCTCAGCGCCAGCAGCCACCGTTTGGGAATCCCCTCAAAACCATACAGGATACCCGCCAAGCCCCCTGCCACACATGCCGTCGTGTCCGTGTCATTTCCCAAAAGAACGGCCTGCTTCACCGCCTCCTCATAACTGTCCGTTTGCAGAAGAACCATAAAAGCACTCCGCAGACAGTCCACTACATAACCTGTGCCTTCTCCTTTCCACGGCAGATCCGGACGAACGCTCCATTCCAGCTCCTGTTCGTACTCCGGCAGTGTGCTGTATACTAGACGAAGTCTGCGAACGCCTTCTTGAACCGCCCCGCGGGCATCCTGTCCTTCAAGCAGCGCCAGCGCCGTCAGACAGTACAGCGCACAGCAGACCTGATTGCATAAATGTCCATGTGTAATCAAACATTGTCTGTGGGCATCTTCCACCAGTTTTTGATCTCTTTTTTTGCCGTCCTCTTCCTTTTTGTAATGCCAAAGTACCAGCGGAAGAACCCGCATCAAAGCGCCATTCCCTTTTCCATCCGGATTGAGAAGGCCGCATTCCTCTGCCGAAACGCCTCTGCTGTACGCATGCAACGCATATGCTGTCTGTACTCCTATGTCAAATACCGTTCCGCCCACTGCCCAAAGTCCCCGCTGCCGCCAGGCCTCCAGAGCATCCGAAAAATCTTCCAGGGAAAATTCTCCCCTGTTTAAAAGACTGTCCAGCAGACAGAGCGCCTGAGCGCCGTCATCCGACCAGGTCCCCGCATCTACCTCCTGATACGTTTTCTGAAATCCCGGCGGAGGCGTCATCTCAATTTCTTCATAAGAAGGCAGTTCCTCCGCATGATAAAATTCATAAGGAACGCCCAGCGCATCTCCAACCAGCAGGCCGTACAGTCCTCCTGCGATCCTGTCACCTCTCAACATTTTGTTCTTCCCCCTAACTCCTAAGATATGCGTATTATAACACGAACGGAAGAAGCCGTGCAATGTCTGTATGGGCCGCTTCTAGATACGGTTGTTTTCGTTCCTTTATTTTATTTCCAAATCATAAACTATTGAGTTACTCGCTTTTATGTCGGGCGAAAATCAAAATATACAGTACGAACCATGCGGCACAGTGGATCGCGAGAATACCGATATCTTTTATTGCCGTTCCCATGTTTCCAGCAGACAGGGCCATAATGCCGTCAAAAGCAGGCTGGGATGGAACGATGTTACAAATGACTGCCAGCGGCCCGTTCACCCCGATCAGGGCGCATACAATGGGTACGGCCAGGAATGCCAACATGGCGATCTTGATATAGACCACGCCGGTCATCAGACTCTCGGAGAGCTTACCGATAAACAGACCAATCAGTGCAGCCACAAAGGACGACAGCACAATCAGCGGAAGCAGCCCGAAATTTTGCCAGGACAGCCGGAAGCAGATACACGCTGTTACGATGGACGATAAACTTCCAAAGAGGAACCCCACTACAACTTTCTGTAAAATATACTGGCTGGGCGTCATGGGCAGGATTTCATTGACAAATGCCACACCGTCCTCTTTTTCGGAGATGATGTTCATGGCGTTAAACGTACAGCCCATGAACATGGCCACAATCAGCACGGCGGGGATAAAAATGTCTTGAAAACTTTCCAGGATGTCAGAACGCTCCAACGTTTGGATCTCTACTTTTTCGGCCCATTCCCGCTGTTCATAGAGAGACGGGAGCGTTACTGCCGCCTGCCTGAAAATATCCAGTTCATCCCCGGCAACCACTGTTTTGATACTCGCCCCGTCTGCTTTCACGCCGATGATGTTGGTGGACGGTTCATTGATGGCGGCGGTCAGTTCCTCCTGTGTTTCATAAACTGTCACCGGGCCATATCGTTCCAGCCATGCGGCAGTGTGGGGGGGCAGGTCGTTTTTTAATACGCCGAAGTGATGTTCTCCCAGGCTGGACAGGTCGATGAATCCCATAAAGTTCAGCGCCACAGCAACCACCATGGGCAGCAGGAAGGTCATCAGGCAAAACTTGTCTTTCAACACGCTTTTTAGTTGATATTTCAAGCCTTTCACGCCTCATCCCTCCTTTCCCATTTCCCGGCGGAACGCAAGCTGTACAGCCAGGAACAGCAGTGCAATCGCACACGCAGAGCCGATATAGTAGACCAGCGATGCTGCCACTCCGAAGTACGCGTTTTTCAATCCCATATAGACATGATAGAATGGATGGTAGTCAATCCAGTCAAATTTCACCGATGTATTTGCAGACAGGAATACAGGCGTTGCTGCAAAAATGGCGATAATCAGATAGGCCAATGTGAATTGCCGGAAATCTTTCAGCAGCAGAGCGCAGAGCAGTCCCGCCAAAGCCATCATCAGAGAAAGGATAGCCGTTTGGAGCAGGACAGCGGGCAGCAGCGCCGCTCCATCGGCAAGCCCTACGTTCAGCAGAGTAAGCAGTACCGCAAAGGCAAGGTCAGAGAGCAGGAACACCATCAGCTTGGACAGGAGAAACAGGTTCTTCTGTAATGGAAGGATGGCGTGAACACGAATTACCCCCATCCCCTTTTCTTGGAACAGCACAGCGGCAATTCCCAAAAATCCCACAGCGGCCAGTTCAAAAAACAGCAGCTCACAGGTGATCTCTTTCCGCGCCTTTTGCTCCGGTGTGTTTGTCCCGATGATCTCCGGGGCGCTGCCGGCGGAGGGCCGCAGCAGGGACAACGCGTAGTCCGCCCGGTGGTGATCAACGTGTTCCGCTCCGGCGTAAAGTACCACACGCACAGCCTCGGCGCTGGCATCCAGCCCTACGCCGTTGGCGTCGGATAGCAGGGCAGCGTCCATAGCTTCCAAGGATGCAACGGCATGAACCAGGGACGATACTTCTGTCTGTGTCCCGGCAGGGTCATACAGGTACACATTGTAGGGCGGCATCTGCATGAAACGGATATACCCCAGGTTCACATACGCTGTATAGAGAGCCAGAAAACCTGCCGCCATCAGGAAAAATTTCCCCGATGCCAACATCCGGCAGTCCTTTTTGAACAGGGCGCAAAAGCCTTCCCGCATCAGGACAGCCCCCTTCCTGTGTACTGGATGAATACATCCTCCAGGGTAGGCTCCTGGGAGTGGATGCTAATAACCTCGTCATGGGCAAAGGGAATGCCTGCCTCCAGCTCCGGTGCCTCTATGGTTTTCGTTTGCCGTTGTCTCTGATACAGATAGTCGATCACGACCCGGTGATTGCTGTTTTTCTCTTTCAGACCCTTGGGCGTGTCCAAGGCCACAAGCTTCCCGTTAGAGATAAAGGCAACCCGGTCGCACAGCAGATCAGCGTCCATCATGTTGTGGGTTGTTACAAAAACCGTTGTGCCCTTCCTGCGCTCCTGCTCGATAATCCTGCGGAACAACACCGCGCCGGATGGATCAAGGCCGCTGGTGGGTTCGTCCAGAAACAGCAGCCGGGGATTGCTGACCAATGCCCGCGCCATGCTCACCCGCTGGCGCATCCCTTTGGAGTAGGAGGACACCGGTTTTTTCAGAAAGTCCGGCTTAAATTCCAGTGTTTCCAGCAGCTCCCCCACATCCCGCCGTTGCGCCTTGGGATAAAACGAGGCGAAATAGTTCAGATTGTCCACGGCACTCAAATTGGCATACAGATAGGGAAACTCAAAGAGAACTCCAATTTTTCGAAAAAACTCCGGGCCGTAGGCGGCAGAGATGTCCTGCCCGAACAAAGAAACCTTCCCGCCGTGGCCCTTCAGAATCCCGGTCAGGATTTTTTGGGTCGTGGACTTCCCAGAGCCGTTTGGTCCCAGGAAGCCAAAGATTTCCCCGTCCTCTACAGTAAAGTCCAGACCGTGAAGGGCCTGCTTGTCTTTGCCGTAGGAAAATGTCAGGTTTTTGACCTCAATCACTCATCGTCACCCCACTTCCCGCGCCGGTTCTTCTTCTGCTCCCGCTGACGCTTGCTCCACCACTTCATAAACTTAACCTTGCAGGGGATGGAGACGATCAGCACCACCATAATTACCAGCCACCAGTACCACGCGAACCCTAAAAACATAAGAAAACCCTCCTTATTTGAGATAAGGAGAGTTTAGATAGGCGGTGTGAAATTGATGTGAGGTCTCTGTGAAATCCGCGTGAAATTATTCGGCAGCAGGGATAGAGAAATAGAACCGCACTCCGTCCGCCAAATTTTCCGCGCCATAGGGCAGCTTCTGCATAGAAAGAATTTGCGCCACGATGGACAGCCCCAGCCCGGAACCGCTGTATTCCGCGCCGCTGTCCCGATAGAATTTTGTCCATATTTTGGGGAGGTTGTCTGCTGGAATGTGCCGGCCCTGATTGAATATGGCAACATGCAAGTCCCCGGCGTTCTCGGTCAATTCCAGCCGCAGAACGCCGCCGGGATGCACATTTTTCTTGGCGTTGACTATCAAATTGCTCAAAACTTGCTCCATGCGCTGCCGGTCTGTCCGTACGAAAATCTTTTGATTCGGCAGTTCATACTGCAATTCGAAATTTGTATCAGGAGCATCCACCAGAAGCCGCCCGGCCACTGTCTCCACCAGCTCCACAAAATCAAATCGGGAAATGTTCAGGCTAACGGCCCCGCTTTCCAGCGCCGACAAGTCCAGCAGAGTCACGATCAGATCATTCATGCGCTCCGCTTCGGAGACAATCACTTGGACGTATTTCTGCTTTTTGGCCTCGTCCGCTTCGTCCTGCAAGCCTTCCGCATAGGCCCGGATGATACCCAGCGGGGTTTTCATCTCATGGGAAAGGCTGTCCACCAACTCCTTGCGCTCAGTCAGAAGAAACCGCTCCTTTTCCACATCCCTTTCAAGCTGGGTATTTGCGTCCTCTAAACGGACAAGGGCTTGTTGAAGATTTTCAGCCATCGTGTTCAAACTGGCAGACAGATCCCCAAATTCGTCGGCGGAAGAAAGGTCACAGGGAGCCGAGAAGTCCAGTTCTGCCATGCGTTTTGCGGAAGCGTTGAGTTTGTTAATCGGTTTTGTAATAAAGCGGCTCATAAAAAAATCAATGCCCAAAACCAGCAGCAGAACAAAACCCAGCCAAAGCAGAAAAGAAGCATCATCGCTGACAGGCAGGCCGGTGGATAAGATGTAGGAAAAAATCAGCGCTAGCCCTGCCAGCTTGGAGAGCATTAAAATCTTTTTCCGCACAGTACGGAGCGAAAACGCCTCTTTCATACGGTCACCTCGAATTTATAGCCGGAGCGAATCAGTGTGACGATATGCCTGCCCTCGTCCCCCAGCTTTTGCCGCAGGGTCTTGATGTGGGTATCCACAGTGCGGGTTGTTCCCTCAAAATCATAACCCCAGACACGGTTGAGAAGCTGCTCCCGATTGAATATCTGCCCAGGGTTTGCCATCAGAAAGGCGAGCAGTTCATACTCCTTGTGGGTCAAGGTGATCTCCTGACCGTTCAGACAGACCTTGTGTGCGTTGGGCAGAAGCAGGATTTTCCCGGCGGCGACCGCTCCGGCGGCAACGGGAGAGGAGCGGCGCAGGAGGGCGTTCACCTTTGCCAGCAGAACCTTGGGACTGAATGGCTTTGTCATATAGTCGTCCGCGCCGTAGTCATAGCCTTTCAGCTTGTCATCTTCCGCGCTTTTTGCGGTGAGCATGATAATAGGCATATCGCTCATTTCCCGCGCCATCTTACAGACGGAGAAGCCATCCAGGTGGGGCATCATCACATCTAGGATGATCAAATCCATCGGATGATTTTTCAGCATAACGAGTGCATCTACACCATCATCAGCGGTGAAACAGGTATGCCCACCCTTTCGCATATAGTCCGTGATAATGTCCTGCATGGCATTTTCATCTTCAACAATTAAAATATTTGCCATAGGGCCTCCTAATCACTGGTTGATTTTATCATTATATTTTGCTTCACCTAAAAATGCAAGAGCGCCGATTTTTTACCGTTCACAGTTACCTTCCATAAATTCAAATGTTGACAGCCCATTAATTTTCTGTTTTACTTTGCCAAGAGAAGATATGGTATCCCATTGCAAAAAGATTGTTCATCAGATAATTCGTTGTCGTGTCAGCCGCCAGAAGCTTATTGGATGCTGGATTGGTACAGATAACTACGGTTTTCGTCAATCTCTCTTCCTCACTTTACCATAGGATGTTTGGGCAGCATAACCTAATACACCGCCCAAAACACAATAAGCATGATTACTGTGGTACCCTATACAAATGCTTTTTCAGAATAAAGTACAGCACATAGATATTGCTGTTCGTCTCCTGAATATGAAGTTTTTCCAGAAACCACTCTCTGCCCTTACTGTCGCTATAATCTATATCTTTTATCTCTTGTTCTTCCATACTGTCTGAAAACTGAACCTTAAATGGATATACATTGACTGCATCTTCTATATCATGGACATCATCTCTGACAGGCGTCACAATCACAATCAAACATCCCTGCGGACCCAAATCTTCTTCCAGAATATAATGCATACGCTTCAAAATCCTTTTAGGCAGTTTGTATTTTCCTAATAATGGATTGATATTTCGCAAAAGCAGCAGTTGGTTTTCTGAAAATATTTTAATGACCTTCATCTCGTTTCCTCCTTTCTTCTAAATTTGCACAAAGAAAAAAGACAGATTTTCCCAATCTGTCCCTTCCTGTGGTGCTTCAAATACACAGAATCACATGCTTTAAAGGTCACCTTCATAATAATGATATATATTTATATATCCCTATCGTTTCACCCAGTTATGAGGCTTTATTTTGCCGTTTTTATCCTTATAACAGGTTCCTCCTGTTGGTTTGGCAGTCGGTGCATTTGTTGTCATGGTCTTACCGCAATGCTTACATATCCAGTTCATATAAAAGACTCCCTTCTACATCAAAATCTTATCTGTAATATCTAATAAAATATGATTACATTTCATATCTTTTCAAACAATCTCGCTATTATTCTCATTACCAGATGTGTCTTTGGAGGAATTTCTGAGGTCAGCCCACAAGTATTTTATCGCTGCATTTGTATGGTTAAAAATCCAATTACCAATAATACCAACCATTTCGCCTATTTTTCCGGCAAACCAAAATATTACTGCTACAGGGTAAAGAAGGCAAACCAACAAAGCTGTTAAAATAAAAGCTATTATCGTCGATAACACCACAATCATACCGTATTCCTCCTCATTTGTATATAAATATAGTTACTTTTTGTATAAATAACTATAGCAGTTTGAATAAAAAATGTCAATAATCTAAACTATATTTATGGATATGAAAACTAATTTTAATATCGGTAAAAGAATCCACGAACTGCGAGTAAACAGTGGGTTAAGTCAGGAAAAGCTTGCACTGCGTGCAGAAATAACAACAACTTATCTTGGCTTATTAGAAAGAAATCTGAAAAACCCAACAGTAAAAGTTATTGAGCAGATATGTAATCAATTAAATATCAGTCTAAACGACTTTTTTTCTCCGTCTCATACTCCTGAAAAGCCAACAGACACTACCTCTTTGCAAATTCTTGCACAGATAAGCGACCGGAGTGAAGAAGAAAAGTTATTGATTCTTCAGACAATCAAAGATATTTTAAGATTATGCGACCTTTCAAAAAAAGAATATGAAAAAGGATAACATACCTTAATGTATCTTATCCTTTTCATTTTCTGCAATATTTTTTCCGGCTGCGACACTTCTGCGACCAGTCTGCGACCAATTCTGCGCCAAACCCTTTCCCCCTGACTTTTCAGGCACTTTACCCCGTCATCCTGAAAAAGGCGTAAAAATCAACAAAAAAAGAACCGTCCCCAAGGCTTTCATAGCCTCAAAAACAGTCCTTTAACCTGCGCCATCAGGGGCTCGAACCCTGGACACCCTGATTAAGAGTCAGGTGCTCTACCAACTGAGCTAAAAGCGCATCTCTTATGTGTATGTTCAATGAACAAAACATATTATACTGAACCTCTGCAAAAAATGCAAGTACTTTTTTTAAATTTTTTAAAATTTTTTTTAGAAATATTTTAGCATATCTTTATCGGGCGGCAATCAGCTTGTGAATCGGATTTCCAAGTGCCGAAAACCGCTCTTCGTATTCCGTCATAACATTTCCGTCTCTCAGTTCTTCGTCCTGGTGCAGATCATAGGTCACCGCACGAAGCGTCCAGCCCGCTTCTTTTACGGATGCAGTGGAAAAGTCAAACAGGGAACGGTTATCCGTCTTAAACTCAATCCATCCGTCCCGGTCCAGAATCTGATCGTAGCGGGCCAGATATTCGGTACTGGTCAGCCGTCTTTTGGCATGACGATCCTTGGGCCATGGATCGGAAAAATTCAGATAAATCCGGTCAATCTCTCCGCCTGCAAAGACTTTTGTAATATGCTCTGCATCCATCCGTACAAAATACAGATTGGGCAGCGGATGCTCTTCCTGCTCCATCTTCTCCAGTGCGCGGAGCAGAACGCTGGAATATTTCTCAATCCCAATATAATTAATATGCGGATTTTCTTTGGCCAGAGTCATAATAAACTTTCCCTTTCCCATACCAATCTCAATCCGGATCGGATGGCTGTTGCCGAAAATCTCCCCCCATTTTCCTGCCCTCGTCTCTTCCTCGTGAATCACAAATGCACTTGCTGCAATCATTTCTCTAGAACCTTTGATATTTCTAAGTCTCATATGCCACTCCCTGTTTTCTATTTGTCAAATCTGTCTTCTGTTTTTACAAAAAATGCTGTTATTTTCAGACAATAAACGACATCGTTTGACATTTTAAAAGTCAAGTAATTTTTTTATTTTTTCCGCACAAAATAAGAATTTGGCGGATAGTTACAAAACATTTGTTTTTTTCTTTTTACTCTATAAACATGCTTTTACACACCAAAAATGTGGATAATGTGGATAACTTTGTGAACAACTAAGGATTGTCCCAGTTTTCGAGGGTCTTAATTGTGGATAACTTTGTGATTTTGTGGGGGAGAATGCTTGATAACTTTTTCATCCCTTTCTGCACCTCTTATTTTTTGTGCATTCTGCCTTTTGAGAGTCATTCTCAAACCGACTTCACATAAAATATTAGCTGACAATTTCCTCGAATGTCACTCGTTTCCGGGCCAAAAAGCCTCCATAGAAAAGCAGATACACAATACAGGCAGAAAACTGCAGAATAAAACGGCGCCGAAGCCCAGCCGTATAACTTTCTGCAGTTAATTCCGGTTCAATTGTAATATAAGTATTCTGGCGAATTATGGAAAGTACCCGACGCTCTGCCGTCTTTCCCTCCGCGATCAGATTCTGTCCCATGCTTTTGGTGACCACTTCTCTGCTCCAACGATATCCGCTGCCGCCGGAGGCGCGGTAATAGAGCATATATACTGTCTTTACCGGCTGGGTGCGTCTGCTCTGTCGGTTCCCAGATGTATTCTTTACAGTAACCGGAAGTACTTCATAAGGGGTAAATTCATAAATTCCTTCATCGGTATAGCTGTCTGCGGGCAAAACCTGCAAATATTTCCAGACAGCGACGCCTGCCATACAGGCGGCTGTGAGCGCCAGCAGAAAACAAAACTTTCTTAAAACGGAACGGATTCCGGATAAACTAAACATACGTTCTATCCTCCATATTTCAGCATATGTTTGAACATCGGCTTTTGGCTACCTTATACCCTATTCATCTTTCTATTGATTATAGCATCAACCGGCCGCCCGTTCAACGATCCTCACAGGAATAAAAGAAAGAGGTTGCTCCAGAGCTAAAGTGAAAGAGTCAAGCATTTCTTTACATTCCATTTCTGCGGTTTCCGGCATTTTGACGTATCCGCCTGTCTCCACCAGCAAAGAGCCGGAAGACCCCGGTATCACATAGAATACCTGCGTCTGTGTTGTCTCTTTGACTTTTGTTTCTACTATTTCTTTGCTCTCCAAACTGTCCTGCCCCAAATGAGCATTTTGTATGGTTACACCTTCCATACCGGACTGCAGCACAAGGCCCTCTGCCGGCTTACGAACCATACAACACTGCCCGTTTTATTGACAAATGCATTTCCTTCCACAGCACTCCATACAGTATATCATAAAAAGAAAAGCGCAGGCAAAATATTTCTCCCTGCGCTTATGGATTTCCATATGAACTTTATTCCGTTTTTACAATACAGATCTGAGTTGCTTTCCACCCTTCTCCCGAAGAGCTTCCCCATATCTGCACATCCTGTCCGGCCGTCAAGTCTTCTGCCGTTGCTTCTGACATTTCTGCCCTTGCCCCTCCATCGTAAATAGTCTGTATGGCAAACAGCGTATGTTCATCGTATGTGACCAACTGCTTTTGAAATTCGGAATCATCTCCTTCGCCACTGGGCGCTGCCAAAACCGTTCCGCCGTCATCCAGCTTCTCAGAAAAGAACTCGATAAGCGTAAACTGCCCGTCCTTAAGTTCTTTGACACTTCCTTCCAGGTCATAAGGGCTGTCTGCCCATCCTGCAGATGAACTGCCGCTTTCATCGGAAGTCGGATCTTCCGATGCATTCTGCCCGCTCTCGGTATCCTCCGCCGGCTCCGGTTCAGAATCAGGCTCTCCATCTCCCAAAGCGGATCCTTCTGGCTCCTCCTGCTGTTCCTCTGCATCCGGCGTTTCTTTGGCTCCATTACAGGCACACACCGTAAGTCCCAAGGCACACAGCATACCCATCAATAAAATCCTTTTTCTTGTTCTGTTTTTCATATTGTCTGGCTCCTCTCATAAATTAAAATCTCAACCAGCAGCCAGTTTCCTGTCTCTGCTGATCTTTTACAGATCTTACCAGAACAATCTCTAAAAAAACTCTAAAACGCCGTCACATGAAAAACAGTTTTATAAAAACGCCTGTCAGCACATTCAAAGCAGAAATTGGCTCTGGGAACCATTTCCTGCTGAACTTGAACCTGGGCTTATCTGCTATAGTCTGCTTCCAAAGGAGCTATAACTTCTGGATTCTGCCTGACCCAAGCCATAGCACAACTGCAAAGAACCGCAGTCAGCCGGTCATCGATAAAGCCTTTATCTCCATTTTCTTTTAAAAGCTGAACCAAAACTTCTGCGACTTCCAAATCTTTCCTGCTGAATCCATTGCCTAATTGAAGATACCTCAAAAAAGCATCCAACATTTTCCGAAAATCTTCGTCCCAGTTGGTGCAGCCGTTACCTAAAAATTCATGCTGCACCCTGCCGACAATTCGGATGATCTCGCCTTGTGCTGTCTGTGCTTTCCCATATGGCGGAACAAGATACTCCCAAAGCATTTGAAATGCCTCATCTTCCTCCCCCTCTGGAACACATATGGGCGAATTGCCGTCATGCATTAGTTTTTCTTTGGATTCCACGCTATCTTTAGCCATTTTAATCCCTCCTAAAATTACAATTTATTATTCTGATTATAGTGCTGAAATTAATTTGCCTTTTTATCTTGGTCCCATAAATTTGTTTCCATTTAAATGTATCATATGTTCCGGCATTTCTGCAATCCAAACTTCGGTCTCCCATGCCAGGGATTCTGAGAATTTCTTATATGTCCTGAAATCCAGAAATGCAGTGACAAAAATCTTTCCCGCCATAACATTCTTCGTCATCTCAGCAATCTCAAGAATCCGTTTTGGGTCCATTGGACCTGATGAAGTTACTGACTCCAAAAAATAAAGCCAGTTTTTATCTTCTCTGTACAAAACGACATCCGGCATTTTATCATGCAGTGTAATTTCAAATCCCAATTCTGTCAGTTTGGCAACATTCTTTACCAAATCTTTTTCTATTGTATCACCTACATATAAGCATTCAGAATTAGGTGCAAACCTCGGAGCAAATTCTTCAATAATCGCCTTTTGTAGTTCATTGTGCTTTCCTGCTGAAAATTTCAAATCCGCTCCATTGATTTTTACAGGCATCATTGTCATTTTCTTTTTGGATGCGTAAATATCAATTAGTTTATCATGATACATTAGAAAACGGTTCAAAGACTTCTGCCATTCCAGCGACTGGAATGTTTTTATTACCTTTAATGCTTCTTCTGTCAGCCGGTATCTATAATTAGGGCTGTTGGTGGCCATTCCATTATCTTCTACTAACGCTGCAGTCCGAAATCTATGTAATGCCTGTTTGCGAAATGTTTCTCTGCTGTTTTCTGCGTAGGTAGTACCATAAAAGGCATTCGAAAACTGGATAATATCATGAATACGAATCCACTCATTCTGGGCCTGATTCCATGATGTATCTGGTTTTACTCCTGCCATTGCAAGCAAAACATAACAGCATATATCTGCCTGCTGCACTTTTGGCATACCTACTAATTCCAAGATTTTTCTAGCCTCTTCAACCTTATCCACAATATCCCTCCAAAATCAAGTTACAATTTTTCTCAGACAAGTCCTTTGTTTTCATCAATTTCCTGCCCATTTCCTGTATGCTTTCCATATCCGGCACAGGCATAGAATTTATTTCTGTAGAATTTACCTGTGTAGAGCCATTCAAAATTCTATAGTATTCATCGTATAATGTAGAATTGAAAAGTACATACAAACCATACACCAAACATTCCGACATTTCTTCCAATAATCCGTCAATAAAATTAATTTTATTCTGTGTACTAATTTTTGTATATTGTGGATAATTTTTCGCCAAATAAATTCCGCATTGTAATCGCCGATGTTCTTCTTTTGCAGTAAATCGTTTTACGAACAAATAATTTTTGTTATCCTGCATAAGTCCACGTTGATCTGTCACCACATATTCATGCTCCTTCTGGATCGGGAAGTGTACCATTCCTTGTTTAATGTGCTGTGAATAAAACAATGGGATTGCTCCATCTTCCTCCTCATCCCGAAGAACATCACGATTTCTAAAATCTACCGTTAATCCCGTTTTCATTTTTACACCAATATCCGGTAAAGTTTGACTAAACTTTTGCAGGCGCTCCAATACCGATACTTCTTTTTCATCCGTTACCAAATACACATAATAATCTTCTCCGGAAACAACAAGACTATAGGGCACTGTCAGAGAGGTTATTCCATCAAAATCTTTGTTTGACTTAGATGAAGTAATTTTTACCTGTGCTGGACTTATATTTGTTTTCCTAACCTTTATGATGAGCGTTTCCTGAAGAACATTTTCTTTGTCAAAGACTTTATCCCGACTCACAAATAAGTGAATATGTTCCAATCTGCTCTCTTTTAGAAAATACTGCCGAAACCGTTTAAAATATGCGCCAGATGTCCATGAGCGTGGAATAATGTAGACCATCTCTCCATCATCTTTCAGATTAAAAAGCCCCATAGCTGCAAAAAGAAAGTACATATTCGGTGCACCATAGCAAACTTCCGGCATAGCTGCCGCTTCCGGCGCATCTTTAGGGATTTTCATATATGGCGGATTCCCGATTACATAATCATATTTAGAAGGGTTAGGATTTCCACCTATCATGTCATTAAAGTCCAAAAATTGACTTGTAATATAATTCTCTGTCAGAATACGATAGCTGACCTTTTTTATTGAATGCCTTTTGCAGTATTCTAAATTTTCCCTTAAAAGTCCTAACACATTTTCATCATTTTCATAGCAGACCAATTCTATTTCTTTTATTGTATCAAACTGCTCAATCCATTCAACAAAAGCACATGATAGTATTCCAGAGCCAGCGCCGGCATCCAAAACCGTTACGCAAAATTTTTCTGTTGGTTTTTCATACAAGCCAGCCATAAATCTTGCTGTTTCCATACTTGTAAAAAACTGCCCATACTTCTTTCTCTCTTTTTTAGGCATACTCTCTATATACAAATTCGTGAGTTCGATAATCTTTTCCAGCATTTCATCTCACCTCATAGTTATCTACATGAATCAATTATACTCTATCTTCCTTCTATTTTCAATACATTATAGAACAAATGTTCTATCTTCTTCAAAATACTCTTATTCTATATTGCAGAAAGAGGAAAGCAGAAAGCAAAAGCCTTACTGATTTTCAGTTTTTTTCTGAAAATCAGTAAGGCTTTCTATCACAGAAATATTCTTTTATCCAACGAGTAATACCTCAGAACTCACCTTATCGCCCCGCCGCCGCACATTTATTCCAAATGCCTCTCATAATGGTACTCCCCCATCTGCAGATAAGGCTCCACAAACAGCATATACACATTCATTACTGCTATATTGATCTCCCGCATGGCACAGGCAAGCCTCTCCTCAGAGATATTCATCTCCAGGAGTTCCCGCAGATCCTGGGAGGGCGATTTTGCGGCCAGCTTTCTCAGGGCTTCGGGACTGTAGTCCCGCTCAGAGAGGAAAATCTGGCTGCGCAGAGTTCCTGGGGCAACATTCTTGTTGCCGGGATCCGGCACTTCCTCCGGATATTCATAGGCCAGAGAGAAGTAATACCCGCGGGGATCCAGGTACCGCTTATCCTGCTCAATCAGCTCCCATCCCTCCAGGTCGGAACCATAGCGGCAGAGTGCCTCCCGAAAATGCCGGACACTGTCCTCTTCCTCCTGCGGGAGCGTCCTTCCCGCCTCCTCCTGTTCCAGATAGCAGGAGAGGGCGCCCATGCAGCGGAGAATGTGGTCCAGATGGTCAAACTCCTGCCACGCGGCAATATAGCGCCGCAGGATTTGGGCCAGAACCTCTTTCAAGGACCAGGCGCCGTCGTTATCCTTCAGAAACGTTTCCCGCCAGATCCAGAAAAGTTCCGCCCGGTCCTCATCCGGCGTTCCGTCCTCCTGAAAACTCAGATCCACCAGAGCGTCCAGATACTGCTTCAGGTTCATCCGCATACAGCGGTAAATATTCCGGTACCGCATCCCGCCCTTTGCGTGGTCTAACAGGAGCAGTCCAAGCAGAACCAGGGCATTGTTTGTCCCGACACTCCAGACGGGCTGGTAGGGGTCAGGGGGTTCCATCGTAAGCGTCCCGGACGAGAGGCTCCGAAGGATGTCATCGTCGCGCTCGATCGCCAGCCGGAAGCTACGGCAGAAGCCTCCGTAGTGAAGAAGCTCATTCCCCAGACTGTCCCAAAATTCACCAGTCAGCTCCTCCATGATGTTCTTGTTTGTGCTTCCGCAGAAAAAATATGCCGTATGCACTCCGGAAAGCCGCTGCACCAGCTTGGCAGCGGCCTCAGGCGAAGCCGCCTGAGATTCTGCCGCCATCTTAAGCCGCTCCTCCAGTGTAAAGAGCGTCCTGTTTTCGTTTATCATACAGCCTCCTTTCCGGACTCCGCTCCGGCTTCTGTCTTTGCCGTTTCCCCCGGCATCATAAGACTGAGGTAGGCTGTATCGCTGTTCAGCTCATACTTCTTTGCCTTTACAGGCTCGCTGCCCCTCTCGAAGATGAACAGGATGTCTAACGGCAGATTGAGAACCGTGGAGACCAGGCAGTTGAACTTTCTGGCAAAATATTCTGCCGTCTGGGAATCCGTCCCTCCCAGGTACAGACAGTGATCGCAGTTGTTGATGATCGTCTGGGCTTTTGCATGGCCATAGAGATCCTCCAACTGGGAGAGACTCTGGATGACCAGGCTGACATAGATCTCCCTGGAACGGATCA
The DNA here is from genome assembly GCA_910574965.1 of Lachnospiraceae bacterium. Classification (GTDB taxonomy): domain Bacteria; phylum Bacillota; class Clostridia; order Lachnospirales; family Lachnospiraceae; genus Hominiventricola. Next base: position 21,182 of record CAJTDB010000019.1, on the reverse strand, counting down.
CGGAAATGATCTTATCAAAATCCGGGATCACCGTGTTGGTGCTGAAGTCATCCAGAATGAAGCGCACCGGAATCGGAAGACGGCTGTCCGGCTGCCGGTCTGCGGCGGCCATAAGATACTGCAGCGCCTGGGTGTAGAAGAGATTGATCAGGGAGTCCTGGCTGCGGTCCGTGTCACTGACGGACAAAAACAGCGCCGTTTTCCCTTTGAGAAAGGCTCCCATATCCACCTGTTCTTTCATGCAGAACATCCGCCTTACGCCGGAGTATGCCACCACATCCAGGTGCTGCGCCAGGATCCCCTTGATGCTGGCATCCATCTTCTCCGCCGTTGCATTTTGCCGGATCATCTGCATCTTGCGCGCAAAAGCGCTGTCGGGATGGGTAACACACTCCTCCTCGATCATATTATCCAAGTTGTCGCTTCCCATCTTCGAAAGGAAGGTGAACACTTCATACAGATTATGCTGCTGCGTGGGCAGCAGATTCATGACAAAGAGAATGATCGCCTCCAGATACATCTGGGCTGCCTGATCCCAGAAAGGTTCTTTGGAAAGCATACACGGGCAGATGGCCTGTGCGATCTTCTTGATATCCTGCTCGCTGTAATGGTCACCCCTCTTATTTGTCTCACTGTCCAGGCACTCCCGGATATAAGTCAGAGGATTATAGCCCCACGGGGTATTGGCTACGTCCGTAAAGTCCAGATGCATAACCGTGTACCCCCTTTCCCTCAGATGTTCCCCATACAGCCGGCACAAGTTTCCTTTTGTGTCGGCAACGATCAGGCTGTCCTGCGTGTGGAGGATATTGGGCACCACATAGCCCCTGGTTTTGCCGCTGCCCGGCGGTCCCACCAGCAAATCATTATTGTTGATCCCTGTGACCCAGGTATCGTTGCTGACGAAAATATCTTTTGCAAGGATGCGTTTGGATTTTACATTGTTGTACATATTTTTCCTCCTTTAATATGGCTGACTTATTTATTTGTTTTCCGCAAAGCTTGTGATGATGTGGTCGGCAAGCCCGAATTTGACCGCCTCTTCCGCCCGGAAGTAGCTGTCGTTAGCAGTCTTTTCCAGAACCTCCTCCATGCTCTTGCCGGAGTGCTCCGCAATGACTTTTGCGATGATCTGCCGGGTTTCCATCAGGTCGTCGCTGATCGCTTTCAGTTTCAGGGCGCTCCCGCCGGTCTGGAGGATCAGCGGATCATGGATCATGATGCGGCTGTGGGGCAGCATGTCGCGCTCTGCGCCTGAGACGAAGAGCAGAGCCGCCATGGAAGCCGCCAGCCCTACACAGATCGTCCGGACAGGACAGCTCACTGCCTGCATCACGTCGTAGAGTGCCATACCGCTGTCCACGCTGCCGCCAGGGCTGTTAATATACAAAGTGATCGGCGCCTTTGGATCCTCGTTCTGCAGGTAGCGCAACTGACGGATCAGAGCGTTCACCGAGTCCGCGCTCACCTCCCCGACCAGCTCCACCTCCCGGTGGGACAGCATCTCATCCTGGATGGGGATGAGCTCGTAGCCGTGGGATGATTCTTTGATGATTCTTGCTTCGTTTGCGATGTACATAATGATTCCTCCTCTTCTATATCATCAGATGCCGTTTTTCCGTTTCCGTTTTGTGATTTAATAGTCGTCACCCCAGTCGATCATTTCGCAGGCTTCTTCCACCGCCTGATCGTATGCATCCTGAAGGTCGTCGCCCTCCGCATCAAGCAGATATTCCCAGTCAATTGACATTGATGATCATCTCCTTCCTTTCATAGCAGATTTTCCCCGAAGGGAAATCACTCTTTTTCGCCGTTTTATCCGATGCCGTTCCTGCCCCTGTTTTCAGCGGCGTTTTGTTCCCCTTGATACGCTTTATGCGATATATCTTTGGGAAGCATATCCCTTCGGCCGGTCATTCACTTTTCAAGGTTCCTGCCTTACAGTAAACAGTATAAATGCCTTCTTTCTTTTAATTTGTAAATTTTACAAATGCAATATCTATATAAATCCTGTCATTTTCAGGACATGACAAGGAAATAAATAAGGTAAACAATTTTTCATAATATCAGTCCCTTTTCCTCAAAAATACATTCTGTGACCGATTCGGCATGGCAGCCGGAAAGAATCCGGCCGCTGCACGAACTGAAAATCTGATTCAGACCGTTTCCCTGCAGGTTCAAACCTCGTCATCTGAGGTATAAATCCATCCTATATCCACGAGATCAAACCTTTCCCTAAACTCAGCCTCAAGGAACCTGTTCTCGTCTGCCTGGTCATATGCGGCCTGGATGGCTTCTTCGGACATACCTGTATCATAAAAAGCGCCGTATTCGATCGCGCAGATACTTTTGGGAAACGCCAAATGAGTCAGATTCGTACAACCCGAAAAGGCCCTTTCGCCGATAAAACGGACGCCCTCCTGGATGGTCACATGGGCCAGGCCGCTGCAGCTTACAAAAGCATCCCTGCCGATATCACACACACTTCCCGGAATGATCACTCCGGTCAGATCTTTGCAGCCGCCAAAAGCTCCCTCCTCAATTCGGTTGATGCCCTCCGGGATCTCCAGAACGCCGGATTTTGCCGCCGAACATGTGTGCAAATACAGAGCAGGACCGTCCCGCTCCAACAGCAGGCCATCGATGACACTATAAAACGGATTTCCTGCATCTGTCTGGATTTCGGCCAGGTTCGTGCAGCCATAAAAGGCGGCAATGCCGATTCGGACGACGCTCTTTGGAATCACAACGCGAGTCAGATTCGTGCAGCAGGAAAAGGCAAGGTCACCGATATCTGTGACACTCTCTGGAATCGTCACCTCCGTCAGACCGCTGCAGTTCCAAAAGGCAAACTCACCGATCCTGGTGACACCCTCCGAGATCGTCACGCTCTTCAGCCCTCTGCAAAACTTAAAGGCATAATAATCAATTCGGGTAACGCTCTTTGGGATGGTTACATGAGTCAGACGCATACAGACGGCAAACGCAGCTTGGGCAATTTGGGTGACTCCCTCTGGGACAGCCAGTACGCCGGACCTTGCCGGCGGACAGCTATGCAAAACCATGCCGTCCTGTTCGAACAACAGGCCGTCGATGACACAATAATGCTGATTTTCCGCCTCCACCCGAATTTCGCTCAGATTCGTGCAGTACGAAAAAGCATGGTGATCGATCCGGGTGATGCTTTTGGGGATGGTTATGCTGGTTATATTGGCAGCTCCTTCGCAGTTCTGGAAAACTGCGTCGCTGATCGTGGTAAAGCCTTCCGGGAACGTCACATCTTTGCCCGGACCGCAGTACCTGATTAAACATTTTCCGATAAAGTTAAAATCCCCCGCCTTCCCAGACGGAGCAGCCTTCTGGTCCTTCCGCCTGTCATCATCATCCTCATCCAAATTCCCCTCTAAAGCCATTCTCGTATTCCATTTAATCTCTGACATTTATCGTCTCCTCCTTTTTGTCTTGGATTTTGGCTGCCGCGTTTTCCTGTGGAAATATTTTTCTGAACAGCCATTTGGCTTTCCGGCCGCGGGCCTTACAAATTTTATTATAGAAAGCACGAAAAAAATATTTGTAATTTTTACAAATTCATATGAGAAGCCGGCGAACAGACTCCCGTTGGTATATCACTTACAAACAGATAAAAAGACAGCAGAATAAGAAAGCATTATTATGTTCTGAGAATGCAGGAAGACGAAGGAAGAAAAGTCATGAAAAAACAAAAACCATGGTGGAAACAGAGCATACAGAGAACGAATAAACGAACTCCTTGTCCGCAGGAAGGACATACGGTGGCTGCTGCAGGGCCTGTTTGCCGGCTGTGAAATCGAGACAGTCACGCGCCGTGCCGGAGTCCGATGTGTTTCACACCGCACAGACGATCTGGGTCGGCTCACTGCGGCTCCGTCGGTTCCTTATTAAATAGCACGCCATTTCAGACTCCGATTCCTCACACCGAACCCAATATGTATCCGCAAAGTCGAAAAAGCTCCTGTACTCCACATCCTGGAGCCTGGCCGTGATGCGGATCGTGTTTGGTTCCTCAGAAACTCGATCCTTTTCCTGGCATAGTCGGCTCTGAGCCGGGCGATCGGGTTTTTGTTTCTGTTCCATATGATATTCCTCCTCGTTTTCATGATTTTCCGGTTTCGCGTAAAATTTTTCCTCTGTCATACCATATTCCAACCCATCGCACGCACACGTCATAACAACCGGCGAATTATAATTTGTAAAAATTACAAACTATTTCTTGATGTTTTGCTACCATTGTGATAGGATAACCGTGCGGGGCAGTCCCATGCACGATCTGCATTTCAGGAAAGGAATGGTAAATATATATGGAACTATCCAAGGGGAAACTGGAAATCTATGAAAAGAACCTGCAGTGCCTGCAGGATGCGGCGGACGAACTCATGCGCCACATGAAGGGCCATGACTACTCCTTCCGCCGGGAGATCACGGATAATAAGGGAGAGTTCTGCCCGGAAAAGCTCCACGGCCTGGTGGAGGAGATGCTCTCTCTCTGGGAGGAGATGCTGCGCGCAAAGCGCTTCGCTAAGAAATGGGTAAAATCCTATCTTCGGACGCGGCGGGAGCTGTACGGCCTGTACCTCTATCTGGTCATGCGGTGCAGTCTGTATCAAGGGGGGTATTTCTACGCCCGGGGCAGTGAGAGGAATGAGCGGACCGTCTTCGCCTTTCTGCTGGAGCAGGCGAAGTGGTTCTCCCGAAGCTGGTGTATCACAGACGGACCGGACGGGAAACGCCAGAACGAGCCCCGCAATGGCTATGACAGTCATTTCGGCTTCCATTTCTATTCTCCCATCAACCACTACTTTACCTTTCATGAAGTGAACGTGGGAAACCTGGACGACGACTGGGCCATGACCCCTCCTTATCAGAGGGCCGAGAACCGGCAGCTCTACAGCGGGACGGTCCAACTGGAGGAGACGGAAGAGCCGGAGGAAACAGAGCAGCCACAGGAGACGGACGATTTGGAGACAGCAGAAGAGCCGCAGGAAACGGACGGGCCGGACATGGACGATGAAGAGCTTTATGACGATGACCTTGACTATGACCTCTATGACTATGACTTCGACGAGGAAGACGAGTTCCTGAGTCCGCTGGATATGATGGATGCGGAGACGCGTGCCGCATGGCAGGAAGCGGAATATGAGCAGATGAGCGAGCTGTCTGGGAGAAACTGGGAAATGCTGCAGATCATCCTGAGATTTGAGGATATGAACGAATATTGCTCCGCCTGCCGGCGCTTTGAGGAGCTTTTTAAGGGAGCCGAGACGGAGATTCTGCGGGATTTCTGTCAGGAGCTGGAAGAGATCGTAAACCTGTATCTGTCTCAGCGGGAAATTGCTCCCCTGGCAGATACGGATAAGGCGCTGGATGTATATGGCCTCACTTGCGAAGGACCTCTTCGGCAGGCCAGGATTTACGGGAGGGGACTGCAATGGGAAGATCTGTGAGTACAATCCGCGACCGCTTCTACCGGGACCTGATCCTCGAATACACCAACAAAGGAGAGCAGTCCTTCCTGTACCGATATTTCTGGGCCGACGGCGTATCGGGACTTCTGGAAGAGTATCTTCCGGGTTTTTCCATGGAGGGGAGCCCGCAGCCAAAGGACGGATCTGAGATCAGGGCGCGGCTGGTCCGGGCTCTGAGGGAGAATCCGGACCCGGAGCAGGCCAGAGACCAACTGCTGAAAAAGGCGTCAGGCGGAAGCCGCCGGAATTTCTGGGCGGAACTCTGGCTGAATGACGCGGGCTATCGGGCGGAGTTGATCTCAGATACGGAATACTACCTCTGGTTGGTGGAGTGTCTGGCGAAGCGCGATATCTATTATAAGGATACCAGCATGTGGGATCAGCGCAACTGTCTGGCCCTTCTGCTGCGGGAGGGCCTGCGAGATGAGAAGCGGACGCTGGAGCCAGGCTGTCAGGAATGCAAAAGCAGCAATGAGAAAAATGAGAGCCGATTCACTACGGCACAGTTAAAGAGAGACCTGGCGGAGCTGGCGGAAAAGCTGCGCAGGGAGCATGAGACGGGCAAAACGGAGATCGCCGACCGGCTGCACGGTCTGAAATGCCGCGTCAGGACCCAAAAGGGTACAAGGAAGGTAGACTACCTGCTGTGGCTGACCGGCCGGCTGGCGCGGATGGCCCTCCACATCCGGATCAAAACCTGGCTGCAGGACAGCGGATATCCCCTGATCAAGCCGGAGGACCAGGAAAAGGCGGGGGCGGAACCCTTCACCACGGGCCCCCGAAGGAAGCGGGACTTCTCCATGGGGCTGTTCGAGGCGTACTGCAGCGGCCCGTGGGGTTACGAGTTTTATAAAAAGGACCCGGCCGGCGCAACAGCCCCGGAAGGCTGGTGCCTGAACCGCGTCGGATTCTGTATGCTGGACTCAAACCATATGGATGCGCTGCATCATGCCCTGGAAGGGAGTCAGGAGACGTCTCTCAATATTCCTCTCGCGGTGGATCTGTACAGCGGCTGCGTCTTTTTCCTGGCAGGGAAGGGACTCTATGAGGCGGTATACCTTCAGGAGATAGAGAAGCGGCGAAACGCCTGCAAAGACGCAAAAGAAGCGTATGAACAGGCGAAGAATACCAAAGAAGAGTATGGGCACAGGATGCAGCAGGACCCGGACCATCTGAAAAGGCTGGGAGAAGATCTGCTGGCCAGGAAAAAAATCTATGACAGCGCAGTGGAGAAATACAACTGCGCGCTGAAGGCAAAGAAAGAGTTTGACGACACGCAAAGTCGCTTCTGTTTCGACTATCTTCGTCTAGATGAAGAACACCTGGACCAGTTTCAAGGAGATGTGCGGGGCGCGCTCCGGCTGGGTCCTCACTTTCATGAGAATGCTCCCCGCTTTCTTGAAAACGCGAAAGAAAGCCGTGAGGTTCTCCTGAATAAATTCCGGTGGTACTGTGTAGAAGGGGACGACAGCCTCCGCGCGCGGGTCCGGGAGTTCAATGCGGACAGACCCGCCGGCCTCCGGGACTCGGATATGTTCCGCTGGGCGTTTGACGACCAGTAACGGACGGAGGGGAACATTGCCCGGATTATCCGGCAGAACCCGTGATACCGAACTCCTGTTCGGCAGCTTTAAGGAGCAGGATGCTGTGTTTGATATAAAAAGAAAGGTTCTCTGGTTCGAAATGGGGGCCAAAAGGGCGCGAAATAAGGGCTTCTGATGTCAGAAACGACTTTGGAAGCCCTTGTTTTAGTTTCTTTCTTCTGCTTTTCCCTGTCTGTTTCGCAGTTTCCACAAAGTATCGCTTCCACAGTTCCTGAGCAGTCATTTCCTTTTTTTCTCAATCAAATAAAGTAAGCTGCCTGTAACCTTGTTTATAGGATTTTACCGGTCTGTCAGTGATCTTATCCGTCTCTTTTATGCGGTCACAGAGGAGCGGGGAATGAATATCACAGCCTCTTCTCCTGTCAGCAGCAACATTCGGGCAAAAATTCGCGTAGCAGTAGATACAGCCGTGAGGGCAGGTGTCATAGGAACCGATGTCGTCACATTTGGCGCAGCCGCAGTGCTCACGCTGCTTATCGCCGGCGACTAGAAGCGGCGCTCCTGTGATGCGCTCAATCAGCGCCTTGTCAATGCAACTGTTATGCTCGATCCCGTGTTTTGCAAGGCTGACGGCCTCCGCACAGGTGGCAAGCATGAGCCCGTTTTGTTTCCCAATGCGGGCAAGTTCTCCCGCAAAACGGTCAAGCTTCTCGTGGGAAAGCCAGCGGGCGTTCATCCGGTTCAGACTGCCGCCGTTCTTGGAGGGATAAACGTCTACAAAGCTGAACACGCATTTCTCGGTATACCCTCCAAGGGCGGAAGCTATCTTTTCAAAGCTCTTAAAGTGATATTCAGGAGTATAACGATCGGAAAACAGGATTGGATCATATCTCCATATCACCCGCTCTCTGCCAATCATTTCGGAAAGCCGCATAAAGGTTTCAAGGCGCTCGGAAAGTGCCGGCACATACGGCTCAGTCTCCCTGCCATAATCATTTACGGTGAATTGAAAGTAATAATCAAATTCCTCCATCTGCTCAAGCTTGTCCATCATCGGAGCAGCATTCTTGGTCCAGAACACAATACAGTCCACCACTTCGGGGGAAATCGGAATCCGGCTCACCTGATGCGCATTCATCGGGTTTCTTACACATACAAAGCCCTCACGGACGCGCTCATAAAACCATTCGGAATAAAACGCGGGAATATCGGTTCTTCTGCTCACACTTAAGATCATTTTACTGGTACACCTTGTTTCTGGATAAGATTTCCTTTTGGCTCCGCATCCGCCAATAGCAGATGTCCTCCAGGATGAACACAGATTTTCTGCTGCTAAAATGTTGTCACGCATTTATGATAGTAAATCTCCTGAAATTGACAGCCTCCATCCAAGCAAACTATAAGCCGCATTCAACAGCAATCTGGCTTCCATCTTTTGTCTTCCTGACCTTAATCTGCTGTGGAATATTCTCCATAAGTTCTTCCCTATGGCTGATAATCCCCACCAGCTTATTGCTTCCGGTCAAGTTTATTAAAATTTCCATCGCACTGTCTATTGATTTCCTATCTAACGTTCCAAATCCTTCATCCACAAAGAGTGCATCCATCTGCACACCGCCAAGATTAGATGACACTGTATCAGACAGTCCCAAAGCAAGACTCAGTGAAGCCTTAAAGCTTTCTCCGCCGGAAAGATTTCCCACAGGTCTTCTGTGTCCCGTATAATTGTCTAACACTTCAAGATCAAGAAAATTACTGGTCTTCTTACCGAGAGAATCCTCCTGTCGAAATAATTCATACTGCCCGTCGCTCATAGGCAGCAGCCGCCTGTTTGCAGCAGCGATAATTCCATCAAATCCCGCAGCCTGTATATACTGCTCCAATGTAATCTTTCCGTTCCCGGTTGTGCCTTTGACCAGATTATAAAGCCGCTGACAAATCGCATTCTCTTTACATGCTTTTTCGAATTCTTCTCTCCTGTTAAGAATACTTTTCTGTTTCTCTTCATTCATATGAATTCTGTTTTCGCTGTTGTGACAATTCTTTCGGATCAAATCTACATTTGCTTTCTGCTTATCACATATAGCCTTTAATGCTTCAATATCTATAACCTTTTTCCCTTCTGCATCCGACTCAGCATCCAAAAGCTGTTTCTTATTCGTTGCAACCGCCTGATGATATTCATTCATCACTTTATCTGATGATGCAATATCCTCTTCACTCACAACACATTTCAGCATTCCTTCGATGGACGAGAATCCATTTGCACCGACTTCTTTATCTAACTTCTCTTTTAATGCTTCTTCATCCTCTGTCTGCTGTTTCAGATTACTATTCAATATCTTTTGCTCTGACTGAACAGCGGTAACTTTGTCATCAGCTTCTTTCTTTTCCTTCTCTGCATTCGCGATATCCTCTAATATCTTATTTTTCTTTGTCTCCGCCTGTTCTCTCTCTTTTTTTGCCGTTTCCCAGTCCGGGAAATTCAATTTCTTAAGCGTCTTTAATGTAGCTTCTTTTTCTGTTAGTTCCTTATTGATCTTTAGCTTGTTTTCGTTGAGTTTTTCTTTTTTCGAATGGAGTTTTTCTGTTTCATCTCCCTGTGCAGTTTCGAGATTTTTTTCAGCTTTCTTAAGCTTCCTGCAATCCGCTTCAAGGGAATTGCATTTTTCAGTATTCTCCTCTGACCTCGCCTGAACCTGCACTTTTGCTTCCTTTACTGCCTTGATCAGTTCCTCAAGAGACACGCCCAGCATGTCCATGTCAGGAATCGAGGTTTCAATACAATCCAATATAGTTATCCTAAGCTGTCCTTCGAATTCTTCCAGCAATGTCTTTGCATTTTCTGCTTTCGTATTTGCACTGCTCTTTTTCTCTTGCAGCTCTGACTCTTCTTCTTTAAGTTTTTTGAAATCTTCTTCTGAAATCGAAGCTTCTTTAAGCACAGCCGGCTCCGGATGGTGCACGGAACCGCATACCGGGCATTTTTCTCCATCCACAAGTTTTTTTGCTAAAATACCAGCTCTGCTATCTTCAAGAATATGTTCTGCCTCTTCTCTTCTGCCCTTCGCTTCTTCATATTTGCCGCGCGTATCTAAAAATGTTTTCTGCTTTTTGGTTAGAGCCTTTTTCCTTTTTTCTCTTTCCGGAAGCTGAATATTTATAACTCTGTCTAAATCTGCCAGAAGCTTCCCCAGCTTCTCCCCCTCTTTTTTTGCATCTGCCAGCTCTGTCGGTTTATCTTTTAATTCTTTCACCGTCTCAGTAAGGGCTTTTATTTTCTCCTTAAGGGATTTCTCATCTTCTTTTAAATCTGCTTCTTCTGTGTTAATATTTTCATCGAGTTTTTTAAGTTCTTTCAGCCTTTTTTCAAGCTCTTCTTTTTGCTGATACTGCTCTTTTTCATCATCAATCCTGCTTATCATCTGCTTTAATTGATCAACTTCCGGCTCCAGCTTTTTGGCATTGTCAAATATACCTTTCGCCTGCTCTGCAGCTTCCCTGGCCTTCTCCAAATTTAATTCTGCTGTCTGAATCTGCTTTTGAGTCAAAGATACCTCGCCGCACTTATTAACCCACGCAGAATAAGACGGTTTCACATTGCGGGTTGCCTTCTTTTGCTTGTCCAAAAGCAGCATGAATTCCCCCATCTCCGTTTTTCTTTTTTCAAGTCTCTCTTTTTCTTTTTCAAGTTTCTCTCTTTTCTCGATGAAGCTGTTATTGGTTTCAGCCAGCGCAAGCTCCTCATTGTGCTTCTTTAACTCCGCTTCCGCTTTTTCCAGAGCTTCTTTCATGCACGCCAATCTTTCTCTGTCTGATGAGATCAGACGCTCTATGACGTCTAAAATCTCATCCAGATTCCATGCACTTTTAGATTGTCCGGCCTTGATTTTAAGCCCCTCCAGTTCGTCAAAAAGCGCATGTTCTTCATTGGCCGACACATCCTCAAAATGCTGAATAATACTGTTTTCGGCATTGTCCTTAATCCTACAGCTTGCATTCATCCGGTCTTTTAATTTATATTCTATATTTTTGTAACCGTTCGTCAAAAATATTGTGCGCAGTATCTCCGTTCTCTGATCCGTTTTTGCATTCAATAAATTCCAGAATTCTCCCTGTGCAATCATCACAATCTGTTTAAACTGCTTTTCATCGATGTGCAGAAGTTCCTTGACGGCATTATTCACCTTCGTCAATCCCTCTATTGGCGCCTGTCCCTCTTCATAAAGAATCGCCTTTTCATCTTCTGACATCATGCCGAGACCACGCTTTTTGGGCCTTTCATAAGATGGTTGTCTCCAGATATGGAACTTACGCCCCTGATGTGAAAAATAAAAGTCTACATAGCTCTCAGCAGAATCTTTGGCGTATTCGCTCCTTAAATTTTTCGTATCCCTGTATGTTCCGCTGGTTGTTCCGTATAGCGCAAAACATATCGCGTCAAATATCGTTGTTTTTCCCGCACCGGTGTCTCCAGATATCAAAAATAATCCCTTTTCTTCAAAAGCATCAAACTCTATTGGCGGAAGCTCCCCCGCATAGGGACCGAATGCACTTATGATCAGTTTAATCGGCTTCATTTATAACACCTGCCTCTCTTGCTACTGTCCTCATTACATCCATTTCTTCTTCTGTAATCTCACAGCCATACATCTGCCTGTAAAAATCTTCGATTAGCTCTGGGAATGATTTGTTTTCAGCAATTCTGCTGATATCCACCTGCTCAATCTCTTTTGTATGGGAATTATCGTAGTCGATTCGGACTGTATTCGGATATACCTGTTGGAATATTCCCATTGCATCATTAATGACATCCTCATCTGTCAATGTTGCATAAATAAAATCCTCCGGCGCTTTTACATTCTTTTTATCCAGCAGTTCCTTCAGCGTCCCTTTTATATGTCTCATGTCCCTCATCGGCTTTAAGGGAACAAGCTCTATCTTAACCTTTTCCTCTGCTGATACTGTAATAAGAGGAACTGACTTTTCATTGTTTGCTTCGCTGAGCGAATATTTAAGAGGGGAACCTGAATATCGAATCTCATCTCTTCCAACTCTCTGGGGAGAATGAATATGCCCTAATGCCACATAGTCAAAATCATCAAAACAGGTATATCCAATCTTTTCGACCATGCCCACACTCTGTGTTCCAACGCTTTCAGAACCTGCAAGTTCTGGATCCTCTCCCGTCCCTGCAACAAACTGATGCGCCACCAGAATATTCTTATTTTGGGGGTTTATGGACATGTTTTTTATAATGGTTCGAACAGCATCATCGTAACACTCTATATTCTCATCCGGGAAATAATGTCTTACCTGAGAAGCTTTTACAAACGGAAGCATATATATATCAATCCCTGTATCTCCGCTGGCAAAGCTCTGCTTGTGAATTGTTCCGTCAAAGACTGCAGATATGAATATCTGATTAGATGCAAACAGAGCGCTTCCATAATTCAAACGATCATCCGAATCATGGTTTCCGCTAACCATAAATACCTTTATTTCTTTTTGAGCCAGTTTAATCATGAAATAATCCAAAAGCTTCGTAGCCGCCTCGCTTGGAATAGATTTATCATACACATCCCCAGCAATAAATACACCGTCTATGGATTCCTTGTCCGCGATATGAAGAATCTGATCAAGGATATACCTCTGATCCTCAATCAAGTCAAAATCGCTTAGTGTTTTTCCTAAATGTAAATCTCCTAAATGTAGAAATTTCATGCTTTTCCTTTCTGTTCTGTAAGCTTTTTATTAAGCATCTTTTTGTATGAAAGTATTACGTTTTTATTATAGTACATTGACAAATACTTTGTCACGAAAATCAAGATAAAATTTCCCGTTAGAAATTTCCCGTTTCATTTGACAGGTATTGGATGTATTGTCTTAGATTTTGAAAATGGACGAACAATTTGATATGGACTTTGAAGCAGAAAGGTACGAGGACGGAAGTTTCCATCCCGCTACAATCAAAATATCTTTTCAGAACTCCCTGCTTAATCATAGGCTGGGCGTATATATAAAAGCAAGGGAATTACAGGAGAACCTTTTGAATGATACGGAACGCTTCTCTTCAGAAGGAAGAACACAACGGGCGATTGAAGCACTCTCAAAGGATTTAGACGCTGTTAAGCAGAGTATTCTTGATGATAGTAAGATTGTTAAAAAGGGTGTTAGAGATATATCTGTAAAAATTTATCCCGAAGATTAGCCATTCTCACTATACCGAAAAATATTTGCCACACTTTAGAGAGCCTTAGTGACATTTGAACTTTCTTGTGGTATAGTGGATTTCCACTTTTAAGAAAAGGAGTTGATGATATATGCCGCAGATGAACAAAGGCGGTAAATTTATTTTCGGAAAATCACTGATACGGGATGATTTGACCATCCATCTCCCCACACAGGCTCTTACAGAGTACAGCGCCACAGCAGAAGGAAAAGTCTATCTTTTTACTGGAAGCAAAATCACTGGCGGCTTTTGTGTGACAAGAAAAGGATTGTTAGAACCGTCAAAGTTAGGACACATTCTTACTGATAATCCGGCTTTACTGAATTATCAGACCGCAGAGGGCGAATTTGTCAAATACAAAGGACGGTCATACTGTTGGGTAAATATTTCAGAGAATGGTGTCATTCAGCTTAATCAGCAGATATTAGATTTTCTTAATCTGAAGATTGGAATGGAATTATTGTCTATCCGAAGCAGTGACATAGCTTTTACAATGGGTGCAACCGGTCCTCTGTTGGAAAGAGCCGACAATTATGAGGGCGAAATTCCTCTGTATTAAAAAAAGCAGGTATCACGATACCCGCCCCAAGTCCAGTATTCATCAGACAATTAGAGCCAACAGGCATAAAGCAATCCCGGAAACGCCCATTTTATGAGGATACTGAAAATGTCCTTTTATGCAGAAATCTAACACAATATATTGTGGTGTGAATTATAAAAACAGCAAATATATTGTTTTGGACTTTTGCATTTGACTACTTTTTCAGTGCCCTCATTTTATCAGCGTTTCCGGGATTTTATCCGTTATTCGAACTCGGCGTGTCCTTTGTTGCTCTTAACTGTATCTGTTTAAATTTTGTGCAAATACACGCCTTTTTTACTTCAATTACACCATTTATTCTGGCTTGCTGATTTTCTGTTGCCAAAATGTTGCCAATTTTACTTATCTCTATAATGAGAACCACATTGAACAATCTTTATCATATCATCTTCTATCCGATAAACGATACGATTTGCATCATCTATTCGTCGGCTCCAATAAGATGCCAAGTCACCACTTAGTCTTTCTGGCTTTCCTATTCCCTCGTATCCATTTCGGTCAATATCCTTCAATAGCTGTAGGATACGCCTCAACGTCTTTTTATCCTGCTTTGTCCAGTATTCAAAATCTTCCCACGCCGCATCTGACCATGACTTAATCATCAAAATTCACCTCATGTATCGTACCACCTGTCGCTTCCATTTGCGCTACAGATTCCCTAAGTCTGGTCATATTCTCCTGCGAATAAAACGGATCAACAGATACTTCAAACGGTATCCGTTTCTCCCGTCCAAGTTTTTTAAGATAAATATTTATAGCCGTAGATAAAGACATGCCAATATCGGCACATGCTTGCTCTGCTTTTTTCTTTACATCATCCTCTATGCGCAAACTAATTTGAGCCATTATATATCACCTCTTCCTTTTTGATATTACAAGCATATCACACGTCACAGCATTTGTAAAGCATTTTACTATATATTTGCTTGTTTTTTATTATCCTTTCTATAATCATCCATAAAAATACATAGTTACACTGGCAACAATTCACTACGTTAATTTCTCTAAAAATAATATAATGTAAATATAGCAGGCAATCTCATAGACTACCTGCCATATAAAGTAAATAATATACTCTTGTACTATTCGAACTCGTCTTTTATATTTGTATGATTGCTATTAAAGCGTATTCTTAGTGCGTTTTTTGCCTGCTTTATAATAAATTATACGCACAATCCGCTTCGTTCATAATATTTTTGTAGCCAAAATGTAGCCGCAATTTTTTATTTACCTCACAGCAACTTATTCACCGCCGCCAGATTTTTATGACTCATAGCGAGTTCTTTCTGGCGACTTACAAGTAAACTATGGAGGTACTCTATGAAAGAAAGATTTATCGAAAACAACATTGAATACATTCTTGCCGAAGATGGCATATACTACCCAAATTTACAGTTACCAGAAGATAACGAAACTCGTCCCATTGGCTTATACGGTTCTCTCCGCAAATCATACTTAAAGGAGTACCACCCCGTTTTATATATAGACTTGATCTTGTCTGGTACTCTGACAAAGCACCTTGCCGATATAAATGAAGCCGCCCATGATCGCATGAATTTAATCGTAAAACAAATGGCAGAACAGCAGGGCATTACAGAACAATTAAAATTATCCGACTGGTTCAAATGGCTGCAAGCTATGAATAACATCCAAGCTTCAGCAGGGGAAATTGTGCTTTCCGAAATCGTGTACGCATAATTACTTTCTTTTATTACCGGCACTGGCACTCCACCAGTGCCGGTCTACAATTATTCATCCAGCATTAGTTTTCCTGCCTTTGCTTTCGCCTTTAATCGGGCAAGCTGTTCCTTTTCAACCTGCTGAATGCTTTTTTCTGGTGTCGGTAAATCTTCCGGCATTGTACCGCCTATTTTTTCGATAGCTCCTCGCACTTCTTTTCCAACCTTATAATGAGTAGCTGTCGCCGCCTTTGCACTAGTAATTTCATCTTTCCGCAACTTTTCTTCTGTCTGTGATATTCTAAACAGATTAGCGATAAGCTCCGTACTTCCCATGTAATCAAGAATTTTCTGCCCTACTTCCAAGCCTTTTCTCTTATGTATATCGTCAACATCCAATCCACCATATAATCCCATGTACCCGGCATTCTGGAAAATTGCAAATTCTTCATTTGTAATGACTCCTGCATCATGTGCTGTTTCTGCAAGAAGCTGATTCCACTGTTTGATATCCCCACGCACTACTAAACGTCTTCTATCTTCGTCCAGCTCATTAAAATGATCTGCCACTTCCTGACGATATGTTTGAATAGCAAAATAGGTCTGTCCCAAAGCAATCACTTCTTTGCGAGGATCTCCATTTTGTACAATCAAATAGCAAGCATAGCGAGTAAGCTCATAATCCTTAATCGGTTTACTTGTCGCACCGGCACTTACGATTTTCCTGACCTCAGGAAAATCGTCTGCAATAATATGGTCACTGTTTTCACAGGCAAGCATAGCTCGTTTGATTACTTTATGGAAATTTTCCCATTTATTATACTCTAATGCCGGAGCAAGTTCTCTGTCCGACCAAAATTCACTTCCGTCATTTCTGATATGTTTTATATCTTCAAATCTTTTATATTCTTTATCTTTTAACTGACTCATGTTAATCCCCATTCCATCGCCTTCGACTGGCGGCACAAATAATAATGAAAGTGATGCACATCTTCACGTTTTCGTGTTACAATAAACTTGATTATAAAGGCATCCCGGCATCAGTATCAGATGCACCCACCCGTTTGCATATTGATGTACGGGTGCGCCTCTCTACTCAGGTGGGAATATTCTTTTAATTGGCCCACTATGTGAGCCTGTTTTTGTGTCTATTCTACAATTTTGGCTAAATTTACTTTCTTTCACACTACCTCCAACAACCTCTAATATCTTTTGTAGGATTCCTTAATCTTTATTACCACCAGCTTTATATGTTTCCTATAAGTTCCTTAAGATCTTCCATCGTGATATTAGTGGGGTTTTCATGACCACTAACCACTTGCTCAAACAGTTCTTTCTTTTTATCCTGTAGCAATTGAACTTTTTCTTCTATTGTATTGGCCACAATTAATTTATATATGGTTACTTTCTTTTTTTGTCCAATTCTATAGATACGATCCTGAGCCTGCTTCTCTACGGCAGGATTCCACCAAGGATCATATATTATAGCAGTATCGGCCGATACAAGATTAATCCCCACTCCACCCGCTTTTAGACTTATTAAAAACACACCATCTTTACTCTGTTCAAAATCATCAACAACCTCTTGTCTTTGACGTGTTTTTCCATCTAAATAAAAAACATTCATATGCTGTTTAATCAATGCCTTGTTAATAATTTCTAGCATCTTTGTAAATCGACTAAAAATAACTATTTTATGCCCCGATAAATGCAACTCAGAAACCATCGACATCAAAACGTCAAGTTTTGCAGAATCAAAACACCCATTTATATTATAATCTTTCGGAATAAGTCTAGGATGGCAACATATCTCTTGAAGATATAAAAGACCACTCAAAACAATGGAGTTTGATTTTATCTCAAAACGTTCTGATTTTCGATTCATCTCATGTCTAATAGAATCAAGCATTGTTTCATAAAGTTCTCTTTGTGAATCGTCAAAATCACAATAAATTGTTTGCTCTTGTTTTTCTGGTAAATCCTTTAATACATCTGACTTAAATCTCCTAAGCAGGAATGGACTTGTCACAAGTCGAATTTTTGAAATAATTTGATCTTGTTCCAATCCCTTACTAATTTCTTTAAATCTCATACCAAATGAATTAGTAATTTTCATTAAATCCCAGTATTCCTGAATATTATTTTCAATTGGCGTTCCCGTCATAATAATTTTCGTTTGAGCCTGTACAGATTTAACCGCTCGATATGCTTTACTTCTAGAATTTTTTATATATTGTGCCTCATCTACTATCACATTCTCAAAATAATACAAATTAAGTCTATCAAGATCATTTATCAATGTTCCATAAGTAGTAATAGTTATTTGATAATCTTGGATTAACTCTGCATTTCGATTACTTCCATGATAAATATATATTTTCATTTTAGGTGAAAATTTCAAAAATTCACGCTTCCAATTTTCTAATAATGTCTTTGGCACAATAATTAACGAACGAGTTCCATCGAATGAATGATCTGATAAATAAGCAATTATCTGAAGTGTCTTACCAAGCCCCATATCATCTGCCAAACACCCACCAAAACCATTTTTTCTTAATGAGAGTAGCCATTTAACACCTATTTTTTGATACTCTCTCAAAATATCCATGATATGGCAAGGCAAATCCATAGCTATATTTTCATAGCTAATTAAATTCTTAAAATTCCTAATTTCCTTTACATCAAATGTATCGGCTATATCTAACACATTTAATAATTCACTCTTCTGTACTTTTAACTGATTACCCTCTATCTGGGCAGAAACTGCACTTATTTTCCTTAGCTTATCCGGCAAAAATATTATTTGTCCATTAATTTTATTCCAATCATTTTTTTGTTTATGGAAATCAATAATTTTTGATAAATCAACTTTTTCATCACTGATCAAAATCTCTCCATTTATCTCAAACCAATCCATGTCATAACTAATGTTAATATTTGATATTCGCCCGACCTTTATCTCCTTTTTATTGTTTGTATATAACTGTATTCCAGAGTCCTCCAAATCAAGCAAGTCGTTCGCAATATCTTTACCTTCATATGCAAAATATTCTCTATTGACAAATGTCCAATGGCTTTGCTTCAGTCTATTGACTATTTTCTGTTCAAATCCATAATCTCTATAATCACCGCATTTATCTAAAACTCTATCTTTTTGTGTAAACTTAACAACATCTGTTCCATAATCAAAATACAAATCAGAAGGATACTTTGCCTGAACATGAACAATGTCAATATAAAATAGAGGAATTATTTCTCTTTCATCTTCCTGTCTTCCTTGTACTTGATAATTAAAATATAATGTTGTTTTTTTTGCATAATACACGAAATCATCTATTATAATTCCGTCACTATACAAATCTGAATTGATTATTATATTTTCCACTTGATACATAGGCATTTTACGTTCTTTATAGAATAAGCATCCTTTTTCCGCCAAATTATGCAAAAAAGGAATTTTTTGAATCGAATACAAATACTGATATTTATTTATTTGTAAATTTGCAGAATCATTAAACATTTTTTTGATTTCATTCAATTCTAATGAAGATAAGTTACTTGCCTCTGTTACAGAGGTCAAATTTACATTACGGAGTGGGCCAGAAAATTGCTTGCTCTTTAAATGAGGTATACTGCCTTCATATATCTCAATTACAAATCCTTGTTTTTTTCTACTTTCATCAAAATTAATGTTAATGATTAAATCTGCCATTTTTCACTCCTCATCTAAACCTGTGTAAAAATACTCATTACACAAAACCATCTTTTTATAGATAGCTTCTTTATTTCCCTTTGGACATACATTTTCCCACATACCAATATGATTATCTGCCTGTAGAATTCCAGAATAATTCATTCTACAACTACCACCACAAATATATCGAATTTCACATTTCCGACAAACAATCGAATGATCTACATCAGTATTTGTTTTAATTCTGTGGGATTGCTCCATTATTTCCCCAATTCTTGTAGTCATAACATTCCATCTGCTAGACAACTCATGAATTCTATTGCACCAATATACATCCCCATTAGCTGCTATCGCAATTTCACCAAAACCACAGTTTTTTCTAATAATATGTCCTGCATAATTAAGTGGGAATGTTTCGGTGTAATAATTTGGATATAGTCGTTCAACTAACGCTCTAATTTTCCTACAATATTCAACATTATCTATCTTTGTTTTTCGAACATCTCGCCCTTCAAGCAATTCAAGATTAAAACGGATATAAATCTGTGGATGTTTTTCTATAATACTTTTTGCAAAAGGCTCAAAATTCTCAACGAATTCATCTAAACTGTCATACAGTGGCGTAACCGCCATAGAGGTTCTAGTTCCACTCTCGCTAAACTTAATCAATGTAGAGATTGCTTTATCAAAACCATCAAACTGACGTACTGCATAATAAGATTCCCTGTCATAACCATCGATACTGATTTGAATCTCATCTATATATGTTGAACATTCTAAAATTTCGTTTTCATCCCATCGAATTCCATTAGTAAGAACTGTCACAATTAATCCCAGTTCATGTGCTTTTTTTATCACATTTTTAAAGCCTTTATATACCGTTACCTCTCCACCTGTAAACGTTACTCCTTGCCCACCACATTCTTTATATTCTATTAAAATATTCATCCATGTTTCAGGTGGCAGTTCTTGAATTTTAATATCTCCAGCATACATATAACAATGTTTGCAATATTCATTACAGTTGTTTGTTAGATATATGTATATGTTTTTTTCATCCGCTTCCCTCACAATTGGATGCTCAAATTGTTTCGCCTGAATTTGTGAAACAACATTAATTACATTATTTTCATCAAAATTTTCAAGCGCTTCTGCAATACTCCCACCCTTTTCCAAAAAGTCATATATCTCCTTTTCTTCATCAGACAAAACTAGCCACAACACACCTTCTGTATATATAATCAAATTATTATTCTTATATTTTTTAACTACCACTTCGGATGGAAAATGAAATTTTTTGTTTACATCTATTTCCATTTCTACATCTTTTTCTTCAAATAACGGTTCCATCTTTCTCTCCTATATGAAAAAGCAACACGGCATAAATGCCGTGTTGCTACTCCGTACAACCATAACAAGTAACACAAACTTATTACTCAAGTTCTTACGCAAAAACTAACTAATCTTTAACAGCCTAACCGGTTAGACTGGAAATTGACTAATTCTGGTTCTTTTCGCAGTTCTTGAAGCAATACATCTGGTTAACACGTGCACTATTTTTAGCTTTTTTAGTCTTCCATGCTAACTTGATTGTCTTCATCAAAAGCACCTCCTTAAAATAGATTTGAGTTTTTGAAAAAAATTGTAAAACTAACCTATAATACTATATCACACAAATCACAATATGTCAATTTAAATTCGCGCTTTTCACGCCTGATTTTCCCGCAATTTGATTCAGAATATGCGTTAGCAATTTTATACAATTTCTAATATCCCCGGAAGTTTGACAGTTTACCTCCTTCTTCTACACAAATGCAATTCCATTTTATCCCTTATTTTAGCTGGTTTTCCAGCTTTCTTTTTTGTCAAATTTTTGAAATGTTTTTGTAGCTATTTTTAGCTATATGTGTTATAATAAGGGTTGGAGGTAT
>CAJTDB010000018.1:13271-72320 GCA_910574965.1 Lachnospiraceae bacterium | reverse complement strand
CGTTCACCCTCTCAGGCCGGCTACTGATCGTCGCTTTGGTAGGCCGTTACCCTGCCAACTGGCTAATCAGACGCGGGTCCATCTCACACCGATAAATCTTTTCCGGCCGAATCATGCGATCCAGCCGGCTTATGCGGTATTAGCGGTCGTTTCCAACTGTTATCCCCCTGTGTGAGGCAGGTTACCCACGCGTTACTCACCCGTCCGCCACTCAGTCAAAGGAGACTTCCTCCGAAGATTCGTTCTCCAGTGCTTCGTTCGACTTGCATGTGTTAAGCACGCCGCCAGCGTTCATCCTGAGCCAGGATCAAACTCTCGATAAGAATTTGTTCCGTTCAGAACAACACTTGGCTGTTCTATCCGTTACTGTTTTTAGGTCGCTTTACTTTTTCAGTAAAAGCTGTTCTCAAAAATTCATGTTCAAAGAATTTTCGAAGACTTCATAAAAGCACTATTTAATTATCAAGGTTCATGCTGTTTTGTTGCCGCTCTCGCGACGACTTATACAGGATATCATATCTTTCAAAATCTGTCAATAGCTTTTTTCTAAAATTTTCTAAATTTTTTCGAAAAAGTGATTTTATTCTTCAAAATATGATTCCTTTCACAACTGCTCTCGCAGTCAGCTTTGTTATAATAACAGAGCTTTTTCTAATTGTCAATACCTTTTTTTCATTTTTTTACATTTTTTCTATTCTGCTCCAACTACGTCCGACTGTCCAAGTCAAACCAGAACTCCACGCCGTTCTCATAGTTGACTGCACCATAGTTTCGATGCATGGACTCTAAGATCGCTTTTACAATGGACAGACCGACGCCGCTCCCTCCATACTCTCTTGTCCGCGCCTTATCTACCTTATAAAATTTATCCCAGATTTTCAGAAGATCTTCTTCCGGAATAGGCTTTCCTGTATTGAATACACCCACCCTTACCCGGTCCGACTGGCTTAAAAGGGTAATTTTAATAATCTTCTCCCCTTCCACATGATTTAGAGCGTTGCTGATATAATTATTCAAAACTTCCTCTAACTTGTATTCGTTAGCCCATACATAAACCGGTTCCTTCTGTTCATAGATCAGCCGTACCTGCTTCTGCTCAAAAAGAATCCTTGTGGATTGAAGCATGTTGTGGATCATAAACGCCAGATCAAAACGCTCCATAGTCACAACTTCATTCCCGAACTCCAGTTCGTTCAGTGTCAGGAGATTTTTTACCATCCGATTCATTTTAGCCGCTTCATCCATAATGACTTCACAATAAAAGCTGCGGCTCTCCGGATCGTCGTTGATACATTCCTGAAGCCCTTCTGCATATCCCTGGACCAGCGCAATGGGAGTCTTCAGCTCATGAGAAATATTGGATAAAAACTCCTTGCGCATCTCATCGTTGCGAGTTTTCTGTTCAATATCCCTTTGAAGCTCATTGTTGGCTGTTTTCAGTTCCGAGATCGTTTTCTCCAGTGTCTCCGAAAGCCGGTTCATATGATTTCCCAGAAACGTAATCTCATCATCTTTTTTTCCGTAAAACTTTACATCAAATTCCAGATTGCTCATCCGCTCCGAAAGCTTTGCAAGTTCCAAAAGCGGCTCCGCAATCCGTTTTGCCAGCATCTGTATAATCAGTGCTCCTATGGCCAGTACCGAAAGTCCTACATATAATAGAAAGCGATTGGCTAGCTGAACGCTCTCCCGGATGGGTTCTAAGGCTGTACGCATGAGGAACAGCTCTCCGCTTTGAAGAGATCCGATCATTTCTACATATTCAATCTTCGAGTCAAAATCCTGGCACATACGGATGGAGTAATAGTCCTGTTCCTCAAGAACTTTCATCTTCTCCATATTTTCCGGAGGGACCTGTCCGAACAAATAGTCATAAAGCCTCCGGCGCATCATCATATAATCTTTGGTAGTATAGATTTTCACATATCCACTGCTGTCCATTACCAGCAGACTGATATTGTTCGTTTCACATATCACACTTAAAAGCTGGATAAAAGATTCGGTTTCTAAGCTTTCCGAACCCGAAGCAGCATCAAGCCTTCCGTACGCATCCTGCAAAACGTCTTTTTTATTACTTAAATAATACCGTTCCAGGAAAAAGCTGTTGGCCAGCCAGCAGGCAGTCAGCGCCGCCATTAGCACTACGGAAAACAATATGGTTATTTTTTTTCGGATCGAATGCCTGATCTGCAGAGGTCTTTGCCCTGTTCGGAACATTACGCCTTGCCTCCTGTTAAATATCTGTATGAAAAGACAGCAGGAACGAAGCAGCGATTCGCGGCTTTGTTCCTGCTGTCCGATTCTATTCTAACACACTCCTGGTAAACTTCCAGCTTTTTCACAGAAAATTCACACTACATCCCTCTGTTCTACTGCCTATGAAGAGCAGAACTCCTCATTGTGCAGTAATTTATGCTCTTTCCCTTTCAGGAAACCTTCATACAATGCAATAACGGTCGGATTCTCGTCACATTTCTTAATAACAGAAATATTGTCCGCGTTGTAAATGCCAGTGGTTCTTGCGGTCTTCGCCTTCAGGCCCTTCAGACGCGGCTGTCCTCCGCCCATGACGCATCCGCGGCGGCATGCCATAACCTCGATCAGATGATACTCTTTCTCACCGCTTCTCACCTGCTCCATAACGGTTCTCGCATTGGCAAGCCCGCTGACTACGCAGATCTTCACATCCATTCCGCCATAAGGAATCGAGAATTCACGGATGAAATCATCATCACCGCTCTGACGGACGCCGCACTCTGCGATACGATCCAGCGTTGCCTTATCATGCCCTTCCGTCAGTCTTCTGATGACAGCCTCGGTCACGCCGCCGGTAACACCGAAGATCACGCCGCCGCCGGAACCCAGACCGAACGGAATATCGGAAGCCTCCGACTCCAAATCTGCAAAATCGATACCGGTCGTCTTGATCATCTGCACCAGTTCTGTGGTGGTGATGACATAATCGGTATCCTGCTCGCCCTCCGTCCGGCTGTTGGGACGTTTCGCTTCCATCTTCTTCGCCGTACACGGCATGAAAGATACCATCACGGTCTTCTTGTCTCCGCCGTTGGCCGGATCACGGAAGTATTCCTTCACCACTGCGGAGAGCATACCCTGCGGGGAACGACAGGTGGATACGTTGTCCTTGAACTCCTCAAACTGATCGCCTACAAACTTCACCCATGCCGGACAGCAGGAGGTAAGAAGCGGCAGCTTGCCGCCGTTTTTCACGCGGTCCAGGAACTCCGCGGACTCTTCCATAATCGTAAGGTCCGCACTGAAATTCGTATCATAAACCTCGTCAAATCCCATTCTGTGAAGCACACTGACAATCTTGCCCATGGTGCTCTTGCCCTTGGGAAGTCCGAAAGCATCGCCTACTGCCACACGGACTGACGGAGCAATCTGTGCCACCACACGTACGTTCGGATCTGCCAGTGCATCCCATACTGCTTCCTTATCGTCTTTGATGCTGATCGCGCCCGTTGGGCAGAAGACACGGCACTGTCCGCAGTTTACGCACTCGGTCGTTGAGATTTCACGGTCAAAGGCCGGCATAACCATAGCATCTGAACCGCGATGTGCAAATCCGAGAGCACCTACACCCTGCAGCTCGCTGCAGACGCGTACACAGTTGCCGCAAAGGATACATTTGTTCGGATCACGGATAATGGAAGGCGAGCTGAGATCCAGCGGTTTCTCTTCCCGATAATTTTTAAAGCGCACTTCCGTCACGCCGAAGCGCAGCGCAAGTGCCTGCAGGTCACAGTCACCGCTCTTTACGCAGGTGGTACAGTCTCTGCAGTGAGCTGCCAGAAGCAGTTCAATAATCATTTTCCTGTATTTCTTCAGTTTTCCGGTATTGGTATAGATCTCCATACCATCGCGGGGCTCCTCGGAGCAGGATGCAAACATCCTTCCTCTGTTGTCTTCCACTGTACACAGACGGCAAGCGCCGAACGTGGAAAGTTCAGAGTGATAGCAAAGAGTCGGAATGTCGATGCCGGCTTTACGGATAATAGACAGGACATTCTTCTCATCGGTAAATTCTACTTTTCTACCATCTATTGTAATTGTTCCCATATCTGTCCTCCCTATTCCTCGATATAGATCGCGTCAAATGCGCAGTTGTCTTTACATGCGCCGCACTTGATACAAAGTTTCGGGTTAATATGATAGCATTCCTTGCGGACACCAGTGATTGCGCCCACCGGACAGTTTTTCGCACACTTGCCGCAGCCCTTGCAGTACTCCGGATTGATAGCGAAACGGCGCATAGCCTGACAGACTTTTGCCGGACATTTCTTGTCCACAATATGCTCTACATACTCATCCCTGAACGTCTTCAGCGTACTGATGACCGGAAGCGGAGCGCTCTTTCCAAGACCGCAGAGCGCCATGCTGCGAATCATATTTGCCAACTCTTCCAGGCGGTCCAGATCTTCCATCTCACCTTCGCCGGCTACGATCTTCTCAAGGATCTCTAACATTCTCTTTGTACCTTCACGGCACGGTACACATTTGCCGCAGGACTCTCTCTGGGTAAAGCTCATGAAGAAACGTGCCACCTCTACCATACAGGTGTTGGTATCCATAACAACCATACCGCCGGAACCGACAATGGCATTGAACTTCTTCACGGAGTCGAAATCAAGCGGCTCATCAAGATGCTTTTCCGTCAGACATCCGCCGGATGGTCCGCCGATCTGTACAGCCTTGAACTCTGCACCATTCTTCAGTCCGCCGCCGATATCGAAGATAATCTCCCGCAGAGTGCTTCCCATAGGCACCTCGATCAGACCTGTGTTCTCGATCGAACCGGTCAAGGAGAACGTCTTCGTTCCTGGGCTGCCCTCCGTACCGATGGTCCGATACCAGTCTGCGCCTTTAAGGAGGATCTTCGGAACATTGGCATAAGTCTCCACATTGTTCAGGACTGTCGGTTTTTCCCAAAGTCCCTTTTCTACCGTACGAGGCGGTTTGACACGAGGCATACCTCTGTTGCCTTCGATGGATGCGGTCAGAGCAGAACCCTCGCCGCAGACGAATGCGCCTGCACCTCTGTTAATATGTAAATGGAAGGAAAAATCTGTACCAAGAATATTATCGCCTAAAAGACCTCTCTCCTCTAACTGAGCAATGGCATGGCGAAGTCTCTTGACAGACATGGGATACTCTGCACGCACATAAATGTAGCCGTCCGTAGACTCCACTGCATACGCTGCGATCATCATACCCTCAATCAGCTTGAACGGATCGCCTTCCATAACGGAACCATCCATGAATGCTCCCGGATCACCTTCGTCACCGTTACAAACCACATAACGGATCTTCTCCTTCTGTCTCGCCACCTGTTTCCATTTTCTGCCGCAGGGGAATCCGCCGCCTCCGCGTCCGCGCAGTCCGGAACGGTCAACTTCCTCGATGATCTCTTCCCGGCTCATGTCGAACATCGCTTTTGTCAGAGCCTCGAATCCGCCTGCTGCAATATACTCATCCAGAGACTCTGCATCCACACGTCCGCAGTTCTCCAAAACGATTCTTGTCTGCTTTGCCATAAACGGAATGTCTTCCGGATGCTTATAATGAACGTCTTTTTTTGAATAAAGAAGACGTTCTACAACTTCGTTTCCGAGAACAGTTGATTCAAAGATCTCCTTACAGTCTTCTATCTGAACCTTCACATACTGGATAATTTCCTCACCCTTCTGGATACGGACCAATGGTCCTAATTCACAGAAGCCCTGGCAGCCTGTTTTCTTCACGCCCACATGTTCATGTTCCCCTTCGTCATGAGGCGCAAAGTCAAGCACGACACCTGGAGCGTCTTTCGTCAGAGTCAGAAACTCCTCGTAAATCTTCATAGATCCCGTTGCAATACAGCCTGTACCGGAACAGACAAGTATCCTGCAGTCATAAGCTGCTACCTGTTCTCTGGCTGATTCACGAACCTGTAACAATTCTTCTTTGTTTTTAATCATCAGCCCTTACCTCTCAATTCTTCAATAACTGCAAGTGCCTTTTCCGGTGTCATGGAAGGATATACATCTTCGTTCACCATCATCGTCGGAGCAAGACCGCATGCGCCCAGACAGGATACGGTTTCCACTGTAAACATCATATCATCCGTCGTATGTTTTTTCTTGCTGAGCCCCAGTTCCTTCCATAGTGCTTCCAGCACCGGAGTGGATTTCCGAACATGACAGGCTGTTCCGTCACATACTTTAATCACATATTTCCCCTTTGCTTCAAAGGAAAAGTTCTCATAGAAGGTAGCTACACTGTACGCTTTTGCCTCCTTGATTCCGATTTCCTTTGCCACATAGGTCAGCAGCTCTCCCGGCAGATAACGATATTCTGCCTGAATATCCTGCATGATTGGGATCAGTGAGCCAGCCTTGCGGCCGTAGTGCTCAATGATCTCATCTGTCTTACGATAATAAGACTGATCCAGCATTCGTTTTTCCTCCTTGTTTCGTTAATTGTACAAACCGCACATGTATACACATATAACTTTAACACTCCGGAAGCTTTTGCACAATGTTCAAAACGCACAGAATTCCCGCCAAGTTTTTGTGTATTTTTACGATTTTTGACAAATTCGGCAGCTCCATCAATGATATAAATAGTTGTCTTTTTCTGAAAGATATGCTAGAATTTATATAAATATTTCACAATATTTTATTTCATAATCTGTTTTAGGAGAAATGTATGGAAACGAGGATCGCATTGATCGGGATCATTGTGGAAAATATGGAAGCCATAGAGGCACTGAACCGGCTTTTGCACGAATATAGCAGCTATATCATCGGGCGGATGGGCATTCCTTACCGGGAACGAAAAGTGAATATCATCAGTGTAGCCATCGATGCACCCCAGGACACAGTGAGTGCTCTGTCCGGAAAGATCGGACGCCTTGCGGGAGTCACGGCAAAGACCGTGTATTCCAATGTAAAAAGAGATGTTTAGCATGGTTTATACAACCTACAGCTTTACATAAATATCATTTTATTATTACTAACCGGAAAGCCGAATACGCCTGACCGGGAAGAAAGGAGCGTACATCGATTATGTACAATGTAATGTCTTTAAAGGCAGAGGAATTTATCTCGGACGAAGAGATCCGGGAGACACTGGAGTATGCAGATGCGCACAAGGAGGATTTAGAAGTCATCGACCGCATTCTTGCAAAGGCAAGGGAACGAAAAGGGCTGACTCACAGAGAAGCATCGGTGCTCCTGGCATGTGATATCCCGGAAAAAGTAGAGGAATTTTTCACACTGGCAGAGCAGTTGAAGAAAGATTACTACGGAAACCGCATTGTGCTGTTTGCCCCGCTGTATTTGTCCAACTACTGTGTCAACGGATGTGTATACTGTCCGTATCATGCCAAAAACAAGCATATCGCAAGGAAAAAGCTGACCCAGGAAGAGATCATCAAAGAAGTGACTGCCCTGCAGGATATGGGACACAAGCGGCTGGCCATCGAAGCCGGTGAGGATCCGGTCAACAATCCCATTGAATACATCTTAGAATGTATCCGTACGATCTACAGCATCAAACATAAAAACGGTGCCATCCGCAGAGTCAATGTCAATATTGCAGCTACCACTGTAGAAAATTACCGGAAGCTGAAAGAAGCTGAGATTGGAACTTACATTCTGTTCCAGGAGACTTATCATAAGGAAAGTTATGAGAAACTGCATCCCGCCGGACCCAAGCACGACTACGCATACCATACGGAAGCTATGGACCGAGCTATGGAAGGCGGAATCGACGATGTAGGTTTAGGTGTCTTATTCGGATTAGAACTATATCGCTATGAATTTGCCGGCCTTCTTATGCACGCCGAGCATTTAGAAGCGGTTCATGGTGTAGGCCCTCACACGATCAGCGTTCCGCGGATCAAACATGCAGACGATATCGATCCGTCGGCTTTCGACAACAGCATCAGCGATGATATATTCGCCAAAATCTGCGCATTGATCCGGATCTCCGTACCCTACACAGGCATGATTATCTCCACCAGAGAAAGCCAGGAAGTCAGGGAACGCGTCCTTCCTCTTGGCGTCTCCCAGATCAGCGGTGCATCCAGAACAAGCGTAGGCGGCTATGCCGAACCAGAGACCAAAGAAGAAGTGACCAGCGCACAATTTGATGTAAGCGATCAGCGGACACTGGACGAGGTCGTGAACTGGCTTATGAAGCTGGATTATATCCCAAGCTTCTGCACGGCCTGTTACCGGGAGGGACGAACCGGAGACCGTTTTATGTCCCTCTGTAAAAATATGCAGATCTTAAACTGCTGCCACCCCAATGCGCTTATGACTCTGAAAGAATATCTGGAGGATTATGCCAGTGAAGAGACGAAAGAGCTTGGTATGGCACTGATTGAGAGAGAACTTGAGAAAATACCAAATCCAAAGGTGAAGAGAATCGCAGCGGAACACATTCACGATATTGCAGAAGGAAAGCGGGATTTTCGGTTCTGAACATATGTTTGTTTTTTAAATGCAAAAGCGGAGCCGGTGAACATAGGCTCCGCTTTTTTGATTGTGTCAGGCTTCTAAATTGAGAATAATCACATCCGCCTTAAGAACTGACAGGTACATACCTCTTTCGGCTCGTATATGCGAAAAGACAACTGGAATATATATCGTGAAACTTAATTGACATATATTGTTCTCCGCCTCCCTGTCCATATTGCGTATCATAAATGTAACTTTCTCTACAAAACGGCGATCAATTGTTCCAAGATCTCCGACGGATGATCAACCAAGGCATACACCACCCGCTTTAAGGCCTCCGAACCAGATCTCATCCCATAGGAATATTTCATCTGCTTCATCATCTCCACATCATTGTCATTATCCCCAAAGCCCATACACTCTTCTCTGGAAACAGATTCGCACTCCAGGATCAGCTTCAGTGCCGTCCCCTTATTCGTCCCTTTTGGCATAAAATCCAACCATTTCTCGCTGGAACGGACCACACACAGCCGATCCCCATATTTCCCGGTCCAATACTGCTCTTCCTCCTGGCTTACCTCTCCACGTTCGTAAATGGATAATTTGATGCATTTTTCCTCAACGCCCCGCAGATCATCTGTTATGATGGTATCATTTTTCATCCGGTTCACGATCAGATCCTGATAATAATCACTTTTTGGCTGAATATAAGAACCTTTAACAGTCGAATACAGCAATTCCGCTGTACTGTGTCTCAGAATCTCATCCACCAACTGTATTTTTATCTCCTCCGAAATCACAGACTGACAGATTACCTTCCGATTATGTATCACCAGACTTCCATTTTCACAGATATAACTGATTCGGTCTGCTGTCTTTCCAAACATCCTGTATAAGTTGGCATATTGCCTTCCACTGGCTGCTACGAACTGATAGCCTGCATCCACCAGCTTTTCCACCAGTTCCAGCACTTCTGGCTCCATCTGCTGTTTTTTAGGAAGCAGCATTGTTCCGTCCATATCGCTTACGATCAGTTTTATCATCTTTGTTTTCCTATACCATTTTCACCTGAATATTTAATTTGTCATAATGTTCTGCCATATCTTTTTCCAATTCTTTCCCTGTAATAAACAGGTCTATGTCTTCCAGTGGACATACCTTCCAGCTTGCCACAGTTCCAAATTTAGAATGATCCGCAATAATTACCGTTTTCTGAGAATGCGCAATCATCTGCTGTTTGATCAGCACTTCATCATTATTGGTAATGGAACATCCAAAATCACTGTCAATGGCATCAATACTGATAAATGCGATATCCACATACAGATTTGCCATGTATTGTTCCGTCTCGGATCCTTTCATCGTGTAATGTCCCCGTCTGATATTTCCGCCGGGCATTGACACTTTAATATCCATATTCTGCACAATATGCGCTGCAATCCAGACATCGTTCGTTACTACATGAATATTGCGCATCTCACACAGATACGGAATCATCTCTCTGACCGTCACACCCGTATCCAGAAAGATCGTCTGCTCTTCCCGAATCATGCTCGAAGCATACTGGCAGATTCGCGCTTTCTCTTTCCGGTTCCGTCCCAGCTTTTCCGTATACTTCAGTTCCTGCTCTACAGAATCTTTTTTTCTGGCTCCCCCTCTCAACAGACAGACAAGTCCCTGCTGATTCAGAATCTCCAGATCCCTTCGCACTGTCGCTTTGGATACATGAAATCTTGACATCAGCTCATCCACACTCACATACTGCTGGACATTGATATATGCACCCATTCGATTTATCCGCTCGTCTCTAATCATCAGATCTTTTTCTCTCCAAATCATTTTTCAAAAATATTTTCTGATGCAAAGAAATGCATACAATAAAAACAGTTTCTTTATAGCTGTATACATTCTCAATCATATACCAACAATTATAACCAATATTATCCAAATGCACAATGCTATTTTTGAAATCTCCACGACAATCTAACCAGACCGCGGAGAAATTCGCTTATACCACTTACAACTATATACGCCCGCACAGCTATAACGATTGCCGTATGCCATACCAAGCGCGGACGGCAGCCTAAGGAGAGGCGGGAGCATGCCACATGATCGGATTGTCTGACTGTTCCAAATCAAAGGGCAGCTTTTGTCAATGACAAGGCCGCACAGCGGTGGGAAGCATCATTGACAAAAGCCGGCAGCAAAATAAACAGTGATGATAATTTACATAAAATTCAATGGTACAGTGTACTTGTGGTCTGCCGGAATTCTTTCACCTTGTCCATGAATCTTTTCACGCGCTCCTGATCCACATGATTTTCAAAAATACCATCATACTTAAAAGTTGTTCCCACAACCGCACCATCTGCGATGGAAAGCTGCTGTTCTACATTTTCATACCGTACTCCTGTGTTGGCCAAAACAACCGTATCCGGAACCACGTCCTTTACTCTCTTCAGAATTTGAGAATCGGTCATGGCACCTGCCGTAAGCCCTGATACACACAGCGCATCCGGTCTGTTATTAAACACGGTAGATTTTGCAATACCTTCGATATCCCTTTCCGCCAGATATCGGGCTGCCTCCGGAAGAATGTTAAACAGAAGTTTTACATCCTCCGCCCCGATCTTATGCTGATGGCGAATTGTTTTTCCCACATTGGTATTCCAGAGACCAAAATCGCTGGCATAAACTCCTGTGAAAATCTCTCTCACAAATTTTGCCCCTGTTGCAACTGCAAGATCCAGAGACCTGTCTGCATCCCAGAGTACATTAACTCCAAACGGAATCCGGATGTCATTTTTCAGTTCACCAATGATCCTGCTCATGCAGGCCACCGTCACAGTCTCCACATCCGTCAAATATGGGAGACTGAATTCATTGGAAAACATTACGGCATCTACACCGCCCTCCTGAAGTGCAAGCAGATCTTTTCTTGCCCATTCGATAGCTTCATCCATACTGTCAGAACCATTTTTAAAATTCGGATCTCCAGGCATCGGCATCAAATGGCACATCGCGATAATTGCCTTCTCTGTTCCGATCACTTTTTTTAACCAACTCATATTAATACCTCCTAAATTAAATCAATTTTTTTGTTTCGATATTTTCACAAAGCAAACCGCAATTGGTATAATCACCAGCACCAGCAGATAAGACATTGCCGATGCGCTTCCAAGCTCCAGATCACGAAATGCTTCCTGATAGATATGATAGCTGATCACCTCGGTACTGATGCCGGGACCACCCTTAGTCAGCACATAGATCAGATCATACGTCTTCAATGCTGAGATTGCTCTCATCAAAAGTACGGTCATAAAAGCAGGTGCCATCATGGGAATCGTAAGATAACGGAAACTCTGAAGTGCAGAAGAGCCATCCACTTTCGCTGCCTCATACGGCTCCATTGGCAGGGACACCAGCCCTGCCTGGAGCACCAGAACCATGTAAGACACGTTCTGCCATACATCAATAAACATAACGGTTCCCAGCGCCAGTTTCGAATCTGCCAGCCAGGCTTTTCCTGTAAGTCCGATCAGATCCAGTACATAGTTAACGATACCCAGTTCTGAATGGAGCAGCAGTCTCCATGTCAGCCCTACAGCTACCGGGGTGATCATCATTGGGATAATGATGATCGAAAAATAGATATTCTTCCCTCGCACATTGGTATTCAGAAGCAGTGCAATCCCAAGTCCGAGCAGAAATTCAAGCATTACCACTCCTATGGTAAATACGAAGGTCGTAGCCGCCGAAGACATAAAATACTTATCGGTCAGCGCTGCGATATAATTCTGAAGACCTGTAAAATTTCCGAGTCCTCTGTGTTTCAAACTGGTATCAAAAAAGCTGACAACCAGCGAATACACCATTGGAATGGCAAGTACAATAACCAACACCAACAATGAAGGAAACATAAAAGTCGCAAAATTCTTTTTTCTCTTTTTATCCAAGTTTCCTACCTCCCGATCCGGCAGATCTGCTCTGCCGACTCTGTACTACTGCATATCTGCCATTTCCGCGCTTACATTATCAAGTGCCTCCTGACTGGTCTGATCTCCTGCAACTGCCAGTGAAAGTTCTCTTCCCAGTACCTCTACCAGTTGTGTGGCATCTTCCATGATCGGGAACATTTTAGAATCCTCCATGATCTCGCAGACCGTCTCCAGATACGGCCATTTTTCCAGGACATCCGGATCGTTCATGACATCTGCCCGTGTAGGAGATCCCCCTTCCAGAGCTCTCTCCTTCGTAACCTCTGCGGACTCAATCCACTGAATAAACTCCCATGCAGAATCTTTATCCGGTGCGTTGGTCGGAATGCCCCAGCCCCAGCCTGCGTTCAGAGAGCTTCCGTTTGGAATCGGAATCAGCTCCGACAGGCCTGTGACCGAAGATTCATTCTCATTATCCAGCTTCGGAATCATCCAGTTATAAGAAATGAAGGAAAATGCATCTCCCTGTGCAAATACATTGAAAGCTTCATCCAGGTTAAAATTCTTGCTTCCTTCCGGAGCCGCATTTGTCATACAGTCAATATACAGATCCAACGCTTTTACTGCCTCTTCGCTGTTAATTGCGACTTTTCCGTCTGCATCATAGAAATCTCCGCCACAGGAGAAGAGATAATTTGCCCATTCCACAACCGTCGGATCCGGTCGCGCGCCCTGCATAACTACACCTGAATAATCATAATTCTGAGCAGTGATCCATTTGCAGAGTTCTACATATCCTTCCAGGTCCTCCGGCATGGTCAGCTCCATACCAAATTCCGTCTGATATGCAGTGCGCAAAGTCTCATCTTCAAAAATATCTGTACGATAGATCAGAGACATCATATAGTTATAAAACGGAATCATATAGGTAATACCGTCCACCTGGCCTACCATATCCATCATGGAATCCACATACTGACTGGTGTCAAATCCACTCTTCTCGATGTACGGTCCCAGATCCTCCAGCCATCCTGCTGTGACAAATTCTCCTACCCAGTAGCAGTCCACGACCACCACATCGTAGGCATTGGTTGCACCGATCATCTGAGTCAGCAGCTTTTCATGCATGGATGAATAACCAATGGTCTCGATATTTACTTTGATCCCGGTCTCCTCTTCAAAGGCTGCGATCTGATTCTGAACAATCGTTGTATCCGGCACTTCTTCCATCAAAATATTGATTTCCCTGCTTCCGCTACTTCCTGTGCTCCCGGTATCTCCGCCATTTTCAGTACTTCCCGTGCTCTCGGATGAACCGCATCCTGCAACCAGCATACTGGCTGTCAACGAGCAGATCAATAAAGCTGCCACCATTTTCTTCATACGTATATCCTCCTTTTATTTTACCGATCCGGCTGTCATTCCCGTGACCAGATATTTCTTAATGAACAGTGATAAAACAATAATCGGAATGATTCCTATAATCACACTGGCTGATAACTCTGCAATAGCTACCCCCTGGGATGTATCCATATTGGCTATAGCCACAGGTATGGTCCTCGCCCTCAGCCCGGTCAGATTCAATGCATACATAAATTCATTCCATGAGACGATAAAACTGTACACTGCCGTCGCCATGATCCCCGGCATGACCAGAGGAAGCACGATCTTCGTGTAGGTCTGCATATTGGTGCAGCCATCGATAGTGGCAGCTTCATCCAGATCTTTTGGAATCCCTTCGAAAAAACCGACCAGCATCCACAGAACATAGGGCAACGTAAACGACAGATATGTCGCCACAAGCGCTGTCCAGCTGTCATTCAGTTTCAATCTGCTGATGATCATGGAAAACGGGATCACCAGCACAACCGGCGGGATCATCTGAATCAGAAGCACGCAGATCTTTACGAAATCTTTTTTTACCGCAAATCTGGCCATCCAGTATGCCCCAAGCGCTCCCACGAGGACGGCAACCACAGTCACAATCACCGAAACACCAAAGCTGTTGAAAAAGCATTTCAGAAAATTATTCTCCCTTAGAACCGTCGCATAATTTTCCAGTGTCAGAGCTGCACCCCAATTCGGAGGAATCTGATAAGCCTCTGCTTTGGATATCAGGGAGGTTCTGAGAATCCATAAAAGCGGAAAAAGGAAAAACAAAGATGTCAGGATCAGACCAATGTGTATGAAAATGATCTCCGGCATTCGTTTTCTTCTCATATTCCACACTCCTTTCCGTTTTTGATCAGGATCTCATCCAGGCTTGTTATGATCTCATCTGCAATCCCTGACATCCGCTGCCGCATGGATTCCTGCTCCGGAATCCCAATTCCCAGAGTCCCCGCTGCCCGTGCCATCTCCACATCCACAAAAGAATCCCCCAGCATGGCAATCTGTTCCATTGGTATCCTGGTCTTATTTTGAATCAGCTGCAGCATATCCGGATAAGGCTTCCCCCGCTCCACATCATCCAGTGTTACGATAAATTTCAGATACTTATGGCTGTCAAACAGATCCAGCGACTGCTCTACCCGTTCTCTGGTATCCGATGTAGCCACTCCATATGGAATATTCGCTTCCCGCAGTCTGCACAAGATATCCGGAAATCCGGGCCTCGGCTTCAGAGATGATGCCAAATCAAACAACCGGTCTCCCCGCTCA
Source organism: Lachnospiraceae bacterium (assembly GCA_910574965.1). Lineage (GTDB taxonomy): Bacteria > Bacillota > Clostridia > Lachnospirales > Lachnospiraceae > Hominiventricola. The sequence continues at coordinate 57,253 of CAJTDB010000018.1, read as the reverse complement.
AAAATGTCTCTTACCATTTCTCTTGAACGAATCCAGTCCATATGCAGGTGATCCGCAAAGTAGGCTGCCGAAGAAATAATCTCTTCCGGGACCGGCGCTACCGCCAGAATGCCTGTCGGGTCCACATCAGTCACTTCCAAAAATCCATGCTCCGTCGTCCAGGAGACTCCTGCAAAGGTCATCCATCCTTCCACTGTATGTCCTGGGATCCTGGGGCAGTTCTGTTCGACTGCCCGAACCCTCGCCTGTGCCAGTTCAATCCAGAACTGTCTGCTCTCAAACATCAGTCCGTCTTTGTCGAATACAAACAGCCGAATATCATACTCATGACCGTTGATCCTCACATTTCTCATATAATATTCGCTCCCCCGGCGATATTCAGCGCTTCGCCGGTCATAAATTTTGCTTCCGGAGAGATCAGAAATCCCACCACATCCGCCACGTCCTCCGGATAACACATCCTCCCAAGCGGCGTATGATCGATGTATTCCTGCGCCACAGCCTCCGGTGTCATTCCTCTTAATTCACCTTCCCATACAACCTCCCTGTCCTGCATGCCTGTCTTAACATAACCCGGACAGACACAGTTGACTGTGATGTTGTAAGGAGCAAATTCAATCGCCGCGCTCCGTGTAAATCCAACGACTGCAAACTTTGATGCGGTATAATGCGCCAGAAGCGGTGCAGCCTTCTTCGCCGCCATAGAAGCGGTATTTACGATCCGGCCGCCCTTCTCTTTCATCAGAGGCAACGCTGACTGGGTCACCAGAAACATGCCCTTAATATTGACATTAAAGTTAAAATCCCACTCCTTCTCGGTAAGATTTTCGATCCGCTGCATGCTGGATACCCCTGCATTATTCATAAGTATGTCAATGGTTTTGTACTTCTCTTTCACTTTTCCAAGTACTTCCTGAACATTTTCCCGATTGGTCACATCCAGAGCCATAGCCTCATGCGCCTGTTTTCCACTCGGATTGTCCAACAGTAAAACCGTCTTTTGCGCTGTCTCCAGCTTCAGATCGGTCACAATCACAGTCGCACCGAGATCTGCAAATTTTCTGGCGATTGCCCTTCCGATTCCCGCGCCTGCTCCGGTAATAAATGCCACCTGACCTTCATTTGGTAAACCCATTTCTTTTTCCTCCTTCATTTTGTTCATCCGCCTCTTAATCCCTATGACCTAAAAGGATTTTCACTCCCATCCTCGCCTGAAAATCCTTCCGGAACAGTCCGGCAACTGCGGATTTGATTTCTATTACAACCTCATTGTTCCCAAACAGAATCTACAGATAAAGCTTCTGAACCGCTTCAAACGACGGTTTCAGCTGTTTATAAATATTCCGATAGATTTCATAAGACCGGTTATATATCTCTACCGCCTCAGAATTTGGCTCAAATATGCGGTAATCTGTTAGAAAATAACGAATCTGTTCCCAGTCATGGAAAACCCCTGCACTCATACCCGCCAGGAATGCAACACCAAGCGCAGAACCCGGATGGGATGGATAAGAAATAACCGTCTGTCCCAGAACATCCGCAGCGATCTGACACCAGAATTTGCTTTTTGCTCCTCCATTGGTTGCCATGATACGTTCAGGTCGGTATCCCATTTCTCTCAGCACCTCCACATGATGGCGGAATCCATAGATTACAGATTCCAGAATTGCGCGGAAGATATGTCCGTTAGTATGGGAAAGTGTCAGACCGAACATCACACCTCTGGCCGTCGGATCAAAGATTGGTGTCTTCTCCCCCAGGAAATATGGCAGAATAATCAGTCCGTCCGATGCCGGAGGCACCTTCTTCGCCTCGATATCCAACCTATCAAATACATCCGGTGTATCCTGATGAATGATATCCTTCGTGAACCATTTCACAAGCGAACCACTGGCTGCCATACACCCGTTCAGCAAATATTTCTCCGGAACGATATGATAATCGAAAAACAGCTTCTCACTGGTTTCTATCTCGTCAACACAATAGAGAATATCTCCGGCTCCTCCAAATTTAATCAGAAGATCGCCTCTCTTTGTAATACCCGCAGCCAACGTTGACGCGACATGGTCTGCACTCCCTGCGATCACAGGCGTACCTGCCGGAATTCCGAGTTCCGTCTCCCAAAATTCTTTCGTATGTCCGACAACAGACATGGATGGATTAACTTTTGGAAACAGCCGTGTTGAAATCCCGAATATTGCAAGTTCCTCTGTAAGCCATTCTCCAGTATGGATATCCACAGCACCGCTCTCCACAGCCCAGTTCATCTCCAGACTCTTCACTCCGGTCAGCTGAAAGGTGATCCAGTCATAAGAACCCATAATACAGTCCGTCTTTTCCCAGACCTCCGGCTCATTTTCTTTTACCCATAAAAGTCTTGGCAGAATATGCTGCTGATTCGTTTTCCCGCCAATTCGTTCATAGAGCTTCTCCTGATCCAGGATCTGTGAGATTCGCCCGATCTGTTCCACTGCTCTTGCATCATTCTGCTGTATCGTCTTCCTGACCGGATGTCCTTCGGCATCCAGCATGACAATCGCCGGCACCATCCCGCTGCAGCCAATACACTTGATATTCATCATCTCTTCCTGATGTGCTTCCTTCAGAGACCGCAGTGCTGTTTTGGTATTCTCCCACCAGATATCCGCATCTTCCTCTGCCCAATTGGGATATCTGGAGATCAGATCATGGGAAACACTGGTTTCAGCAAAAATTTTTCCTTCTGATGAGATCATAATCACTTTCACAGAAGTTGTTCCGATATCAATCCCCAGCGTATACTGCATTTTTCCTCCTCCTTTGTTATATTTCGAATTGTTTTGAATTATTTTGAATCATTATATGATAATAATGAACTATTTTATGGAATTTGTCAATAGAAAAAAAGAAACAATTTATATTTTATGCAATTTGCATAAAATATAAATTGTTTCTTTGTTCATTCGGAATAATTTTAAGTCTTATATACAAAAAACAGCATACATTTTGCTTTGCCTTCCTTCAGCACCCTCCTCTCGCTTACTGCCTTCAGCTCCCTGTAAACGTCTTTGTACTCCGGAAAGCAGATGGAGAACCGTCCCTCATTGACAAGCGTGACGATCGTCTTCGGAGCCTTGGGGTCATTTATGTTGGGGGTGTCAGCATACTGATATTGTCAAAACCCGTCCTTGACTTACCGCTTCCGCCCCCGTATAATCATTACTATTACGAAAGGATGAGGAAAACTATGGCACAAACGAGACAGATGACCGAAGGCCGCCCCATTTCCCTGATCTTTACCTTTGCCCTTCCGCTGATGATCGGCAATGTATTTCAGCAGTTGTATACGGTCATAGATACTATGGTTGTAGGAAAAGCTCTGGGCGTTTATGCTCTGGCCGCCCTGGGGGCCACTGACTGGATGAACTGGCTTATGCTCAGCGTGATTCAGGGACTGACCCAGGGCTTTGGCATCCTGATGGCACAGCATTTTGGTGCAGGCAGAACAGCAGATCTTCGCAGAACGGTCGGTAATTCAGTCCTGCTCGCTCTGTTATCCTCCATGGTGCTGCTCATCTTCGGTCTGCTGATGGCCCGTCCGGTGCTTTTGCTCCTTCAGACCCCGGATAATATTCTGGAAAATGCGCTCCTTTATCTGCGCATCATGTACGCAGGCCTTCCCATCGTCATGGCGTACAATCTGTCCGCCAGCATCCTGCGCTCCCTGGGAGACGGAAAGACCCCGTTATATGCTATGATTACGGCTGCTCTTGTAAACATCGCTCTGGACCTTTTCTTTGTTCTCGTCCTTGGTCTTGGTATTGGCGGTGCGGCAGCGGCAACCCTCATAGCCCAGATGATTTCCTGTCTCTATTGCTTTTATCACATTCGCAAAATCGAATATTTGTTTATGACTCCTGCAGATTTCCGGCTGCAGAGCGGACTTTCCATACATCTGCTTCTGCTTGGAGCGCCGATGGCATTTCAAAATGCCATCATCTCTATTGGAGGAATGATTGTACAGTTTGTAGTCAACAGTTTTGGCGTCATCTTCATTGCCGGTTTTACGGCCACCAACAAGCTTTATGGCGTACTGGAAGTAGCAGCCACATCTTATGGCTATGCCATGGTCACTTATACCGGGCAAAACCTGGGAGCCGGAAAGACCGGGCGCATCCGTCAGGGTATGCGCGCTTCCCTTTTGATTGCACTGGCTACTTCCGTGCTGATCGCCGCATGTATGCTGCTTTTTGGAAAGCTGATCCTTGGCTGCTTTATCTCCGGAACTTTGGAAGAATTTACTCAGACCATGGAAATCGCTTATTATTATCTGTCGGTCATGAGCATCTGTCTGCCTATCCTCTATATTCTGCACGTTACCCGTTCTGTGATCCAGGGTATGGGAAATACGGTACTGCCCATGGTATCCGGCATGGCTGAATTTGTTATGCGCGCTGTAACCGCCGTTCTTCTGCCCCGTTTCATCGGTGAGACCGGCATCTTTTATGCTGAAATCATGGCATGGACCGGCGCGGTGGTCATTCTGGTCATCAGTTATTTTATTGTTATCAAAAAGGCAGAATAACCCGTTTTCTGGCCGGCGCCCTGCGCGTTCTGATTGCATGGCTTTTCAGCTTTCACCTGTACAACTGACAAAAGCCGTATGTTTACCCTTCCATCTTATACCCAAGCCCCCAAACCGTTTTGATAAGCTCTCCTTTTTCTCCCAGCTTGTTCCGAAGCTTTTTCACATGCGTATCAATGGTCCTTGCATCTCCAAAATAATCATAATTCCAAACATTGTTCAGGATCTTTTCTCTTGACAGCGCCAGACCTTGATTCTCCATAAAATATTCCAGAAGCTCAAACTCTTTATAGCTGAGTTCCACATCCTTCCCATCGATCCGCACCTGATGCGCACCTTTGTTCAGTTCGATGCCCCCTACTTCCAGCACGTCTTCGCTGATCAGCAGGTTTGCCCGTCGAAGAATGGCTTCCACCCTCGCCACTAAGATCTTTGGGCTGAAAGGTTTTGTAATATATTCATCAACTCCCAGTTCAAAACCTTGAAGCTCGTCCTGTTCGTCTCCCTTTGCCGTCAGCATGATGATGGGAACTTTGGAATGATTCCGGATCTCCCGGCATACCTGCCATCCATCCATCTTCGGCATCATCACATCCAGGATCACCAGCGCCATATCTTTTTCCATATAAAAAATATCCAGTGCTTCTTCTCCGTCTCTGGCCTCTAATACTTCATAATCCTGCTTTACAAGGAAATCCCGCACCAGCTTGCGCATACGGCTTTCGTCATCCACCACCAGTATCTTCAGCTTCTCCATCTTAAAATCCTCGTTTCCATGCATGATGGCGACATTATAACAGGAAATTATGTTTGTTCTGTGAACGAAAACTGTTGTTTTTTCATTAACTATCTGAAAAATAAGGCGATATATTTTAATATAATTGTTTTTTAATCAATTCCGCTGGTCCGCACACAGCAAGGGGGTGTATATATGGATATGACCATGATCGGCTCTTTGAACACTTACACAAAAACAATGAAAATGCAGATGAAATGGAAAGAACGGCAATCCTCCGGCGATTATACTTCCAAAGGCAATTCCGGGCAGCTTAGTGCTACCGAAAAGCTTCTGAGAGAGCAGCAGGAACAGGCTGCCGAACAGCTCAAGCAGAACACTTCCTCTGTCTCAAGGCAGCAGATCGATGCAAAGATGCGTTCCGGAAAGCGTCTTTCCGCTGCAGAGATGGAATATCTGAAAGAAAATGATCCGCAGACCTACCAGAAAGCAAAGCAGATCGAGATGGAACGGGAAGCCTATGAGCGGGAACTGAAAAGATGCAGAACCAAGGAAGAAGTACAGCGGCTAAAACTAAGCCACGCTGCTGCTTCCATGGCTACGGTCAAAGAAGTCGACACCAATCCCAATATCCCGGAAGGGCAGAAACTTGGTCTGATTATGCAGGAGCTTGCCAAGACCAATGCCCTAAGCGAAACGGAACGGGCCTTTATCCGAAGCGGCGCCTACCAGTCTCTTCCAAGCGAAAATGAACGCCTGAAGGCGGAAAAAGAACTGAAAAAAGCAGAAGAAGCCGAGAAAGGCATCGATGATAAGACAACAGATACGCCGGAAGAGGTCAACGATACGATCAACGAAGCGGCTGCAGAAGAGGCAGTAAAAGAAAAAGCCGACAGCAAGGAGAAAAAGCCTGCGGAGGCAGAGATCAAGGCAGCGAAAGAGGTTATCGCCGGTAAAAAGACTACCCGCATGGAAGCCGAAGTATCTCCTGAAGCCAGAAAGGTCCGCCGGGCCAAAGCCCAGGCTGCCTATGCCGGGAGTGCTTTTTCCGGGGTGCTCTCCAGCTCGTCTATGGTAGATATTACAGTCACTTGATTCTAAGGAAAATCAAACAGCATGGAAGAAGACGGGACACCTTTTGGGTAACCCGTCTTCTTTCTTCTTCTCAAAGTTCATGTTCTTTTTGCTCAATTTCTATAAACTTCACTAACAGACGCATGACTTCCTGTACATCAATAGGCTTTGCCACATGGGCATTCATACCGCAGTCTAAGCACCGTTTGACATCTTCCGAAAATGCGTCTGCCGTCATAGCAATGATAGGAAGATGGGAATCCCCCCGATCCAGCTTCCGGATCGCCCAGGCGGCCTCATAGCCAGTCATGACCGGCATACGAATATCCATCAGAATGGCATCATAATAGCCCTCTTCTGACTTCTGGAACATCTCTACACAGATCTGTCCGTTTTCCGCCCGCTCCAGCTTCAGCCCTTCCTCACTGAACAGCTCTTCCGCAATCTCCCAGTTCAGATCATTATCCTCCGCAAGAAGGATCCGCTTACCGGAAAGCTCAAACTCCTCTTCCTCCAGATCCTGCCGTTCTTCCTCCTGCCCCGCATAGTGACGCAGTCCATAGAACAGCGTAGACTTAAACAAAGGCTTGCAGATAAATCCATTGATCCCTGCTTCCTTCGCCTCTTTCTCAATCTCGCTCCAGTCATAGGCCGAGATCAGAAGAATCGGAATATTTTCCCCAAGAAGCTTTCGAATCGCCTGTGCAGTCCGGACTCCGTCCATACCCGGAAGTTTCCAGTCTAACAGAATCACCTGATAGTCATTGTGCTCTTTGTGGCGTTTTTCCACCAATGACACCGCACTCTCTCCGTCCAGTGTCCACTCTGCCCGAACGCCAATGGATTCCAGGGCATCTACCGTACTCCGGCAGAGCTGTTCATCATCATCCACCACCAGCATATTCCAATCCGGAAGGAGCATCTCCGTTTCCGCAACATCTGCCTGTTCAAGGTCCAGAACAACGTGGAACTCAGAACCTTTTCCCTGTTCACTGGCCACTTCAATGGTACCGCCCATGGCATCCACAATGTATTTGGTAATGGCCATACCAAGTCCGGTCCCCTGGGTCTTACGCACACGAGCGCTGTCTTCCCGCGTAAAGGACTCAAAGATCTTCTCCCGGAATTCCGGAGACATGCCGATACCGTTATCCTTTACCAGAAGATGGATGCGCACAAAAGCACTTCCTTTTAGCGACGGCTCCTCCCAGACAGAGATCTGAATCTCTCCCTCTTCCGGGGTAAATTTAATGGCATTGGACAGGAAATTCAGAAGGACCTGATTCAGACGCACACTGTCACAATATACATTTTCGGCAAAAATATCATGAATAAATACATCAAACTTCTGATTTTTGGCCTTGATCTGCGGCTGGACAATGCTCACAATACTCTCCATGACCTCCCGCAGAGATATCTGGTCAATATTTAAAGTCATTTTTCCGCTTTCGATCTTGGACATATCAAGCACATCATTGATAAGCCCCAGCAGATGCTTGCTGGACAGAGTAATCTTTCGCAGACAGTTCTGCACCTGCTTATGATCGTCTATATTTGCCGTTGCGATGGCAGTCATACCTACAATCGCATTCATCGGCGTACGGATGTCATGGCTCATATTGGACAAAAATTCACTCTTTGCCTTATTGGCATAGACAGCCTCCCGGCGCGCCTCTTCCACTTCATGCAGTTGTTTTCGAGTAAGCCTAAAGTATTTAAGGAAAACCATAGCCAGGGCCACAAGGACAATGGCACAGCCGCCCACCGTAAGAATCACCCAGTTGCTGCTCAGTTCCCGGATCGAACGGTCCAAAGATCCATAGGGCATGACCGTCACCAGATACCACTCGGAATAGGGAAGTCTTGTGCTGTACAGATGCCTCCTTTCCGTACCCATATCCAGTACGGCAGAATAGTCTCTGCCTTTATTCATAGCTTCCTTCAGTTCAGCAACATACCATTCTGCATTTTCTCCGCCCACTTCGTCAAATATGGACCGGAGTCTTTCGAAGTAGTTTTCCCGGAACGCATCTCCGCTCCGAATCACAAAGCTTCCGTCCCGGCGGATAATATGAGAGTATACAAGAGATTCCTCTTCATCCAGGAACAAAGCATCCTGAATATAACTGACCGGGAGTCCTGCCACGAGTGCTGTACATTCTCCATGCTCCATGGAATACTCTGCAGATACTCCCAGCAGCGTAGTCTTATTTCCATTTGCATCATTGCCTACTGCAATCTTGTCTTCTCCCTTATTCAGAGAATTCAAGAAAGGTTCCAGGTCAAGCACATCCACTGGTGAGCCGTAGATCATCTCAAACTCACCCTCACGGGAATACAAAGCCAGGTAATCAAATCCCCTTGCCTCTGCATTATAAGCAAGCTCGTCCCGCAGTTCCTGCATATCCTTGCTTCCGGCCGGACTGTCTTCCTTCAGGTCTCTCACCTGTGCCAGACGCATATCAATAGTCGTCTTAAAGTGCAGAGAGATTCGCTCGTTCATACCGGACATATAGATCGTACCGATCTCATTGATGGTCGACGAACTCATCTGGCTCATATAGACTGCCAAAAAACTAAAAATTGCAATACAAAGAATAGATACAAATGCAAGACTGACTTTCAGAAACCGTATGGGTCCTTTATTCACTTCCATATCACCTCCACAGGTTCTCCGATACATGCAGACAGTCTCATCCTTCGCTTTCCGCTTCCAAAATCCGAAGTGCACCTGCAGTCTTCTCATAATCCGCTTTCACCTGCTCAAACAGCGGACCGGCCTCTTCACTCCATCCGCCCCGAAGCGCATCCGTCAGACGGCTGCTGGAATCTCCAAGAACGGAAAAACCGAGGTTCTGGCAGACACCCTTGATGGTGTGAGCCGCCCGGAAAGCCTCTTCATAGTTCTCTTCTTCAAGAGAACGGACAAGCAAATCATAGCTGGTATCCTTTAAAAATTTAAGTGCAAACTTCCGGACCATCTTCTCACTGCGCAGGCGGGAAAGCACACCCTCATAGTCTCCTTCAAAAGCTGCATAACATTCTTTCAAATCCATAATCCTGTTCTCCTTTTTCTGCTTCTGCATATCCGATGCAGCCTGCTGTCTCTGCCCAGACCGCATACTCATCATACCTTCATTATAGAAAAGTAGAAAGCCAATGTCAATTCATATGATACAATATTTCTGACAAAAAAAATACCACGCACCTCTCGCAAGGCACATGGCATCCTCAGTGGACCTGAGGGGAATCGAACCCCTGTCCGAAAGCCCTTCCATTGCGGTATCTCCCATCACAGCCGATTATCTGACATTCCCTCTGCTGCACGCCAAACGGCAGGCTTACAGTTTCAGTAGCTTCATAATACGCCCGTATGCGCAAAGCTTAACACACGTCGTTTCCTGCATGGATGATGCCTGGGTCACAAGGTGCAGGTGCCCTGTGTCAGACAGCCGCCGTTAGGCAGCGAGTGCTAAATTATCTTCAGCGTTTATATTTAGTGTTGTACCTTACGCGGTACCTTCGGATGGCTGCCTCAACTTCAAAACCCCCGTCGAAACCTTTACAAGCCCGAAAACATGTAAAAGAAAACGCAAGATGAAATCTTCTGCTCCTCTATCATATATGGAGCCGGAAGAAATGTCAAGCAGGATTTTTTCGGACTGCAGTCAGTACAGATTTTTCACCTTAAAATCCTTTTCCGCCTCCCTGCGCATATCTTTTTTTGCGATGTCTGCCCGTTTGTCGTAGAGCTTCTTGCCCCTTGCAAGCCCTACCTGAACTTTTACCAGACTCCCTTTCAAATACACTTTCAGCGGCACCAGCGTATAGCCCTTCTCCGCAATCTTTCCCGTCAGTTTATTGATCTCTGCCCGGTGCATGAGAAGCTTCTTTACCCGCAGGGGATCTCGATTGAAAATATTTCCTTTTTCATAAGGACTAATATGCATACCGTATACAAAGACCTCTCCTCTTTCGATTCGAATAAACGCCTCTTTTACACTGCATTTCCCCATCCGCAGAGACTTCACTTCCGTTCCGTGCAAAGAAACACCTGCCTCATAGGTATCCTCGATAAAATAATCATGATACGCCTTTTTATTATTTGCAATCAGTTTGATCGTATCCTTTGCCATATGCTCCTATTCCTCCTGCTCTGCCATCTCAAAATCGATCGTGCGCGCTAATTTATCGGCTCCTGTCACGCGAACTCTTACTTTCTGTCCCAGCTTCCATGTCTTCCCGGTATGGACGCCTACCATCTCATACGTCTTTTCCTGATATTCAAAATAGTCTCCCAAAAGCGATGCGGCGCGCACAAGACCTTCCACCGTATTTGCAAGCTCCACATAAATCCCCCACTGGGTCATGCCGGAGATCACACCATCAAATTCTTCTCCGAGAAATCCGCTCATATATTCCGCCTTCTTCATCCGGATCGTTTCACGCTCTGCTTCCGCCGCTTTCCGCTCCCGCTCACTGCTCTGCTTTGCCACTTCCTCCAGAATATTCTGGTAGTGCAGTATTCGGTCTTCTTTCAGCCTTCCGCGCAGACTGTCTTTGATAATCCTATGGATCTGCAGATCCGGATACCGGCGAATGGGAGACGTAAAATGACAATAGTATTTTGCTGCAAGACCAAAATGCCCGGTGCAGTCGGTTGTATATTTTGCCTGTTTCATGGAGCGCAGGCTAAGACGGCTGATCAGCATCTCTTCCGGGGTGCCTTCCAGCTTCGTCAAAAGCTTCTGAAGCTCCTTCGGATGCACCGCTTCCTCTTTTAAGCGGATCGTATATCCAAAATTATGGATAAATGCCGCCAGCTTTTTCATCCGATCCGGATCTGGCTTCTCATGGGTTCGGTATACAAAGGGCAAATCCTGCCAGAAATAGTCTTCCGCCACCGTCTCATTGGCAATGAGCATAAAATCCTCAATCACCCTTGTGGCTGTATTCCGGTCATAGGGCTTTATCTCCGCCGCCCGTCCCTCTTCGTCCAGCAGCACTTTTGTCTCCGGAAAGTCAAAGTCAATGGACCCCCGCTTTCCCCGTTTCTCCCTGAGAAGCGCCGCTAACTCCTGCATTCGGAAAAACATAGGCACCAGCTCTTCATACGCTTTACTCTCTTGTTCATCTTTGTCCAGGATCTTCTGTACGCTCGTATACGTCATCCGCCGATCCACATGGATAACGGTTTCGGCAATCACATGGTCTGTTACATTTCCCTTACGATCAATGGTCATGATACAGCTTAGTGCCAGCCGGTCTTCTCCTGCATTCAGAGAGCAGATACCATTAGACAGTCTTCTTGGCAGCATAGGGATTACCCGGTCCACCAGATAGACACTGGTCCCCCGCTTCAGTGCCTCCCTGTCAAGAGCGCTTCTCTCCTGTACATAGTTTGCCACGTCCGCAATATGAACCCCCAGCACATAATGCTCTCCTTCCATACACAGAGACACTGCATCATCCAGATCTTTTGCATCCTCTCCGTCGATGGTCACCATCTGTACTGCTCTTAAATCCATGCGGCCCTGCATATCCGCTTCACTGACCTGCTCCGGCACGCGCTCCGCCTGGTTCATGACCTTTTCCGGAAATTCCAGCGGCAGATCATATCCTTTCGCTATGGACAGAACATCCGTTCCCGGATCAGTGATGTGCCCTAAAATCTCGACAATCTTTCCCTCCGGATTTTTTTCTGCCGTCCCGTAATCGGTTAGCTGCACGACTACTTTGTGTCCGTTTACAGCACCCTTAGACTGCTCCTTGGGAATAAAGATATCCCTTGTATACCTTCCGTTGTCCGGAATGACAAAACCATAATTTTTGCTTTCTTCATAAAGGCCGATAAGCTGCATCGTTCCCCTTGCAACTACTTTTTCCACAACGCCTTCTCTGCGTTTTCCTTCCTGGACAGGTTTTAAGCGCACGCGCACTTCATCCTGGTGCATCGCTCCATGAACATCCTCCGGACGGATATAGATGTCCTCTTCCATGCCCTCTGCAGCCACAAAACCAAAGCCCTTTGCATGACCTGTATATATTCCTGTCAGATATTCTCCTTTTGGCATTTTTCACCTCTTATTATAGTTCCGCATCTGCGTTTAAGGGTTCCCTTCTACAGATGCATTTCCATACGCCCTGCTCCTGGAAATCCATCTGGAACCCTTAAACGCAGATGCTGTCCGGCACCCCTTCTATAAACAAAAAGGCACCCTTCTGTTAAAAAGAGTGCCCAAAATCTTCTCCGTTTAAAAGTTCAGATTCAAGATGATCGCAAGTACAAAAAACGCAACTGCAAGACCGATGGTTCCTTTTACGAGATTTCCTTCCATGGAACGCCCTTTATTCTTACCCCAGTAGGTCTCTGCGCCGCCTGCGATGGCACCCAGTCCTGCGGATCTGCCTTCCTGAAGTAATACTAATATCACAGATACCACGCATACGATCACGAAGATCACGGTAAGAATCGTTCTTATTATGGCCATATCTACACCTCCTATGTGTTAAACAGATGTATTCTAACATAAAACATGGAAAAATTCAACTATTACAGGACTTTTCCGAGAAAACTTTTCAGCCGCTCGTTCTTTGGATGTTCAAAGAAGCTCACCGGGTCATTTTGTTCCATCAGAATCCCTTCCTCTAAGAACACAACTCTGTCTGCCACTTCCTTTGCAAATCCCATCTCATGGGTCACAACTGCCATGGTCATATGTTCCCTGGCCAGATCCCGCATAACCTGCAGCACTTCCCCGACCATCTCCGGGTCGAGCGCAGACGTAGGCTCGTCAAAAAGCATAACCTCCGGCTGCATACAAAGAGCACGCACAATGGCAATTCTCTGCTTCTGACCGCCGGACAACTGGCTTGGATAGGCATGGGCCCGGTCGGCAAGCCCTACGCGGTCCAGAAGGGCCATAGCGTACTTTTCCGCCTCATTGGCCGGCTTTTTCAGAAGTTTCTCCGGACCAATGGTCATATTTCTCAGTATATCCATATGGGGAAACAGATTAAAATGCTGGAACACCATCCCCATCTTCTGACGGTGGAGATCAATATCCACTTTTTTATCGGTAATGTCCGCATCTTTGAAGAAAATACGACCGCCGGTCGGTACCTCCAACAGATTCAGGCAGCGCAGGAACGTACTTTTTCCGGAACCGGAAGGACCGATAATGACCACCACTTCCCCCTGCCGGATTTCCAAGTCAATTCCTTTCAGCACTTCCTTGCCGGAAAAGCTTTTTCGAACGCCCTCTGCACGGATCAGCACATTATCGTTCACTCTGATTCAGCCTCCTTTCCAGCAGGGATACCAATTTGGTAAATCCAAGGACCATAGCCAGATAGACCAACGCCACACCGATCAGAGGCATAAAAGCATCATACGTCCGGCTTCTTATCACGTCCCCGCCCTTGGTCAGATCATGAAGGGCAATATAACCGGATACCGACGTTTCCTTCAAAAGCACGATAAACTCATTCCCCAGAGCCGGAAGGACATTTTTAAACGCCTGCGGGAGAACAATATACCACATCGTCTGCCCATAGCTAAAGCCGATGCTTCGGCCGGCTTCCATCTGTCCGATATCAATAGACATAATGCCTGCCCGGCAAATTTCTGCCACGTAGGCCCCGGAATTGATGCCGAAAGCCAGCACTGCCACCAGTACCTTGCTTACGTTCACGGAACCAAAGATCACAAAATAAACGATCAAAAGCTGGACCACCACCGGCGTTCCCCGGATTACCGTCAGATAGACCTGACAAACGGCATTGAGAATCTTCATCTTTCCCGTGCGGTCATGGGTGGAGCGGATGATCGCCACGAGAAATCCAACAAGGATTCCGATGAGCGTGGCAAACAGCGTCACCTCCAGCGTAACCATCAGGCCGTCCCACATGTAGGTCCAACGGTCATCTTTGATAAAGTTCAGATAAAAGCGCTGCTGAAAATTTCCCATGACTGATCCTTTACTCTGCGTTAATGTATTTATCGATGATTCCTTTTACGGTTCCGTCTGCGATAATAGCATCCAGTGCCTTGTCAAGATCATCTAAAAGTTCTTCATTTCCTTTTGCCACTGCAATGGCATACTCCTCTACGGCAAACTCTTCCTCCAGAATGATCAGGCCATTTGCTTTCGCCACAAACTGTTTTGCCGGTTCGCTGTCGATGACAACCGCATCTACCTTTCCATCCTGCAATGCCAGTACCGCATCCATACCTTTGGAATAACGGTCCATCGTTGCATCTTCTACATCAGAAGCAAAGAGATCCCCCGTTGTACCGGTCTGTACGCCGATGGTTTTGCCTTGAAGATCATCGGCCCCGGTAATCGCACTGCCTTCCTGTACAATAATCACCTGCCTGGATGTGGTATACGAATCCGTAAAATCCACATTGGCCAGACGGTCTTCTGTCACTGTCATACCGGCTACTCCGATATGTGCTTTCCCGGAATTGACCGCAGAGATAATGGACTCAAACTCCATGTCCTCTACCTCCAGCGTCAGACCAAGTTTGTCCGCCAGTGCCTGTGCGATCTCCACATCGATACCGGTAACCTGACCGCCCTCATCATAATATTCATACGGCTCAAATGCCGCATTCGTTGCCATAATCAGCGCTTCTCCTCTGTCTGGATTGTCAAATTTCTTGCCGCCGCAGCCTGCTGCCGCCAGAGCAGTACATGCGCATAACATCAGACCGACCATTTTCTTTTTCATAATCTTATCCTCTTTCCTTTTTGAAATAAAACGGCTGCTTTTGCAGACCTATTGACAATTATAATAAAATCTCTCCCGATTGCAAGCTTTTTTTCTTTATTTTCTGCATATTTTGTGCACATTTTATGAATAATTTTACATTTTCCTATGCAAAAAAAGAGCTGTCCGGCAGGAATCTCTCCAGAATCTTCCCGCCGGCAGCTCTCTTCTCTGCCTTCGCAGACTGCCGAAAATCTGCGGCAGACCAGCCGTCCGGTTTTATTTCTCCACCACTTCAAGTACATCCATGGGACAGGCTTTCGCACAGATTCCGCATGCGATACATTTGCTGCTCACCGGTGAATCCTCTGCCTTTACCAGCACCTGGAACGGACATACTTCTGCACATTTGCCGCAGCCTGTACAGAGCTTCTTGTTAATCGTATAAACACCCTTTGCATTCTGGGTGATGGCACCTGCTTCACAGGCTTTGGCACATTTGCCGCACTGTACGCAGACCGCCGGCTTTGCATCGCCGTCTTTCTCCACAATCCGAATACAGGACTTACCCGGATCCATCACTTTGTAGAACGCCTCGGAACAAGCCTGCACGCACGCGAGACATGCCATACATTTGCTGCCCTTTTTCACAGTCAGTTTTTTCATAAAAATACTTCTCCTTTGTCATTAATTGATAATTTTTTGTCAGATAAAACTATTATACGGTATTTCTTCGGTCATTTCAACCAAAAACGACAAATTCTGAGGAATTTTTCGGGACAAAAAGTGTAAAGATCCTGTATTTACATTTGCGCAGCAGTGATTGCCGGACACTGCTACAATGTATATTCCATATACACCTCTCCCTCTAGAGCCTTCCAGCAAAACCTTCCGTCTTCATAGAGCATATATCCATGAGCACTCCCTTCCTTGGGGATGGATACGGAGCCCGGATTCATATATACATACTGTTCATGCTCCCGGCATACCGGTACATGCGTATGTCCGTGGAGCAAAATGTCCCCTTTTTTCAGCATGGGCAGGTGCCTTTCGTGAAATATATGACCATGGGTCAGAAAAATCATGCGTCCCCGCTCATACAAAAATCCATAGTCTGCCAGAATCGGAAATTCCAGCACCATCTGATCTACCTCTGTATCACAGTTTCCCCGGACGCACAAAATCTCCTCTTTCCGCGCATTCAAAAGGGCCAGCACTTCTTTGGGCGCATACTCTTTGGGCAGATCGTTTCTCGGCCCGTGATACAAAATATCGCCCAGAAGAACCAGCTTATCCGCCCGCTCCTTTTCATATGCCTCCAGTAATTTCCTGCAGTAATATGCAGATCCGTGTATATCACTTGCGATCAGCAACTTCATATAATTCCTCCATTTCTTTAATTTTCTTTCTCAGCCGCTCCTCCTGTCCCTTCTGGTCCAGAAGCACATCCATCTCCGGCCGCAGAAAAGCAACCAGTTTTTGGTCCCCGTGATTCTGGATTCCATAGAGCCAGTCCGTAAGTTCCAGCTCTTCTCCAAAAGCATCTCTGACAAAGTCTGTCATTCGATTCAAAAAGCAATGCAGTTCCTCTTTCTGCTCCTGAAGCATTTCCTGCTCTTTTAAAAGCCCCGTCAGCTCCAGCAATTCCTGCTTTGGCAGCGTTTCCCTTTGCAGACGTTCAAAAAGCAGCACAAAGGCAGGCGACGCGGCTTTCTCCTGAAGCCATCGGTCCACCAAAAGCTCCATGCGCTCTTCCCAGGGCTTTAAAAGATCATTCTCCTTACGAACCTGCAGAGCGTGAGCGCGCTTTTTCAGAAAATCCTCCACGGCATTCTCTCTCGGCTCTTTACAGTGAGCCGCAAGCTGAAGCAGCACTTCTGTCTTCCGGTCCAGCACTCTGCGCCCGGTTCCATATGCTGTCATCCGCTCCGAAGCAGCCGACAGAAGATGCCGGACAAACATGCATCTGGTATCCCCCGGCATCCCGGCAAGCCGGTTCTGAAGCGCCCTCTCTTCTTCTTCACTCAGCCGCCCTTCTAAAAGCTCCGTCATCCGGCACACCAGAAGATGCGCCTTTGCAAACTGGTAATAGGACGCAAAATCTGAAGCGATCTTCGGCACCCGCAGAAACTCTTCCATAAAATCCCGGCCCGCTGCCAGCCCCTGGCGCTCGTATTCTAACAGCACTGCCGACAGATCTTCCCAGCCTCTGGCTGTGACGAACTCGCTCTTCTCTCTGGTCAGTGTTACCTGATAAAAATGCTCCGGATGCAGTTCCAGATAAGAAAGCACCGTCGGATGGACTCCCCGGCCCAGGGCATACTCTTTCCATACAGAGTAATCCGCCTCCACATTCAGCGTCCGGACCCGGTCTGACGCCGCCATATCCAGCTCCCGCACGGAGCGGTTGTACTCCTTTGGATTGCCTGCTGCCATGATAATCCAGCCCTCCGGAACCTTGTGGCTTCCGAACATTTTATACTGCAGAAACTGCAGCATCGTCGGTGCCAGCGTCTCCGATACGCAGTTGATCTCATCAATAAACAAAATCCCCTCCCGGTATCCGGTGCGCTCCTCATATTCATAAATGGAACCTACGATCTCGCTCATCGTATACTCGGTCATGGTATATTCCATATCCCCGAACCGACGGTTTATAAGCTGCGGAAGTCCTACGGCACTCTGTCTTGTGTGATGAGTGATCGTATATGCGATCAGACCTGTCCCGCACTCCGCAGCCGCCTGCTCCATAATGGCCGTCTTCCCGATTCCCGGCGGACCAATCAGCAGCACCGGCCGTTGACGAACCGTCGGAATCCGATAGCAGCCGCTGTCATCCTTTGCCGTATACGCACGTATAGTGCGTACAATCTCTTCCTTCGCTTCTTTGATGTTCATATATCTGTCCCTTCCAGAGTCAATGTCAGCGCCCAATCCGGCGCCCTGCCCTTTCTCAGTTCTTCATTTAGAAATACAAATGCCGTGTCATAGTCCGGCTTCCGGTCCGGATAGATCCCGTCCCCGTCGGTAAAGTAAAGAAGTCCTTTTAGATTTTTCAGTTCCTTTTCCTGAATCAGACGGTCTACGAGCCGGAAGACCGGCGTGAAATCCGTATCTCCATGACCTTTTACCGTCATCTGTTCCAAATACGCCTCCCACTCTTCTTCGCTGGTCACGCACACATGTTCCTGCACCATGCAGTCGCACTGTATCAGGTGGATCTGCATGTCCCGAAAGAAATTTTCCTTCTCCTGAAAAATCTCCCACGTCTCCTTCAGAAACCGGCGCACCACCTCTCCGGAGCAGGAACCGGAAGTGTCGATGGCAATGACAAATTCCTGGAGCCTGCGCATACTCCGGTATTCCAATGGTTCTAAAAGCACTAACCGCTCGTACATCCTTCTGCTGTAATCATAAGGGATCAGATCAAAATTGTCCAGATCCAGAGACAGCTCCTCCTGCTCCACTGCAAATTGCTTCAGAAACTGCTGATAGTCATAACCCTGCTCCTTTTGCAGGATGATCTGCTCCGTCCGGACGCCTGCACTGCCTCCTGCCTGTCTTTTGTGTTCCTCCTGCAAAATGTCCATCTGCTCAAATACGGTCCGCCACCGGTGCACTGCCTCTGCGGTCTGCCCGGCCTGTTCCGCCCGGTGCTGCTTTTCCTCCCTGGTAATCTTTGAAGCAGACACCGGTGCTTTTTCTCTCCACCAGGTATGATCGTCTCTTTGAAAACATGCTTCTAACTTCAAAAGCATTTCTTTTGAAAGTGTCTCTGCCCACCGGACGATCTGCCGTTCCTGAAAAGGAACTTTCTCCTCTTTCAGCTTCCGATACCACCAGCTTCTTTCTGCCGGCACAGGCCGCAGAAAGCCCGGCACATTCATCCGGTCGATGCGGTATTCGGTCATCACATCACAAGCCAGCCACCAGATTCGTTCCGAACATATGTACGTCCGAAGACCATGCAGATACAGTCCGTGAAGCAGCATATGCAAGTACTGCCGCTCCAGATACTTCGTCCCTTTCTCAAACAGCAAAAGCACCTCCTGCACATTCCACCAGACGATCCGCATATCAATACCGGAACCCCGGTCCGTCCATCCGGTCCCAGGCACCAGCAGCGCCTCTGCCAGTACCGGAAGCTTCCTTCGAAGCTGAACTTTCGTCAGCTCCACCGCTTCCTTTGCAAAAGCTGCTTTTCTCTCCTCTGTTGCCACGCCCCTTTTACTCCTTCTCTTGAAAATCCCTCTGCCGTGTGCTATTCTATGAGCAGCCGCCCTGTCGGCACTGCACGGAAAAGGGGGAAACGATCTATGAAAATGCAGGAATCACCGGAAGATTATCTGGAAGCCATTCTGGTTCTCTCCAAAAAGCTTGGCAATGTACGTTCCATTGATGTAGCCAATCATCTGGGTTACAGCAAGCCAAGCATCAGCGTTGCTATGAAACGGCTCCGGGAGAACGGCTATATTACCCTGGACGACAGCGGACACCTGGTCCTCACCGGACTAGGACTTTCCATCGCCCTGAACATTTATGAAAAACATCTTGTACTTACTCAGTTTCTGATTTCCATCGGCGTAGACGAAGAAATCGCCAGAAAAGATGCCTGCCGCATAGAGCATGTCATCAGCGATGAAAGTTTTCAGAAGATCAAGCAGCTACCCCGGTAGCTGCTTTTTTATGTCCTCCGTGATTCTGCTTTCTATTGTATCACGCCGGGACCGGATTCCGCAACCGCTCAGACGGCTCTTTCCTGATCGTTTCTGTCTGTTTCCGAATGGGACCACAGAAAACATGTGAAAAAAATAACAAAATAACAGTTGCATTTTTCCGGAAAAAGTGACATGATAAGGAGCGGAAATTTTGTATCACAACAGAAACGGAGGCATTATCCATGAACAAAAATCTAACCGTCGGCAGACCGGAAACGGTCCTCTGGCAATTCTGTCTTCCTCTGTTTGGAAGCATTCTCTTCCAGCAGCTCTACAACATCGCCGACAGCCTTGTAGCCGGCAAATTTATCGGCGAACAGGCTCTGGCAGCCGTAGGAAACAGTTATGAAGTCACTTTGATTTTTATCGCCTTTGCCTTTGGCTGCAATATCGGCTGTTCGGTCATCGTATCCCAGCTATTCGGCTCCGGTGAATACGCAAAGATGAAGACGGCTGTTTCCACGGCCAGCATATTCAGCGCCCTTTTATGCCTGCTGCTTATGGGATTTGGCATGGCCGGATGCAGCACCCTTCTTACATTAATCCGCACACCAATGGAAGTGTTCGAGGATTCCAGACTGTATCTGGACATCTACATATGGAGTCTTCCCTTTGTATTTTTCTATAATATTGCCACCGGCATCTTCTCTGCCCTGGGAGATTCCAAGACCCCTTTTCTCTTCCTGGCTGTTTCCTCCATCTCCAATATCGCTGTAGATATTTTCTTTGTCACATCCCTTCAGATGGGCGTCGCCGGCGTGGCTCTCGCGACACTGCTCTGTCAGGGCGTCAGTTGCGTTCTGGCCGTCACGGCTGTTTTCAGACGTCTGAAAAAGCTGGAAGTCTCAGAGAAAGTTCCCCTCTTTTCCGGTGCGCTTCTCAAAAAATTTATCGCTATCGCAGTCCCAAGCATCCTGCAGCAGAGCTTTATCTCTGTTGGAAATATCATCATCCAGGGCGCAATCAACGGCTTCGGTCCGGGCGTTATGGCCGGATATTCTGCTGCCGTAAAGCTGAATAATCTGGTAGTCACCTCTTTTACGACTCTTGGAAACGGCATCTCCAACTATACCGCTCAAAATCTGGGCGCCGGAAAGCTTGCACGTATCCGTTCCGGTTTCCGGGCAGGCATCAAGCTCGTCTGGCTCTTAAGTCTTCCTCTGTTCTTTCTCTACTTCTTTGCCGGACGGCAGGTGCTGTATCTCTTTTTGGATACTCCTTCCGAGACAGCCCTTCAAACCGGAATCCTCTATCTGCGCATCCTGTCACCTTTTTACTTTGTCGTGTCCGCCAAACTGACTGCGGACGGGATCCTGCGGGGTGCCGGACGGATGAAACAGTTTATGGCCGCTACCTTTACCGATCTGATTCTTCGAACCGTGCTTGCCCTGGTCCTGTCCAGGACTGCTCTTGGTTCTACCGGAATCTGGTGCGCATGGCCCATTGGCTGGACCACAGCCACCCTTTTATCGCTCTCTTTCTACAGAAAAGGCCCCTGGGGGAAAATTCCCCCAGAAGCCTAAAGACTTTGGTCAGTATTCCAGGTAAGCCCCTTTCATGGGGCTTGCCGCATGTTCGCTGAACAGCCGAAGCACGCCGCTCTTATAAAGGAGCGGGCGCGGCTTCCAGTTCTTCCTGCGCTCCGCCAGAACCGCTTCGATCTCCTCCGGCGTCTTCTTCTCGCCGCGGATACCGATGATATTCAGCTTCCGTTCCATCACGTCGATTTCAATGAGATCCCCTTCCTCTACAAAGGCGATCGGACCGCCGTCTGCCGCCTCCGGGCTGCAGTGGCCGATGACCGGACCGGTAGAAGCGCCGGAGAAACGGCCGTCCGTAATCAGGGCGATGCTCCGTCCAAGTTCTTTGTCGCTGCTGATGGCTTCCGAAGTATAGAACATCTCCGGCATACCGCTGCCTTTTGGACCTTCATAGCGAATAAAGACCGCATCTCCTTTCTGTACCTTGTGCTTCAGCACCGCATCAAGACACTCCTCCTCGCTGTCAAAGGGACGCGCTCTCAGCACCGCACGGAACATCTCTTTCGGACATGCCGTATGCTTGATAACTGCGCCCTCCGGCGCCAGATTGCCCCTTAGAACAGCAATGCTTCCGTCGACTCCAATTGCCTTTTCATAAGGACGGATAATATCTTCTTTTGTCACAGTGCATCCGTAGCGCTTCCCAAAATCCTGCAGCCACTTGCCGCACCGCTCGTAGAAACCGTTCTCTTTTAATTCCTGCAAATTTTCCCCAAGAGTCTTTCCGGTCACGGTCATTACATCCAGATGCAGATGATCTTTGATCTCCTCCATAATCGCAGGAACTCCTCCGGCATAGTAGAAACACTCTGCCGGCCAGCGGCCTGCCGGACGCACATCCAGCAGATATCTCGCGCCTCTGTGAAGCCGGTCGAACGTGTCGCCTGTAATCTCCAGCCCCAGTTCATGGGCTATGGCAGGAATATGGAGCAGGCAGTTGGTGCTGCCGGAGATGGCCGCATGAACGAGAATGGCATTTTCAAAGCTTTTCATCGTCACCATCTGGCAGGGCTTCATATGTTCCATGGATGCCAGCTTCACCGCCTGGCGTCCTGCCTCTCTGGCATAAGCCAGCAGATCCGGACTGGTAGCCGGCATCAGTGCGCTTCCCGGAAGCGCCAGTCCCAGCGCCTCTGCCATAATCTGCATCGTAGAAGCCGTTCCGATAAAGGAACATGCTCCGCAGCTTGGGCAGGCGTTATTTTTTGCCCAGTTGAGTTTCTCTTCGTCGATCTCCCCTCTCTGGTACTTGGCACTGTACATGCCAAGCTGCTCCAGCGTCAGCATGTCCGGACCGGCGTTCATAGTGCCGCCGGGCACTACCACTGCAGGGATATTGACCCGAAAAAGCCCCATCAGACTGGCGGGCATTCCTTTGTCACAGCTTGCCAGATAAACCCCCGCGTCAAAAGGCGTGGCATTGGCATGGATCTCAATCATATTGGCGATCATCTCCCGGCTGACCAGACTGAAATTGATGCCGTCCGTTCCCTGGCTTTCGCCGTCGCAGATATCCGTACAATAGTATCTGGCTCCAAAGCCTCCCGCTTCTGTAATTCCTTTTCTTACTTCTTCCACCAGAATATTCAGGTGACCGCTCCCCGGATGACTGTCTCCGAAAGTGCTTTCGATCATCACCTGCGGCTTGGAAAGATCTTCCGGCTTCCATCCGGTGCCGATCCGCAGCGGATCCAGTTCCGGCGCCAGCCTGCGCATTTCCTGACTTTTTAACTTACACATAACTCTGCTCCTTTTGTATTCTTGTCTCACATCCTCCTGCCCGGCGGTAAGACCGGGCCAGGAGATACTGTTTTTCTACTGACCGCCTTCTATGCAAAGAAGGATATGATTAATGCTACCACAAACCCTGTGGTTCCTACAAGGGTTTCCATAATCGTCCACGTTTTCAGCGTCGTCTTCTCATCCATGCCCACCAGAGATTTTACCAGCCAGAAACCGGAATCGTTAAAGTGAGAGCACACCGTCGCACCTCCTGCCACAGCCGCCGTCGTACACGCAAGGTAGAGAGGAGACAGATCGCCCACTCCTGGGATTGCCGCCACGATACCGGCAGCCATAGTCATTGCTACAGTTGCAGAACCAACGCAGATTCTTACCAGAGCCGCCACGATAAATGCCAGTATTACTAACGGCAGGGACATGGACGAAACTGCATTTCCGATCACATCGCCCAGTCCGGAATACTGGAGCACATAACGCAGAACACCGCCGCATGCCGTCACTAACAGGATCAGGCCCGTAGGCTCCAAAGATTTGGTCATGATCTTCTCTAACTCTTCTGTATTATATCCGTGCCCGATGCCAAGAATCAGCATAGCCGCTACCGTAGCAATCAAAAGGGCCACAAAAGGCTCTCCGAGGAACCCGAACACCGGCTGCAGACCTGCAAGCGCCGGAACGACGCCTGCCACGGAATCCAGAATAATCAGCACCAGGGGAATCAGAATAATCCCGACAATCGCCCAGAAGCTCGGCAGTTTCGACTCGTCAAAATCCGCCTGATTTGCCACATGTTCCGGAATCGGAATGTAGTAGTTCTTTCCACAGACAGCCCCCCATACAGGACCTGCCACGATCATGGAAAAGATACCGCAGACGATACCGACCATAATAACCCAGCCAAGTTCTACCCCTAACATCGTTGCCACCAGCACCGGACCCGGTGTAGGCGGTATGAACGCGTGCCCTACGGCCAGTCCTGCCAAAAGAGGGATGGCATAGAATAAGGAAGAACGGTTTGTTCTCTTCGCCAGGGAAAATGCCAGCGGAATCAGGATGATCAGACCTGCATCAAAGAACACCGGCATAGCGATAACCAGTCCTGTAATCCCCAGTGCCCATGCAGCCTTCTTATCCCCGAACCATCTGACCATGGTAACGGCCAGCGTCTGGGCACCTCCGGATACTTCCAAAATAGCACCGAACATGGACCCAAGACCGACCAGCAGCGCAATTCCTTTTAGTGTATTGCCAATGCCGTCATTCACGGCTGTCACGATTTTTTCTGCAGGCATTCCGCCGATCAGCCCGATGGCGATGGCCCCGATCAGAATCGCAATCATTGCCTGAATCTTAAATTTGATAATCAGTACCAGCAGAATCACCAGTCCAATAATGGCTGCCAGGACCAGCCTCGTTGGATTTAAATCTGTCATTTCACTTGCCATAAATATGTACTCCTCTCGTTTTTATAACCTATACCATTTCCTTTTTGTTGTTTTTTATACATCAGATGATTTCTCTCTTTTTCTCCTCCTTTCTTCAATATAATCTGACGTCTTATGTTTTGTAGTTGAATTATACTATTTTTTCTACATTTTAGTCAATATATCAGATGTATTTTTATCATTTTCGTCTTTTTGCACAAAAAAAGAAGGAGTTTTAAGAAAAAACGCCTTTCTTTTTGTATATTTTTGCTAATTTTCAAATGGTTGATGGTAAGCGGCATCCGGATAACCCGTCCAATTATCAAAAACATCCGACCACTTACTCACGAATTCCTTTCTCCTGCTGTTCTTTTAAAATACGCACCAGCGCCTGCCGGTTATAGGTCAGATGCATAATCATCGCACACCTGGCACCTACCGGATCCTGATCGATGATGGCATCTACCATGGCCCTGTGCGTCTCGATGGTCTCATTCATAAGCATCCGATGGGTCAGATTGGCAAAGGTCATGACCGCCGTATTGATAATGGGCACCAGCATCTCCACCACCCGATTTTGGCTGCACCTGGCGATACATGTATGAAATTCAATATCTTTCGGAATGTGATCTTCTCCGCTCTGATAGAGTTCCTCCACCTGCGAGCAAAGCAGTTTTAACTGTTCTGTGTCTTGTGCCGATGCATGTTCTGCCGCCTGGGCGGCAATCTCCGGTTCCAGCATAAGCCGTACATCAAAAAGCTCCAGCGCCAGCTTATATTTATCCTGAAGCTTAGACAGACCCAGAGGATCCTCTTTCGGAGGACAGGTACTGACCACATAAGTTCCGGAACCGCGCCGCACTTCCAGAATCCCTTTGGAAGCCAGTCCCTTGACTGCTTCCCGGATCGTACTGCGCCCCACTCCGAACAGCTTTGCCAGATCAAATTCATTGGGAATCTTCTGCCCCATCTCCACCGGCTGTTCCAAAATATACCGCATCAGCTCATCTTCGATCCGCTCCCCCAGTAGCTTTTTATCCATCTTCTCAAACTGATACATAACTGCTGTTTCTTTCCTTTCCTGAACGTCTTCTGTTTTCTTACAGTTTATCATAGATCAGATGTTTTGTACAACGTCTGCTGTAGGCATTCTATTTAGTACAGGCACAAAAAACTGCTGCTGTATGCTGTATTTTGCTATGCTCATATCCATCTTGACAAAAAACATATTTCGTGACTATAATGTACAGGACTTGAATTATCATGACATATAAAAAGTATACATACTTCTGTATGTGTTTAGGAGGAGAATGAAAGAAATGGCAAGCAAGAAAAAAGCCGCAGAGCCTACTGTCGCTGCAGAGACTGCTGCAAAAGAGAAAACCGCAAAAACAACAAAAGCTGCCGCAAAATCTGTTACCAAAACCGTAGAGAAACAGCCTGCTGCAAAAAAAGCAGCCTGCAAAACTTCCGTTTGCGTAGAGATGAGCGGCCTGAGTGTATCGGTTGCCGATATCCAGAACGCAGTCAAGAAAGCAATCAAGGACAAAGGCCAGGAAGCTTCTGATCTGAAGATTTATATCAACGCTGCAGAGCAGGCAGCCTATTACACCGTTGACGGTGAGGGCGGCGAGGAGTGCAAAGTTGATCTGAACACGCTGTAATCCATAAGAGTCTAAAAGCTGTCACAGCCCAAAAGCTGCGGCAGCTTTTTACGTTGACAGATATCTTTTGTTTCTCTTACGATTTCCCGCCCGTGCGGCTCTTGCGGTATTCCAGAGGCGTACATCCCATTTTCCGCTTAAAAATCCGCGCATAATATCCTGGATTTCCAAACCCCACCTGTCCCGCAATCTGCGTCACATCTAAAGAAGACTGCCTTAAAAGATCCAGACTTCTCTCCACCCGGTAACCTAACAGATAATCAAACATGGATTCGTTCATATACCGTTTGAACAGCCGGCAGCTCTCGCTTTTGCACAGATGAATCTGCTCTGCCAGTTCTTCCAGGGTGATTTTTTCTCCATAGTGTTCCTGAATATATTCCATAATCCGGCGTATTCGCTCCGTATCCCTTCCATTTTCCGCATATCTGTTTTCCTTTGTTCCCACATGTTCATAGATCCCCCTCCAGATCTTTAAAAGAGCCATCTGGATCTGCAGCTCCTCGGATACGGGATGCTCCCGGTTTAACCCGCGGATTTTCTCCATCTGCCGCAAAATCTTTCTCTGCCACTTTTTTTCCGGTACAAAATGGAGAGATGCAAGCCCTGGGCTTCTTAAAATATGGTTCATATATTTATCCTGGATAACACTGGAACTGTATCCGTATAAAATTCTCGGATGAAAGGTAATGGACAGATAACTGCAGTCCGGTGCCCGGTATCCGCGCCCTCGATGCAGCACATTGGTATTACAGAACAGTCCCTCTCCCGCTTTCAGATGATATATGCTGTCATTGACCTGATAGGCAATATCTCCCTCCATAACGAACGTCAGTTCGATCTCCGGATGCCAATGCCATGGAAACTCCCCTGTGTCAAAACTGGACAGCCGTTCATAGCTTATAAGCACCGGAAAACCATAACTTCCGTGACTTTTGATCTCTTTTTGTTCCTGGTCAATCTGAAGTCTCATATAATCTCAATATCCTTCTATTTTATCTGAATATTCTTCTTGAAACTGCTCTCGTATCTCATTATATTATAATCATAATAAATGTCAACGGAAAACATCAGACGCCTGCAGGTGTCTGAAACAACAAACAAAATCATCTATAAGGAGGACCTGCATTATGGCAGTAAATGTATCCGAACTGAAAGAAAAATTTGCAGAGCTTTACGGC
Organism: Lachnospiraceae bacterium; assembly: GCA_910574965.1. Lineage (GTDB taxonomy): Bacteria > Bacillota > Clostridia > Lachnospirales > Lachnospiraceae > Hominiventricola. The sequence goes on along the minus strand of CAJTDB010000018.1, from coordinate 29,893 downwards.
GGCAGCAAAGAGGTCAAAGCCTACTTTGCACCTGGACGCGTGAATCTCATCGGGGAGCACACCGACTACAACGGCGGACACGTATTTCCATGTGCGCTGACCATCGGAACATACGGCATCATCCGCCCCAGAGAGGACCGGAAGCTTCGGCTCTATTCCATGAACTTTCACAATATGGGCATTGTGGAAAGCTCCCTTTCGGATCTGGTTCCCAGCGATGCGGCCGGATGGACGAACTATCCAAAGGGGATCATGTGGACCTTTGAGAAACGGGGCTATCATTTAGACCGCGGGGCTGATCTTCTCTTTTATGGGGATATCCCTGCCGGCAGCGGACTTTCTTCCTCCGCATCCTTAGAAGTACTGACCGGACTCATGCTTCGGGACACTTTTGGCTTTGACATTTCCATGGTAGATCTGGCACTGATCGGACAGTATTCCGAGAACCATTTCAATGGTATGAACTGCGGCATTATGGACCAGTTTGCTTCTGCTATGGGCAGGAAAGACTGCGCCATCTTTCTGGACACCAACACACTGCAGTATGAATATGCACCTGTGAAACTGCCGGATGCAAAAATTGTCATTACCAACAGCAATGTCAAGCACAGCCTGGTTTCCTCCGCTTACAACGACCGGAGAAATGAAAGTGAATCCGCTCTAAAAGCACTCCAAACCGTTGTTGATATCCAGACCCTGGGCGATTTGACCGAACAACAGTTCGAGCAGTACAAAGACGCAGTCCAGGATCCGGTCTGCCGGAAACGTGCAAAACACGCAGTCTACGAGAACCAGCGCACCATTCATGCGGTGGAAGCTCTGAAGGCCAATGACATCGAAACTTTCGGAAAGCTCATCAATGAATCCCATGTCTCTCTTCGGGACGATTATGAGACTTCCTGCGAAGAGACAGACCTTCTGGCAGAACTGGCATGGAACGTCCCCGGCGTCCTTGGCTCCCGCATTACCGGCGGCGGCTTCGGCGGCTGCACGGTCAGCATTGTGAAAAATGATTCTGTAGACCGGTTTATCCAGACTGTCGGCAAAGCTTATACGGAAAAGACCAATATTACTGCCGAATTTTATGTAGTAGACATCGGCGACGGAGCTCATGCACTGGATTAATACATAACAAACACATCCGTCTGCCGGACGCCTGGCAGACGGACAGACCTTTTATAAAATACATTAAACAGGAGGCACAGACATGCTATCAGAACAGATCGCTGCACTGGTCCAGTACGGTATTGACACCGGACTTACCCCGGAATGTGAGAAGATCTACACGACAAACCTGCTGCTGGATCTCTTTCATGAAGACGATTATGAAGAGCCGGACCGGATTCCGGAGCAATCCTTAGAGCAGATCTTAAAAGAACTTCTGGATGAAGCCTGCCGTCGGGAACTGATCCCCGACAGCATCGCCTACCGGGATCTTTTTGATACCCGGATTATGAATTGCCTGGTTCCAAGACCCGATCAGGTTCGCCAGACATTCTGGGAAAAATACCAGACTTCTCCGGCGGACGCAACGAATTATTTCTATCAGTTAAGTCAGGACAGCGACTACATTCGCCGCTATCGGGTATGCAAAGATCAAAAATGGAAAGTACATTCCGAATACGGCGACATTGATATTACCATCAATCTGTCCAAGCCGGAAAAAGATCCGAAGGCCATCGCCGCAGCCAGAAATGCTAAGGCAAGCTCTTATCCAAAGTGTCTGCTCTGTATGGAAAATGAGGGATATGCCGGAAGAGTCAATCACCCGGCCAGGGAAAACCACCGCATCATTCCGGTGACCATCCATGACAGCCATTGGGGATTTCAGTATTCTCCTTATGTATATTATAATGAACACTGCATTGTATTCAACGGCGAACACACCCCCATGAAGATCGACCGGGCTGCTTTTACAAAGCTTTTCGACTTTGTAAAGCAGTTTCCCCACTATTTTCTGGGTTCCAATGCAGATCTGCCCATCGTTGGCGGTTCCATTTTAAGCCATGATCATTTTCAGGGCGGCAACTATACGTTCGCTATGGCCAAAGCGCCCATTGAACGCCCGGTTACAATCCCCAGCTACGAGGATGTAGAAGCAGGCATCGTCAAATGGCCCCTGTCCGTTCTGCGTATCCGTCATAAAGATGAGAAACGCCTTATCGATCTGGCGGACCACGTGCTTGGCGTCTGGCGCGGCTATACGGATGAGGACGCTTTTATCTTCGCCTATACCGACGGGGAGCCTCATAATACCATCACTCCCATCGCCCGGAAAGTGGAAGATTTTTATGAGCTGGATCTGACACTTCGAAACAACATCACGACAGAAGAGCATCCTCTTGGAGTTTATCATCCTCACGCGAAGCTGCATCATATTAAAAAAGAAAATATCGGCCTCATTGAAGTTATGGGCCTTGCAGTCCTTCCTTCCCGCTTAAAGGATGAGATGGCACTTTTGAAGGAGTACATCCTTGCAGGAAAGGATGTGGCTTCTGACGGAACACTGCAAAAACATGCGGACTGGGTGGCGGATTTCCTTCCCAGGTATGATTCGGTAACCGAAGCAAATATTGAGGAGATCCTGGAACAGGAGATTGGAAAGGTGTTTGTGAAGGTGTTAGAAGACGCAGGTGTGTATAAATGTACCGAAGAGGGACGAGAGGCATTTTTGCGGTTTATTGAGAAGTTGTAGATTATTTTGCGCAGACAGATAAATATTTCCGGTTACAGAGAACTTGCTTATGATAACAAACAGCAAATACCGGATGCGTAAGTCAGCAAAATGCACGGCCAGGGTGCGGGAGCAACAGCGCTGTGTGGATTGGAGCGAACAAAGGTCTTGGAATGTCCGTCCCATGCGCACATAATTGTACGTGTGGGACGGACATTCCAAGACCTTTGTCCGATACATTCCATACGAGCGTTGCTCCCGCACCCTGGCCGTGCGTTTTGCGTCCCTTTCCCAGGAAAATCTGCTTGACATCGTCGACTACATGCTGTAGTCTGTATAGTATAGACTACAGCATGTAGTCCAAAAGGAGGCGCGTTTATGAAGCAGGAAATTCAATTAGGAGTTATTGAGGCAAAATTCGCAGAGCTAATCTGGGAAAGGGAGCCGGTAACGACTTCCGAACTGGTGAAACTGGCAAAACAGGACTTTTGCTGGAAACGAACAACGACTCATACGGTCGTTCGGCGGCTGTGCGACAAGGGGTTGTTTGAAAACCGGGGAGGAACGGTAACTTCTCTGATCTCCCGTTCCCGCTTTTATTCCATGCAAAGCCGAAAATTTGTGGATACTGCCTTTGACGGATCACTCCCTGCCTTTCTTGCCGCCTTTACCGCGGACCATGCCCTGACACCTGAAGAAGCAGAGGAAATCCGACAAATGATTGAGGAAGCGAGGTGACTTTATGGAATATATTTTTCTGAAATTATTTAATATGAGCATGTCTGCCGGATGGCTGGTCCTTGCAGTTCTCCTGCTGCGGCTGCTTCTGAGAAAAGCGCCCAAAGGACTGACCTGCACCCTTTGGGCCTTTGTGGCCGTCCGACTGATCTGTCCTTTTTCAGTAAAAAGTCCCGTCAGTCTGATTCCAAGCGCTGAAGTCCTGACCCCGTACAATGTTCAGTACGCCGTACAGCCCCAAGTGGACAGCGGCATTCCCGCTCTGGATCATGCGATTAATCCGGTTATTTCTAATGCTTTTGCGCCGGATCCTGGGGTCAGCATCAATCCACTGCATGTCTATATCTTTCTGGCCAGCCTGGTGTGGGCAGTCGGCGTCTTTTGTCTTGCTGTCCTGGCCCTGATCCGGTACTGGCAGATACAAAAAGAAATGCAGGAGGCCATTTTATCAGAAGGCCCGGTCTGGCTCTGCGACTGGACCGCATCCCCTTTTATCATCGGGATTTTCCGGCCCCGGATCTATCTGCCCTCTGATCTTACCGAAGTTCAGACCGGATATGTTCTTACCCATGAGCAGGCGCATTTGGCGCGCAAAGATCACTGGTGGAAAGCCCTTGGATATGTGCTCCTTTGCATCTACTGGTTTCACCCGCTTTTATGGGCGGCCTATGCTCTGTTCTGCCGGGATCTTGAACTTGCCTGTGACGAAAAGGTCATCCGGAATATGGATCTTCAGGAGAAGAAAGCCTATTCCCACGCTCTGTTGTCCTGCAGCAGCAAAAAACGGATCATGATTATCTGCCCGCTGGCTTTCAGTGAAGGAAAATTGAAAAACCGAATCAAGGCTGTCCTTCATTATAAAAAACCTCCCTTCTGGATCGCGGCTGCTGCCGGTATTGCCTGTGCAGTTACAGCTCTTTGTTTTCTGACGGATCCTGTCAAGGCGCCAGCTTCTGCCGAAAGTGCTCCGGGAGATCATATTTCCGCTTTCTTCCATGAGAACGAACCGATTCCTGCAGACAGCGAGCAGCCGGAAACGCCCTCTCCCAATACAGAAAGCTCTCCGGATATGTCTGACCCTTCCGAACCTGCGGACAATATCGAAGATGCCATTACCCGTGCCATCCTGACCTATCATGCCTTTGACCAGTCCGTTCCTTATGATCTGGCCTGCTGTGATTTTGCCGTACTGGAAACGGTGCATTCTGCTCTTTCCAAGGAGGCCTCAAATCCCACGGTTATTTTCTATGGCTGGGCGCTGTATCAAGAGTATCAGATCCTGGAAGACGGAATCAAGGAGACTGGCGGAAGCCATCTGCCTGTCGAACTGACATTCGAGCAGACGGACAATGGATGGGAACTGAAAGAATACTGGCAGCCGCGGGACGGCAGTTATTTTATAGAAGATATCCGTTCCCGGTTTCCAGCTCACATAGCTTCCGACGGAATTGACAGCCAAAAATATATCCTTCCTCAAAAACAAAACTGTTATCGGCAGGCCATAGAAAACAGCAGCCTTGAACCGGCACCTGTGATCCGGAATCTGCTGAAAACCGTAGTGTCCGACCCGAAGTTTTCTTCCAATCCGCAGGATTACATCGACGCCAATTTCCTTGCATACCGGGAACTTTTATACTATGGAGAATATACGATTCGTTACTGTTTTAAACGTTTTGAGCAGGGAGATGAGACAGGATTAGAAGGCCGGATCATGGCCGATATATGTGAGGAGCTTCTGCAGACGAAAGGGACCATCCCCGCAGATGCAGACACTTCCCCCACAGGACAGTTCTGGTATGATACGCTGCGCGCTCATGCCTTTAACCGGATAGAACCCTATCTGTCCGCCACCCAAAAGACCTCAAAGGAACCATAAACAAAAAATTTTCAGGAAACGCATTTTCCAGTCAACCTGTTAAAACAATGCGAGCGGAATGGAAGCTCCATCAGAATAATACCAGGCTGAAATAAACAATCGTATCGCCTCCATAGTTATAGCAAAGTCCCATCTCATCCGCCAACTGTATAATCACAATCCCATGACTCTCCATGGAAGACAGCCGTTCCTCTGGGTGCCGGCACGGTTCGTCGGGGCAGGCGCATTTTTCACAGATTGTACATCCAGTAGACAGCATGTAAAAATCTTCCAGCTTCTCTTTCAGTTTTTCCCTGAGATTCCGGCTGATCTCCTCATGACCGCTTTTCGCGCGCAGGCAGACTTCCTTATCCCATGCGTTCGCCACTTCCACTACTGTAGAAAAAAGGAAAAAGTTCTGATACTGCCTGCATTTATCTATATTTTCATGAATATCCCCGCAGTAAGGCGGACACGCCCAGGAATACCGGTACCGCTCACAGTCCGTCTCGCATATATACCGCACCTTATCGGAAAAAGGAATCTGAGTGGTATCCCCAAAGCAGTATTCACAGATGGGATATGACAGCGCTGCGGATTCCACAATCTCTTTTTGTTCCTGTTCTGTTTTCATACACTTTTGTACCTTTCTTTCTCTTCCCTGCAAAATCTCTTCTTTAATAATATGACAGGGATTACTTTAAGCATTATTTATATTTGCTGTATGTTTTATGCAATTTGTCACAGGCAAGTTCACCGGAAAAATCAAGGATTATGTAATACGTAATCCTTTTCAAAATCTTCTGCTTTGCATACGATCACATTCCAGCAGACATTTCAAACATTATAACACAATCCGTCCGGATGTACATCCCCGCGTTGGCTGCTTTTTTGACACATCGAAGAAAAGAACTTCCTCTGTCAGATATGTTATGGTATAATCTATATGAGAGAACCTGTTACATATGGGACTCAACTTTAAATATCATTCGGAGGGAAAAACATGAAACCGAAAATGCGTGTCTTTATTTCAATGCTCTTGTGCTTCTGTATGCTTTGGGGCAGCAGTACATCCGCTGCGGCGGCACCGGCGCCGCTTACGAGTCTGACTTTTGACATGGATTATTATTACAACACCTACCCAGACTTGCAGACTGCTTTAGGGCATGACTACAATCGCCTGTACCGCCATTATCTTGATTTTGGAATGGCAGAAGGCCGGTCCGGCAGTGCAGAATTCAACTGTCTGGTATACCGGAATCTTTATCCGGATCTGCAGGCATCTTTTGGAAATAATTATCGTGCCTACTGTGTTCATTATGAGACATATGGAAAAGCAGAAGGCCGGATGGCAGCAGGAGACGGCACAGCACTTGCAGCTTCCGCAGCAGTGCCCGCTGCTGCACCTGTCGCTGCACCCATCGGCAGTTACGCCACCGCTTACAATCCGAACATATCACGCGCAGTCAATGTAACGCTGGCGGCGTCCAGAATCAACGGCGTAGTCATCCAGCCCGGAGAGAGCTTCTCCTTCAGCCAGACGATCCTTCCAAGGACTTCTGCCAACGGCTATGTGGAAGCCAATATGATCGTAGATAAAAAGTACGTTCCCGGCATCGGAGGAGGAATCTGTCAGGTTTCCTCCACACTGTATGCAGCTATGCTGAGTGCGGGCCTTCCCGCTACCGAGCGGCATCCCCATTCCCTGAAGATGGATTATATTCCAGAGGGAATGGATGCGACGATCTCCGGCAATACGCTGGATCTGAAGTTTACCAACATCTTTGCCGAACCTATCCAGATTCAGGCATCCGCAGATCATGGTACTTTGACCATATCTCTTTATAAACTGTAAACAGAATACCGAACCAGATTAAAATGCCGGCAGAACGAACCGTTTTTGCCGGCATTTTGATGCTGCAGAAAGAAATGATTCAAAAGAAAGCCAAGCAGAAAGTAAAGCTGTTTCGGAATGTATTTCATACTTTTTATCAGACCGCACAATTCCTAAGGCATATCACGGATGCACCGGGGTGGAGAGTCCGTCTGTGAACAGATCAAATTCCACGCGCATCATTGGCAGGTGATAGGTGCTACTGTCCCTGCGTTTCGATTCTGGAATGCGGTTATTGCCGAAATAAATATGCGAGCAGCCAAAATATTTGTATTTCGGGTTTACCATGGCTTCATAATGATCCGGTGAATAACGATAATTGATATAGAAGGTGGTGTGCAGATGCTGGGTGCTGCTTCTCACGCCGCAATCCACCGTATTCTCGCCTAACAGACTCATATCGAGCAATCCAATCATGGCATTGACTCTCTCATCGTTTGCCTCATCCGTCAGCCAGTCATGGGCTCCGTAACCTTCGCTGATATCGACCCAGCCCCTGTAACAGGCGATGGCTGCAAGCTCAGAGTCGAATTCCAGTGGCTTGATGCCGACCTCGGCGCGGTACTCGTTGACTTTCTCAAACTCAACCGCCTGCATGGAGGTCATTTTTACGCCGAGCTGCAGCGGGTAGTTTTTGCCCGATGTCGTGATGTTTTTCTGGGAATCCTGATTCAGCATCCAATAGAAATAATAGCACTCATAGTGGTCGCCGAAGGCATCGCGCAGCTCTTTTTCACAGTTCTCCTGATAAACGGCCACGTTGAAGTCCTTGCTTCCCTGGCGGCCTTCGTGGATGCCCACGGTCTGGAAATGCTCCAGCAGAAGCTCCTCATCATAATGGTACAAAAACGCAAGTGCCGGGAAAGATTCCATATAAAAATCCGCATCGAACACCAAAGACCAGTCGGCTTCCTCTATATAGACATCGTACAGCTCACCGTAGTCCCATTCCAAATCATAGGGATTGTGTCCATTCTCCACATCCACCACGAAGGAATCACTGTGCGTGTAATATGGCTCCTCGACCCCGGCCTTGAGTTCGCCAAGACCGGCAATGTCATCAATGTCCGGGGAAGCAGTCAGAATTTCCGACTCCGAGCTGACCTTGGAATCGGCGGCGGGAACAGTCCTGCTGCCGGCAGCCTGGACAGGCATGGCGGCGCAGACTGTAAACAGGCCGACTGCCAACATTCCAAATACGGGATAAACAAGTAGATTCTTTTTCATGACAAATACCTCCTAAAAATATTTTTAACTGTTATAATGATGTCATGGTGACAGGTTCTTTCTTCTTCCGCCTGCACCGGAGAGCCGCAGCAGGCCTGTCTTTCATTTGGGGCATGTTCCATATGATCTCATAATGATAGTTGTCTCCTTTCTTTGGATAAGCTTCCGCGATTCGGACCGTCATCCGTTTTTCAGGATGTGTGCCTTACTGGGAATAGTATAGCAGACCCCAACTGACAAGTTCGTAATTATTACATACATCTTCGTATTTCCTGTCAACACATCAAAAGGTCTGCCGCATAGCAGATTGTGCGGCAGTCCCCGGATGACCGTTCATGATACTATTTTCAGTTGTCCCACCGGCCAGGCGAGAGGATATCATAAAGTTGTAATACCAAACCGGAAATAAATGATATATCTATGAAAAGGAAAGAGAGGTGGTCATTCATAGCAAATACAAATGAAAAGTATGAACCAGAATTGAAAAGAAAAATAGCCTGTCTTTATCTGGAAGGCGGAAGAATTATCGAAAGTATTAATGAGAAATATCATCTGGCTAGTTGATACTGTGCGTATCCAGGCACATAAATATCAGGAAGAATGCGCAGACAGCCCATCAGTCAAAGAAAAACTGGATACACTGGCAAAGATCAGACGGCTGAAAAAAGAATTGAGAGAATTAGGATTTTTCAAAAAACAGTTATACAAACAAAGCGTAAATCTTTCAAGGTCAGCATCGCAAAAAATGCTTGGCCAGATCAGGATTCTCACAAGATGTCTCCACTGCATCTTGTGAGAGTCCTGTATGGACTGTGGGGAAATGCGATCAGCACGCAATCTATTGTTGTGAATTCCCATGAGCCGCAGCATATATTACGGCTGCAGACAATTTCCCTCCAGCCCCTGCCAAGCCTGTCACAGTTGGAAGCGGTACCCCTCAGCCGGCAGATATGGCTTCACCCACAGCGTATACAGATACACCGCTGACGCGTTAATCTCCTTCATGGCACAAGTCATCCGCTCCTCGCATATGTTCTTCTCCAGAATCTCCCGGAAATCCCGGAAGGGCGTCTGGGCAGCCAGCGCGCGCAGGGACTCAGGGCTGCAGTCATACCCAGGCAAAAATACCTGGCTGCGGACAGTTCTCAGGGCAAGCCCTTCACTGCCGGGATCCGGCACATCCTCCGGATACTCGCCGGCCAGGGCGAGATAATGCCCATAAGGATCCGGGGACCGTCCGCCTTCCTCTATCAGCTTTTGTCCCTCCAAACCAGGACAATATTTGTTCAGGACCTCCCGGAAGCGCCGTGCACTGTCCGCCTGTATCCCTCCCTGTTCTTCCAGGCAGCAGGAAAGGGCATCCATACAGCGGAGGATATGGTCCAGACGGCCAAATTCCTGCTGCGCGGCAATGTAGTGCCTGAGGATGTCCGCCAGCGCCTCCCCCAGGGGTCCGGAACCGTCGCAGCTCTTCAGGATGCTCTGTCCAAGCAGTCGGAAATCTGTCCGGGACGATCCTGTCTTCCCCTCTTTCCCGGAAGCAAATTCTGCCAGGGCATCCAGATACTGTCTCAGGGTCATCCTCATACAGTGGTAGATGTCTTTGTTCTTCACTCTGCCCTTGGCATGGTCCAGCAGCATCAGCCCCAGCAGAATAACGGCGTTGACCGTACCGGCACTCCAGACGGGCTGGCAGGGATTGCAGAAGTCCTCCGCAGACAGCACCGTTCCCGTCTGCAGCATACGGCAGGCAGTATCATAGGTTATCGCCAGCCTGAAAGTCTGGCAGAAGCCATGATAGGTATTTATGTCCACAGAGGAATGTTCCCAGAACTTCCCTGTCAGTTCATTCATGGCAGCCAAATCTTCCTTGCCGCAGAAAAAATACCAGGCAGGGATTCCTGAAAATTTCTGCACCATCCGGACGGCAGCTTCAGGCGAGGATGCCTGGGATTCTGCCGCATATTTAAGCCGCTCCTCCAGCGTCAAAAGAACCCTGTCCTGGTTTTCCATGTTTACACATCCCTGCCCGTCACCATCGGACACTAATTCTAACATTTGTTCTTCCCTGCCGCTGAATTTGATTCCCAGACAGCCGGCGTATTCTTCCGCATAGGATCCGGTCGGTGCATGGATGGTAAGGCCAATGCAGCCCTGGAAAGTATCGCCGAAAATAGCCCTGACACTCTTCGGAATGTACACCTGGGACAGCGCTGCGCAGTCCTTAAACGCCTCGCTGTTGATTACGCGCACGCCCTCCGGGATCGTCACCTGGGACAGGCGCTTGCAGCCCTCGAAAGCTCCCTTTCTGATTGCCCTGACGCTCTTTGGGATGACTACATGGGACAGTCTGAAACAGTTTCTGAAAGTTTGGCTGCTGATTTCCCGGAGTCCTTCTGGAAGTGTCACTTCAGCCAGGCCTGTACAGCCCTGGAAGGCGCGCCGGCCGATTTCAGTAACGCTCTTTGGGATATCCACCCTGCTCAGCCTCCAGCAATCCCGGAATGCATCATCGCAGATTTTTATGACGCCCTCTGGGATATCCACTTCCTTTAATTCTACCCAGGCCGCAAAAGCGTGCGGCTTGATTTCCGTGGCGCCCTTCAGGGTATCCGCAGCCATGTCATTCTGATCCCGGTAGTCTCTGCTGCCCATTTCATCCCCCTCCGGACAATCATCGCCCTTTGTTTCCGGGATGGCCGTGCGCAGAGAAGTACAGCCGCTAAAAGCATTGCTGCTGATCCTTCTGATGCCTTTTGGGAACGTCAGCTCGGCCAGGCTTATGCAGTTATAAAAAGCGGCATCGTCTATTCTGATGACACTCTCCGGAAGGTTGATGCGGGTCAGGCCCGTACAGCAGAAAAAGGCACAACTGTCAATTTCGGCGACGCCCTCCGGCAAGGTCACCTCCGTCAGACCTGTGCAGTGGCTGAAAGTACCCTGAGCGATTTTTGTGATATCCTCCGGCAGGATGATTTTGGTCAGGCCCGCGCAGTCGGAAAACGCATTGTCACCGATCTCTCGGATGTTTCTTGGCAGGATGATTTCGGTCAGGCCCGTGCAGCCGGAAAACGCACTGTCGCCGATCTCTCGGATGCTTCTTGGCAGGGTGATTCCGGTCAGGCCCGTGCAGTCAGAAAACGCACTGTTATCAATTTTTGTCACACTCTCCGGCAAGGTGATTTCGGTTAGGCCCATGCAGCCGGAAAACGCATATTTGCCGATTTCGCTGATACTTTCCGGGACAATTATATGGGCCAGGCTGCAGCCTTCAAAGGCATAGCGGCCAATGAATGTAATGCTCTCCGGAATCTTCAGTATGCCGCTTCTCCCCGGCGGACATTTATGCAGAAAAGAACCGCCCCTGCCCACCAGCAAGCCGTCGATTGCGCGATAGCGGTTATTTCCTTCGTCCACCTGGATTTCCACCAGGCCTGTGCAGCCTTGAAAAGCGCTTTTACTGACAGAGCTGACGCTCTTTGGAAGAGTCACGCCGGACAGTCCAGCGCAGCCGGAAAAGGCATTACTGCCGATTTCCCGGACCCCTTCCGGGACAGCCAGCATACCAGACTTCCCTGCGGGACAGCTATGCAGAACACAGCCGTCCAGACTCACCAACAGGCCGTTTATCACACGGTAGGATTGGTTGCCCGAAGCTACCTGGATCTCTTCCAGGCTCGTACAGCTCTGGAAGGCGCCTTCGCCGATTTTGGTGACGCCTTCAGTAATAACCACGCTGGACAGGCCTGTGCAGCCCTGGAAAGCGCCTTCGCCGATTTCAGTGACGCTTTCCGGAAGAACTACGCCGGTCAGGCCTGTGCAGCCGGAAAATGCCTCACTGCCGATTTTGGTGATGCCTTCCGGAATGACCACGCCGGACAGGCTCATGCAGCCTTTAAAAGCGCCTTTCCCGATCTGGGCAACTTTTTCCGGGAATATCATGTCGGACAGGCTTGTACAGCCGGAAAAGGCACCTTCACAGATTTCGATAAGGCCCTTTGGGAGAACCACACCGGTTAAGCCCGTACAGCCCTTAAAGGCGAAAGGACTGATATAGGTATTATTCCCTGGGATCTTGATATGGGTTAGGCTTTTGCAGCCGGAAAAGGCACTGGAGCCGATTTTGCGGATGCTATCCGGCAGAACCACACGGATCAGACTTTTGCAGCCGGAAAAAACAGCATTCCCGATTTCTAAGACACTCTCCGGAATTATCAGGCGGGTCAGACCTGTATAGCCGCAAGAGGCAGCTTGCCCAATTTCTAAGTCCTCCGGAATCGTTATGTGGGTCAATCCTGTACAGCCGGAAAAGGCATTGTCACAGATTCCCCGGATCCCCTCCGGAATCGCCAGTGTGCCTGTCTTCCCCGGCGGACAGCTATGTAAAACATAATACTCCTCATAGCTCTCGCAATCCCCATATGTTCTGGGGGTCATACCGCTCAAAGCATACAGGTCCTCTTCATACATTCCGGACGTCATATCGCCCCAGACAGGAGAATCCTCAGCGCCGTCTTCCTCCTCATACACTCCGGGCCTCATACCTCCCAAAACATTAAAATCCTCTTCATCACCCCTACGCCTCCTCCGCAGTTCCAACAGCAGACCGTCCACTTCGCGGTAATATTTATTTTTTGCATCTACCTTGATTTCAGCCAGGCCTGTGCAACTATAAAAGGCAGCATAGCTGACTTCCGTGACGCTTTTCGGAATCGTCACGCTGGTCAGGCCTGTGCAGCCGTAAAAGGCACATCTATCGATAAACTTCAGCCTTTTTGGGAGGGCTATGCTGGTCAGATCCGTACGGTCCCTGAAAGCCTTCTCACAAAGTGACGCAATCCAGTCCGGAACAGCCACCTCCGAGCCAGGACCCACATATTCCTCCAAAAGCCATCCGTAAAATGGATGGTGACAGACAACCCACCCATCCCTCCTGGCTTGGAAGACAATCTCCTCCCAGTTCGGCTTTTCCTGTAATCCATCGTCCGGGGACTGGGTTTCTTTGTACTCTTTCTCCATATCTGATATCTCCTTTTCTTTTTGCAGGCCGTTGCCCTGCTATTTCATTTCTCCATCATATCATCTATTTTTTGAAGTAAGTCCCAATCAACATTTTCAAGCCTTTGCTCTAATTCCTCAATTAATTTTAATTTCTGCTGCTCAATCCCTGCGTCATACCCATTAATTTCATTATGCTTTTTCATATACTGTGTAAACCAATAATATTTACTATATAAAATAACCTCTAAAGGTTCCCTGGTTAATATGATAACCTCGGTTTCTTTACAGAAAAACAACAGACAATAATTATATATGGAATTGAGAATTTGATTCTCGTATTCTCTTTTGGCACAATATCCTATCTTGGCTGACAATTCGTCCATATTATCTAATAATAGCTTCATATTTTTTCAAGATCCCTCATGCATAACCTTCTCCCAACAATATGTATGTGACTGCTGAATTTGGACTCACCTGACACTTCTTCAAACCGAAATTTATGCTGATGTGCCCCATAAATATAAAATGTACTCATTCATAGTCTCTATTCCTAAAGTTTTTGGCGCATATCTGATACACCACATTTGATAACACAACCAATGCGATTGGCCAAACATAGTTAAACATTTTCTGTTCCTCCTAAAATAATATTTGGCCTAACAATTGGTAGGTGCCCACCCATGTTTAGCGAATTTTCGCTTGGAAAATTCTGACGGAACAAAAAATTGAAAGTCCATAGGAGCTGATTACCCGGACGCTCCCTTTGTTCCATTTGGTCAAATCGGAAATGGTGTAAACGAAGAGACAGTTCACTGGAGTTCTAAAACTGATTTTTTATTTATCCCATCATTGATTCTTTATTTTACCATTATAGCATTCATCCACCACAATCACAATTCTATATTTCTCTGTTTAGCCAGAGACGTTTTGTAAAGGACTTTTTTTTAATCAATTTCACAAAAAATTCACAATTAAAGAGGCTGTAAATTTTTCTGTCTCTTTGTCAAGTTAGTTGAATTATCCATTTTATTATGTCATAATAAGACGGGTAAATGACATGGAATTAGATGTATTGTTAAAAGAATTGGATGAAAATCTTACCATAAACAGAGTAGAAAAATCTGGCAAGGCATTATACATATACTGCGATATAAACTGTACTGTTGCCAAATGTAAATATTGTGGCATGGAAAGCCATTCGGTTTACAGCAGATATATTAGAACCATTTCAGATCTTCCAATCCAGGATTATCAGGTAAAATTAGTGATTACTGTGCCAAAGTTCTTTTGTGCAAATGAACGATGCAGTCATAAAACCTTTGCATATTTAATTCCGTTTGCGGCATCAAATTCACTAAGGACAAAACGTCTGGACGATTATATCTACCGGGTAGGAATGAAAAACAGTTCCCTTGAGGCGGAAAAGCAGATTTCCGACAGCCATGTGTCTGTGTCTAACAATACGATTCTGAGAATCATTAAAAAAAAGCGGAACCAGTCATCGGCTATGAAGTAAAAAATATATCCATTGATGATTTTTCACATTGCAGGCGAAAAATTTATTTTTCTATTCTAAATTGATAATGATACTGGAAAACGGCTGGAAATAGTTCCTTCCCGGCAACAGCCTGAAGTAATAAAAATGCTCCGAAAGTTTAAACATGTGGAGACTGTTACAAGAGACTTCTCAAAGTCTTATAAGGCTGCCATAAGTGAGGCTCTGCCAAATGCCAGGCAGATCGTGGACAGATTTCATATACTGAAAAACCTGACAGAAGATATGGCGGGTTACCTGAAGCGCAAAATCAAGGACAACATAAAGGTTCCTAATCTCTCAACTGTACCAATAACGGAAAAAGAGGTATTCAATACACGCGAACGCAGAAAAACAGAAACCGGTCTAAAAAAGCGGGAAACAGCCAGAGAGGCACAGAAGCTAAGGGAATCCGGTAAAAATAATACAGAAATAGCAGGGATGCTTCAGATCAGCCGTCCTACAGTCATAAAATATCTGAGTATGACAGAGCCTCCCATTGCATCCAGGCCTTGTAAGCTTGATCCTTATGTTCCAAGGATCAAAGAGCTGCTTTTGGATGGATACCGTTATATGGAAATATTCAATCAAATCAAAAAGGAAGGATATACCGGCGGAATTTCCCTGTATAACAGTAAAATGAGAGGGCACTGAAAAAGTCTGATTCTAAAAAAAGAATTGGGCTTTTTTCATTATTGGTATTATAATGGAAATATGAGGAGGGAGGCTCCCGAAATGCTGAAAGATAATTCACAGTTAAAACTATCACTATCACCCTATCAGGGGATTAATGATGCGATCATACCCGCCAATCACATTCTGCGCAGGATCAAAGAGAACATAGATTTCAGTTTTGTAAATCCAATGCTGCGTAAACAGTATTGTGAAAAGTTTGGGCGTCCGGCAAAAGAACCGGAGATGATGTTCAAACTCTTATTTTTAAAAAAGCTATACGACCTCTCCGATGAAGTCCTGATCAGCAGCGCCCAGACAGATATGGCATATAAATTTTTCCTGGACCTGGAACCGGAAGCGAAAATGATCGATCCCAGCCTATTGACGAAATTCAGAAAGACACGCATTACGGAAGATATCTTGGAAGAGATGCTGAGGGAAACGATACAGCAGGCTTTGGATAAAGGGCTGATAAGATCCGGGACCATTATCGTGGATTCCACCCATACAAATGCATCTGTCCGGGCGAAATCCCCCACACAGATCCTGCGTGATATAAGTAAACAGCTTCGGAAGGAAATCTATAAAAATACTTTCGAATTATCAAAAAAATTTCCAGAGAAACCATCTCTGGAAGCGGGACTGGATGAGGAGATTGCCTATACAAGAGAACTGCTTAGGGTACTTGAGGAAGAGATAGAGACCTGCGGCAACCGAAAAATACAGGAACTATCCAAAAAGATGAAAGAACTGCTTGAGGATGAGCAGATCAGGGATATCCGGTCAAAGGATGACAGGGATGCACGGTTCGGGCACAAGACACCAACAAGTACATTTTACGGATATAAAAACCACCTGGCAATGACACAAGAGCGTTTGATTGCAGGGATAAGCGTAACGCACGGGGGAGCGCCAGACGGACAGGAATTACCGGGACTGATAGAAAAAGCGCAGAAAAATGGGATCAAGTTAACAGAAGTCATAGGGGATATGGCATATGTCAGCGATGATAAACTGGAGGTCT
>CAJTDB010000018.1:0-13143 GCA_910574965.1 Lachnospiraceae bacterium | reverse complement strand
ATGCAGGAATGCTGCAGTGCCCGGCAAGGGAACTGGCGATGCGTGTAGAAAAGCGGCCAGCAAAGAATGGGAATACCTATTTAAGATATGTATTCAGTAAAGTCAAATGCAGGAAATGTCCGTTAAAGGAAAGCTGCCGTGTAGGAAATGGGAAGTCAAAAGAACGGAGTTACAGCATTACACAGGCAAGTGAGAAGAACTTGGAGCGGCTTAGATTTGAGGAAAGCGAATATTTCAGGGAACGGATGAAGATTCGGCATCGGATCGAAGAAAAGAATGGGGAATTAAAAGAAGCCTACGGATTGCGCAGAGCGGATTCGAGAGGATTATTTGCCATGAAACTGCAGATGTATTTCACGGGATTTGTGGCAAATGTCAAGAGGATCTCGAAGCTGACTGAGCTGGTTACGCAATAAGGGGGCTTTCCCTTTTTGCATACTTTAGAATAAATTTGTGTATGGAAGCTGTCTATATCTAGAAGAAAGAAAGCTCCTGCTAAAAAAGTGGGAGTTTTTCAGCGCCCTCGATTACAGGAGTTTCCGGTTCATAGGCAAAGCATACGTTTTGAAAGGTCACGGAAGCCTTTTCGCCCGTCTCCAGCATCTTGCCATTTTTATCCTCTGTTTCCTCGTCCAGCACGGCAAAGACCCTCTCCGCGCCGGCAACCGCAGTCTGGAGCTGCCCGTAAATCTGGGCGATTTCATTGATGGGCCGGCTAAACTGTTTCGCATATACGATGAACGCAGAGACCACGCCCACCGAAATCAGCCCTTTCATCGAAAAATATCCCCCGAAAACGGCAATGATGACGAAACCGATCTTCCCAATACAGTTCATCACCGGCCCCATAACGCCGCTGAAGATATCCGTTTTGATCCCTGCTTTTGTGAGGGAATCAGCCGTGGCACTCAAATCCGCCACTGTGATATCCTGATGGTTGTATGCTACCACCGTGCGGTACCCGGCAACCATTTCCTCCACGGTCCCGTTCAGCCAGCCCAGAAGCTGCTGGCGTTTCCGGGAAAACCTTCGCACCCTTCCGGAAAGAATCTTGGTCGCAAGAAAGGTCAGAAGTACCGTAGCAAAGCTGAGCAATGCCAGTTGCCAGCAGTACCACAGCATGACCGCCATAGTACCGATGACCGTAAGCACTCCCGAAAACAGCGATGGCAGGGACTGGGAAACGGTGGTGGAGATATTTTCAATGTCGTTGGTCATGCGGCTCATCACATCGCCGTAGGAATGGGTGTCCAGGTAGCGTACCGGCAGCTCCACTATTTTTCCGAACAGCTCCTCCCGCATCCGCCTGACCACATTCTGGCTGAGCCTGGCGCTGCACAATCCCTGAAGCAGCCCGCAGATGCTGTAGAGCAGGTACACGGAAAGCATCAGCGTCAGCATATGGGATAGGATTCCCTGCTTTTCCCCCGCGATAATGTCCACGGCCCCGCTCTGCAGGCTGGGCGCCAGAATGCCGCACAGGGTACCGGCCAGCACAACCGCCAGCATGCCGGCAACCAGCCTCTTTTCCTCCACAAAATATGCCACAATCCGTCTGACCGTGGCTTTGATATCATCGGCGTGTTCCGGCTCCGCAAAGCGTTCCTGCCGGTTCATCATCCCCGGAATGTTTCGCTCGGCAAGTTTAGAATCCTGTTCTCTGCTCATGCCCCTTTCGCCTCCTCTCCCATCTGGGAATGCCAGATATCCTGATAAGCCCTGCAGGACCCCATCAGTTCCTCATGCGTGCCGCAGGCCAGGATACCGCCGTTTTCCAATACGACTATCCTGTCCGCTGAACGCACAGTGGCAATCCTCTGAGCTATGATGATTTTGGTACTGTCCGGGTGTGACTCTTTTAACGCCCGATACAGAGCCGCTTCCGTTTTCAGGTCCAGAGCGCTGGTGGAATCGTCAAAAATGTAGATTTCTGCAGGCTTTAAGACAGCCCTGGCAACGGAAATCCGCTGCTTCTGGCCTCCGGACAGGCTCATGCCCCGCTCTGCCACCATCGTATCGTACCCGTCTGCCAGGGAGGAAATAAAACGGTCCGCCTGGGCGATGGATGCCGCAGATGTTAGTGACACCCCATCCGCTCCCGGCAGCCCCCAGGCAATATTTTCCCCCACTGTCATGCCAAACAGCTCACTTTTCTGCATGGCTATAGCTATTTTCTCCCGGAGTGCCCGCTGCCGGTATTTTCTGACATCAACCCCGTCCACGTAAACCGCGCCGGAATCCACATCATAAAATCGCGCCATCAGTCCTGCCAAAGTAGTCTTTCCGCATCCTGTGGCCCCGATGACAGCCACGGTCTCTCCTCTGTGTACCTTTAGATTGATATGGGAAAGCACGCTCCGGGTGCTTTTCGGGTAGGTAAAGGATACATCGCAAAATTCAATCTCACCCTGTACCCGGACCGCCTCTTCGAAAGAGCCTTCCTTCAGTTCCGGTACGCTTTCCAGCACTTCTTTTACCCGTTTCCATGAGGTGAGTCCCCTGGAAATATTCTGGAACAGCATGACCAGCATCAGAATACCGTTCAGAAGCTGGGTGGTATAGGTCAGCGCCGCCATGACATTTCCCGGTGTGGTGCTGCCGTTTCCCACTGAAAAAGAGCCTGCCAGAAGAATGACCGTGACAGCTATGTACATAATCGCATTCGTAAGGGGATTCATAAAAGCAAATATCACAAGGGTCTTCATCTGCGTCCTTACCAGCTCGCCGTTCGCCTTCCCAAACCGCGTCTTTTCATAGGCTTCCCGGACGCAGGCTTTCATGATGCGGATGCCGGACACGTCTTCCTGCATGATTTCATTGATGGCATCCAGATACGCCTGCAGCCTGGAAAACAGGGGATTTGCCATCCACAGGCACAGCCCGATCACGCCCACTAGAAACGGGAAAGCGCACAGTACGATAATCCCGAAGCCAGCATTCAGCCGAAACATGAAATATATGCTTCCGAAGGTGAGAAGCGTGGTCCGGATCAGCCCCCTGACAAACAGCGAGACGAAATTCTGCACCTGGGTGATGTCATTCGTTACCCTTGTCACCAGAGAGCCTGTGCCGAAACGGTCCATCTGCGGGAAAGAAAAATCCATGATCCTGCGAAAGCAGTCCTTTCGAATCTCATTTCCAATATTCTGGCTGGATATGTGTACGAACACATTGTTGAGGGAGCCGCAAAGCCCTCCCACCAGGACAAGGCCAATCATCTGCAGCCCCAGCATCCATATCAGGTGCAGGTCGGCCCTGCCCCCGTTGTTGACGCCAAGGACACCGTCATCCACGATTCGGCTCATGAATCCCGGCTGCACCAAATCCATCATCACCTCGCCAATCATGAACAGGCCTGCGATGATGGCAAAGAGCAGATACTTTCTGATATATTTCCACATAGTCAGCGTCCTCCATGCCCATTTGAGCCTCCATGGTGTCCGTGACCATCGTGGTACCCACCGTCATCCCGGTGCCCGTGTCCCTTATGGTGTCCGCCGTCATCCCGATGTCTATGTCCTTCATGGTGTCCGCCGTCATCCCGGTGTCTATGTCCTTCATGATGTCCGCCGTCATCCCGGCATCCATGCCGGTGCCCATATTTGAATGTATTCTCATTTTTCTTGTATCGTTTTTTCCAGTCACAGCGGACTTTATCCAGAAGTGACAGCAGTTCCTGCTTTTCCTCTCCCGAAAGACAGGAAAACATCTCCTCATGCCGTTTCCTGCGCTGTCTTAGCGCTTCTTCCGCAATTTCCCTGCCGCTGTCCGTCAGGGAGATGTCCGCCGTCCTGCGGTCAGCCTCATTCTGTGTCCGGACGATCCAGCCCGATTCTTCCAGCTTGGACAGAATCTCACTGGCTGAACCCGGCTGGATTCCCAAACGCTCCGTCAAATCCCTCTGGGTGATTGCTTCTAACCCGTTCAGTATGATTAGGATGCGCTTCTGGCTGGCCTTCCCCTCATATAGCAAGCGCATGGTATGATGCAAATCCCGCAGACTGATAATCAGATTGTCATTGATATCTGCCGCAGGATCATTGAACGCGTGCATCTCCTGATCCCGATGTTTTCCCTGCTGCTCCGGCATTTTCCCGGTGCGGCGGTATTCCTCCCCTCTGCCGCAGTGCGGCCTTTCCAGTTCACAGTGCCGTCCACAGCCTGGGCAAATGGTATTTTCCTGCATAAATCGCTCCTCCTTTTCTTTAGGTACCTTGATTATAACGCAGCAGAAAAGAAATTGTCAAGGCACCTAAATTTTATCAGGAAATACCGACTTCTTTGTTTCGCTGCGCTCAGTTTTTGACTGCTGTCGGCTTTTCCCGTTCAGTTGCCTATAAGTTGACGCAATGACAGAAGCGGAAATGAAAAATGTCAAAATGTCGGATACCGGCATGGAGTACAGGACTCCGTCCAGCCCATAGAAATATGGGAGAAGGAGCGCGAACCCAACGCCGAACACGATTTCCCTGACCATGGAGAGTATGGTGGATGCTGCTGCCTTCCCCATAGCCTGCAGGAAGATGAACGCCGCTTTGTTCACACAGGCGAACACAACCATGCAGAGATAGACGCGGAATGCCCGTACTGCAAACTCCGTATAATAGATGCTCTCATTCGCAGCGCCGAAAATCCCCACAAGCCTGCCCGGAAAGAGCTCCACAACGACAAGGGCCAGTATCCCCACGGCAGTTTCCGCAATAAGCAGCCTCGTAAAGAGCTCTTTTACCCTCTCCACAGCCCCTGCGCCCATGTTATACCCAACGATGGGAATACAGCCTGCCGCCATTCCCACCACAATGGAAATCACAATCTGGAAAAATTTCATCACGATCCCCACGACTGCCATCGGAATCTGTGCATACTGTGCCTGCCCGAACACAGAATCCGCCGCCCCATACCGGCGAATCATGTTATTGATGGCAGCCATTGCAGCTACAAGGGATATCTGTGACAGGAAACTGCACATGCCAAGGACTAATGTTCGGCGCACAATCTCCCCTTTCAGTTTAAAATCTGCCCTGCCTAATTTTATGGTTTTTGTGTGTGCGAGATACCACACCGCCAGAGCAGCCGTCACGATCTGGCCTATTACCGTTGCCACAGCAGCTCCCATCATCCCCCACCGGAACACAAAGATAAAAACCGGATCAAGAACAATATTGACGGCCGCCCCCGCAAGCGTGGAAGCCATGGCAAAATTCGGGCTGCCGTCCGCACGGATGACCGGGTTCATTGCCTGCCCAAACATATAAAACGGAATACCAAGGGTGATCCAGAAAAAATACTCCCTGGAATGGCGGAAGGTTTCTTCATTCACTGTCCCTCCAAACATGGCAATGATCTGGCTGTCCCATATCAGATAAACCACACACAGGGCCAAGCTAAAGGCCATGATAAGAAAGATTGCGTTTCCCATGCTCCTTCCTGCATCCTGCGGCTTATCTTTCCCAAGGCTCAGGCTCACAAAGGCACAGCAGCCATCGCCCACCATAACAGCGATGGCAAGGGCGATCACAGTCAGTGGGAATACCACGGTATTTGCAGCATTCCCATAAGAGCCGAGATATGAGGCATTGGCAATGAATATCTGGTCAACGATATTATACAGCGCGCCCACCAGGAGCGAAATAATACAGGGGACTGCATATTTCCCCATCAGCCGAGGAATCGGCTCCTTTGCAAGAAATGAATTACTTTTTAATTCCATGTCTAGTCTCCTTTCCATAAACCTGCCCTGATTTTCAGGGCATAAGGGCATATCATACAGCATTTCACGTAAAATCAGCGCATAGCCCCGGCTGCTGGATTTACGCCAAAGGCTACACGCTGAATTCGTATAACATATTCCCCGTAGTTTTCTTTTCATTACATAAGACTCTATCTTTATTCTGGTTCCCGGCCAGTCAATAAAAAAACGTGCTGCATCTAACTGGATTTGCGCAGTTTCTGCAACACGTTTCTATTTATTATACATCATCATATGGATGAAAATCAAAGGAGATTTTACACAAAAAATACATCCTTTATATTTATATAATATGCACAACCCACTGCTGTCTGTCCGCCTGAATACAGCACAATCTCCACTCGGAACGGCTTTACTGCTGCCTTTCCCGGAACTCCGCATGAACCATAAAGCTCATATGGAACGTCCACATCACCCATGCGAAGATTCTGGTAACTATGCTTTTTCTCCAGCCGCCTTTTTCGGTAGTTTCCAGCATGGCTTTGACTTCCGTGGCGCTCCGCAAACTTCTCCTTGTTCTTCTTCCAGCCGATAGCGGCATACTCCGTATGGACTGGCTTGTTCGCTTCGTATTTGCCAATGCAGGACAGCATGGTGTTGATGGCTTTGATACGCTTCTCGCTTTTTTTCATGCTCCCCATGACGGAAACGGCGGATTCATTGTTTCTTCTCTTAATGATGGTGATTTTACAATGCAGGCATGGCAAATATACGCCCTCCTTTCTCCCGGATTCCGGGCATAGAAAAAGCAGAATAACTTTTTTAGTTTCCTGCTTGGCTGTGCCGCTGGCGGGCGGAGGGCTATTTAGTTTTCTAATGGGCTATCAGTTCGTCAAACTGGAATATGATTTCACACAATTTTACTCTTTCCTTGACTGCTTATAAAGGCAAAATCAAGGGCAAGTTGAATAGTTATCTTGCCGACATCGACGAACAGGCAACAGAGATGATGTTTCATTGGTCGAGCAGATGGCTGACAAGGGGCTGATCATTGATTGTCCCTACCGCTTTTCCTAAAGAAAAAATTCTCTCGCCTTCTCAGAAGAGGTATAACGCCACAAATATATGTTTCATAACGATAGTAATTTGGAAAAGTGCAGAATGATCATCCAAAATGGAAAGTGTGCTTGACATCAGAATTGTTTTTGCTATAATAAAGATATGGAAAGCATACTTTCCATAGGAAGGGGGATATTTTGAAAAATCGATTAGAAGAATTACGAAAACAAAGAGGTATTAAACAAGAAGATTTAGCTACTGCTCTTGAAGTATCTCGTCAAACAATAGGCTCTTTAGAAAATGGACGCTACAATCCCTCTATCATGTTAGCCTTTAAAATCGCAAGATACTTTCAAATGAGCATTGAAGAAATTTTTATTTATGAGGAGGAATGAAAATGAGGCATAAGATACAAAAAGTCGAATTGTTCATCGGTGTAATAATTTTTTTAGGTGGTTTACTAACTTATGGTTTAGGCGTACATCGACTATTACCTGTACCTCTTCCAGATTTGGTTGTCTATGGTACAACACTTATTGGGATAATATTAATTTTAATGGGGTGTGATATATTCAGTAAGCCGACAAAAGAAATGCAAATATTAGAAAATGATGAGAGAAATATTGCAATTACTAACGCTTCTCTTGCGAATGCTTACAAAGTAACACTTACATTATTGGTTCTTGTATTATTTACCCTTATCTTTATGGGATATATGAGTAAAGTTGTATTTTTTTCGATAACAGGAGTTATTGCTGCCGGTCAAATTACATGGGTTATAACAGCTCATTATTTAGATAAGAAAATGTAGTCGTATGAAAGGTGAAATTGACAATGAAGAAAAAATTATCATTTATCATTGAGATTATTATAGGCATAATCTTTATATGTTTTGGATACTTCGTTATTGACTCTGACTATTACTCTACACTTTTTTACGCAATGGGGTTCGGCTTAGCTTTTGCTTCATGTGTTCAATTACTTAAAATTTATTATTATGAAATGCCCAAAAATAAAGAAAAATTGGAAAATATAAATAGAGAAAATCATATCAATAGTGTTGATGAAAGAAAAGTATTTTTAAGAATGAAAGCTGGTTCTTTAGTGTATCAGTTAATGACTTTCGTCTACTTGTTTGTTGCTTTTGTACTTGCATTACTTCATATTGAAGCATGGATTCTAGGAATTATATTTGGTTTATTCCTACTGCAAACATTTTTAGGGATTGTTCTGTATAAACATTTTGAAAAACATTTTTAAAATATTCGGTAAATGGTGATGGGAACTACTATGATAGGACTTAAAAAACGAGATATAAAAATCACGCTTCAAGGTCACGGTTGTACTGTTCCACAACGCTTTTCATTTCTCGGAAAGTACACATAAATACCTGCACATCGGGATAACCGTCCTCTTTGAGCGTATCTCCTATTGTTTTCGGCTGTCTTGCAAGGGGCGTTCCGTTTTGCAGTATTCCCGAAAAGGCTGACAACCTTTAACCCGCTGCAGTATGTGGTATGGCGAGAAAAGAAAGAAGAATATGAACTGTTCTCGGACGAGGACGGAGAAACAACTTCCACACCAACGCTAGGCTACGAACAGTATCAGAGGTTAGAGGACTTTCTGAAAAAGAAAAACAATCCTGCACTTCTGCCTATACAGATAGCCTATTATACAGGCTTGCGTATTGGAGAAATCTGTGGTCTGACTTGGCAGGACATCAATCTTGAAGAACAATATCTGACAGTACGCCGCCGTATGCGTTACGATGGGGCAAGCCTTATGGAAGCCTTTTCGAAAAGCCGAATGCCGAACTTAAAATCGTCGGAATCACAGTAATATAATAACAGTCAATGACATCCTTTTTTACTAACTGCTGGATTAGGTTTGCACCACCACATATCCAAATACCTTTTCTATTTTCTGCTCATAAGAGAACAACTGATAGCTACAAATAAACCAATTAAAATCCACGGAAATGCTGCTCCTAAAAAATCACTAACCATACTTCATTCCTCCTTCAAAATTTCGATTGAAACTTATAACCACATAATCCGTTATAATTTCTTTACAATTTCGATTGCAGAGATAATTAAATCATATCGGATACTCTTTTGCGTATTCCAATTTCGGGAATCCCACTCCTCACCGCTCACATCATCACCGGCATATAATAACTGGGCAAGCGGAATATTGTAATACTGGGACACCGCAAAAAAGGCTGCCGCTTCCATTTCTACAGTGATACATCCCTCATTTCGCCTTAATTCAACCATATCAGGAGTTTCTCTGTATATAGCGTCGCTTGTCCATGTTTTCCCGGTTTTAAATGGAATCCCCATTTGCTCCAAACACGAAACAACAGTTTTAACCGTTTCTTTATGGCATTCCACTTCACGGGATGGCTCCAAATAATGATAGGATGTCCCCTCATCTCTAACCGCAGAAACAGGGATAATGATTTCTCCCACTTTACTGTCCTTTGTCAATGCCCCTGCGCCCCCGCAGATTATAAATTTCTCACATCCCATAGCATGAAGTTCTTCCATCGCTACAGCCGCACCCGGCGCACCACAAAATGCCATTGTAATACAAAGCTTATCTGTACCATATTTATATTCATAAATCGGTATATCAAGCACTTCTGAATTAAGATAGCCAATAACAGGAAGATTGTTTTCCGAGACAAACTGTTCCAATTCCTTCCTGAAAAAAGTAACCACACATTTTTCAGGAAGACTTTTAGCCAAAAAATTCGTTGCCTGAATAATCGGATTTTTACCAGTGTCAAATTCACATATCGGATATTGATTCTTCAATACCATGTCTTTTACCTCCATTTCGACTTGTCAATGGCTCCATTATACCGCAATCACTTTCCAGATGGAATAGACTTTACAAAAAATCCATTTCAATGTAATGGACACTATTCCCCTGCATTTACTCTTGTTCCGTCTTTTGTGATGATAAGCTACCCCTGCTGGCATTTCACGATGATTTTGTCCCCTGCGGAGAATCCGGCCTGTGTGCAATCCATAGAAATTTTTCCCCCGCTTCTCCCACTTGAAGCGGTGCATAGTTTACAGTTGGTTTTATAATTCAGAGGGGCAACAATATTGAGGCTGTCGCCCCTTTGATTATTGATTACAAAAAAAGAACCGATAACCGCATTTCTTTACTTCTGCGTGTTATCGGCTCCGCGTCTGTGCGTCTGGCTCTTTGATAACCGAAATATGAAATTGTGTTACACTGATTAAGACTTCCTGCTTACATTTGGGACAGAACAACGGGAGATTCCGAAGCTCTGTGTCTGACCGCATTTTAATACGTGTCTTGCTTCTGCAAACAGGGCATAATAACCATTTGAATTGCTCGTTCCTGTCATGATTCATGGTTCTTATTCTTGCTTTCTTTTCGCAGTACAACGCTGCTGATAACGCTGATGCCGCCCAATAACGCACAAGATTTTGACGGGAAAAGGATTCCTGCCGCCACCAGACCAGCGCCGACAACTAAGTTACAAGCCGCAGCCGTTTTTAACGCTTTCTTTTTCGGGTTGGGAAGCTCTACGGAAATCCCCAATCTACCATTCAGCTTTTCGCAAGCCTGATTTACTTCTTTAATCATTTTGTCCTCCTTTAAAATAATAACTGTATGCCGTGATTTACAATAAGCAACACGCCAATGCCTATGACAATCCATAGGACTGTGGCTTTCTTTTCTTTCCCTTTTCTCTTGTTCAGAAACAGGAAAAGCAATCCCACACCCACAAGGCAGATACCAACAATCAATGATACGATTGAAATAGTCTGCATGGTTTCCGCACTTGGAACGGGTACAAAATCGGGAATTGGAAAATTCATGTTATCGCCCCCTTTCTTTTAATTGCTCAAATCTGATAAAACCATTTTTCTCATTGCGACTGCTGAAAAAATGATTCCTATGATACCGAAAATAATTGCCGCAACGGGAATTGACAAAAGTCCTGCATTGCTTCCCTGTGAGTTTGACGCTATGGCAACAATGATGATGGACGAAACAACGGTTGCAATCGTTGACTTCTTTATCATTCCAACATACAGTGGGAGAAGCCCCAGCAAAATAGCGGATATTGTTGTAACTGCCTGTGCCAGTATGTTTCCAAAGCTGAACGTGACAAAATCAAAACATTTTGCCGCAAGAAAGATTGTGGCATATTGGAAGATATTTGACAGCACATGGAACGTAAAACTAATGCAGCATATCAAAATGAGTTTTGCCGTAATCAGTTTCGTGCGGCTGATCGGGTAAGTGAAAAGCAAGCCGATTGTCTTGTTTCTGTATTCTTCAATCACAAATACAGAAATCAGTACCGCTTCCCATACAATCAGAGTAGCCCTTACAAGCATTGCCGCTAACGTAACCGTATCTAACTGGACTGGGGCAAATCCCGGAAGCGTGGATATATTACCGCTTGCAGTTAAAAGGCTGGACGTAAAGACGGAAAGCAGAAAAATGATAAAGTTAGCGATTAACAATCCGTCGATATGCGGCTTTAACGGTACTTTCTTAATTTCCATGTGGATAAGATTCCACATTTTTTCCATCTCCTCCCAATAAGCCTAAATAATAGGATTCAAGGTCTATCCCTTTCGCCGTAAGCTCTTTCATAGATACTTCCGCAAGCATAGCCCCGTGGTCAATAATTCCGATTGTGTCGGCAATTTTAGACAGCTCGTCAAGGATATGGCTGGATATTAAAATGCTTGTGTGGTATTCATGGTTGATTCGCAGCAGCAGCTCCCGTACTTCTATAATTCCCTGTGGGTCTAAGCCGTTTATAGGTTCGTCTAAAATGAGCAAATCCGGCTTTGTGAGCATTGCCCTTGCAAGCGCAAGCCGCTGTTTCATTCCCAAAGAGAATTTCCCTACGGCTTTATTGCCCGTTTCTGCAATACCCAACAATGACAGCGTTTCCATGATGTTTTCATAGCCTGCGCCCATGTATCGGCAATGGAGTTCCATGTTCTCGTATGCGCTTAAATGGCTGTAAAAAACAGGGCTTTCAATCATGCTGCCGATACGGGAGAAAACGGGATTGTTGCTCTTGTTGATAGTTTCGCCTAATAAACATACCGTACCTGTATCGGGGAAAATGATGTGGTACAGTGTTTTCATCAGCGAAGTTTTTCCTGCGCCGTTTGCGCCCAGAAATCCGTATACTTCCCCTTGCCTTACATTCATGCAAATATCATTCAGTATGGGGCTGCCCTCTATGGATTTTGATAAATGCCGGACTTCAACCGCATTTGTCATTCGCTCGCCCCCTTTTCGGGGCATAGCCGCCTTTTGAATATCAGAGTTGCTTTCTGTGCGATTCCGATTAGTGAATATTGGGAGCTGCCTATACATGGATAGGCGAAACAAGTAACCAGTTCCCAGCCGTCCTTACCGTAATGATTCAGTTTATCAGACAGCGACTTTTCGGAATGTTCTGTTTCCTTGCTGTCAATTACTATCGTTTTGTACTCAAATTCTGTCATAAAAATCTCCTTTACTCAAAAATATCTGCCACAAGGCTATCCACCATAAAATCAAAAACAGCGAAATAATCACAAGTGACGGAAAGCGTTTCTTTTGCATTGATTGTTGACAGCAGCGCACTCAAAATTCCATATGCCTGTGCTTCCTCCATTTTCAGATTGAGGTCTGCGGCATGGATAACCTGTCTGAAAAAATCGAAACTGTCAAACTTGATTTTCTTAATCGTTTCTTCCGGCAGCTTTGTCACAAAAGACTGAAAATCCGGCGTATTGACATTGTAGAGGAATGGCTTGCTGTCATATTCCCGGAAAAGCCTTTTCATAGACTGTGCAAATCCCTTTTTCGTCCGGCTGTTCCTGTTTATGTCGATAATTTTTTCTGTCAACCTCCTTTGTATGTCTGTGATTGTTTCAAGGAATAAATCTTCTTTTGTTGGGTAGAGCGTATAAAAAGTGCCGATAGATATAACTGCTTTATCGCAGAGATTTTTAATGCTTGTCTTTTTGTATCCTTGCGCTATCCAACATTCCTCGCATAGTTCTTCCAGCTTTTTGCGGATTGCTTTTTTATCAGCGTCCGAAAGGACTGGCTTTGACGGCATAGTTTGACTTCTCCTTTCTATTTGAACTTTATTTACGAATATTCGCAATTTATATTCGCAATACAAATAATAGCACGACTGGTAGCTAATGTCAAGTAGGGAGTTTGAGTTAGTAATGCTGTATTTCTCGGAAAAAATAGTTTGCATCTTCATTTACCTTTATAACTATAAATGAGTAAATACCAAATATTGCACAAAATAAAGACACCCGCTGCTGAATGATGTATCATTGAAGTACCAACAAACAACATACTCAAACAACAAGGGGGTG
>CAJTDB010000017.1 GCA_910574965.1 Lachnospiraceae bacterium | reverse complement strand
GAGGGCACTGAAAAAGTAGTCAAATGCAAAAGTCTAACACAATATATTTGCTGTTTTTATAATTCACACCACAATATATTGTATTAGATTTCTGCATAAAAGGACTTTTTCAGTATCCTCGTAAATCAAAGGTTTCCGCCGATTTTGGGAAAAAATGGATGTGTGTTTCAGTTTCCGCAGAATGGGTATGAGGGAATTGGTTTACCTAGGGGGATAGACTGTGGGTAGAGCGAGAGTTATCTTTTGGCGAAAGTCTATTATTTGGCAAAACAATTCGGCATTATATTGGGGAGTGTAATGTTGTCACGAGTATTACATTTAGCATTGATTTGAGACAGAAAGAGTCGGTGTTGTAGAACCTAAAGAAAGAGTGCCATTGTTAGCACTCTTTCTCTAGGTTTTGGTGTTTTCTATACTTCTGATTTTTGCTGTTTGGCTTGTTGGGAATTGTGCGCTCAATCAGTTTCTGCTCTAGGGCAGGGTTCAGATAGTTTTTGCGGAAAGTCGGTTTGTGAGAAAGTCCGAGCCGTTCCATAAGATCTGTAGCCGAGAGCGTTTCATCGCCGAGAGCGGAGAGAATCCGCTCAATCGGCGTTTTATCTTGATCGGTTACTTGGTCGCTATCTTGATCGGTACTGCGACCAATTACCGTAATCTCCGTCAGGCTGTCTCGGATGATCTCAAGTATCAATTCTACAAATCCTGCGCTGTCTGCCTGCTTGTCGGCGGCACCGAGAGCATCGTAGTACTCTTTCTGACGTGACTGAATAAGTTCTTCAATCGGCAGCCAGAAGAACATTTCTTTCCACTTGCCGAGCAGGAGACTGTGCCACATCCGTCCCATGCGGCCGTTACCATCTGCAAAGGGATGGATGAATTCGAACTCATAATGAAAGATGGCACTCTTAATTAGCGGGTGAAGCTCCGACTTCTGATACCATGCAAACAGGTTTTGTATATGCTCTGGCACGAATTCCGCCGGAGGAGCCATGTGGATCAGTACCTCACCATCAAAGACGCCTACGCCACCGGAGCGGAACCTTCCGTTCTCCGATACAAGACCGTTCATCATCAGCTTGTGTGCTTTGAGGAGATCATCCACGGATGCAGGGTTTAACCGCAGCATCAGTTCATAGGCTTCGTAGGCATTCTGCACCTCTTTGATCTCATTGGGATTTCCGAGAACGCGCTTGCCATCAAGAATTGCCGTTACCTGCTCCAGCGACAGAGAACTATTTTACACTACCATTTTTATTTTAGGTATGGTAAAGCCGCCCACCAAACATTGTTTTTTATTTGGTGGGCTAACCTTGCCCTCAACATCATTTACAGAATATGAATTTTAATCTATATTTTCTTTTCTATATTTATAACTCTCTGTGTCCATTCACGATAAAATAATTCCTCATGCGATACTAATAATACTGTACCCTCAAATTCTGCAAGAGCAGTTTTTAATGATTCTTTTGACAGCATATCAAGATGATTCGTTGGCTCGTCCATGATAAGAAAATTACATGGCCTCATCATAAGCAGGCACATTTTAACTTTAGCCTGTTCCCCTCCACTTAGAGTGCCAATTTCCTGCATAGCGTGTTTACTTGAGATTCCACAACCTGCAAGATGTTTCCTCACATCCTTTATGACAAGCGATGGGAACGCATCAGAAACAATTTGTATTGGAGTTTTCATTGTATCTGCCCACACTAAGTCCTGTTCAAAATAACCAGTTTTTACCTGCTCCGAAAAATGAAAATCCCCACCGAATGACGGAATCTGATTGATAAGTGTTTTAAGCAAAGTGGATTTGCCAATGCCATTAAATCCCGTAATGACAACTTTCTCTCCGCCTTTTATAGAAAAATTAACATCCGACAAAACAGGATAATGATAGCCAACATTCAGATGCTTTACTTTTAAATGCTCTGCTGTAGTCAGCGGAACGGCATCAAACCGAAAATACGGCTTGATTTCTTTTTGCTCCAGAGCTTCCATCTTATCCATTCGGTCAAGCTGCTTTTGCCTGCCACGAGCCATTTTTGACTTTCTTCCCGCAATATTTTTACGGATAAATTCTTCTGTCTTTTTTATTGTTTTCTGCTGTGCTGCGTATTGTCTGATATAATCTTCTCGGAGTAATGTCTTTTTTCTCGTAAATTCTGAATAAGTGCCAAAGTATTTTGTGATTTTCTCATTATCAATATCACAAATCCTTGTGGATATTTTCTCTAAAAAATCATAATCATGCGAAACTGCCAGAAAAGCGTTTTGCAGACTGGAAAGATACTCTGCAAGCCATATGACGTGTTCCTTATCCAGAAAATTTGTCGGCTCATCCAAAAGCAAAATATCAGGCTTTTCAAGTAAAAGTTTCGCCAGTATAACTTTTGCCCTCTGTCCGCCGCTCATCTGTTCAATCGGTCTGTCCAGTCCGACTGCCGTTAATCCCAGACCTGCCGCTACTTGTTCTATCCTTGTGTCAATCAAATAAAATTCCTTACGTTCTAATTCTTCCTGATACCTTGCAGCCGCACTTAATATAGCCATATCCCCATTCGCAGATTGGCAATATAACTCGTTCATCTTATTTTCCATTTCATACAATTCAGAAAATGCCGATTGCAGGAATATCCTCATAGTTGTGTTTTTTTCAATTTGGGCGTATTGATCAAGATACCCTATTTTTGTGTTTGACTGCCATACTATCCTGCCGGAGTCGGGAATAAGCTGCCCTGTGCAAATCTTTATGAACGTACTTTTGCCTGCCCCGTTCTGACCGACAATCCCGATATGCTCCCCTTTGTTTAATGCAAAATCTGCATTTTTAAACAAAAAGTTATCGCCAAAAGAATGTGTTAATCCCGTAACTTCTAATAAACTCATAAATAAAATCCTCTCTTTTTCATGTCTGATTTTCCCAAATAGGCAAAAAAATAGCAGAAGTCAGATACTCTTGGTATCATGCCTTCTGCTATACGCGTTTCATCACAAACTATTTATATGAAACAACCCATATACAACAAAAGGCTACAGACAAAACATTGTCCATAGCCTACTGCACACAAATTTGTACGAGAAAAGAAACAATATATGAAAAAGACATAAAATCCCTCTCATGTACTGTTACATTTCCCGATGAAATCTTAACGTGTTATATTACACTATACTCTGTACAATGTTTCATCGGATTTGATTGTACAGAGCTGATTCTCTTTTTAGGTGGAAGTTCATTTGTTATATAAAAGCTCATGAAACGGTTCTCCTTTAAATTGGTAAAGATCATTTTAGCACAAAAATCAGCCGTTTGTCAAATTCTATTTTATGAAATTTTACTTGATTCACTAGAAATTACTTTTATTAAAAATGTAACTTATCAAAAATATTATTTTTATTAGGTGGGCTTGCAAATCTTATTGAGTTTTTAATCTGTTAGTATAACTAACTCATAATTATCAAGAAAATACACACTTGAGTTTTTCGTGGCTCTCGGTACTTATAATATGTTCGATTGAGCAGGCATCTTTCTCAGCAATTTCAATTGGAACATCCATTTGAGCAAATAATTTGATAAAAAAGCTATATCTTTCATAGACTTGTGATGCTAACATCTGCCCTTTCGGGCTAAGATACAAGCAGCCACTCCTATCCATTGTTATATAATTCTTGCTTCGCAACTGTTTCATTGCGACGGAAACACTCGCTTTTGAAACACCCATATATTCAGCAATATTTACTGAATGAACATTTCTTGATTTTAGCTGCAGGATATAAATTGTTTTCAAATAATCTTCTTTGGATTTTCCTAATTCCAAGTTAATCCACCTCCCTTGATATTTTAGTGGATAAGGTATGACTTATTTTCAATGCAAATTTTGGCATGGACTCTTGCATAAGGTAAAATCGTTTCGGTCGAGTCTAATGAAGTAAGTACGGGATCAAGAAATACCATAATTCTTATAATGATAATTGCATCCACAAGAAGCCCTGAAAAAGTGCGGTGGAAGCTGTTTTATTTGCCTGTTCACTATCACCCCTTCCAAGTAACCGTGATATATACGAGGAAGCTCCTGCCCCAAACATCGTGTCCAAACCTATGATGATTTGAATGATTGGAAATACAACAGGAACAGTCCCCGTCTGGCCCATAATCCTTATATTTCCCTCTGCTCAAAAAAATTTTTTGGTTTTTCTTTGAGCCTGTCCATACGTCTGCAAACGGCCTTCTCTGTAATGTTGAGCCGTGGTGCAATTTTATGGGTAGAATACCTCTGCATTTTCATTACAATAATTTGCAGGGTAAGCCAGCCCACCTTAATCAAAACGTGATATAGATGCTGATTTTCAATGCTGTCAAGAGAATCCTCTACCGTCCTTACTTCGGGCTATGCCATTTCCTCTGCAAATTCTTTAAGATATGTACCTGCATCTTGTAATCTGCGATAGTACCGTCTGTCGGAATTAGAGACTGCCCAATCGTGGGTGGGGAGCTAATCTGAATTGTACGCAGATATTACATTGACAACATACCCTTAGATTCCCGCGGAAAGGAGATCTGTGGTTCCAAGGGGGCTGAGGGACGGGAATGGTGTGACCGCCTGTTCCAGATCGAAAAAACTGAAAGTATTACCTTCCGAGAAGCGTCAGCAAAAGGGCCAAGAGCTGAACAGGCCTGTCCTGGAAGGATTTTGGGCGTGGGTAGAAGAGACCAGTGCAAAGTATACTGCCAATGAATCTCTCAAAAGAGCCCTTACTTATACAACAAACCAGAGAAAATATCCGGAGACATTTCTGGAAGACGGGCGCATTCCGATCTCAAACGTGGAACAGAAATGAAAAAAGACATAGCGATACCTCCCCAATACCGCCATACTTGCATGAAAATAAAAGCACGGCGGCCTTGATCTCTCAAAGCCGCCGCATGATGGGGCGTGACAATGCCCTGCTGTACGACGGCTTTTTTTCTTTTGCCGTCGTGCGGCAGATTGGATTTCTATTCTTTGCCTATATGCTAAACGCTAATTTTGTGGATTTCATAAAGATTTGAAAAATAATAAGCGGTACCGCAGTATCGCCCACCCAAAATATGGAATTAACCAGAGAGAATGAATATATTTTTTGCCCTTATTGTGGACAACAGTTTCATATTGATAATTAAAAACGAGAGTATACTTTTAACAAAATATTAACATAAATAAAAATATCAATCATACAAAAAGAAAAATTGATGAAACAGATTTCATCCTTTCTGGTATCCGTGTCAGGTGTGATGAATTAAGCATGGTAATAAATAATTGCCTTGCCGTTCGTATTTGCCGCCCAGCTCCTTAAATAATGATTTTGCCACTTTCTTTTCCTCCAAATAAGATATTCACTCCACATCTGTGCCTGTTGTCTTAAACACAATTATTAGTTTTCTCCTTATCTGGGTTCACTCATGGTTGAGTCCTTACAGAAAATCAGTTCAATGTCTGTTTGGGCATTATATAAGTAGCATATGTTATTTGCCATCATAAAAGTTTCTTTTCGTGTTGGTCATATTTTTGATGCAGCCCTGCAAGTACGGTATCAAGGGCGGAGGATAAGGCTGTTTTGACTTCATCAGGTTTGGTAAACGCATATCGCAGTTGCAAAGTTGTGTAGCCGTGAAGAACGCCTGTCAATAAGTTTAAGATTTCATCAATGTTCATTGGATTAAAATTGCATGAAAGGGCAAGCGTTTTTAAAAGTGAAAGGTAGTTATCAAATATTTTCCCTGTTTCCTCAGTGCCGTGCCAGGTTGCCCATTGTATTGTTTCATAAATTCCAGGATGTTCAATCATGTAGTTAAGGTATGTGATGCCTACGCTTTTTATTGCATCGTCCCCAATTTTGCCGATAGCTGCCTGCATCATCCGTTCATTCATGGTTTTCATGCCATTATGGGCGATTTCCCTAAGCAGGGCTTCAAGGCTGTCTATGTGGTTGTATAATGACGGGGCACGGATATTAAGGCTCTCGGCAACGGCTTTTAAAGAAACATTGCTTAAACCGTTTTTATCCGCTATATCCGCAGCAGTTTGTATGACATCAGATTTTGTTATCCGCATAAGTTTACCTCTCGAAAAGATATTTTCTAATTATTTTAACTAATGTAATTAGTAAAGTCAATATTATCATTAGATTTTCCGCCATTAGTCATTGACAATAAGAGAATTATTGGATAAAATACTAATGATATTAGTGTTTGGACTATTTTCAATAGTGTTGCAAAAGGCAAAAGAATAGGTAGAGAAAATGAAAAAGGAACTTGAAATAAATGGGATACCTGCTGTTCTTTGGGGTGTTCCATCAAGAAAGCTGTATTTTTATGTACATGGTCAGGGAGGATGTAAAGAAGAAGCGGCAGTATTCGCAGATGTGGCTTGCTGCTTTGGATGGCAGGTTCTTAGCGTAGATTTGCCGAAACATGGAGAGCGGGTAACTGGGGCAGTAGAATTTGAGCCTTGGAGTATTGTGCCAGAGTTATCCGGGATTATGAATTTTGCCAAAGATAGGTGGAAGCAGATTTCTTTATATGCGAGCAGCATCGGCGCATGGTTCAGTATGTTGAGCTTTGGGAATGAGCCAATAAAAAACTGTCTGTTTGTTTCTCCTGTTGTGGACATGAAAGAACTCATGTCAAGGATGATGGAATGGGCAGGTGTATCACAAAATCAGTTGGAAGAACAGCGTGTGATTACAACTGACTTTGGGCAGACGCTTTCATGGGTATATTGGAAGTATGTATTAGGGCATCCAATAAGACAATGGGACTTTCCGACTAAAATATTGTATGGGGAAAATGATAATCTGATTGACCGTTGCCTTGTGGAACAGTTTACGAAAAAGTTCGGTTGTAATCTTACCGTTGCTGAGAATTGTGAGCATTGGTTTCATACGGAATATCATTTGAATATCATGCGGGATTGGATTAGAAAAGAAATAGATTGTAAAAAGGTAATTTTAAAGGAAAGGTAAAGAAGTATCGTTATGATAAGAACAGAATGGGTACATTGTCCTGTTTGTAAAAACAAAACCCGTGATAGAATTAGAGATGATACGGTTTTGAAGAATTATCCTCTCTATTGTCCGAAGTGCAAGCAGGAAACATTGATTGAAGCGAAGAAGTTGAAAGTAACAGTCATCAAGGAGCCAGACGCAAAGACGCAGAGCCGATGAACTTGTGGGAAACCTCACAGTTCATCGGCTCTGTTTGTCAGAAAGATAAAAATTTAGTCGTTGTCTTTTGTGTTTATTGCAGAAGTTTGTTTCTGCATTTCATTCAGTTTTTTGTGGAGCGGTATCGCCATGAATACCGTTATGACTGCGGAAAGCACATCGGCAATCGGTTGGGCATACATTATTCCATTTAGCCCCCAGACCATCGGAAGAAGCAGGATAACGGGGATAAAACAAATCCCCTGTCTGCAAGCTCCGAGGATAAAACCCTCTCTGCCTTTTCCCAAAGCAAGGAACAGAGAGGAATACACCGTATAAAATCCAAAAAGCATAATGGAAATGCCGTTTGCCCTTAAAGACGCTGCCCCGATGCGGATCATCTCGGCATCGCCCTTTGTAAACCTCGAAACGATAGCTGTAGGGAACAGAGCCAGTATCACACCGAAAATCACACAGAAAACCGTAGACCATAGGATGGAAGTCTTGATTGCTTCACGCAGACGGTCAAACTTTTTCGCACCATAACTGTACCCTGCAATGGGCTGAAAGCCTTTGATGAACCCGAATACGGACAAGCTGCCCATTGAGATAAGGCGGGTGACAACACCCATGCCTGCAATG
Source organism: Lachnospiraceae bacterium (assembly GCA_910574965.1). Taxonomy (GTDB): domain Bacteria; phylum Bacillota; class Clostridia; order Lachnospirales; family Lachnospiraceae; genus Hominiventricola. The sequence continues at coordinate 71,160 of CAJTDB010000017.1, read as the reverse complement.
GCAGAGTCCCCGTAATCGCCAGCGGCATTGTTGATTAAGGAAATGGACACACTCGTTAAAATCTGGAATACCAATGTCGGGATGCCGATTTTGAAAATCTCAGACATGGTTTCTTTTGTATATGTGCAGTCCTTAACCCGAAAATGGAATACGCTCTTTTTCCGAAAAATATAGGTCAGATATACGCAGGTTGAAACGACTTGTGAGATTGCGGTCGCTATCGCCGCTCCCGCTACGCCTAAATCAAACACATAGATAAACAGCGGGTCTAAGGCGATATTGAGTACTGCACCCGTCAGCAAGGCACACATGGTTGTTTTAGCAGCCCCCTCGCTAGTCACAATGTTATTCATCGTGACATTGAATACATTGAAGATGCAGGAAACAATGTAAATGCCTGCGTATGTGGCGGCATAAGGCAGGATGCTGTCGGTTGCCCCTAAGAGCTTCAGTATGGGATGCAGGAACACCATAGAAATGAGAATGATGACCGCCCCTACGGATACGCTGCTGTATAAAGCGGTACTTGCCACTTTATCCGCATTTTCCTTATCCCCACGACCTAACAATCGGGAAATGTAAGAAGCCGCACCGTTTCCGAACAGCAGACCCAAACCGACAACGACCTGTCCGAGCGGATAGACCACGGAGATTGCCCCCATCTGGCTCTCCCCTAACCCGCCGACGAAATATGCGTCAACAAGGTTGTAGAAAGCATTTACCAACATGCCAATCATTGTTGGGATGCCCATTGCTAAAAGTGCTTTTGGTATGGATGTGCTGCCGAGCAGCTCCATCTTTTTGCTTTGACTGTTCATTTTGAACTCCTTTCTCTTGACAAATAGTATTATTTATATTACTATAAATTATAGTAATTGCGTTGCAGGGATTATAATACTATAATTTATAGCAGTTGTCAATAGAAAAAGGAGGGATTTTAAATGGCGACCATTGATTTGATTGTATTGGGAATGTTGAAGCGGGAATCCTTGAGTGCATACGATATTCAGAAACTGGTGGAATACCGCAACATTTCAAAATGGGTAAAAATCAGCACACCATCCATCTATAAAAAGGTTATCCAGTTGGAAGAAAAGGGGCTTATCACAAGCCGCATGGAAAAAGAGGGAAAAATGCCCGAAAAGGCGGTATATTCCTTGACGGATGCAGGAAATGAGGAATTTGAGAAACTGATGCTCGAAATATCCTGCAAGCCGATTCACATATTCTTGGATTTTAATGCGGTTATCGTTAATTTAGAAAGCATGGAAAAGGAACAGCAGAGGGAATGTCTGGATAACATTGAGAGTAATATCAATGTGCTGAAATCCTATCTTGAGGAGAACGTAGATTTAAAAGAAAATGCCCCCGATGTTCCTGCCACGGGTATGGCAGTTCTGCATCAGCAATTTCGATTAGTGCAGGCAATCGAAGAATGGATAAGGGCATTGAAAGAAGAACTGCTGTAAATGTAGATGATTTAAAACATAGCAAGAATGATGAAAAGATAGAAAACTCCTTGTGCTACAATATCTCATTGAACCCCTGATTTGACATTTCGTAATGTTAAAAAATGTGGGTGAAAACGAGGAAACACCGCAAGGGTGTACCTCTATGCCCATAAAGCATGGGTGAGAATGAAGAAAGGAGGTCGCAAAATGCAAGGTCAGACAGTACGCATTGTTTCACAGGCTATCCGCTATATCGAAGAACATCTGCATGAAAAGATGGATTTAGATATGGTGGCATCGGCACTGCACTATTCCAAATACCACCTGCATCGGATTTTTACAAAGACAGTCGGCTTGACTATCCACGACTACGCAAAACGGCGGCAGCTTACGGAAGCGGCAAAACTTCTGGTGTTTTCTGCAAAACCGATTATCGAGATTGCCCTTATGAGCGGGTATGAAAGCCAGCAGGCATTTACGGATATTTTTAAGGCGATGTATAAGACTTCCCCTGCGGAATTTCGGGAAACGGAAAACTTCTACCCGTTACAGCTTGAAATTTATCTGAAGGAGGAGCTTGTAAAAATGAATTTGACAAAAGACAATATTAAATTTGCCACGCCCGAAGATGCGGATGACTGGATGGAACTGGTAAGCCTTACGATTGACGGCTATCCATGTCTGGATAAGGAAGATTACGCCGCAAACCTGCATCGGTATATTGCGGATAAAAAGGCTTTGATTTTACGAGATGACGATATGGCTATTGGCGTGATGGGATTTTCGCCCGACACAGGCAGCATAGACTTTCTGGCTGTCCATCCGCAGTATCGGCATCTCGGCATTACAAAGCTGTTCCTTGATAAGCTGGCAGACGAGCTGCTCTATAGAAAAGAGATTACGTTGACGACATACCGTGCAGGCGATAAGGCAGATACGGGCTGGCGGGAAGAATACCGCCGTCTTGGATTTGCAGAACGGGAACTTCTTGTGGAATATGGCTATCCGACGCAGCGTTTCGTGCTTCCACCGAAAAACAAGGAGGAAATACCGCAAGAGTATACCTCTATGCCCGAAAACACGGGCAGGAAAGGGGAAACAAGGAATGACCGAAACACAGAAAAACCCGTTAGCAGAGAACTTTAACGCCCTATCCCTTATCCGATTTGCTTTCCCAAGCATGGTGATGATGCTGTTTATGGGATTGTACACCATTGTGGATACGATTTTCGTCGCAAGGTTTGTAGACACGAACGCCTTGTCGTCCATCAATATCGTCTGCCCTGTCATCAATCTGATTGTTGGGTTGGGGACGATGCTTGCGACAGGCGGCAGTGCGGTCGTTGCGAAGAAAATGGGGAATGGAAGCACAGGGGAAGCCCGAAGCAATTTTACGTTGATTGTCGTGGCAGGGGCGGTTATCGGTCTGCTGATTACAGCGGCAGGGCTTTTCTTTTTGGATGAAATCATCTGGGGATTGGGGGCGAGTGAAATATTGTTCCCATATTGCAGGGATTATCTGACGATACAGCTCATTTTTGCCGCTTTTAATATGATGCAGGTGCTATATCAGAATCTGTTTGTGACGGCGGGGAAACCAACATTAGGTTTAGTGCTTGCTGTTCTGGCGGGGATTGCCAATATTATTTTTGATTATGTCTTTATCGTTTTACTGCAAATGGGAATCAGGGGAGCTGCCATTGGGACAGGCATCGGATATATGATACCGACAATTATCGGTACAATATTTTTTCTGATGAAAAAAAGTGAGCTGCACTTTTGCAAGCCTGACATGGACGCATCTGTTCTGCTGAAAAGCTGTTCCAATGGTGCGTCGGAAATGGTAAGCCAGTGTTCGGCTGCCATAACGACATTTCTGTTTAATGTAACGATGATGAAGCTGCTGGGCGAGGACGGCGTAGCTGCAATTACGGTACTCATCTATTCGCAGTTCCTTTTAACAACGCTTTATATCGGCTTTTCTATGGGAACAGCTCCCGTCGTAAGCTATAATTATGGGAGCGGAAATGTAAAACAGCTAAAAAAGACCGTTCGTATCTGTTTCAGCTTTATAGCATGGATTTCCATATTTGTATTTTTGTTTTCCCTGCTTGGCGGAGAAAGCATTGCAAAGGTATTTGCCGAGCATAACAGAAATGTTTTTGAGATTACAAAGAATGGATTTGTCATTTTTTCATTCAGTTTTCTGTTCTCTGGATGCAATATTTTTTCATCTGCATTATTTACGGCACTATCCAATGGGAAAGCGTCTGCAACCATATCTTTTCTGCGGACGTTTGGATTTATTATGGTGTTCCTTTTGGCATTGCCGAAATTTTTAAAGGTAACGGGCGTATGGTCTGCAGTCCCGCTTGCGGAGCTGCTCACTCTTATGCTGACGGTATATCTGCTATGCAGGCATCGGAAACAATACCATTATTTTTGAAAGAAAGGCAGGCCAGAAATTGAAACAGACAGAATAGATATTATGCCCTGTCTGCGGGAGCAAAACCCGCAGCAGAATAAGGGAGGATAGCTCTATTCTGATAAATTATCCTCTCTACTGCCCGAAATGCAGGCAGGAAAGATTGACAGGGAGCGGTTCACTTCACAGAAAAAGACAGAGAAGCCTGTTTTATAAGGGAAGAGTCTTGCTGACAATATTAAGTCCTGTATCACAAAATGCATAGATTAAAACTTGACAAAAGTACAACACCATGTTATATTAAAGAACAACATATTGTTATACAACAAGGAGGATAAAAACGTGATACAGCAAATATCCGATGCCGAACTTGAAATTATGAAAATTGTATGGGGGAACCCCCAGGAGGTGACGTTGTTCTCCTATATTATGGATGGACTGGCGGCCAGGGGAAAGCCATGCCAAAAGAATACTTTAATCGTACTGTTGTCGCGGCTGATGAACAAAGGTTTTTTAAGTGCCAGGAAAATCGGCCGCCGCAACGAATATACTGTGCTTGTTTCCGAAACGGAATATCAGACAGCACAGACGAAGAATTTTTTGGATAAAATTTACGAGGGAAGTGCAAAAGGTCTGGTTTCCAATTTGATTTTGGGCGATCTGCTGACAGATGAGGAATACGAAGAATTGAAAATGCTGTTGGAGAAAGGAAAAGAGAACCAATGAACACAGTTTTGAAAATTTTCCTGTCCATGTCTTTTTCCGGCAGTTTGCTTATTCTGATTCTTCTTTGGGGAAAGCGATTTTGGGAAGACAAAATCAGCCGGCAATGGCAGTATTACATTTGGCTTGTTGTTGTTTTGCGCCTGCTGATTCCTTTCGGACCGGAAACAAATCTAATGGGGAAAACCTATGAGGCTGCCGACCGGATGATTACGCAGGCTGTTTCTGCGCCATTGCAGCAGTCCATACTTCACGGCCCGGAAGACATTCCTGTTCCTGCTGTTCATTTGGAACAGAACAATGAAAACGTGATGGATCCAACAGAAGATTTGGCAACTGCCCATCCGCTTCAGGATATTAGAACGCTGCTGATCAATCATGTCTGGCTGATTTGGCTGGTCCTTGCGCTGGGGCTGTTAATACGAAAGATAACCATCTATCAAAGCTTTCTACAATATATCCGTGCCGGACGAACTCCGGTTTCTGACATGGAAATCTTAGACCGCCTGTCTGTGACCGCAAAACAGGCAGGTATCCAAAGGCCCATAGAACTGTGCGTTCATCCGCTGGTTTCTTCGCCGCTGCTAATTGGTTTTTTCCGTCCGTGTATCGTGCTGCCAAGTACGGATCTTCCGGAAAAGGATTTTCCTTATATTATTCTGCATGAGCTGACGCATTACAGGCGGCGGGATTTGCTTTATAAATGGCTCGTGCAAGTTACAGTCTGCCTGCACTGGTTTAATCCGCTTGTATATTTTATGAACCGTGAAATTATCAGGGCCTGTGAATTTTCCTGTGATGAAGCGGTCCTTGCCAAAACGGGAGGCGGCAATGCGCAGGCATATGGGAAAACGCTGCTTAATGCTATGGCGGCGGTCGGTAAATACAAGGAAAATTTCGGAGCGGTCACTTTAAGTGAGAATAAACAGCTATTAAAAGAGAGGTTAAATGCGATTATGAAGTTTAAAAAGTTGTCGAGATTTGTTAAAGTCTTAACGATCATACTGACTCTGTGTATGATTTTCGGAGCATCCTTTCTTGGAACTTACACAATAGGAAATGCCTATGCAGTGCCTGGAAGTATATCGCCGGACACGACTGGCAGGCCCTCGCTGTCTCTTGATATCAGCAGTGCTGCGGTAAATGTACTAGCGGCAGCAGATAATAAGATTTCTGCGGAATATAACCATGACATTTATATGGTTGACATCCAGGAGCAGGATAATGAGTGGAATGTTTCTATATCTTGTAAGACCCAAACAAATACGAATGATGAAACCATTCAGTTGTATATTCCGGATGTTGATTATGGCGATGTAAATTTGAGTGCGGACAGCGGACATTTGATCTGCGGTCTTATTAAAACGGGAAATATTGTAGGCAGCTTCCATATGGCATCCGTCTTTTTGACTTTGCAGGAAGGCTTTGAAGGCTCGGTGGATGTTACTGCAAATAGCGGATATTTCCAGTTGATTTCCCAGGATAATTTTAAGAATACCACTGTCACTATTACGGATAACGGCCATGGGGGTGAGATATACAGGCCAAGGAATTTCGAGGAGAACGGAAATATTTCTACCTTTACAGATGGTACAGGAAAGAATGTAATCCAGGTAACAAAAAAAGGGTTTGGCATGATGGGCATCTATGGTTCGGACATATTTGACACATGGAATATTCCAAAGGAATGGAAATATTTATGGCAGAACCAAGGGCAGGAGACTTCCTGGGAAGACGATGAGCGGCAAAATAATTTCTCATTAGAGATAGAGCAGTATTATGAGGCCGGCAGCCTGCCGTTGTTTGAAATAGCTTTCGCCCAGTTAGACGAGGAAGCGCAGGAAAAATGGCTGGATAAAATTTATGCGGATGGCCAAACTGCGTTTTGGGGTGCTGCGATTGGCGTGCTGGATGAGGACTGCGCATTTATCCGGCACTATGCCCAAAAAGTCTATGAGGAGGACAACATCGCCTATTTTTCTATCCTGGCTACGCGCATGAGTGAAGATACACTGGAAATATGGCTGGACAGGGCACAAAAGGACGAAAAGTGGAATTTCCAGTCGGTGCTGTTCAGCGGGTTAGGCAGGGAGGATGAATTTGACAAATTAGAAGAAAAGCAGGAAAAGGAGTGGGAGAAAGAGCAGGCGGCAGAATATCAGGCCGCAGGCGTTACGATGGATGGAAAGAATTATTACTACCAGGGGCAGCTTGTCCGTCTCTTTTTGGATATCCGATCAAACAAATCCTTTTATACACTGGATATGAACCCAAAAGGAACCATCAATATTAAAATGATCCGCAGCGAAGAGAATGAGATCACAGGTGTTGCCTATATGACCGAAGCAGAGGTGACAGAATTGTTAGGCGATATGGAATAATCCAAAAAGACTTTTTCTGGTCGATACAAATGCAGATGTCAAAGGCTGAAGGCATAGAGCATCGGCCAGAAATGCAGGTTATGATATGGAGGTACGATATGAGCGGACAGAAAAATATATGGATCACTTTGGGATTTGCATTATCCGTCAGTCTGATTGTCTCGATTGTTTCAGCCTTGGGTGCTTCTTATCATTGCAGCCGGCAGTCGTTTGAGCTGTTAAATGTGGTGTGCAAAGAAGTAATAGAACAGGAACCAGAAGCAAAAAAAATAATCGCGGCTGCATTAAAGGAATATACAGGCGGTAATCCCGAAGGCACAGAGAAAGAGGATGTTTTAGCTTCCCTGGGGTATCACCCGTCTGATTTTTCAGAGTCCGTTTATAAACAGAACATTTTATTTGCGGTGATAGGTTTTGCGGCGGGGATGCTGCTTTTTCTTTTCACTTTTTTATATCGAAATCAAAGGGAAGCTATGCGGATTCGTGCATTGGCGGAGTATTTAGAACAGGTGAATATGGGGAAAGGAATCGTCTTGTCCGCTTCCGGAGAGGACGACTTTTCCAAACTGGAAGATGAAATATATAAGACCGTGACGTTTCTCTACCAAACCAAAGATTCGGCGGTACAGGCGAAGGATGATTTTGCGGAAAATCTGTCCAATATTGCACATCAGATCAAGACGCCCATCACAGCCATTTCCCTGTCAGTGCAGATGATGCAGCAAAATGCTGACAATGTGCATTTAAAACAGGTGGAAAAACAGCTCCTGAGACTGACGCATCTGGAGGAAGCTCTGCTTGTTTTATCCAGGATTGATGCCGGAACACTGCTTTTACAAAAGGAGGAAGTCGATGTGTTCACCCTTCTTGTTCTTGCGGCGGATAATCTGCAGGAATTGTTTGCCGGCTCTGATACTGCCATGCATATACCGGAGCTGGGGGAGATGTCGGTCATTGCAGACTTGGACTGGACCATGGAAGCAATGATGAACCTGATGAAAAACTGTATGGAACACAATCCTGGAGGAACGGTTTCCTGTTCCTATGCAAAAAACCCGCTCTATACAGAGATTCTGATCTGGGATCAGGGAGAAGGCTTTGCAGAAGAGGATATTCCGCATCTTTTTGAGCGGTTTTATCGAGGAAAAAATGCAGGCGAGGGCGGTATCGGGATTGGACTGGCGCTGTCCAAAGAAATCATCGAACGCCAGAACGGAACCATACGGGCAAAAAATAACCCTGGGGGCGGTGCTCTTTTTGAAATTCGATTTTACAGCCACTTAATGAAGAACTCAAGCAGGGAAAGGAGCAGGAAGAATTAGAAAAGACAGGATCCAACAAATAGATTGACTTGCAGATGAGGTGTTTATATACTATAAGATGATGAAAAATATGCCCGGCGATAAAATAAGAGTATGGGTGTCGGATAAATGATATAGAAGTGTTTTACGCCGGAAGGAGGACTTTGATGGATTTGTCAAAAATAAAAGCAGTCATTGTGGATGATGATGTTTTTAAAGGCTCTGATATACGCAAAGCCCTGGAATTTAATGGAATAAAAAGCATCATGACAGTGAGAAATCAGGAAAAACTGTGGGAACAGATCTGCCGTGGTGAGGATAAGATCGGTCTGATCGTGACGGATATGCAGTATCCGTTGGGAGAGGGAGAGGCTGTAGACGAAGAGGCGGGACTTAAACTGATCGAAAGAATGGAAAAAGAAAAAATCGAGATTCCGGTTATCGTCTGTTCCTCCTTGAATTATCGTATTCCCAACATATTGGGAAGCATATGGTATAACAAGCTTAACGATCTCGATTTCAGTTTTAAGGAGGTACTGGGTAAATTAGAAAAGGACCGTTGACGGAATGAGGAGATATGTTGATGAGCCGCAGGCTTTTGTGTCAGAAAATATTTGGAGGTATGCCCTATGAAAAAAAAGATTTACGTAGTAAAAAGAGGAAGAAAAACCGGTATCTTTGATGAGTGGAAAAAAAAGTGCGAGCCGCAGATAGAAAGATTTCCAGGGGCTCTTTTTTGCAGTTTTGAGTACAGGACAGAGTTTGAAAAGGAAGATGAAAATAAGGAGGGCAGTCTTCGGCACGCCTTTATGCTTGCGGATAAATACATGGGGGAATCCGGTATAGGAGGTTTTAAACTTGTCTATCAGGGCAGAAAAAAGGACTATGCGGAGGAAGACAGTTGGAAGAAGGAAGGATTCCTGCCTTTTGGAGAGGAAATCCCTGATGATGCGGACAGCCCGCAGGGAGAGGAAGAAAATGACGATATAGACTACTATGATGATGATTACTATGATGATGACTATTATAGTGATGAATATGACGATATGGACGAAGAGAACCGTATAGATGAATATCCCGGCGGTTTTGTGTCCATAGAAGATGATATAGATGAGGAACTTCCCTTTGCGTTTGATGTTCCCTCTGATTATGCAGAATCTGAGAGCCAGAAAAGGCAGGAAACATCTTCCGAGGAATCTTCCGTGTGCCATTATGACCATACGAAGGAAGAAGCGGTATACAGCGCGCTTCACATACCCGTACGTCCTGATGAAAATGAACCATGGCTTGAAATTCTTCTGTATATTGCAGGCGATGGAAATTCACATCTTGTACGCAGTTATGTGGGCAGATATCATGTGCCTACATTATATACTGCATTGCTTGCATTCGTATTCAATCCAAAGTTAATTTTGAACAACTTTGTTGAAATATACAAGCGGAATATTTATCCGGAAATCAAAGCTGAGAGTCCGGTGAAGATTTCACCTGCCGACTGGGTTGATGATGCCTGCAAAGTATGGGAAGGTTCCGACGAGTACCGTGTACTGAAACAACGTTTTGAAAAATATGATATGGAGTATCTGGACTTTGACGAACTCTTACAAAGATGCCGTGTTTTTGCAAAGGATAGTTATGAAAGGATTCTGGATACGAGTTCTACTACATACAAAAGCATAAAGAAATATATCAAACAGGGAGGTCACTCGCTGAGCGATTTGTATCGGGAATTAACGGAGAATAACATATACCGTAAGGAACTTATGAAAGTGTCCGGCCCGTATGTCAATCCCGATTTGGAGAAAAAATTACACAGGAAGGAGACGAAGGCATCATTCAAACAGCTTGTCATGCATGTCGAATCCATCGGTGTAAAGCTCAAGGAAAAGGTCATCGGGCAGGATGACGCAATCGATAAATTAGAGAGCGCCTTTTTCCATATGGAAAAAAACGCCCGTCAGGAAGATAAAAGAAAGGGTCCAAGGAATGTATTCCTGTTCGTGGGGCCTTCCGGTGTAGGAAAGACTTTTATGGCGCAGTTATTTGCGGACGAGCTGGGTCTTCCTTTCAGGCGTTTTGATATGTCGGGATATCCCAGGGAAGATTCCGTAGAGGAACTGATCGGCATTTCTACTTTTTGGAAGCAGGCCAAACCGGGCGTACTGACAGACTATGTGAATGAAAACCCGCATTGTGTGCTTTTGTTTGATGAAATTGAGAAGGCGCACGGCACTGTTATACGGTTATTTTTGCAGATACTGGATGACGGAATTTGCTATGACCGTTATTATGATACAAATATATCTTTTGAAGATACTATTATTATATTTACTACAAATGCGGGGAAACAGCGTTACCGTGATGCAAAAGATGAGAATCTGACGGCACTTCCGGACAGGCTGGTACTGGATGCTCTGGAAAAAGATATCAATCCGGAAACCAAGAATCCGTTTTTCCCTCCTGAAATACTGTCAAGGATGTCTTCCCATACCATCATCATGTTTAACCATTTAAGGGCGGATGCTCTTAGGCGGGTGGTAGAAAAGGATGTGGAAAACCAGCTTATAAAAACAGAGCGGGAATTTGGATATAATCTGAGAGTGGGGAAGAGTAAACTGGCGAAGACAGTGCTCTATTCTATGGGCGGAAGTGCCGATGCCAGGAATGCATCCAGGCTGGCCGGAAAGCTGATCGATCAGCAATTACTCGAATTCATGTATTTGATGATGCAGAAGATGCTGCCGGACAATATCGAAAGGCTTAAAAAGATAGAATGGGACTGTGATTTCACGGGAGCAACAGATGAAGTCAGGAAATTATATTCCGGCGAGAAAAACGGTGTTATTCCTGTACTGGGAGTCATGAAATATGACCCGTCCGGTTCGCTCAAAGAGAATGGCATCACAGTAAAGGACACAACAGATTCCGATGCATTTATGGGAATGCTCCTCTCGGAGAAGGTGCTCTTTGCGATCATTGACTATACACTGGGATTGGATCATACAGGAAGCAGCCTGAATATCGCAGATGCAAGATCGGTGGGAAGTAATGTGTTCCTGAATATGGCAGGAGAAAACAAAGATATTCCGATATACATTTTATGCGGAGGGAAGTCCGAATATAAGTATTCGGATCGAGAGAAAGACGACTTGATTCGAAGAGGCGCACGGGGGTTTATTAACAGAGAATACTATGAAAATGAACTGGAGTTGGTCTTTTGGGATGTATGCTGCCAGAAGGTAATGGACACGCTTGCCCGCAGGCATCAGGTGCTGACCTATAAGACGAGAAAAGGATTTGCGGACAAATACTATGATGTGGGTAAGATCGAATTTTATGATCTCAAGCTGGAAACGGCTGTGGAATCCGAGGACAGATTCTCAATCCTGTCCGATGCAGAGCGGCCAAATATCAAATTTAACGATGTCATCGGAGCGGAAAAGGCGAAGGAAGAGCTTCAGTATTTTGTGAAGTATCTTATGAAACCAGGAGAATTCCTTAAAAACGGCATTAGACCGCCGAAAGGGATTCTTCTCTATGGACCTCCAGGAACCGGAAAGACAATGCTTGCCAGAGCTATGGCAGGCGAGTCGGATGTGACTTTTCTCCAGACCAGTGCAACGGAGTTTAAGAATAAATATATAGGAGAGAGTGAGGCTAATATCAGGCGGCTCTTTGAAAAAGCAAGGAAATATGCACCAGCCATTATATTTATTGATGAGATTGATGCAGTCGGCAAGAAGAGAACCGGTTCGGACAATACGCATGACACAGAAAGTATGCTGAATGCTCTGCTGACCGAGATGGACGGTTTCCGCGGTGCTGACAGCAATAAGCTGGTCTTTGTACTGGCGGCTACTAACAGTGTGGTCAGAGGGGAGAGAGGTGAGAGCGTTTCTCTGGATGATGCGCTGCTCAGACGTTTCGACAACAAGATTTATGTGGATCTTCCAAAGGAAAGTGAACGTGAACAATATATCCTTCAGATGTTTGCCGGCAGAAATGTCACGACTGTTTCCAAAGAGACGGCACACAGTATTGCAGAGAGAACTGCAGGACAGAGTTTTGCAGATCTTCAGAACGTGTTTGAACTTGCATTCCGTAATGCTGCAAGACAGTCAAGAACTATGACGGATGACGATATGCTGACTGCGCTTGAGGAGTACGAGCATGGTGAAAAGAAAGAGCACACTCCGGATTACTATAAGAGCGTGGCTATTCATGAGACCGGCCATGCGTATGTGTCCTATATCAGCGGGGACAAGCCTTCTTATATCACGATTGAGTCCAGGGGGAATCATGGCGGATATATGCGGAGTGGGAATCAGGAGGATGTTACAGATTATACGAAAGAGGAACTCCTTGCAAGAATCAGGACTTTACTGGCGGGGCGTGCTGCTGAGGAGGTGTTCTTTGGCAGGGCAAAGTCACTCAACACAGGGGCATGCACCGACCTGCGTCACGCTACGGATATTGCATTCCAAATAGTATGTACGTTGGGAATGGAAGAGGATCAGTTAATTGTTCTCGGTAAGGATGAGGTACTTCGGTCAGCACTGGCCGGAGAATATACGGCTAAAGTGAATGAAATCCTTAAGACAGAGATGAAGAACGCAGTAGACATTATAGAAAACGCAAAAGATAAGATCCAGAAGATTGCAGATGCTCTGATTAGGGAAAACAGGCTGACAGGAAAGCAGTTTGAAGAACTGATGGAAGCAGATGGATAAAGCAGAGAAAACCTATGGAATATGTCGGGAGGACGAAACGGTGAGCAAGAATAATTATTGGGTACTTCTGCTAAAAGGAGAGGAACCGGAAATTTTCACATCGTGGACGGAATGTGAGAAAAAAAAGTGCGGTGCTTCGAGGGCTATCGATCATGGGTTTTGCACCGAAAAAGAGGTGACGGAATTTATAACTGGAAAATGGAGAGGGAATCCGATCTCAAAGGAAGCGAAAACGTGGTTAGAGGGATATAAGGCCAGAGAGGGACAGTTGATACAGGATATGGAGTTCAATGAGTTCGATAAACGGAAACTTTCTTCCGGGGAATATCCGAAATACTGCGCGTATGTGGACGGTTCCTATGACCCAAAGAGTGAATCCTACGGTTTTGGAGTTGTCTTTATATGTGATGGGAAGATAGAGACCTTTTACGGAGGCGGAAAAGAAAAGAGTCTGGTCGATAAAGGATGTGCTGCCGGGGAGCTGCTGGCCTGCATGGAGGCGATTAAACATGCTGTAGATTTGGGGCTGCCGGAGATTACTATTATTTATGACAGCCAGCTTATTCAATGGGCGTATTATGGATGCGGAGGCGATATGCTGACGCAGGCGGCCGGCCAGTATATGTATGAGGTCAGAGACAAAATGGAAATTAAAGTTGAGAGCATAGAGGGACGGTCTCATAAAACAGGGAAAAATTCTCCCAAAGCTCTTGCAGATAAGCGCGCCAATGTTCTTGCGGATAAGCTTGCGCGAAAGGGGCCGGGACTGTAAAGCGGCAGTATGCGGCGGTAAGCGGTATCTGCAGACAAAGAATATTTTTAAAGAGAAAGATATTTTTAGTATCTAATGGAAGCGTCCGGCTGCAGGCACGAAAAATGTGCACCTCATAACGCATGATGATAGGAGGCGTTAGATTATGAAGAAAAAGATTTATGCAGTCAAAAGCGGAAGAAAGACGGGAATTTTTAATGAATGGCAGAAATGTTTAGAGCAGATCCACAAGTATCCAAATGAAAAATTTCAAGGTTTTGAATATTGCAGCGAGCTTGAGGAGGAGCCGGAGAATGTACCCGGAAGCCTGCGGTATGCCATAAAAGAAGCAAAAGAATTTCTGGGGGATCTGGTATACCTGGGTGAGAGTGCCGACTGCCTGAAGGATGTGAGTTGGGTGGAAGATGGCTTTCTGCCCTTCGGTAATGAGCCGGAAGCAGAACGCCCGGAGGTCTTTTCTGATAAAAGCGAGGAGGATGAAGAGGATATCGAGGATGTTGATGAAGAACCTGACGAGTGGCTCATCGACAATGATAATACGTTTGATGCGCTGGAATCTTGGGAGATCGAATACTGGAAGATCGCTGAGGACATGAAAAAATGCATCATGCGTATCAAGTATGGACGTTCCGCTACAGAAAAGAAGATCGCAGCATCAAATCTGAAGAGACATTTGGAAAGATGTCTTGACGATATGAACTTAAACGATTTGACAGCTATCTATAAGGACTTAAGGGAGGATAATGCTATCGGGTATAAGCTGTCTGCCATGTCTCAGTTTGTGACACGGCTGAGTAACCGCTATCCAAAGCCCTAAGCCATGGAAACAAAAATTGTCACTGAGCTGTAACTTTCGTTTGCTATACTGTTTACTATAAAGGTTATTAGAAACGGTCCTTACAAATGACAGAAAACATTACAAAAGGATCTTAGAATGCCAGGAAACTACAGGTATGCAGATGAAAGGAGAAAAACAGAATGGAAATATTAAAGTGTGAAAATGTCAGAAAGGTTTATGGCTTTGGCGACAGTCAGGTAACTGCGCTGGATGGGATTGATCTGTCAGTCAGTAAGGGGGAATTTGTGTCAGTCGTAGGAGCTTCCGGCTCCGGCAAGTCTACGCTTCTGCATATTCTCGGCAGTGTGGACAAGCCTACAGACGGAAAAGTTATCATAGACGGAACCGATCTCTCCAAACTAAATCAGACACAGGCAGCGATTTTCCGGCGCAGGAAAGTAGGGCTTGTATATCAGTTTTACAATTTGATTCCTACTCTTACTATACGGAAAAATATCCTTATGCCTCTTGCTCTTGATAAGAAGAAACCCAATCAGGAATATTTTGAGCAAATTGTGAGTTCTCTCGGTATTGCAGACCGGCTCGAAGCTTTGCCGAACCAGTTATCCGGCGGGCAGCAGCAAAGGGCAGCCATTGCACGCTCGCTCATTTACCGTCCGGCTCTGCTTCTGGCGGATGAACCTACTGGGAACCTGGATCAGAAAAATTCCAAAGAGATTATAGACATGTTAAAGCTCTCCAACCGCAATTTGGGGCAGACAATTTTACTGATTACCCATGATGAAAAGGCAGCTTTAGAAGCAGAGCGAATGATTGTAATGGAAGATGGGCGTCTGATCCGTGACGAGCGGCGGAGGTAATGGATATGTGGAAAGAATACTCAGAGGGTTATATAAAAAACAACGTTTCTTCCAGCTTTTCTGTACGGATTTCTGCTTTTATATCCGCTTTGCTGCTGTCTTTACTGTGCGGACTTCTTTTCAATACATGGAAATATGAAGTGGAAAGAATTGGACTTGAGGAGGGAGACTGGCAGAGCCGGATTATCGGAACATTTTCTGAGGAGGAGATAGAAACTGTAAAAAATTTTGCCAATGTAAAAGATGCGGTCGTAAATGAAAAGGGAACGAAAGACGCAGAGCCGACATTAGATATTTATTTTAATCATATGAAATCTGTTTTTCGGGATACACCTTATATCGCGGAACAGGTCGGCGCCTCACCGGATAAGATTGTCTACCATTATGAGCTTCTGGCAATGTATCTGATTCGAGGCCAGGGGGATACGGCGCCGAGGCTGGTGTTTCCGATGTTCATCCTCATAACATTCTTTGCATCTGTTTCATTGATTGTGATTATTCACAATTCCTTTGGGGTGTCCATGAACGCGCGGGTGCACCAGTTCGGCATTTTCTCAAGCATCGGCGCCACGCCAAAACAGATCCGTACATGTCTGTTGCAGGAAGCCGCTGCTCTTTGTGCGGTTCCGATATTTGCCGGGACTCTGGGCGGCATTGCAGGCAGTATGGGAATGATATGGCTGTTTAATTTTCTGCTGGGAAGAGATATTCCCGGACGGCATGAAGCGGTGCCCGGTTATCATCCGCTGGTGCTGATACTGACATTGCTGATAATTATCCTAACCATATGGATTTCTGCATGGCTGCCGGCCAGGAAGTTAAGCAGGCTGACGCCCCTTGAAGCAATTAGAAATACAGATCTTCAGCTAAAACGCACGAAAAAATCTCCTGTCCTTGCTTTTTTATTCGGAGTGGAAGGAGAACTGGCCGGCAATGCATTCAAAGCGCAGAGAAAATCTTTGCGGACGGCCTCTTTATCTTTTCTGTTTTCATTTTTGGCGTTTGCAGTGATGCAATGTTTCTTTGCTCTTTCCGGAATCAGTACAAGAGAAACCTATTTTGAAAAGTATCAGAAAATGTGGGATGTAATGATTGCCATTCAGAAGACAGAAATAAATGCTTTTGATGAAACAGAGGAAGTTCAAAAGCTGGCCGGTGTGAAGAGTGCTGTTGTATATCAGAAGGCAGCAGCAAAGAGAATCATTACAGAGGAAGAGATGAGCGAAGAAATGAAATCCGTCGGCGGATTTTCTTATGCTTCGGAAATGCTTGTGACAAGGGCTGACAGCGGATGGCTGGTAAATGCGCCGATTGTCATACTGGATGACAGCAGCTTTCTTGCTTACTGTGAGCAGATCGGTACTGTGCCCCGGCTGGATGGAGCGGTGCTGCTCAACCAGATCCGAGACGTAACAAACCCGGATTTCAGACACCCGGATTTTATGCCTTATATAAAAGAAGGAAATGCCACAACTGTTTTACGATCGTCAGAGAAGGAGGAAATGACGGCAGAAATACCGGTTCTGGCTTACACAGAAGAAGTGCCTGTCCTAAGGGAAGAATATGCAACACTTGATTATTACGAGCTGGTGCATTTTCTCTCAGCATCTTTATGGAAAGAAATAAAAGGGCAGATCGGGGGAACCGAAGAGGACAGTTATATTCGTATTCTGGGCAGAGAGAATGCGGCATTGGAAGAACTGAATATGCTGCAGGAGGAGATTGCGCTGCTTGTGAAGGGGAAGTATACCATAGAAAGTGAAAACCGCATTCGGGAATATGAAATAAATAACAAACAAATACAGGGAATGAAGACGGTATTTGGCGTTTTTTGCATCGTACTTGCAGTGATCGGCGTTGGCAATATGTTTTCCAATACGTTGGGATTTGCGCGTCAGAGGAAAAGGGAATTTGCAAGATATATGTCCATCGGCATGACACCAAAAGGACTTAGAAAAATGTTCTGCATAGAAGCACTGATGATTGCCGGCCGGCCGATTCTGATCGGTGTTCCTCTCGTAGTTCTTGTGATCGGATATATGCTGCAGATCAGTTATGTTGAAGTGGGAGTATTTATGGCCGAGGCACCGCTGATTCCGATGTTCTTGTTTATGCTGGCCATTTTGGCCTCTGCAGCGCTGGCGTATTATTTTGCATGGCGGTATGTGCGTCAGATTGATTTGGCAGAGGTTCTTAAGGATGATACGATGATATAGAGGTGCTGTTACACTTATTAAATTTCAAAGGCTGTCCGGCAGCTTCTGCAAATGCTAAGCTGTAAAAGATCGGGGAACAGCGGGCAGCAGATTCTAAGGGCCTGCAGGGGCAGAAAACACCGGGTAAAGACATTGGAAAGGCTGTCTTTATCCGGTGTGCGTTTTTAAGCGTTCTCACACAGTTCTTTTTTCTGGGAAAGTCCACACTGTCTCTTTAATTCCTTGCTTACCAATACAACAGACAGTATAAATGCTGCAAAGTCAGCAACGGGCCCTGCATATAATACCCCCATAAGTTTAAAACGAAGGGGCAGGATCAGGATAAGAGGAATCAGGAAGAAAACCTGCCTTGTCAATGCCAGTAAGGCTCCTCTCATGGCTTTTCCTATGGCGGTGAAAAAGCTGGAGGAGAGCAACTGTACGCCGTTTACCAGCACCATAAAAAGAAATATGCGCATGAACAAAACGGCAAACTCAAAATACAGCTTATCGCCATCTCCAAATAAAGAAATAAGATACTGCGGGAAACATTGCAGCAGAAAAAAACCAACTCCGGAGACAATCATATTCCATTTTATAGCAAGCAGATACGCTTCCCGCACACGGGGATATTGTTTTGCCCCGTAGTTAAAGCCTATGATTGGCTGAACGCCCTGCGATATTCCCACAACAATCGCAAGGATAATTGCATTTGTTTTCATCACAATTCCGCAGGCGGCTAAAGGAATATCAGAGCCATAGACCGATTGTGCTCCATAATAAGTCAGGGAATTATACAGAATAATCTGTACGAAGGTGATTGCAATTTGATTCAGGCTGCTGCTGATTCCCATACTGCAGGTTTTCAGAGTTTCTTTGACACTGAGCCGAAAACTACTTTTTTCAAAACAAATGGTTTGGAAGTGCCATAGATAGCATACTGCTATCAGAAAGGACAAAATTTGTCCCAGGACCGTTGCCAGAGCCGCTCCGAAGATACCCCAATGGAAGACAAAGATAAAAATCGGGTCAAGAATGGTATTGGCAATGGCGCCGGCTATCATGCAGGTCATAGAATATTTGGGGCTTCCGTCTGCCCGGATCAGATTGCTCATACCATTTGTGACGATCAAAAACGGCATTCCTGCTAAAGTAACACTGGAATACTGCTGCGCAAAGGGCATCACATCCGGTGTGGCTCCAAACAATTTCAAGAGAGGAAGCAGCAGGCTTTCACCGATTATCAGATAAGCAAGTCCGGAAATTACCATTAGAACGATACCGTTTCCTGCCGCTTTGGCTGCCGGCTTAGGTTCCTTATTTCCAAGATAAAGTGAAAGACGGGAAGCACTGCCGATTCCAATCAGCAGAGAAATTGCAAGACAAATGGTAGAAAATGGATAGGAGACATTCGTTGCGGCATTTCCAAGGTATCCTACTCCTTGACCAATAAAAATCTGATCGACAATATTGTAGAGAGAGCCGACCAGAGTTGCCATAATACTTGGAATGGCGAAATTTTTCAGCAGTTTTGAAATTCTCTCATATCCCAGAGGATTTTCAGTCATCAAATTCTTCTTCCTTTCTCTCAATATGAAGTTCGGTCGTGATATTTTTTCCGGCCCGCATGAGTAAATTGATAAAAAGCTCTTTTTCTGTCTCGTCAATGCCCTGCAGTAAAAGAGATTCCGTTCTCTCGCAGACAGTTCGGATCTCTTCTAGTACCGCCAATGCACGATCTGTAGGGTACAGTTTCCATGTCCTTTTATCTTTGTCATTGGGGGAGCGGGTAATCATTCCCTGTTTTTCTAATGCTGCTACTGTCCGTACAATATTGCTTGGATGGATATAAAAGATATCCATCAGCGAATCCTGCAAAATGCCGGGTGAATCACATATTTTTATCAGAAACATATGCTGGCTGCTGCTGATTCCAAAAGGGGCGAGCTGCTTGTCCAAATATATTTTATAAAAACGATCTGCAACAGAAAGCCATTTTAGTATTTTCATAGAACAGATACCTCCAAATCGAAACTATTATATCACTATATGCGTGCGCACGCAATTAGATTTTGAATCCATATCCTATCTTGTCAGGTGCCGGAGAGGGGAATCGTTCTTTTTTACAGTACTGTGGTTAAAAATTCTGCACTTTAGAGACGATTCGTTTTTTCTTACAACCCGGCAGGGATTTCCATATGCGATTACATGATCGGGAATGTCTTTTGTCACAACGCTTCCTGCGCCAATGACCACATTATCTCCGATGGTAACGCCAGGCATGATAACAGCGCCTCCGCCAATCCATACATTATTTCCGATGGTGACCGGAGCTGTCTGCGTCTTGCAGAATGCAAAGGAGCCGTCTTCTTTCGGCTCGCCAAAGCGTTCGGCAGCATTTGTGGGATGGAAGGCTGTATATATTTGTACATTCGGCGCAATAAGCGCATTATGTCCAATACGAATGATGTTATCGTCTAAAAAAGTGCAGTTCATGTTGACTTCGCAGTTATTTCCAAAATAAATATTTTCGCCGTAATCTACATAAAACGGTGCCGTTATCCAAAGATTTTTTCCGGCGCCTCCCAGCAGTTGATTTAAGATGGTCTGCTTCTTCTCGGTGTCCGCGGAATTTGTCTGGTTATAATCTCTCATTAAATCTTTTGCCTTATGCCATTGGGTCAACAGCTCGGCATCTCCGCAGTCATAAAGCTGTCCTGCCAGCATCTTTTCTCTTTCCGTCATGCGATTCCTCCATATGTTTGGTTTCTGTTTATGATTATAACCTGACTTGAACGGGAATACAATTCTAAAAGGAAAAAAGCCCATTCCAACTATACAGAAAATGGAGGCTGTGCTACAATGTGAAAAATAACTCCCTTTTCAGAGTTGTGAACCTATGTAAAACGAACTTATAAATATGCATTGTAAGTAACAGACAAATATTTTATAATCGAGTATGTAAATTGGGATTTGATGCAAATGGAGATTTCTTTTATGTGGGGTATATATCTGGACATTAAAGCTTTTGAGGATGGACTATTCCAAGCAGTTGTTCAATACAAGATAGACAATGGTAAAGCTTTAGTTATGTTGCCTAAACCTAATTATGAGCTGGACATGAAAAGAATCAGGGAGTTGCCAGCACCTCCCCGGTTTATTTATGGGGAACAAGTCTCGCCTTGTAACCATCCCGATATGATAGGTGTGATTGTAGGGATTCACTGGCACTTCAAGCGTAATTGCTGTTCTTATACTATTAGCATCAATGAGAAAACGAGAAGCAAACGATACTTTGATGATGATTTGATTTCTGCGGTATGAATTCTTGTCTAAAGAATTGTTAGGTGAATGCAAAGTCAATAATCATATGTAAATATATGCAGTATACTTCAGATTTAAGAAAGTAGGAACACTTTTCCGAAAAGGGAGTAAAAAATAGGCAAAGCGGGCGCAGCAGTCTTTGGGACGGGGAGGATATGATCGTATGACCGAAATAGAGAGAGTTGTATGCGGCATGGTAAACTGCTATTTGCTGATGGGAGAACATGGAGCGGTGCTTGTGGATACTGGGGAGACAGCCGACAGAGAAAGGATAGTAGCTGCCTGCAGAAAGAAACAGGTTCGATTGATTTTGCTGACTCACGGACATATAGATCATATTCAAAATGCGGCATACCTGGCACGGGAATGGAACGTTCCGATTGCCATGAATGAGAAGGACGCCGGACTGGTCCGAAACCAGTTTGCTCAGCCTCTTTTTAGAAAAAAGCGGCATCTATTATACGCAAAGAAAACAGGCAGTTGCGGAAGATAAGCGGGGGAGAAGCTCTGTTTTAATGCTGGCTGCCGGGGCAAGATTCTTTGTTATGGGAACCATACTGGTAGGATTTCCCTATATGATACGTACAGTCCTTGGCTTAGAAGCGCAGTATTATGGTGCGGCGGAAAGTATGCTGGCAGCGGCTGTGATAGCCGGAAGCATAGCAGCAGGGGCACTTACAGAAAGGCTGCATTCCGACAGGCTGTCTTTGGTGCTTGCGTTTATGGGGATCTGCCTGCTTCCTGCCGGTGCAGTGTTCCTTCTTCCGGTTCACACAATGGCCAAATATGTGGTAAATGTGGCGGCTTTCTGCGGATTGCAGGCGGCGATCAGCATTTTCTCGATTTTTGCAGTATCGATGATTCAGCAAAATACGCCGGCCCATCTCATCGGAAAGGTTATGGCTTATACTTCAACTGTGACCATGTGTGTTCAGCCGGCCGGACAAATGGTGTATGGTTTTTTGTTTGATGGTTTTCGGGAGAACGTTTGGATGGTGCTGCTTCCAACGGGGGCAGTTGTGTGCGCTGTCGGACTGTGGTCCGGAGGATTTTTCAGACGGATGCAGGGAGAGAGGAGTAGTTTATGATCTTTAAAATAGATGCGCCAGAGAAAGCAGAGGCATTACTGAAAGGATGGCAGGAAACTATGATCTGGTCCTGCCTGCAGGGAGTTATGGGAGCGGTTTACGGGGATGCTTTGGAGACACCTGCTTCCGTGATGGCACTGCTGGGAGATTTCTGTTTCTTAGCAGGAAAGCCAGAGAAAGAATTTCTGCTGCGTGCCCACCATCTGGCCGGGCGGGAATTTCTGATTTTCATTCCAAAGAACCAAAGCTGGGCGGATCTGATCGAAGACTGTTTTCGGGAGCGTGCGCGAAAAACGGTCCGTTACGCTTTTAAGAAAGAGCCGGATGTCTTTGACCGGGAACGGCTGCAGGCGCTGGCTGGCGGACTTTCGGAGGGCTATACGCTGAAAATGATGGATGAAAAATTGTTTCGGCTGTGCGGGAGCATAAACTGGTGCAAAGACTGGACGGCGCAATATGAAAATTATGAGATGTATCAAAAATATGGGCTGGGAGCAGTCATTTTGAAAGAGGGAGAGCCGGTCTCCGGGGCGTCCTCGTACTCTGGTTTCCGGGGCGGGATTGAGGTGGAGATTGATACAAGAGAGGACCACCGAAGAAAAGGACTGGCTTGCATATGCGGGGCGCGGCTGATTCTGGAATGTCTGGACCGGGGCTGGTATCCTAGCTGGGATGCCCAGAATCTATGGTCTGCGGTGCTGGCAGAGAAGTTTGGGTATCGTCTGGAAGGGGAGTATAGGGCTTATGAGGTGGTGCAGGGACCAGAGAAAATAGAACAAATGTTCTTTTTTCATTGACTTTTTGAAGAGCACAGGATATAATTTTTTTAAACACAAAAGATAATAGAATGTGAAGGAGTGTGAGCGTTAGAAAGGCGGAAAAACAGAGTCTGCAAACTGAATGGAAGAGGTGAAAGATGGAACAGGTGTATGTTTTAACGGAAGAGCGTGAGACAAGTGTTTCCTGCCGTATATGCGGTGTCTGGAGATCAAGGGAAGATGCATGTGAAGAGATGCTGCGAAATATAAAAGAGAATCCTTTGTTTACTGAGGAAAGCAGGATTGATCTGGATTTAGGCATTGCAGAAAGTACTCCGGATTATTGTGAGGAGGAGTATTGCAATTACTCTGTTTTGGAATATGAAATATTATAGACTTTGGATTAGATGGCAAATAAATGTCAAATGCCCTGTATTTTGCATTACAGAAACGATATTTTGAGAGTATTCATCAGGGCATTTGACAGAAAATGCTAGTCAAGATATGGCTTCAGGTATTTGACGAAATGATCGACTAGATCCTGGTCGTTCATTTGAGGGCGCCACATAAAAAAGTTTTTGTCAAATTCATCAAACCAAAAGGAAATTTCTCGGTTTCTTTTAGGATCGCGTGTGATATCTCCTTCTAATACAACCCAAAAGGGTAGAATATTGGGAGATGATATACCACTTATTTTGCGATAAGCTTTTATCAAGCCTGGCGTAAAAAGTTTGCACATACGTTCGTGGGCATTCCCACGCCCAGCGCTTGGATCTTTTCCTTCCACCCAGCCATCCTGGCGTTTTATTTCACCAAATAAGATTTTTCCTGTACGGGTATTTGTGATTGAAAAGTCTGGGGATATTCCCCATCCGCGTTTTCTGACGGCTTCCATTGTAATCTCATCAGGACAGTAAATTTGAGCAAGTGTTTTCGGTGATAAGATGACATTTTCATATAAATGTTTGAAATGGTCGGGATGATCGGTTATTTCATAAATGGTTCCTTTAAATGCTCTTTGGAACACAATATATAGATTTTTTTCTGCTGTTCCGGCAAGACCCCCTGGTCCGGATTGAGTCTGCCAGTTATTTCGACTGCTTAATGCTTTTTTCCCCATGCTCTCCTCCTATAGTCCTTTGAATAATTCTTCCAAAGTAATATTAAGACCATTTGCTATTTTTTCAATGTTGTTAATGGATATGTTGCGTTTTCCGCTTTCTACAGATGCATAATAACTTCTGTCCATATCAATCGAAAGAGCAAATTTTTCTTGACTCATACCAGCGTTGTTTCGTAGAAGTCTAATTCGCCGCCCTAGCTTTTCTGTTATCATTATTAATTATCCTTATGTAAATTTCTTAATATTATAGATAGTTGATGATTATAAGACAACGGATTATAAGCAACAATTCCGTTGACTTATCAATTGCATTATTGTAGAATAAAAACAGTTTGGTGGAAAGGAACTTTATAAAATGCCGGGAACTATTGAGAAAAATATTACTGCATATTCATTGTATAGCAAGCAGGCGAAAGAACGAATTAAAATTAATCCCTTAGAAGAGATTTATCCAAAACTTCCAGATAAAAAATATCAGGTGATTTATGCAGATCCGCCCTGGGATTATGGGGGGAAAATGCAGTATGATAAAACCACAATAAAGGATGAGAATATAGGCTTTGAAAAAAAGATATTTATTAGTTCTGCTAACTTTAAGTATCCGACGTTAAAATTAAAACAGCTTAAACAGTTGGATGTTAAGTCTATAGCAGATGAGGACTGCATTTTATTTATGTGGACTACAGGCCCTCAGATGGCTAATTCCATAGAATTAGGAGAATCATGGGGCTTTGAGTATAAAACTATGGCATTTGTATGGGATAAGATGATACATAATCCCGGTCGGTATACGCTGTCTCAAACTGAGTTTGTGTTGGCTTTTAAAAAGGGAAAATTTCCACAGCCGAGAGGAGCAAGAAATATCAGGCAGATGGTGGCAGTGCCAAGGGGGAAACACAGTGAGAAACCATTAGAGGTGATTGCAGGGATTACAAAAATGTTTCCAGAGCAGGAAAAAATTGAACTGTTTGCCCGAAATAATTTCAAAGGCTGGGATAACTGGGGATTGGAAATTCCGAATTCTAAAATTGATATTGTAACCAGCATTTAAGATGCAAAGAGGTCGGCTGTTTGACGTCAGGCCCGCTTTATGATATCATTTCATAATGAGATCTCCGGCGGGGATATGTGCGATAGGAAGAAAGCGGGGAAAGATCATGAGAC
Organism: Lachnospiraceae bacterium; assembly: GCA_910574965.1. Classification (GTDB taxonomy): domain Bacteria; phylum Bacillota; class Clostridia; order Lachnospirales; family Lachnospiraceae; genus Hominiventricola. The sequence continues at coordinate 46,066 of CAJTDB010000017.1, read as the reverse complement.
GCAGCGACAGAGAGGTTACAAAACTGGATGAGATTGTCCGGATCATGGAGAAGTGTGATGTATGCAGGCTGGCATTTCGCGGAGAGGATTATCCTTATATTCTCCCTTTGAACTTTGGCCTGAGCTTTGAAAATGACCGGGTGATTCTGTATTTTCACGGGGCGGACAAAGGGAAGAAATACGAACTGCTTGCGAGGGATGATCGTGTAAGCTTTGAAATGGACTGTGCCCGCAGGCTGGTGGTGGAGCCGGGAAAGAGTAGCTGCGCCTGTACGATGGAATATGAGAGTGTGATCGGAAAGGGAAGGCTTCAGATAGTTCCAAAGGAGGAGAAATACGAGGCTTTGTGCCTGCTGATGAAGCATTATCATATAAAGGATGTTTCTTTTCAGGAGACAGTCATGGCCAAAACGACGGTCATGAAGCTTGCAGTGGAAGAGGTTACGGGAAAAATCTGCAGAAAAGAGCAGAAAGGAGCATAGAATGGACTTTACAAAATGGAAATGGACAAGAGAACCAAAGGGCTGTGAGATCTTTGAAGACCGAATCGAGATTGTTACAAAGCCCCATACGGATCTTTGGCAGAGAACTTATTATCATTTTCAAAATGACAATGCACCGGTTTTTCAGATGGAGACAGAAGAGCAGTATTTTAGCTTTGTGGTGAAGACGGACTTTCAGGAAAGCCATCATAGGTTTGACCAGTGCGGCATTGTGATGTATCTGGACAGCGAAAACTGGCTGAAGGCATCGGTGGAATATGAAAATGAAAGCGGTCAGCATCTGGGAAGCGTGGTGACCGGCGAGGGTTATTCTGACTGGGCAACAACTGTGATTGACGCATCGGTGAAAACGATGTGGTATCGGTTCAGCCGAAGGGAAGATGATTATCGAATCGAGTGTTCCAGGGACGGACGGATCTTTGAACAGATGCGTATCTGTCATATGCAAAAGGGAAAAGGAAAGATACAGTTTGGCATCTATGCCTGCTCGCCGGAAGAGTCCTCTTTTCGGGCAGTATTTTCCAATATAATGCTGATGGACTGTCAGTGGGAAGCCCACGACGGACAGCAGCCGGATATGAAACTTTAGAAACAGCAGACAACAATCTGTTCGGGTGTTTTTCGGAAAGATGCAGAACGTTTGGCCGCATTCGTCCGGAAAATGCCCGGAACTTTCCTGGGGGCATAAAAATATGAAAATTGTAAAACCGTATATTGAAATCATTGACATGGCCGACTACGCGGCAGTTTTAAAGAAGATTGAGCAGATCGGAAGGGTTTGCTATAAAAGTGAGGACAAGATTACCGATCATTCGGCTGAGCGGTTTATCGCTTCCATTCTAAGCAGAGGACATGAGTCGGTGATTGAGCATGAAAGCATCAGTGTAAAGGTAGTTTGTGACCGGGGGGTAACTCATGAGATCGTGCGGCACAGAGTTGCCAGCTACAGCCAGGAGAGCACCCGCTACTGTAATTATGCGAAGGACAAATTTCAGAATCAGATTTCTGTTATCGATTTATCCACTGGTTTCCGGTATGATTTAAATGATCCGGCTGACAGCCGGAAATATCAGATCTGGTGTGAGGCTATGGAGTGTGCGGAGAAATATTATTTTCAGATGATAGAGGCCGGTGCTTCGCCGCAGGAGGCCAGATCCATCCTGCCGAATTCTCTGAAGTCGGAACTGGTGATGACGATGAACCTAAGAGAGTGGCGGCATTTTCTGAGGCTGCGTTTAAGCAGTGCCGCTCACCCGCAGATCCGGGAGATCGCAGAGATGATTCTCCAGGTATTTAAAGAAAAGCTGCCTGTGTTTTTCCAGGATATGGAAGGATAAACAGGAAATGTAAAGAGAGATCAGAACATCAGTTCCAACCTCTCTTTTTCTTTGAAATGAATAGGGGTTCAAATGCAGGTTTCATAGCAGGAGCAATTTTATTTATAAATAAAAATGAGGTTGGCATTTTTATGCCGGTTTGTTAAAATGATGTCATAAGGAGGAGCAATATGAAACAGAAAACAATGGGACGGGTGGCTGCATAGCAATGGCTTTGCAGGCATGAGAGGAATAGATTGCCGTGGTCATTGCTGATCTTTTAATATAAAGATTAGGAGGCAGCCATGTGCTATCGGAGAGCGGAAGATGTACTTCCGGAATATGTTTTGCATCTGGTCCAGAAATATGTAGATGGAGAGCTGGTTTATATCCCAAGAAAGGGACAAAAGCGAAGCTGGGGATCGGATACAGGTGCAAGAGAAAGCTTGAAAACAAGAAATACGAAAATTTATTTGAAATATCAACAGGGGATTACTGTAGATCAGATTGCAGAAGAGTTTTGCCTTTCTAAGAAAAGCGTGCAGAGGATTATTCGGAACTGCAGAGAGTAACGTATACAGTAGAGGTTGATATGATATAAAAGCAGGAAAGAAAAGTGAATAGAGAGAAAAAAAGAAGAACATTTGAAAAAGGATACTATAAAAACCATGCATGCAGGGAAACGTTTACATGTAAGATATGCGGGCGTCTGGTACTGCCGGATGGGGCGGGAAGCAGTCATAGAAACCATTGCCCGAACTGTCTGACCAGTCTTCATGTGGACGAGAAACCAGGAGACCGGAAGTCTGAATGCGGCGGATATATGGAACCTGTAGCGGTTTGGGTACGAAAGAATGGAGAGTGGGCGGTTATTCATCGCTGTAAAAGCTGTGGAGAACTGCGTTCCAACCGGATTGCAGCAGATGATAATCCTATGAAGTTAATGTCGATTGCTATGCGTCCGCTGACCCTGCCCCCTTTTCCCATTGAGAGAGTGGAAGAGATGACGCGTCTTATGGGCGGGGAGGGACATATACCGTCATAGTGCGATCAAAATCTGCAAGCAAAGAAAGCAGAAAAAAGTATGCATAAGAGTCCTGCACACCATCCATACTGACAGCAGAACTATGCAGTTGTCAGGAGGAAATGCAGGATGTACGATATTATCATTGCCGGAGCAGGGACTGCGGGGCTGTCGGCGGCGGTCTATGGAGCACGGGCCGGGAAGCGTGTGCTTGTGCTGGAAAAGGAAGTGTACGGCGGACAGATCATGAGTGCTTCCGTGGTAGAGAACTATCCGGGAATCCGGAAAATATCCGGATACGAATTTGCGCAGGGGCTTTATGAGCAGGCCATGGAGCAGGGAGCCGAAATAAAGTACGAAAAAGTGCTGGAGATACAAAACAGCGAAACTTATAAGACCGTGCATACCAGTCTGTCTGCCTATGACAGCCGTACGGTGATCCTGGCTTCCGGGGCGAAAAACCGGCATCTTCAGGTGGCGCGGGAGGAGGAACTGACCGGGAAAGGCATCTCTTACTGTGCCACTTGTGATGGAGCGTTCTACAGAGGAAAAGATGTGGCTGTCGTTGGCGGCGGCAATACGGCTCTGGAGGACGCTCTTTTTCTGTCCGGCTATTGCAGAAAAGTATACCTGATTCATAGAAGAGATCAGTTCCGGGGAGAGAAAAGGCTGCAGGATTCCCTTCGGGAGAAGGAACATGTGATCTGGGTGCTGGAAAGTCATGTGGCGGCGCTGAATGGAACCGGATATCTGGAATCGGTCACCATAGAGCAGGAGCCGGACAAAGGGAAGAAAGAGCTTGCGGTATCTGCACTGTTTATTGCCATCGGTCAGGAGCCGGATAACCAGCCGTTTGCCAGTCTGGTGGAATTAGATGCCCACGGATATATCAAAGCCGCAGAGGACTGCCGGACTTCTGCAGAGGGGATTTTTGCGGCGGGGGACTGCCGGACCAAAACGGTCCGGCAGTTGACGACTGCGGCAGCAGACGGGGCGGCTGCTGCGCTGGCTGCCTGTGCATATATAGGATAAAAGAACAAACGATCTAAAATCAGAGTGCGCATATCTGACATATGCCGGTGAAGAGCATACAGAGCAGAACACCGACGGCAGTGGGCAGCAGGGCAGCCAGGGCGGTCCAGCGGATGCTTCCGGTCTCTTTGTGTACCGTTAGAAGTGTAGTAGAACAGGGCCAGTGAAACAAAGAGAAGAGAATGGTGCTCACGGCAGTCTTCCATGTCCAGCCATTTGCAAGAAGCAGGTCTTTCATGGCGTCTAAGCTTCCTGGCTCTGTCAGAGTGCCCTGGGCCAGATAGGCCATGAAGATCACAGGCATCACAATTTCATTGGCCGGAAATCCCAGAAGGAAGGCCATAAGGATTACTCCCTGAAGGCCCATCCATCTTGCGGCAGGATCCAGAAATGAGGCACAAAGGGAGAGAAGATCTGTGCCGTGGAAAGACAGATTGGCCATACACCAGATCAGAAATCCCGCCGGAACTGCCACGGCTGCGGCCCTGCCAAGTACGAACAGAGTACGATCGAAGACAGATCGGACCAGAACCGGTCCGATCTGAGGCTTCCGGTAGGGCGGAAGTTCCAGCGTAAAGGCAGAAGGAATCCCTTTGAGCACGGTAACCGAGAGAAGCCAGGTGACAGCGAACGTCGCGCCGATACCAAGAAGAATCACAAACGTCAGGAGCAGGGCCGACAGAAGAGAAGCGGTCAGCCCTTTCTGCATACCGGTGAAAAAGATCGCAATCAGTGCGATCAGCGTGGGAAATCGTCCGTTACAGGGAACAAAGCTGTTGGTCAGGATGGCCAGAAGCCGTTCTCTTGGGGAATCGATGATCCGGCATCCGGTCACTCCGGCAGCATTGCAGCCAAAGCCCATAGCCATGCAGAGGGCCTGTTTTCCGCAGGCATGGCAGCACTGGAAAGGCCGGTCCAGATTGTAGGCCAGCCGCGGCAGATAGCCTGCGTCTTCTAACAGGGTGAAGAGCGGAAAGAAGATGGCCATAGGCGGGAGCATGACAGAGACGACCCAGGCGACCACTCGATAAACTCCCAGCACAAGCATACTGTGGAGCCAGTCCGGGGCGTGAAGGGCCAGGAACAGTCTGCTTAAAAGTTCCTGAAAGCCGAACAGGAGCGAGGAAAGCGCCTGAGACGGATAGTTGGCGCCGGTGATCGTCAGCCAGAGAAGAAAGGCCAGCAGGAGGATCATAGCCGGATAGCCGGATATCCGGCCGGTTAGTATCCGGTCCAGCTTCCAGTCCCGGAACTGACAGGGCGGCTGCTCGTATCGGACGGTATCCCGGCACAGCTCTTCTGCACGATAAATCAGTGCAGAGGTGATGAGATCCCGGAACGTCTCCGGGCCGATGCCGTGTGCTTTCAGCAGAGACGACGCCTTTTCCAGAGCGGACAGAAGTTCGGGGTTTTCCGGAAAGGCAGGGCCGAGACAGCGATGGATTTCCTGTATCAGAGAGGGATCGTCATCCAGAAGCCGCAGACCAAGCCATCGAGGACTGATCTGCCCGTCGGTCAGTTTTTGCAGAACCGGAACCAGAAGGGAGAGGCTTTCTTCTATCAAAGGAGGATAGGAGACCGGACGAAGCTCCTGAACAGAAAGGTCCTTTGGGGAATCACAGATCTGCTGCAGGGCACTGGTAAGAGATTTTAAGCTTTTTTTATCTCTGCCAACAGTTGTAACAACAGGGATGCCAAGAGTTTCGGACAGGCGTCCGGCGTCGATATGGATGCCTTTTTTCTCGGCTTCGTCCATCAGATTTATGCACAGGACGACGTGTGCGGAGATTTCCATCGTCTGAAGGACGAGGTTTAAGTTCCGTTCCAGACAGGAGGCGTCACATACGACAGCGATGGCATCCGGTTTTTGAAAACAGAGAAAATTCCGCGCCACTTCTTCTTCCGCAGAGTGCGCCATAAGCGAGTAGGTGCCTGGAATATCGACCAGGATATAAGTACGTCCGTGAAGGCGGTACCGGCCCTGGGCATTGGCAACTGTTTTGCCCGGCCAGTTTCCGGTGTGCTGCTTCATGCCTGTCAGGCTGTTGAAGATCGTGCTTTTTCCTACGTTGGGATTGCCGGCTAGGGCGATGATCCGGTCCTCAGGGGACTGCTTTTGCAGGATAAGTTTTGCATCTAAGGCTTTTGTTCCGGTTGAATGACTGGTAAGACCCATACATACTCCTTATGTTTGTTTGATGTTAATGAGGATCTGGCGGCTGTCTTTGGCACGGATGGCAATGACGGCGCCGCGGATCAGGTAAGCGGACGGATCTCCAAGGGGACTTTTTCCAAGGCACATAACTTCCGTGTGTTCGATCAGTCCAAGGTCCAGAAGCCGCCGGCGCATGGGGCCGACGGTCTGAAGAGAGCGGACTTCGGCACTTTGTCCGGGGAGAAGCTCGCTCAGATTGCGGGGATGTTCCATAGGAGAACTCCTGTGGAAGATTCTTATATTAAAATATGAAAGAAATGCCGGATCGTGAATGAGATCGGTTGGCTTTTTCAGAACATTCATGGTACAATTTAAGAAATAACAAAAGACAGGAAGGAAAGGGATATGAACGTATATTTTGATGATACTTACTGGGGATGCCTAAGAGAAAAGGACGAAAGGCAGCCGGGGAGAGAGTTTCGGTGCAATGTCTCTTTTCAGTGGGAAGGAAAAACGTGGCAGATCCCTGCGGTCTATCTGTGTCCCCAGGGGCTGGTGGCTGACCTTTGCTGCAGGATTGAAAGGCAGGAATTTACCGATTTTTATGAAAAGTGGAAAGAATGGGAAGGGGACGAGTCGCTTCTGGAGCGGGAAAATCCTTATCATAGGAATTTCCGAATGGAGGCGGAGGCGGACAACATGCCTCTGCAAAAGCAGACAGGATGCGGCTGCTCTTACCGGCCCTTGGATTTGATCCCCCAGGAAGAGGCCAGAGAGTCTGGGACGGATATGGTGGAAGAAATGCTGATGAAGTCCTATGGACTGGACCTGACGGCCGGCTGGACGTTCTGGAGGCAGTCTTTTGCGTGGGCAGAGGGGATATCCGGAGAAATATCTTCGGTTGTCTTTACATTTTGCAGGGAACCGGAAGACTTTCCGGGGCCGCATTTTCGAACCGGAACAAAGGGGGCAGAAAAAGAGGTTGCGTTTGTTCATCCGGCTACGGGGAAGATGCACAGGCTGATCATCTTAGGGCAGGAGCCGAAGGTGCTTCCGGTCCGGGAATTTCCGCCGGAGACAGAGTTGGAATCATTCCCGGAACATTTTACTGTGCTGCATTATCAGGTGGAGCCAGAGCTTCCGGAAGAGACATTGCTTGTGAGTGACTGTTCTTTGCCGGATTTGCCGAAAAGTCCGGCAGCTTCTTCTATCGCAGTGATCGGAGGCGCAGACGGGCCGACGTCTGTGTTTGTGGCAGGAAAAGTTTCCGGTTCGAAAGAGGAGTCTTCTGGAAAGAGCGCTTTTTCGTCTCTGCACTATGAACCGGCAGACGAAGTGGAGTGGAAGCTGACCTTTCGGGTGCAGGATCCCCGGCAGATACAGGTGAGCGTTCCTATTTAAAATATATCGAAGAGAAGGGCACGGTACCTGGCGGGACTGATGCTCTTTTTCTTTTTGAGGGCAGGACAGTCCGGGATATCTTTGCGGCGGACAGATACGGTTGGGATATTTTTGAAATTTCAATAATTTCCTGCAATATTTTCTGCTCCTGTCCCGTCTAATAAGTGTAAGATAACATTGGCCGATGAATCTATACAGAAAGGAGGGAGCCTTGTGGAACTTCTTGTAAAGAAAGCACAAAAAGGAGATGCGGAGGCTTTCATTACGCTGATAGAGGAAAATAAACAGAGCATGTACAAGGTTGCCAGAGGCTTTCTGAACAATGATGAAGACATTGCAGATGCCATATCGGAGACGGTGCTGGACTGCTATGAAAAGATCCATACATTGAAACAGAGCGCATATTTCAAAACCTGGATGATACGGATACTGATTAATAACTGCAAGGATCTGATCCGAAAGCAGAGAGGGGACATCCCTATAGAAAAGGTACCGGAGATCGAGAATCGGGCATCTGAATCTTATGACGGCTTCACCGGTTTTCGGGAGCTGGTGGCACCTCTTAGAGAGAAAGATCAGAGTATTTTCACACTGCATTATGTATACGGGCTGAAGGTCCGGGAGATTGCAGCCTGCATGGGCATGAAAGAGAACACAGTTACATCCCGTCTGAAGCGGGGACGAGAGATGCTCCGTCAGGAAATCACAGCGGTGCATTAGAAAGGGGTAACGGGAAGCAGATGGAAAACAGAATAGAAGAGAGGCTGCCCCAGGTAGTGGAGGACCGGCTTCAGGCGACTTATAAAATGATTCGGGAAGGAAAAGGAACGCAGATGAAAAGGAAAAAGGGAAAAAGATTCGGATATCGTAAATGGACCGGAGCGGCGGCGGCCTGTGCCGTACTGGCGGCAGGTTCACTGGGAGTTATGGCGACGGCGGCTTATTTTCAGAAGGAAATGCATCAGGAAGCCGGAGAGGCCGTTTATGAATTTGAACTCAATTATGAACTGGTCCCCGGAGAGTATAAAGTAACACCTTCCTATCTTCCGGAAGGGTTCAAAGATCAGGGAGCCGGGAAATATTATGGGGAAGACGGTCTTGGCATTACCATCATGCCTATTGTGACCATGGCGGAGCTGGATAAGCTGGACGGAGAGATTGCACTGGGCGGCGGAATCGAGAAGGTGGAGCATACGACTTTGAGCGGTATGGAAGCGGACATCATCACCTATCAGGAAGCAGAGAAATATCAGAAAAATACGAATGTATATCTGTTTAATCCGACAGAAGGCTGTGTGATTCAACTGGTATCCTGCTATCCGGTGGAACATGAGGAGCTTCTGAAGTTTGCAGACAGCCTGACGGTGGAGCGTGTAGGGGATGCGGCATATGAGACAGAGGAGGAGCGGCAGGCGAGAGAACAGGAAAAAGCAGAGATGGAGCAGGCCGATGAGAACGGCAGAAAAACAATGGAACAGTTGGTGCAGGCGGGGATACCAAAGGAGAAACTTTTGGGCGTTGGAGAAGAGCTGAAAAGTTTTGAAGGCGAAGAAGGCTACACCGTGCTGAACTATGAGCTTTTGGACAGCATAGAAGGCTTTGAGGAAAAGGATTTCTTTGACTTTTCCAGATTTGACGGCTGGCTGAAGGAAGATGGGACTTTAAAGCCGTACACCAGACAGCACTATAATGCAGAAGGGGTCCTTCTGGGGGAGGATAAAGTCGAACAGCAGTTCTTGCGTGTGGATATAAAGGTGCACCGTTATGAGAACAGTATCCGGGGCGAGGTGCCGCTGAACTTTGAACTGATTTATGTGGACCAAAAGCCGGACGGCGGTCTGACCTGGGCAATGGATTATTATGAGTCTGTACCGGAAGAGAACTACTGGCTTCAGATGGATCGAATGGGGGTTTATCTGGATCAGGCAGTGCATGTGAAGGAGGAGGAACGCAGCTCTTATTTCTTCCGCCCCATGGAGATCGGGGAGGAACTTACGTATACGCTGCTCTTTGTGGTGGATAAGGACCGGGCAGAAGATTATGTACTGGCGCCTGCGGGAAGCAATGGAAGCTTGTGGCAGGGGAGCTATGAGACTGCGGAAGAGATTCTGGACGAGCTGGAAGGGTATGTCTGGCTCTTCTGATGGAGAAGGCGAGGGTGCGCCCGCCGGGGCGCTCCTATATGCGCTCATATGAAATTGTATCGGACAGCCGATGTGCATCGTCTGCCGCATTCGGACACTGACGTGTCTGTCTGAGGCAGACTGTGCACGTCGGCTGTTCGCTCCCATCCACACGGGAGCGCCCTGGCGGACCGGTTTTGGGGTGTTTTCGCATTAGAAAGGGGTTGGACTTGGTTAAACTGCACATGGTTAAGGTTGAATTTTTGTATAAAGTAAATAAAAATTGTCAAATAATTAAAAAAGGACTTACAAAAATTTTGAAAATTTGGTATGATGTATATATATTTGGGGGAAATGTCTGATAAATAAAAGGATGAAGGGTGAGTAGAAACTAGGGAACCAGCATGTTCACAGATACATGCAGGTTTTTTTTCACGATAATTTTCATGTCCGGCAGGTGTGAGGCCGGATGCCTTGAAAGGAGGTGCTGTCTGATGTTTCAGATAGGAGAGTATATTGTCTATGGGCGCAGCGGGATCTGTCAGATTGAGGATATTACACATCTGGAGATCGCGGGGGCCGATGAGAAACGGCTGTACTATGTGCTGGTACCGTTGAATATCAAAGGGAACCGGGTATATTTTCCGGTGGATAAAAAGGATGCCAATGCCAGAAAGGTAATTACCAGACAGGAAGCGATGGCACTGTTAGATGAGATACCTAAGATTCAGGAGATAGGAGTTTCCAATGAGAAGCTCAGGGAGGAAAGTTATAAGCAGGCGCTGAATTCCTGCGACTATCGTCAGTGGGTGGCAGTCCTTAAGACACTGCACCAAAGAAGGCGCGTGCGGACCGCCCAGGGGAAAAAGATGGGCGCTACGGATGAACGGTATTTGAAAATGACAGAGGATGCCCTTTACAGTGAGCTTGCCTTTGTAATGGGCAAGAAAAAGGCGGAGATGGCACCTTTTATCATCCGCTATATGAATGAAAAAGAGAATACAAAGACAGAAAAGACAGGAGTCCTGCCCTGACGGGGGCAGCTCCTGTCTTTTGCTTTAGTCTTCCTTTGACAAAGCGGACAGTATCTGTTCAAACTGCATGGAATGAGATGCTTTGATGAGGATACTGTCTCCTTCCTGCAGAATCTTTCCGGCTTCCGTAAGAAACTGGCTGCGGGTGTGGTAGTGCAGGCAGACGGTATTGGGGGAGGCTGTTCCTGCGGCGTCATGGATGGACCGGCTGAGGGTTCCGATGGTGACAAGCAGGTCAATGTGAAGCGTCCCCAAATGTTTGCCTACAGAGGCATGAAGGGATTCAGTATCAGGACCGAGTTCGCCCATGTCGCCCAGTATGGCCACTTTTCTTGTGAGCGCCTGATTCAGCACGTCCAGCATGGCGCACATGGAGACCGGGTTGGCGTTGTAGCAGTCGTCAATGAGGGTGTAGCGCCCGGTGTGCAGAATGTTGCTTCTGCCGCTTAAAGGCTTCAAAGTCTCGATTCCTTTCTGGATCTGCTCCATGGAAAGGCCGAGAGAAAGGCCGAGACAGACACCGGCACAGGCATTGTAGACCATATGGGTGCCGGGAAGGGGGATGGTGACGTCCATATGCTGTCCTTTTGCATGGATGCGGCAGCGGATCCCGTCAAGGCCCAGATTTTCGATATGCTCTGCCCATACCTGACTGGAAGGACTGCATCCGAACGTGACGGCGCGGTCTTTTAGAATGTTCAGCTTGTCATCATCTCCGTTAATGACGAGAACTGCATCTTCTGCAGCGTAGTCAAGCATCTCCGCCTTGGCTTTTAGGATGCCGTCCCGGCTTCCAAGATGCTCTAGATGGGCCACTCCGATGTTGGTGAAGACACAGTGGGTAGGGCGAACCATTTTACTCAGCCGATGCATCTCTCCGAAGTGGTTCATGCCCATTTCCAGGACAGCGGCTTCATGACAGTCATCAATCCGGAAGATGGTCAGAGGAACACCAATCTCATTGTTAAAATTGCCCATGGTTTTCAGCACTTGGTATTTCTGGCTGAGAACGGAAGCGATCATTTCTTTCGTGCTGGTCTTGCCGGCGCTTCCGGTAATGCCTATCAAGGGGATCGTCAGAGTCTTCCGGTAAGCCTCGGCCCCGTCCTTTAATGCCTGAAGGGTATCCTCCACGAGAAGGTATGGTCCGGCAGGCGAGGAAAGCTTCTGCTGGCTGACAGCTCCTAAGGCTCCTTTTGCATAGACGTCCGGTATAAAACGATGGCCGTCCACTTGTGCACCTGGGACGGCTATAAAGAGAAAGCCTTCCTGTACAAGCCGGCTGTCAATAGTGACTCCCTGTATGTCCTGTTCCAGTGCTTCTGAAGGTCCGTACCAGGTGCCGCCGCTGGCCTCCATAAACTGGCGTATGGTGAAATGCTTCATAAAATCTGCTCCTTTTTTACTCTGCGGTCAGTTGTATTTCTTCCGGGAAACCTCTAAAATCCATTCGCACAGTTCCGGATAGTCATAGCCTAACACTGCTGCTTCCTGGGGGAGCAGACTGGTGGGGGTCATTCCGGGAAGGGTGTTGACTTCCAGGGCGTAGTCCTCTCCGGAGCGTTCGTCCAGCATAAAGTCTACGCGGGCATAGCCTTCAATACCTACCGCAGCACACGCGGCTTCTGCATGGCGCTGCATACGTGCAGACAGATTCTGCGGAATTTGGGCCGGACACGTCTCGACGGTGCTTCCGGCCTGATATTTATTTTTATAATCATAAAATCCGCTGATCGGGGCGATCTCAATGACCGGAAGCGCCCTGCCTTCTATGACGGCAATGGAAAATTCCCTGCCGATGATGCATCGCTCAATTAATACCTGGTCTTCATAGGAAAAGGCTTTATGAAGTGCTTTTTCCAGGTCAAACACATCATCCACCCGATAGACGCCTACAGAAGAGCCTCCATGACAGGTCTTGACCATACAGGGGAATCCGACCTCAGCCGGAAGTTCAAAAGCTTCGCCCTTCTGGACGGTGACAGCGGGCGGAGTGGGGATCCCCATACCTCTGAACATTTGTTTGGTAATGTGCTTATCCATACAGAGGGCGCTGCTTGTATGCCCGGTACCGGTGTAGCGGATGCCCATGAGATCAAAGAGTGCCTGGATGCGTCCGTCCTCTCCGTTGGCGCCGTGAAGCCCAAGAAATACCATATCGCAGAGGCTGCAAAGCTCTAAAACGCAGGGGCCAAGGAGGCTTCTGGCATCCGGGCGCAGTGCCTTTACCTGTTCCAGGTCCGGAGCATTTTCCGATACATCCTGTATGGATGCGGCCCAGTCAGTCTCCTGATCGAATAATGTATCCAGGGGGGCCTTTGGCTCCGGAAGGCCCAGGAACACGTCTAAAAGGATTACCTGATGCCCTTTTGTCTTCAGTGCCTGATAGATTCCTCTGCCGCTGGAGAGCGATACATCACGCTCTGTGCTGATGCCGCCTGCAAGTACTACAATTTTCATAAAATGTCTCTCCTGTTCATGTTTCGCGTCTGCCGGAAGCGTTATACCTGATGCTCATTGAGCATTGCCTGGATCTTCTTCTGGGTATAGGATCCGAGGAACTTCTGTTCTTCTCTGGAAAGCTCTTTTGGGTAAATAGGTGCGCCGTACTCGACAATGACCCTGCAGGGTTTGACCCGCGGCAGATGATTTTCAAAAATCTCCGCAGAATTGGTGATGGCCATAGGAATGATCGGACATCCGGTTTTCTGGGCCATCTTCATACTGCCTTCCTTAAAGGGCTGCATCTGTCCGTCCCTGCTTCTGGTTCCTTCCGGGAAGATACAGACGGAGATTCCCTGCTTAATATAGTCTATGCCGGTCAGAATCATCTGAAGACCGGCACGCATATCCGTGCGGTCCAGAAACAGACAGTAAAGCCGTTTCATCCAGTCTCTAAGAAGGGGGTACCGGAGCATCTCGGATTTGGCCACATAGCCGGTCAGGTCCGGACACTGGGAGTAGGTCAGCAGGATGTCAAAATAACTGTTGTGGTTGCCGACATAGAGGACTGCCTGATCTTTTGGAATATTTTCGCGGCCGATATAGGTGATGTCTGTGCCTGTAAACCACAGAATCAGCTTAAAAGCTGCCTGCACCATGCGCAGGCAGCTAATATCCCGGAGACGGGGATTCCATCGGCCGATCACCCATTCGATCAGGAGTACCGGGATGCCCAGAATCAGATAGAGCAGAAGCGTCAGGGCAACCAGTATCAAACGTATCATATGGGAGTAACCTTCTTTCTATATGTATCTTATCCAAATCTGCCGTAAAGTTCCGTTAGCTGCTTCAGGCCTTCTGCCATACCTTTGTCAAGGAGTCCGGAGCGGAACCGGAATGTCCAGTTGCCGGAGGGGCTTCCCGGAACATTCATGCGGGCCTCAGAGCCGAGCTTTAAGAGGTCCTGAACCGGGAAGAGGGCATATTTGGCAATCGTCCCAAGACAGGTGCGGATAAAGTCCCAGCTAACACTGCTGGCGTCGGTGTTCATATACCGGCGGATCTTATCGCGGTTCTGCTCCGTGGTATTTTCATACCAGCCCCGGCTGGTGTCGTTGTCATGTGTGCCTGTATAGCAGATGCAGTTTCGAGTATCCAGTTGATGGGGAAGAAAGGTGCTCTCGCCTCCCTCAAAGCCGAACTGCAGTACTTTCATGCCCGGAAATTCGAACATATCCCGCAGACGTTCCACTTCAGGAGTGATGATTCCCAGATCCTCTGCGAAGATCGGAAGTTCTCCGTCAAGAGCCTGACGAATGACCAAAAACAGGTCTTCTCCGGGTCCCTTTCTCCATTTGCCGTTCAAAGCAGTCTCCTCCCCGTAAGGAACGGCCCAGTAAGCCTCAAAACCGCGGAAATGGTCAATGCGTACATAATCTACCTGATCCAACTGATTGCGGATGCGTTCTACCCACCAGCGATAGCCGTCCTGTTTGTGTGCTTTCCAGTCATAGAGCGGATTGCCCCAGAGCTGCCCGGTGGCACTGAAATAATCCGGCGGAACGCCTGCCACTTCCAGCGGGAAACCTTTCGAATCCAGACAGAACATCTCTTTGTTCGCCCATACATCCGCACTGTCAAAACAGGGAAAGATCGGGATATCCCCGATGATAGCAATGCCTTTTTTGTTGGCATATTCCTTCAGGTCGTACCACTGGCTGTAGAACAGGAACTGGACGAATTTGTAATAATTGACGTCACTCTTTAAAATGTCACTCCACTCTTTGCGCTCCTGAGGCGAGGGGTCCTTAAGGCCGTCTTCCCATTCGTACCAGGGAAGTCCTTTGTGATGATCTTTGCCGGCCATAAACAGGCAATAGTCCAGAAGCCAGAACTCATTGCTGTCACAGAAGGCATCATATTCTTCCAGGAGATTTTTGTCCGCCGTGTGAAGGAAATTGGTATGGGCTTTCTTTAAAAGAGCGGTTTTGTATGCCTGGACTTTTTCATATTCCACATGATCCGGATCAAATTCCGGTATATTCTGAAGGTCCTCCTCTTTCAGAAGTTTTTTCTTTTTCAGAAGGTCCGGACTGATAAGAAGCGGCTGTCCGGCGAAGACGGAAAAACTCTGATAAGGGGAGTCTCCCACGGTGGTCGGTCCAAGGGGAAGCACCTGCCATAGATGCTGACCGGACAGCGCGAGAAAATCGACGAAATCATAGGCTCCCTGTCCCATGTCGCCGATGCCGTAGGGCGATGGGAAGGAAGTCGGGTGGGCAAGAACACCACTGTAGCGGTGGTTGGTCTTGTCTTCTTCTGCAATCTTGAAATGCACGGGGTAAATCCTCCTAATCCTGTTGATAAGCGGGCCTTTGAAAGCGGGCGGCCCTTTTTCATATATTATAAAGGATGGTAAACAAGAATACAAGAAATAAGACTGGTCTGAATCTGAAATTTTCCACATAAGATAGAATAAACAGACGGGAGAAGATGCATACATGAAGAAATGGTGTTTCGTGATGCTGGTCATATGCATACTGGCAGGATGCGGCGTGCAGACGCAGGATGAAGAGAAGGTCGCAGATCTGGAATTTACAGTGCTGGACCCGGAGATGATCCCGGAGGAGCTGAGAAACGTGCTGGAAGAGAAAAAAGTCTCGCCGTTTAAAGTGACTTATGAGGATGAGGGGGATCTGTATATTTGTGTAGGCTATGGGGAGCAGAAGACCAGCGGCTACAGCATCATCGTGGAGGAACTGTATCTGACCAGCAATGCGGTCTATGTGGATACAAAACTTCTGGGGCCGGAGAAGGGAGAGGAAGCAGCGGCGGCCACTACCTGTCCGTATATTGTACTGAAGCTTCCGGATATGGAAAAATCGGTAGTTTTTGAGCAATAGAGCAGATGGACAAAAAGAGTGCTTTTCTGCACTCGGTAAGTCAGCGTAAATGAAAAAAGAAAGGATCGGAATATGGAACTGGAACGCAGGTTTGTGACTTTGAATCACAGAAGAGGAAAGGCCGTCAGCCAGATGACGCTGGAGGAAGATCTGAACGTACCGGATCAAAAGCCGGATATTTTTCGCGTCATTCATAAACAGGGAGAATTTCGTCCGGATGAGGTGAAGGGAGAGAGCGGAAAGGTAAAGGTGCGGGGAGTCTTCCTGTATCGTATCCTGTATATTGGAGAGGGCTCCGACCGGATGCCGGACGTTTTAGAGGGCAGTATTCCGGTGGATGAGACGATATTTCTCAATGAGTTAGAAGAAGGCGATCTGCTGGATTTTCACTGGGAGTTAGAGGATCTGCACGCATCGGCAATTCATTCCCGAAAGGCAAATATTAAGTGTGTGCTTACGCTGCGGGCGGATGCCGTAAGAGAGCAGCCGGTACCGCTGGTAAACAGCCGGCCTGAGGAGGGGGATCTGTATGTGCGCACCTGTCCGGTGAGGCTACAGCAGGAAACGGTACATAGAAAAGATACGCTGCGGATTAAGGAAGAGATGAACCTGCCGCCGGGGCGTCCGAATATCCGCCGGCTCATCTGGAAAGAGATGCGTCTGCAGGGGACAGAGGTACGCCAGGAGGAAGGAAGACTGCTGGTGAAAGGGGAGCTGTTTGTCTTCTTCCTGTATGAGTGCGAGGATGAGCCGGGACGGCTTCAATGGCTGGAACAGGGTATTCCGTTTCATCAGGAGATGGAATGCGCGGAGTGCCGCTCGGACCTGACCGGGAAGGCGGAGGTCACGCTCCTTCGGGGCGAGTTGGAACTCCAGGCGGATTATGACGGCGAACCGCGGATGGTGCGTATTGACGCGGTACTGGATCTGCAGTTGCGTTATTTTGAGGAGCTGACATCGGAAGTACTCTGCGATGCCTACAGTCTGACCAGAGAGATTCTGCCGGTAAAGAAACAATATGAATGGAGCTTTGTGAAAAATTTATCAGACTCCAGGGCACGGGTCAATGGACGCATGAAGCTGAAAGAAACGGATCCAAAGGTACTGCAGATCTTAAGCTCCGGCGCACAGGTGCATCTGGATCACGCGGAGCAGAGGGAACAGGGCCTGACCGTTCAGGGAACGGTGGAGCTGTGGGTGCTGTATGCGGCATCGGATGATGCGCAGCCCATTGCCTGCGCGGCGGAAACGTTTCCTTTTGAGCATACGGCGGAGCTGCAGGAAGACTGCGGGAAATGTGAATGGCAGATCTTCTTGTGCCTGGATCAGTTGATGGTGGCGATGCTGGATGCCCAGGAACTGGAAATGAAGGCGGTCGTACAGCTTCAGATGCTCTTTGACGAACCGGCTGTTCTGCCGCTGGTGGAGGATCTGGAGGAGGAGCCTCTGGATATGGACCGGATCCGCCGGATGCCGGGAATGGTCATTCATATTGTGCAGCCGGGGGAGACGCTGTGGGATATTTCCAAAGCTCATGCGACAACATGCGAAGAGGTAATGGAACTGAATGAACTGAAAGAAGAGACCCTTAGACCAGGGCAGAAGGTACTGATGGTGAAGGAGATTGCCAGAGGATAGGAAGATACTTTTTGACAATCAGTCAAACACCTGCTAAACTGTTGCCTGCAGGAGTACAAACAGGAAGGAAAGGGCAGGATACCATGTATAAGATAAGGCTGAAAGCACTGGCCAAGATCAATCTGGGGCTGGATGTGCTCAGAAGAAGAGAGGACGGCTATCATGAAGTGAAAATGGTGATGCAGACCATCAGTCTCTATGATGAGCTGGAGATTAAAAAGACAAAGCAGCCAGGGATACAGGTGAGAACGAATCTGTATTATCTGCCGACCAATGAAAATAATCTCGTCTATAAGGCAGCAAAGCTTTTGACAGAGGAATTTCAGATTCGGGACGGCATAGCAATCCAGCTTCAGAAGAAGATACCGGTGGCAGCGGGTATGGCGGGCGGAAGTTCGGATGCGGCTGCAGTGCTGTGGGGAATGAATCAGATGTATGAACTGGGGCTGTCCAGAAAGGCTCTGATGGAGCGGGGAGTACGTCTGGGGGCGGATGTTCCTTACTGCATTCTTCGGGGAACGGCACTGGCAGAGGGGATCGGGGAGAAGCTGACGGGACTTCCGGCTATGCCGAAATGTTACCTGCTCATTGCCAAGCCGGGCATCAGTGTATCTACCAAGTTTGTGTATGAGAATCTTCATGCCAACGAGCTTCGGCCAAAGCAGCATCCGGATGTGGATTCCATGATCGAAGCGCTGCGGGCCGGAGATCTGGAACTTCTTTCGTCCCGTATGGGAAATGTGCTGGAGGAGGTGACGGTTCCTGCATATCCCGTGATTGACCAGATCAAAAAGTGCATGAAAGATGAAGGAGCGCTTGGAGCAATGATGAGCGGAAGCGGTCCTACTGTATTTGGAATCTTTGATACCCAGGGAAAGGCCAGAAAGGCATATCATGCAGTGAAGGCCGGGCAGTTGGCCCGGCAGGTATATTTGACGGTGCCGTATAATGTACGCCGTCAGAAGTTTGAAAAATAGTATAGAATCTCAAAATGGTGAGATAATATGCCCAGGAATGGGGCTGTCAGAACAAGCGGCTGTGTCGCAGCTTCTGACAGCCCCTTTTGATTTTTCAGAGTACAGGAGGGCGCCGTATGGGAGATATTTCCAAAAGTCTGTCTGAAAATCTTAAGTGGGCAGAAAGCCGGTTTGAAAGATGTGATGACATTCTGCATCGGCAAGTATTCCTTCAGGATGGAAAAAAGGAGGGGCTGCTGGTTTACGTGGAGGTGGCGGTCAGCAATCTTATGCTGGAAGAACATGTGATCGGCCTGTCCGATGTACAGCCGCTGTCCACCTATGAAGAAGGAGAAGCTGCGCTTCTTGCAGGCAATGGAATCTTGTTTCTTGAAGGGGATGATCAGGTATATAAGATTTCCAGTAAGGGTTATCCGGGACTTGGAGTGTCAAAGGCCGAGAGTGAAAAGGTTATGCGGGGATCCAGAGAAGGCTTTACGGAGAGCGAGAAACTGAATGTGGCACTGATCCGCAAGAGGCTTCGGGATCCGCGGATGAAAGTGGAAGAACAGCAGATCGGAACCCGCTCCCATACGATGACAGCGCTTGTCTATATGGAGGATCTGGTCTATCCGGATCTTTTAGATACGATCAGGGAACGGATGGATGCGTATGAGATTGATGGTATTCTGGACAGCGGTATGCTGGAACAGTTGACGGAAAAGCACTGGCTGTCGCCTTTTCCGCAGTTTCAGGCCACGGAGCGGCCGGACCGGGCGGCATCGGCAGTGCTGGAAGGGAGGGTGGTGTTGGTCACGGACCATTCGCCCACAGTGCTCATCTTTCCTTCGGATTATAACAGCTTCTTTCAGACAAGCGACGACTGGTACAACCGATTTGAAACTGCTACGTTTGCAAGGCTGCTTCGTTTTTTTGCGGCCATCCTGGCTATGAGCTTTCCGGCTATCTATGTGGCCGTGACCACCTGGCACACAAGTCTGCTGCCTACGAATCTGATTCTGTCCATGGCAGAGGCCAGACAAGGGGTGCCCTTTCCCTCCCTTGGGGAAGTGCTCCTGATGGAGATTTCCTTTGAGCTGATTCGGGAAGCAGGTATTCGCCTTCCGGGTCCGATCGGAAATACCATCGGTATTGTGGGGGGCCTGATTATTGGACAGTCTGCAGTTGCGGCGAATGTGGTAAGTCCCATTGTAGTAATTGTAGTAGCTTTTACAGCTCTTTGCTCCTTTGCCATTCCCAATGAGGAGTTTTCCTCTGCGTTCCGGCTGCTGAAATACGGCTGCATTTTCATGGGGGCATGGCTTGGGCTGTACGGGGTCCTGCTTTCCTATTTGTGGGTGCTGATCCATCTGTCTCATCTGAACAGTTTTGGGATTCCCTATCTGATGCCGTATGTGGCTTCGGACCTGAACGATTATGAGGACAAGCGGGATTCCCTGATCCGTTATCCGTTTCGGATGATGAAAAAAAGACCTGTCTTTGCAAGGCGGGATGCAAGAGTGAAACTCAGAAAGAAGGGCTGATATGTTTTCCGGAAATCATAAAATATCCACAAGACAGTTATACCGAAATTATGCGTCTGCAGTTATTAGCCTGGGGGCGCTTCTGCCGCCCCTGGTTATGAATCGGGAAAATACAGCCGGAATTCTTCTTTCCCTTCTGTTCTTGGGAGCGGTTCTCTGGGTAAGTGCAGCCGTTCCCCGCCCGACAGACCGGTTCAGTAAATGGCTCTGCTATGGGGGCTACTGGGTGCTGGGTACGATGGTAGTCCGCATGACCGGTCTTCTGGTTCAGAGTTTTCTCCTGACCGGAACGAAGCTCTGGGTTATTCTTCTGTGGTTCTATCTGTTCTGCTATTATAATTTGTACAAAGGGCTGGAGTGCAGACTTCGGGTGAGCGAGATACTGTTTCCGTTTTTTATATGTATGCTGCTGCTTCTGACAATTCTGATGTACGGAGAGGTGGAAATTGGACGGCTGCTGGAACTTCGCTTTTCTCTGGACAAAAGGCAGTGGGTGCTGGGATATGAGCTGTTCTGCTGGCTGGGGGCAGTACAGAGCCTTTGGCACCTTCGGGGACAGACAAAGCACAGGGCGGAATTTTCAAAAACTGTGGGAAAGATCTGGCTGACCGGAGCGGCAGCCGTGGCGGGATTTGCGGCGTTTTCCTACAGTATTTATGGAAATGCAGGCCATACGGGACTTGTGTTCCCGGCGGCTTCTGCCATGACGCTGGCGCATTTTCCCGGAAATGTAATTGGGCGGCTGGATGCTTTGTTTATCTTTGCATGGGTTATCGGGCTGTTTCTTCTGTGCAGCAGCCTGTTTGCGCCGCTTTTGGACGGAGAACCGGATGCAAGGAGAAAGGGGCTGTTCTTCGGGCTGACGGCTCTTTCTTTTGCCGCTGCCTGTATGCCGGAATGTATGGAATGGGGGCAGAGGCTTTTGTATATGGTATTTACGCCTCTTCAGATTCTGCTGCTGCTGTTCCACTGGTTCCGTGGAAGGAAAAGCGGGAAACGTGCGGCCGCTGCGGCCTGCATCGGTTTTTGCTTTCTGCTGAATGGCTGCAGCTCTCAGGAACTGGAACAGCAGAGTCTGGTGTCCGCTGTCGGAGTGGATCCGGGACAGGATGGAACATATGTTCTGACCTTCGGATTCGGAGCGTCCAAGGAGGAGAGCGAAGAGCCTTTTGAGACTGCGTGTGCGTCCATAGAGGAAGCAAAGGAAGTTTACCAGGAATACAAGCAGAAGAACATGGATTTTAATCATTTAAAAAGTTTTTATTTTGCGGAGGAAGTTCTCGGACAGGAGGATTTTTCTGAATTTCTTCAGGAAATCCAGATTCATGGAGCATATTCCAGAGGGACTTTAGTGTATGTGACAAAAGGTCCGGCAGGAGAAGCGGCTGCCAGAGAAGACCAGCCGGAGGAGGGTATGCCTGTGCATCGAGTGTTGAATGCATGGTATAACCAGGAACCTTGCGAGATTTCTGTGATTACGGCAGACGGAAGGTATAAGGGGTCCGTTTCCTGGCCATAATGAAAACAAGAGAAGGAAAGGAGACAGGTGCCGTATGAGAAAGAGAGCGGGAATTCTGCTGTGCTCCCTGCTGCTGGGATTTGCGGCGGCCGGGTGTATGACACTGCCGTATATATTTGAGGAGAAAGACCAGCCGGCCCGGACCGTAGCCTGGTGGAGCCTTACCTGTGAGACGCCGAATCCGGAAAAACTTCCGGTCAGTGTCCGTTTTCAGTGGCTGAAAGGACTTGAATAACTGTCAGAAAACAGATACAATAAAAAGACAACGATAGGTAAGTGCGAAAGAGAGCGTGCAAAGGATGACAAAAGAGGTTATGGTGACGATCTCCGGCCTGCATATGGATGAAGAAGACGGAGAAACCATTGAGATGGTGCATATCGGTGCATATTATGAGCGCAGCGGTACGCATTATATCGTCTATGAAGAGCAGCTAGAGGGCATCCGGGAGTCCGTGAGGAACCGAATCAAGATCAAAGGAAACCGGATGGAGATCCAGAAAAGGGGACCGGTGTCGGTGGATCTGGTCTTTGAAGAGCAGAAACATCAAAGCAGCACTTATGCGATTCCCTTTGGGAGCTTTTTGATGGACACCTATACGACAAAGGTAGAAGTTCATATGGAGGAAGAACGTCTGGAGGCTTCTGCTGCTTATGAACTGCATGTGAACGGTGTGCGGTGTGCCAAATGCGACGTGCAGGTGCTTGTACAGTCCAAAGATACATTCTGCCTGTAGAGATCGGACAGACAGCGGAGGAACAGATGGATAAAAAGACAAAGAAGAAACAAAAGGGAACTGTAAAAGAAGCCCTGAGGATTCAGTCGGAGTGGCTGTATCTGTCAGAAAGAGAAGGGATCCTTCGGTGCTTTTACGAATATCTGAGGGAAAGCGGAAGAGAAGCACAGCTTTGGGAAGAAGCAGGAGTGCTGGAACTCTCTCTGGCAGAGGACAGTTCCATGGACATGGAGGTACTGGAGAAAGATCAGTGGGATGATGAACTCTGTCTTTTTGCAAAACAGCGTACAGTAAACAAAATATATACTATAAGTTTTCCTGAGAAAGATCAGAAGGCGGCATATGCGCTGATGGAGGAACTGGCCGGGAAAGCAGGGGGCAGTTTCTGCAAAGATACCGAAGATTTTCTTCCGGAGATCAAAGGAGGATGAGTACAGAGATGGAAGAGAGAAGAATCAATACAGGAGAGAACCGTCTGGGGGTACTGCCCGTTGGACAACTGATCCGGCAGTTTGCGGTGCCCAGCATTATAGCCATGCTGGTGGGCGCTCTTTACAATATTGTAGATCAGTTTTTCATCGGAAGAAGCATCGGAGAACTGGGGAATGCAGCGACCAATGTGGCATTTCCGCTGACTACGTCCTGCGTGGCGCTGGCGCTCCTGTTCGGGATTGGCGGAGCATCTTCCTTTAATCTGGCTCTTGGGCGTAAGCAGAAAGAACAGGCAGTTTACTATATGGGAAATGCGGCTGTGCTTCTGTTTCTGACAGGAACAATACTCTGTGTGGTGACGCAGCTTTTCCTGACGCCGATGCTTCGGTTTTTCGGGGCGCCGGACAGCGTGCTTGGCTATGCGGTTACATATACGAAAATCACGTCGATTGGGTTTCCGTTTCTGATCTATTCCAACGGAGGTGCCCATCTGGTTCGAGCTGACGGAACTCCCAAATATTCCATGGTCTGCAATCTGACCGGGGCCCTGATTAATACGGTTCTGGATCCGCTGTTTATTTTCGGCTTTGGCATGGGGATGGCAGGAGCGGCGCTGGCGACGATCATCGGACAGATTGTGGCGGCGGGTATGATCTTCTGCTATATGCTCCGCTGCAAGACGGTAACGCTGAAAAAGAATCACCTGATACTTCGGGCAGAGTATTTTGTTCCTGTTATGTCTCTGGGAATGTCTTCTTTCTTCAACCAGATTGCCATGATGATCGTGCAGATTGTGCTGAATAATTCTCTGACCTACTACGGAGCCAGATCGGTCTATGGGGAATCGGTTCCTCTTGCCTGTGCGGGTATCATATCCAAAGTGGCTATGCTGTATTTTTCTGTTGTGATCGGACTGGCACAGGGACTGCAGCCTATAGCGGGCTATAATTATGGAGCAGAGAAATATGACCGCGTAAAGCAGGTGTACTTTCAGACAGTGCGTTATGCGCTGACCGTATCAGGGGCGGCCTTTCTTTTATTTCAACTGATCCCGCGGCAGATTATTTCCGTCTTCGGAGATGGATCCGAGGAGTATTTTCTGTTTGCGGTTCGATATTTCCGAATCTTTTTATTTGCCACATTTTTAAATGGAATACAGCCGGTAACGGCCACCTTTTTCACGGCGATCGGAAAGCCGGTAAAGGGAATCTTTCTGTCATTGACGAGACAGATCCTCTTCCTGCTCCCACTGATTGTGATCTTTCCTCTGTTCATGGGAATCGACGGCATCATGTATGCGGGTCCCATCGCAGACCTGGCGGCAGGAGCGGCGGCTGTCCTTATGATCTCTCTGGAGATGCGGCAGATCACGGGGCTTCAGAAGGGCAGAGAAAAAGGTGCGGCAGAATTTGGATAGGGAATAGCCAGACCGGAAATCTGATAAACGTAGGGTTGGTTTGTCATACGTGCTCTATATTGTTGTGGCAAAATCCCGGATGTTGTGATAAAATCAAGGAACAGAGATAAAAACACAACATAAGGGATACAATCTCTTATAGAGCGGGTAGGTAGTCCCGCCGCACCATTCTGGTGTAAGTAACCCTCCCTCCTTGGGTTGTCCGTTCTTTGTGCATTACAATTTTCAAGGAGGAATTGTCATGGACAAAGTATTGGGCAGACTGACCGTATTTTTTGAAGAACCATTCTGGATAGGAGTGTTTGAACGAATATCAGAGGGAAAATTATCTGTGTGCAAGGTCACATTTGGAGCAGAACCAAAGGATTATGAGGTATACGATTTTGTTCTGAAAAATTACTATCAACTGAAATTTAGTCCGGCTGTGGCAACTGATGTAAAAGAAGATGGTCGCAATCCGAAACGAGTACAGCGGGAAGTACGGAAACAGGCGCAGAATACTGGCATAGGTACAAAATCGCAGCAGGCTTTGAAATTACAGCAGGAGCAGTTGAAAGCTGAACGCAAGGCTGTGAGACGGGAACAACGGGAAACAGAAAAACAGCGGCAGTTTGAACTGAAACAGCAGAAAAGGAAAGAGAAGCATAGGGGCAGGTAACCTCTGTCCAACTTACTCGAAAAATTATAAGAAATTTTAAGAATAGTCATTGAAACATTTGGGTATTGTGACACAAGCTAAGTAAGGCTGGAGGAAATGAAGATGATAATAAAGCAAACAAATTTGAACTTGGTATATCCCAGAATTATGGAATATAGGAAAAAATTTACAAATTCAGAAGATATTTTGCAACAGTATTTTATGCCATCGACAATTTTGCCAATTCCTGAGCAGGTGCAAGACGAAGTGCCCAGGATTATCGCTCAAACTAAAAATGGGCATTCCATGTTAAATATAGCATTATCTGTATCGTCCTTTATTACAAATTATAATGGAGAGTTTGTGTCTGATTGGAATAAATGCAAAGAGTATTTGGTACAAAGATGCTCTGATATTTATAAAATTATTGACAATATGACAGAAAACAATAACACTTTTGCGGGATTGATTACAAACGTTGAAATTGATGGTTTAGATGGTACCGGCTTAGAAATATTAAAGAAAAGTCTATTTGGCGAAGAAACAAAAAAATGGGCGAATTATATGATTTGTCCTGTAAATTAACATATGTATATAAAAAACATTATTATATTAATATAACATTGCAGAATTTAAGGGAATTTTCTGTTCAACAATACAATAATGGAAGGACATGTATAGCCGGAGAGCGAAAACATACTGTATCAGCTTCAATTGATATAAATGACAGATATGCTGCTAACAATGATGTGAATTATAAGTCAAAAAAAGAGGCATTTGACGGAATATTGCAAATTACAAGTAATATAATAGATAACAAATTAGAAAATCTAGTGAGGAAAGGGGAGTTTGTATATGACGAGTAGAAATGATACAACTAGTGTGAGAGCAATGATGACAGTTGTTGCTCTTTCAGCATTAAGCTTAACTACTACTTTTAATACAAGTGGGATGATATACAATGATTCCCCTTTAGCTATTATGGGTAATATTTCTGAAAATGATATGGGAACAACAACACCATCTCCTCAAATGAATAAAACAAAGATTCAAACAAGTTACAATTTTGCTAAAGAACTGTTTGAAAGCGATATGAGAGATTTTACAAAAGAGGAAGCAGAAATTTACAAAGCATCTTTGAAAAAAATCTACAAACCTACAGGAGTAAATATTTTTGATATATGTTAGATGAATTTATTGATTTTACACAACCTTTATTTCCGTCAATCAGTCCATATGTAAAAGAGAGGACAAAAGCGGCAATAAAGCAGTTTGAATTAAATGGGAAAAAATTGAATCTATTTAATTACAAAGCATATGACTATTTGACTCAGGGAGATATTTTTGACGGAATACCTTTTACTAGGCTCGAAGAAGATGGAAGCATATCTGCATATAGAGGAAAAGGGATGCTTATTTCTAATACATGTAGCGCAGATCACGATGGTGAAATTGTTATTGCTCCGTTATTAGATATAGATTCGCTTGGACTCAATAAGGCTGATATAGTGAATAATCTGCACTATAGACTATTATATTTACCGGACGAAAGATATGAAGGCTATGTAGTGGATTTCAGTCTTTTAAATACGTTTAACAAAGATGTTTTAAACAGAATGATAAAACAGGGAAAAGTAGCAAAAGAGACATCTTTGAATCAATTTGGGTTTTATTTGTTTCTATGCAAATTGACAATATGTTTTATGAGACCAGAAGATGAAGAGGTTCAAGTAGACCGACGAAAGAATTATGTACAGTTACATTGTGCGAATTGATAAAAATATACATATTATTGATAAAAGCTTAATTAACATAGTACTGGTACCATATAGATAGGGCAGACAAGAGGGAAACAGACCGGAGACCTGATGAACAGAAGGTTTCCGGTCTGTTTCGCATATGTTTTAAATAGTGCTTGACATATGTAGAATATCGATATATTATATAGGTAATCTATATATAGATCGTCTATACAGACATTTGATGTGGAACTAAAATCAGTCTGGATGCGGAACTTAAAACAGCATTCGGACGGAAAAGGGCGGAAGTATGAACAGACACAAAAGTGTCTGAGCATGCTTCCGTATCAGGCCTTTTGCGTCTGGATGCGGAACTTAAATAGGAGGTGTATACGATGGCAATCGACAGATCTTTGGTGTCCGGAAGTATGGCAATGTTAATCTTAAAGCTGCTTTCGGAGAAGGACATGTACGGATATGAGATGATCGACACGCTGCGGCAGCGGTCGGAGAATGTGTTCGAGCTGAAAGCGGGAACTTTGTACCCGCTGCTTCACAGCCTGGAGGATAAGCGGTATCTGATATCCTACGAACAGGAAGCCATAGGAAAGGTGCGGAAATACTACCAGATTACAAAAAGCGGAAAAAAGTATCTGGATGAAAAGAAATCCCAGTGGCAGGAATATTCCAGGGCGGTGATGAGCGTTCTGGCGCTGGAGGTGGTGGGATGAAACTGGATGAATATCTGAATACAGTGACCGAACAGATCCGTTGCATAAAGGCACGGGAGATGGTTGGCGAGGAACTTCGGGATCATGTGCTGGACCAGGCGGAGGCTTATGAGGCGGAAGGGATGTTTGAAGAGGAGGCTCTGGAAAAGGCCATTCAGGATATGGGGGATCCGGTGGAGACAGGGACATCTCTGGACCGGATTCACAGACCGCAGATATCGGTGGAAGTACTGGTGATGATCGGCATCATCAGCCTGGCCAGCATAGCGCTCCATGCCGTTCTGGCTGCGTATACCAGTGACACGTCCGGAGCAGGATATGGATATCTTAGCTCCCATATTCTGTATACGCTGATGGGATACGCATTGATGTTTGCAATTTACCGGATGGACTACAGCATTCTGGCCGGATATGCAAAGCAGGCTGCTGCTGTATTTCTGATACTGGTATTGCTGGGTTTTCATTTTGCGGGCGTGTATATCAATGGTGCGCGGTTATATATCCGGCTGGGATCCTTTTTCGCCTTTATGCCGGTGATGATGCTTTTGTATGTGCCGCTCTTCGGGGGAATCCTTTATTCCTATCGGGGTGAAAGATATAAAGGGCTTGGAAAGATTCTGCTGTGGGCACTGGTGCCGGTGTGGATTACCTTTCGTATTCCGGCATTTTCCCAGGGAGTGGTTTTATGGGGGACGCTTCTTTGTCTGACGGCTATCGCCGTCAAAAGAGGATGGTATCAAGTCCGAAAAGCGCCGGCACTGACCATGCTGGGGGTCCTTTTTGCAGCGCCGCCGCTGTGTTTTCTCGGAATGGGGATTCTGGGGCGCCTGACATCTTACCAGATGATGAGGATACAGGCGTTCTTGACCGGTGCTGATGACCAGAACTATCTTACCGTCCAGATGAAAGGAATTCTAAGCGGCAGCCGCCTGATGGGAGGCAGTACGGAGAATATTGCCAGAATCGTAGAGCTTCCAGGATATAATAATGATTATATCTTTGTCTGCCTGATCTCTGCTTACGGCCTGCTTGCCGGTATCCTGGCTGCGGCCCTGATGTTCTATCTGGTGGTGAAGATCTTTCGGATCTCCTTTTGTCAGAAGAATGAACTGGGTATGATCCTCGGCAGCGGCTGCGGGATTGTATTTCTGCTTCAGATGGGAATCAGCATCGGGATGAATGTGGGCCTGCTGCCGCCGACGGCTGCGCTTCTGCCGTTTTTCTCCAGCGGGGGAAGCGGAATTGTAGTGTCCTATATGCTGCTTGGACTGGTGCTCAGCGTCTACCGATATAAAAATATCCTGCTGGCCCGGCCGTCCGGAAGAGTGGCCCGCAGTGCTTCCTAACTGCATGGAAATACAGCAAAACAGGGGTGCATCCAGCGCTCCTGTTTTGCTTTGCGTAAAAAACAGATTGCAGAAGACGCCAGACCCATGTATGATAGAAATATCCAGATAATTGATGAAAGAAGGGAAAAAGATGCTGAAAATTGTATCCGGAGATATTACGAAGATTTCCGTTGATGCCATTGTCAATGCGGCGAACACCAGTTTGCTAGGAGGCGGGGGAGTGGACGGCGCTATCCACCGTGCAGCGGGGCCGGAGCTTTTAGCGGAATGCAGAATGCTGCATGGATGTAAGACCGGGCAGGCGAAGATTACAAAAGGCTACCGCCTGCCGGCAAAATATGTGATTCACACGCCGGGACCTGTCTGGAACGGAGGAAGCAGAGGAGAAGAGGAACTTTTAAAAAGCTGTTATGAAAGCTGCCTGAAACTGGCGGCGGAAAGAGGATGCCGGACTGTGGCATTTCCGTCCATCAGTACCGGGATCTATCGCTTTCCGCTGGAGAAAGCGTCTGCAGTCGCAGTCCGCACCATTTTGTCCTTCTGTCAGTCCCATCCGGAGATTGAGGAAGTGCAGATGGTGTGCTTTGACGAGCGGACAAAAGGGTTTTATGATTCAGCTCTCCAAAAAGAAAATATCCTCCACATAGAGTTTTAACAGTCCCGCGATCTTCATGGCAAGTTCCAGCGACGGGTCATATTTGTCATTTTCGATGGCAATAATAGTTTGCCTGCTTACACCGGCTAACCGTGCCAGATCCTCCTGGCGCAGTCCGGCTTCTTTTCGAAGCTGCTTGATTCGGTTTCTCATAAGCTCTGAGCTCTCATGATAAGGGCCGTACCAAGGAACAGACCGGCAGCGGCGATAAGGACTGCACCGATTATCGTCCAGAGAAGCGTGTTCGGTGCTTGGTATTCCTCGTCCCCGGCTGTCATTTTCTGTTTCAGGGCCATCTGAGAAAAACTCTGCACACATACTGCAAAAGTGAAAATCAGTCCCGGCAGAGGCTGGTAAGGTGCCTGGTTCCAAAGGGTTTGCCAGCAGTTAAAAAGTGTCCATAGGCCAAGAATCAAAAGGGTAATCCGGTAGCCTAGCTGTTCCGAGCGAAGCTGTATGTTTCGGTCCATCTCGTCTGTTTTTTTCATGCGATACCTCCACAAATATACATATTCTGACAAAGCCGTGTCAAAATAGTTTTCCAATCATTTGGGCAAAATGTTAAACATTATTTACATTTATATCATATACGAATCGCTGCAAAATGTCAAGAATATTTTACATGTTTTCAAACTATAAATAGAACCACAGATAACGTAGAATTATTTATGGACACATGCTATAATAACACTGAAAAATCATCAGACTATGGAGGCGCATAAGATATGACCGACAGTAAGAATCTGTCAGCAGAAGAACAGGCGTATCTGGTTTCCTATGACATTACCCAGTTTGACCGTCCTTCTGTAGCTGCGGATATAGCTGTTTTTTCCATTATGAAAACCTATGTTCTTGACGGGAATAAAAACTATCGGAAAGATCCGGAGCGGAAATTAAAACTTCTGCTGATTCGGAGGGGCTCTTTTCCATATAAAGACCATTGGGCACTGCCTGGAGGATTTTGCCGTCCGGGAGAGAGCGTGGAGGATACGGCAGGCCGGGAACTTCGGGAAGAGACAGGAGTAGAGGAAGCCTATCTGAATCCTTTTGCAATCTTCAGTGAGCCGGGCAGAGATCCCAGAGGCTGGATCATTTCCCATGCATTTCTCGCACTGATTGATGGAGAGCGCTATCAGGTCCGTGGGGGGTCGGACGCCTGGGAAGCCGAATGGTTTGACATTGAGCTGGACAAACAACAGGTGAAAAAAGAAATCCAGGAAGACCATGCAGAGCTGGTATATGATTACGAACTTCGGCTTGAAGCAAAAGACAGGAACGCTTTTAAGCTAAAAGCAGCAATTCGGGAGAAGAAAAGCTTTCGTGCCCATCATGAGACGACAGACTATGAGATCCTTGCGGCAGAGGGGTTGGCCTTTGACCATGCGCGTATCATTCTGTGTGCCTATCTGGCACTTCAGCGGGAAGCAGGAGAGACAGGGAAGATTGTATTCGACCTGATGCCGGAGACTTTTACGCTGGCAAGTCTTCAGAAAGCCTATGAGACGATTCAGGGAAGGCCGTTTCTGACGCCGAATTTTCGCCGGAAGATTGCCGGATACGTAACCGAGACTGAAAATATATGGGACGGGGCAGGTCACCGGCCGGCGAAACTGTATCGGCGGAACCTGGATGCGTTTTATCAGGAGTGAACATTATGAGACTGCTGATTGTTGAAGATGACCGTACGCTGAATGACGGCATTGCGCTGTCTTTGAAAGCGGAAGAGACGCTGCAGGCATATACGATAGCGGAGGCGGAAAAACTCTTTACAGAAGATGTGGATCTGGTGATTCTGGACATTCACCTGCCCGATGGAAATGGCCTTGCTCTGTGCAGAAAACTGCGTGCCAAAAGCCAAGTTCCGGTGATTATCCTGACGGCCAACGATCTGGAGGTGGACATCGTGACGGGACTGGAGAGCGGAGCGGATGACTATATTACAAAGCCCTTTTCTCTGATGGTACTGCGGGCACGGGTTCATGCAGTTCTTCGCAGGAAGACTTTTGGACAGGCAGTCTTTGTGCAGGGACGTTTTTCTTTTGACTTTGAACATATGGAGTATGAAGTAGACAAAAGGCCGGTAGAGCTTAGCAAGACAGAGCAGAAGCTTTTGAAACTTCTGGTTAAGAATGCTGGACAGACCATGCCGAGGGAATTCCTAATTGACCGAATCTGGTCTGCCGGGGCAGAGTTTGTAGAGGAAAATGCGCTGTCCGTTGCAGTGAGGCGTCTGCGGGAAAAGCTTCCAGGGCTGCCGGTCCGTACCGTGTACGGCATCGGATATATGTGGGAGAAGGAGAAATAGAAGATGGAAGTCTTATGGGTGTTTCTGACCGCCGGGGCCATTCTGGCTGCCGGGCTTATGTACTGGAAAACAAGCCGGATTCTTAAAGGAATGGATCGGATGCTGGAGAGCGCCCTGGACGGTACTTTTTCTGAGACCGAATATACAGAGGACCTTCTGTCCCGCCTGGAGTCCCGGATGTGCCAGTATCTGTCGATGGACCGGCAGGAGCGTCAGAAGACGGCCGGAGAGCGGGACCGAATTAAGACACTGGTGAGCGACATTTCCCATCAGACCAAGACTCCGGTGGCCAATATTCTTCTGTATATACAGTTGCTTTTAGAGCATCCAGGTCTGGACGACGAGGCCGGGCGGATTGCCGGGCAGATTGAGGCGCAGACAAAAAAGCTGGATTTTCTGCTCCGGTCACTGCTTTGGGTGTCCCGCCTGGAAAACGGCATTGTGGCTGTGGTGCCCAGAAAGAGCAGTATCCGGGAGCTGATTGAAGGGCTTTTATGCCCGGCAGAGGCCGGGGAAAAGGGCGTAAAATTTTATATTGAAGGAGAAGTGCCGGATATCTGTGCTTATTTTGATCCCAAATGGACGATGGAGGCTTTGTCCAATGTGGTGGACAATGGGATTAAATATACGCCCGCAGGAGGGACAGTGTCCGTATCCGTGCAGGCGTATGAGATGTTTGTCCGGATTGACGTAAAGGATACCGGAATCGGCATTTCGGAAGCAGATACATCCCGCATCTTCACCCGCTTCTACCGTTCGCCTAAAGTACAGGAGGAGAAAGGAGTCGGTCTTGGTCTGTATTTGACGCGGGAGATTCTTCAGCGGGAGGGCGGATATATTAAAGTGGCATCCGTGCCGGGAGAAGGGTCTGTATTTTCATTATTTTTGCCAAAATGATTTCACTTGGTGCGCAGACGAAACAGACTGCCGGATTCTTTCAAAACTGTAATGATTCGGAAAGATTGTGGAAAGAATCATGAACTATAATAAGATCATCACAAAGAGGGCCGTTCTGAAGGAAATCGGTCGTTACGGGTGATGATCTTATTCTTTTTTGGAGGAGATAAAAACATATGGCGATCTTAAAGACAAAAAAACTCCGGAAATATTATGGAACCGGAGATACGTGTGTAAAAGCACTGGACGGGATAAATCTTTCCATCGAAGAAGGCGAATTTGCGGCTATCGTTGGAACTTCAGGAAGCGGAAAATCTACACTTCTGCATATGATTGGCGGTCTGGACCGTCCTACGGAGGGAACGGTTACTGTGGATGGAAAGGATATCTTTTCCTTGAAAGATGATGCACTGACGGTATTCCGCAGAAGAAAGATCGGCTTTATCTTTCAGAGCTATAATCTGGTTCCGGTGCTGGATGTGTATGAAAATATCGTCCTGCCCATTGAATTAGATGGAAGAAAGGCGGATAAAAAGCACATCGACCGAATCATTCATACGCTTGGCCTGTCGGAGAAGACGGAAAGTCTGCCAAATCAGTTGTCCGGCGGACAGCAGCAACGGGTGGCCATCGCCAGAGCACTTGCGTCAAAGCCGGCCATCATTCTGGCGGATGAGCCGACGGGCAATCTGGACAGCCGGACCAGTGCGGATGTACTGGGACTTTTAAAAGTGACCAGCGAGAAGTTTCGGCAGACTATGGTAATGATTACGCACAATGAGGAGATTGCACAGATGGCAGACCGGATTATCCGGATCGAAGACGGAAGAATAGCAGGTGACCAGTATGTACAGAGTAAATAATAAAAAGGCAGTTCACAGACTGGCAGACAAAAACTTTTTTGCCAGCCGGTTTAGAAATATTATTGCCATACTGGCCATTGCTTTGACGTCCCTTTTATTTACGTCGGTCTTTACGATCGGAAGCGGAATCATCGAAAATATTCAAAGGGAAAATATGCGCCAGGCAGGCGGGGACGGGATGGCGGCGTTAAAATACATTACCGATGAACAATATGAAGCCGTAAAGGACCACGATCTCATTAAAGAGATCAGCTACAACCGGATTCTGAGCAGCAGTGTGGACAATGAGGAGCTTCGGAAACGCCGGGGTGAATTTTACTATATGGATGAAATCGGTATCCGTCTTGGATTTTGTGAACCGGTGGAAGGAACGATTCCGCAGGCAGAGGATGACCTGATGATAGATACGAAGACGGCGAAGCTTCTGGGGGTGGAGCTGGAAATAGGTGCGCCGATAGAACTGAAACTGACCGTACACGGGCAGCAGGTGACGAGGACATTCCGGCTCTGCGGCTGGTGGGAGCCGGATCCTGTTTTTAACGTGTCTATGCTGATTGCCAGCCGGGCTTATGTGGATGCACACCTGGAAGAGCTGTATTACAGTTACCGGGACAACTATGACATTACCGGAGCCATCAACAGCTATATGATGTTCGGCAGCTCTGTGGGAATGGAAGGGAAACTGGAGCGGGTTATCAAAGAGAGCGGTTATTCTCTGGATGAGGGGGATCCGGATTATCTGGAATATAATTTGAACTGGTCCTATCTGTCTGCCGGCCTTGAAGCAGATCCGGTGACCATCGGGGGGATGTCGGCGGCACTTCTTCTGATTCTTCTGGCCGGATACCTGATTATTTATAATATTTTCCAGATATCTGTTATCCGGGATATCCGGTTCTATGGCCTTCTGAAGACGATTGGTACAACCGGAAGGCAGATCCGCGGGATCATCCGCCGGCAGGCACTGTTTCTGTGCTGCATGGGGATTCCGTGTGGACTGTTCCTTGGGTGGTTTCTTGGATGTGCGCTTGTTCCGGTTATGATGTCGCATAGTATTTCTACCGGGATATCTGCTAAAACGTCCGCCAATCCATGGATCTTTTTGGGCAGTGCCGTCTTTGCACTGGTGACTGTAGCTGTCAGTACTGCCAAGCCGGGCCGGATGGCGGCAAAAGTCTCGCCGGTGGAGGCGGTCCGGTATACCGACAATGACCATACTCTGCGAAAAGGAAGGCGCCGGTCTGGACAGGGAGCAAAGACTGCTGGTATGGCAGCGGCTAACCTTGGGAGGAACCGGAAACGGACAGCGCTGGCGGTGATTTCTATGTCTTTAAGTCTGGTATTGTTTAACACATTCTATACGTTCAGCATAGGCTTTGACATGGATAAATTTTTATCAAAGTTTGTGGATACCGATTTCCTGGCAGGACATGCAGACTATTTTAATTATCATTATGCAGGGCCGGATAATTCCATGTCCGAATCTATGATTCAGGCCATTGAGCAGGAACCAGGTTTTCTGGAAGGAGGAAGACTGTTTGCCAATATTCGGGATGCAGAATTTATCACTACAAAGCTCCCGGAGACACTGCTGCCTGCAGAGAATATAGATCCCATCACCGGCGGCGCAGGGAGTGCAGTCTATGGCTTGGAAGAACTGCCCCTGTCCAGACTGGATGTGGTGGAAGGAAAGATCGATCTGGAGAAACTGATGTCTGGAAATTATATTCTGGAAGGAGTTACAGAGGACGATCAGGGAAGAATTCAGTGGGAAAGTGCTCACTGGGAGATCGGCGACAAGGTAGTGCTGTCAAACTGCAGAGGAACTTCTGAAGAACGTACGGAAAATGAACTGACCGAACGAGAGTTCGAAGTCATGGCAAAAGTCCGGATGAAGCATTATACAAACACCTGTATGGTCGGATGGAACTATTCCTGGTATCTTCCGGCAGAAGTCTATAAAGAAATGGTTGCAGAACCGGGAGTTATGAGTTATGCGTTTAATGTGCAGGAGGGCGAAGAGCAGGCGATGGAAGCATTTCTGAAAAGTTATACAGAACAGACAGAACCGCTTATGAACTACAGTTCCAAATCTATCAGAGAAGCGGAATTTGCGGGTCTTCGCAATATCGTGCTGGTGGTGGGCGGGTCACTGAGCCTGATTATCGGCATGATCGGCCTTTTGAACTTTGTCAATTCCATGATGACAAGCATCCTCACAAGATGCCGGGAATTTGCCATGCTCCAGTCCATCGGCATGACCAGAAAGCAGTTGCTGCACATGCTGATGATGGAAGGGCTCTGCTATGGAACGGCTTCCGGCGTGGTTTCGCTGGTCCTTGGAGCATTGCTGTCCCTTCTGGCAGTTCGAAGTTTGGCGGTGAACATCTGGTTTTTCAGCTACCATTTTACGGTGCTGCCGCTGCTTCTGACCATTCCTGTCCTGCTGACAGTGGGAGTTCTTCTGCCGGCAACGATGCTGCACTCGGTGGAAAAACAGAGCATTGTAGACCGGCTGCGGGAGACAGAAGGGTAAGAGATCCTGCAACAATAATTACAGCATATTTGGCAGATTTATCACATGTTATTGAACTTCGGCCGTTTCTGTGATAAATTAGTTTCTATTAGTATCCTAATATGCGGGATAGATAGGATTATGGTGGCCGATATGACAAAAGAATATGTGGAACAGAACGTATACGAGGCGCTGCAGGACCGGCTGAGAGTTCTTTTTGAGGAATTTGACAATGTGTATGTCTCTTTCTCCGGAGGGAAGGACAGCGGCCTGCTTCTCAATCTGGTTATGGATTACCGGAGGAAGCATTTTCCATGGAAGACGGTGGGCATTTTTCATCAGGACTTCGAGGCCCAGTATACGGTGACAAGCGAGTATGTGGAGCGTACCTTTGAACGCTACAAGGACGAGGCAGAACTTTACTGGGTCTGTCTGCCTATGGCTACGAGAACGGCACTGAGCAGCTATGAAATGTACTGGTATCCATGGGACGATATGAAGAAGGACATATGGGTCCGTCCTATGCCTGACAAAGAGTATGTAATTAGTCTGGAGAACAATCCTATGAGCACTTACCGTTACCGAATGCATCAGGAGGACCTGGCAAAGCAGTTCGGGCGGTGGTATCGCCTTCTGCACGGCGGAAAACGGACGGTCTGTCTGCTGGGTATGCGTGCGGATGAGTCGCTGCAGCGCTACAGCGGATTTGTCAATAAAAAATACGGCTACAAAGAAATGTGCTGGATCAGCAGACAGTTTAAAAATGTCTGGTGTGCGTCTCCGCTCTATGACTGGACGACGGAGGACGTCTGGCACGCCAATGCGCTGTTCCATTATGATTATAATCATTTATATGATCTCTATTATATGGCCGGGCTGAAAGTATCCCAGATGCGCGTGGCTTCTCCCTTTAACGATTATTCTAAAGATGCACTGAATCTGTACCGAGTCATCGATCCGCAAATCTGGGTGAAGCTGGTGGGCCGGGTGCAGGGAGCGAACTTTGGCTGTATCTACGGCAGAACAAAGGCTATGGGATACCGGAATGTAACACTTCCGGAAGGCCACACCTGGAAATCTTATACCATGTTCCTTTTAGAGACGCTGCCGGACCGGCTGCGCAATAACTATATAAAAAAATTCAATACGTCCATTGAGTTCTGGCATAAAACAGGAGGCGGTCTGGATGAGGAAACCATCCGGGAGCTGGAGGAACATGGCTATCAGATCCAGAGAAATGGCGTCTCCAATTATACGCTTCAGAAAAAATCCCGTGTGATCTTCCGGAGCAAGATTCCGGATCATACAGATGACATTAAGACTTCGAAGGACGTTCCAAGCTGGAAGCGGATGTGCTACTGCATTTTGAAAAACGATCACATCTGTCGGTTTATGGGATTTGGCATGAGCAGGGAACAGCAGAGGCGCATCAATATGATTCGCGACAAATACAGAAGTGTGGAGGAGATGGAGTATGGAGTATAAAAGTCCGGCTTATGAAGTGATTTCGGTTCCCATTGAGAAGATCGAACCCAATACGTACAATCCCAATGCCGTAGCTCCGCCGGAGATGAAACTGCTCTATGAGAGCATCCGGGCGGACGGATATACCATGCCGGTGGTCTGCTATTACGACCAAGCGGCGGACAAATATATTATTGTAGACGGCTTTCACCGCTATCGGGTGATGCTGGATCATCCGGATATTTTCGAGCGGGAAAAGGGAAGGCTCCCGGTGTCGGTTATCGATAAACCCATCGCGGAGCGGATGGCAAGTACGATCCGCCACAATCGTGCCAGAGGAAATCACATCGTAGATCTTATGAGCAATATCGTCCGGGAGCTTCATGACCTTGGACGTTCGGATGCATGGATCTCCAAACACCTGGGGATGGATGAGGACGAGATTCTAAGACTGAAACAGATCACAGGACTTGCGGAGCTGTTTCGGGACATAGAGTTTGGCCGGGCGTGGAGGCCGGTGGAGCCGGAGGAGTAAAAGCATATATACGGAGAATATACGATTGTTATAATAATCGGCGAAAATAGTCATAGTAATCCCGCATATCATATATTATCATTCAAATAGTAAGCACAGCATGTGCCGAATATGACAGCAGGCGCAACGATGCGGCAGGAGATGCTTCGACGTAACTGCTGTCTGCAGAAAGCAGTTATAAGATTGACAAAAATTTAACAGGTGGAGGAAACGGCAGATGAATCATCTGGAAAGAAGAGACCGTGAGCTGCCCTACATTTCGGATGCAGCAGTGATGGAGGAGCAGAGGGTGTGCAGAAAGATCCTGCAGGAGCTGAATACCATAGACCGCTCTGACTTTGACGGGATCAGCAAGATTGCAGCAAAGCTGCTTGGAAAATCAGAAAGGGCATTTATCAATCCGCCCTTTTACTGTGACTATGGAAGCCACATTGAAGTGGGAAAAAACCTGTTTATGAATTACAACTGCACGATTATTGATGTGGCAAAAGTCGTTATTGGAGACAACTGCCAGATCGCGCCCAATGTTGCCATCTATACGGCAGGCCATCCGGTGCATCCGGACACAAGAAATACACTTTATGAATACGGCATCGGTGTGACCATCGGAGATAATGTATGGATTGGAGGCAACACGGTCATTCTCCCCGGAGTACATATCGGAAGCAATACCGTCATAGGTGCCGGAAGTGTAGTTACAAAGGATATTCCAGACTGGGTCATTGCTGCCGGGAATCCCTGCAGAGTAATCCGCAGCATTACCGAAGAAGACCGTCCCTATTACTACAAAGACCGAAAATTTGACGAAGAGTCCTGGGCCGAGGTACAGGCCAAAACCCAGGAGAATGTCTGATGCCTTCTGTTTAAAAGAGCATTGTTCGAAGAAAACCGGCTGCGCCATAGCGGCCGGTTTTTTATGTCCGCCTCCCCCGTTCCCCGCATGAAAATACCCT
The DNA here is from genome assembly GCA_910574965.1 of Lachnospiraceae bacterium. Taxonomy (GTDB): domain Bacteria; phylum Bacillota; class Clostridia; order Lachnospirales; family Lachnospiraceae; genus Hominiventricola. Next base: position 7,250 of record CAJTDB010000017.1, on the reverse strand, counting down.
CTTTTTTTTACCCCTCACATCTGCTATACTAAAAAAGAACAAAAGAGAGGACAAGAAAGATGTTTCTGATCGATGTTAGTGCATGGAGTCTGAAAAATGTTATTATCCGGCTGCTGACAGCCACAGTGCTGGGCGGAGTAATCGGGATCGACCGCGGAGCAAAAAGGCGGGGAGGCGGTGCCAGAACAGATGCGGTAGTCTGTCTTGGCGCAGCTCTGATTATGATGACCGGACAGTATATCGAAGTCCTCTATCCGGGGCTTTCGGACATTGCCCGTATGTCTGCCCAGGTCATAAGCGGAGTGGGTTTTCTCGGAGCCGGATCCATCCTGGTATCCGGGCATCAGGTCAAAGGTCTGACCTCTGCGGCGGGCATCTGGTTCTGCGCCTGTATTGGTCTTGCAGTAGGAGTGGGCTTTATAGACGGTGCTGTTGCGGCTACGATGATTTTGCTGGCCGGTCTTCATCTTCTCCCGCTGCTGGAGGAGAAGATCTATCAGTATTCCCGCTACGTATCCCTTTATGTGGAAGCGGATGAGGGCGGAGCTTCTGCAGATTTCCTGCACTATCTGAAAATGGATGGCTGTAAAATAGACCGGTTTGATGTGGACAAGTCCGGAAGCGTTCAGTCCTTTACGATACTGACAACGGTCCGCCTTCCGAAAGAACTGAACCGGGACGAATATATCGAAGAGCTGTCCCGCTTAAATGGAATACGTTCCATTGATATTATGTAAAAACAAAATACCGGGGTATAAAGGCTCCGGGCCCGGAAGAAATCTTCACTCCGGCCCGGAGCTTTTTTATACGCTGCTATAGTTTGTCCGAGATCTCTGCCAGAGCTTTGATGATGGTCAGATAGCGGTCATACTGGTAAGGGCCCTGTTTCTTCACCGCTGCAATAATATTTCCGATCACAGCATCGCTGCCGGGAAGCTCATCCTGGAGCAGATAGTCGGCGCTTAGATTCAGGATGTCACAGATGGCTACCAGCGTTTCCAGAGACATTTTCCGTGTGCCCCGCTCAATGTGTCCCAGAAAAGAGATGGACAGGCAGCATCTTTCTGCCAGTTCCGACTGGGACAGCCCTGCAGCCTGCCGTGCGTTTCGTATGCGTCCGCCCATGGCAGCATAATCAATATTTTTCATTCATTTCCCCCCTTTTTTCAGGTTCTATAGCGTAAAATTGTGCAATTTTCCGATGTTTGATATATATATTAAGATAAAAAGTTTGTTGCAAATACTGACTAATAGAATTATAATGTGACTATAAGAAGCAAGAAGACAACATATACAAAAGGAGAAGAGTTCTGGAATGCGGATATGGTTGGCAGTATTTGTTATTTATGTCATTGCCAGAAAAAAGAGATGGAAAATCAGGGAATGGCTGGAAATTATGCTGGCCGGTCTTTGTCTGTTCTTTCTCTTCCATATATAAAAGGGTGGATTTTTGCAGACTTTGCGATTATAATGAAAAAGAGCGGCCGTAAAGTGCGGACAAATCCTTTGGACAGGACCTCCGTTTCCGGCCCTCAGGGGGAAAGTGAAAAGAGGAAATAAGTGTATGTATGAATATAACAGCAGGGTACGTCTGACAGAAGTGGATCAGGAACAAAGAATGACATTGACAGCCATCCTCAACGCTTTTCAGGACTGCAGCACATTTCACTCGGAAGATCTGGGTGTGGGGATGGAGTATCTGGCAAAACGGGAACGGATGTGGGTACTCCGTTCCTGGTGCATCCGGGTTTTCCATTATCCAATGCTCGCAGAGCATATCCGGGTGGGAACCTGGCCTTATGCATTTGGCAAAGTGACCGGGCAGAGAAATTTTCGCCTGACGGACAAAGAAGGGCATATGGCCGCCTGTGCGGATACTACATGGGTGTATATGGATACAGGCAGGATGCGTCCGGCCCGTATTGAGGAGGAGGTCATCCAAACCTATGGAATGGAGGACAGGCTTCCTATGGAAGGTGAGGACGGGCCGGCAGAGATTCCGGAAGTTCTTACAGAGGAAACTTCTTTTGACATTCAGCCCTGGCATTTAGATGTCAATCATCATGTAAATAATGGGCAATATGTGCAGTTGGCTGAGAGATATCTGCCAGAGGGATTTGTAATTCGCCAGATGCGTGCGGAGTACAAAAAACAGGCGGTACTAAATGACAGGATATACCCGAAAGCTGGCCGGTGTGGGGACGGATATACGATTCTTATGGAAGACGGATCCGGTAAAACTTATGCAGTGGTAGAATTTAGATAGGAGCAGGAACGGATGCAATTAGGAAAGACACAGATACTGACAATAGTAAAGCAGGTGGATTTTGGAGTCTATCTGGCGGAGGATACCTCCAAAGAGGAGCGGGTGCTCCTTCCGAGGAAGCAGGTGCCGGAGGGCGTGCAGACCGGGGACGAGCTGGAAGTATTTCTCTATAAAGATTCCCAGGATCGGATTATTGCCACTACTATAGAACCAAAGCTTAAGCTTGGGGAGGTTGCCCGGCTTACCGTAAAGGAAGTGGCGAAGATCGGTGCGTTTCTGGACTGGGGGCTGGAGAAGGACCTGTTTCTTCCCTTCCGGCAGCAGACCAGGAAAGTTCAGGCGGGAGACAACTGCCTGGCAGCACTTTATATCGATAAAAGCGAGCGGCTCTGTGCGACGATGAACGTCTATGATTATCTTCGGACAGACAGTCCATATGAAAAGGAAGACCATGTCACAGGCACGATTTATCAGATCAGTGAGAATTTTGGTGCTTTTGTGGCAGTGGATGACTGCTATTCCGGCCTGATTCCCAGCAGGGAATTTTTTGGCCAGCTTTCTGTAGGAGATCAGATTACGGCCCGTGTGACGGCGGTGAAGCCGGACGGCAAGCTGGATCTGAGCATCCGGGAGAAAAGTTATCTCCAACTGAACGCAGACGCAGAAGCGGTTATGAAGGTGATTGAAGAATTCGACGGGGTCCTTCCGTTTACGGATAAGGCGTCGCCGGAAGTAATCAAACGGGAGTTTTCCCTGAGTAAAAATGCGTTTAAGCGTGCGGTAGGGCATCTTCTGAAGGAAGAACGCATCGAAATTACGGAAAAAAGCATACGGAAATTATAATTTTTTTACCTCTCCAAACAATACTTTGACTATCAAATGAATAGAAAATGACGAAAACCGGAAAATGCGCAGATGCTTTCGGGTCAAGATGAACAAATCCGGGCCGGACACCCTGAAGAACCCCGGAAAAATAAGGAAAAAAGCACTTGCATTTTCGTATGGTCTTCAGTATAATGAGGGCGTAAAGAAGGAAAGGAGATTAAGAACATGAAAGTACAGAACATTAAAGACGTGAACAAATTTTTTGAAGTGGTAGATAGCTGTGCAGGAAAAGTAGAACTGGTAACCGGCGAGGGAGACAGACTGAATCTGAAGTCCAAGCTTTGCCAGTATGTATCGCTGGCAAATATTTTCTCCAACGGGGAGATTCCGGAGCTGGAGATCATCGCCTATGAAAAAGAGGATATCGACAAGCTGCTGTCCTTTATGATTAATGGCTGATTTTATAAAGACGTTTACAAAGGGGTGTCCGTGCAGCGGGCACCCCTCTTTCCAGTGAAAAACCTTGCAAACAAAGGGCATGTATGCTATAATTCAACAGGCAATCATATGGGAGAAAGCCGCAGAGCGCAGAGACGGAAGCGGTTTTTTTGACCTGCCCTGAGAGAAAACAGGAGATCATCGTGCAGAATCATGTTTTAAAATATTTAAATGAGATTGTGAAAGCAAAGCCGGACAAGACAGCTTACTCAGACGGCACAAACGAACTGACGTTCGGACAGGTCTATGAGCAGAGCAGGAGCATCGGAAGTTTCCTTTATGAAAAAGGAATTTATAAGAAGCCGGTGGTAGTATTCATGCAGAGGGCGCCTAAGGAGATCGCGGCATTTTTTGGAGTCGTGACAGGCGGAGACTTCTATGTTCCGGTGGATGAGGAGATGCCGGCAGGCAGAATCCAGATGATTCTGGACAATGTGCAGTCACCGTTGGTCATCTGTGATGAAATGACGTTTGAAAAGGCGAAAACTTTTGACCTGAAGGGAGGAGAGGCCGTTCTTTATGACGAGATCATCCGGACGAAGGTTCAGGAGGAGGCACTGGAACGGATCTTTGAGAAGGCGTTGGATACGGACCCCATTTATATTGTCTTTACATCCGGCTCTACAGGAGTGCCAAAAGGTGTAGCCGCCTGTCATCGGTCCGTGATCGATTATATTGAACAGCTTTCAGAAGTGCTGGCATTTAACGGGAATACGGTATTTGGAAGCCAGACGCCGCTGTATTTTGACGCCTGTTTAAAAGAACTGTATCCGACACTTAAGTTTGGTGCAACGACGTATCTGATTCCGAGAAGCTGTTTTTCATTCCCGGTAGCACTGGTGGAATATCTGAACAAGTACAGGATCAATACGATCTGCTGGGTTGTTTCCGCTCTCACCATGGTGAGTGCTTTTGATACATTCCAGACGGTAAAGCCGGAATATCTGCATACGGTTGCTTTTGGAAGCGAAGTATTTCCGATCAAACAGTTTCGGCGCTGGAGAGAAGCGCTGCCGGATGCGACATTTACGAATTTGTACGGACCTACAGAGTGCACAGGCATGTGCTGCTATTACCGGGTAGAGCGGGAATTTGCGGATGACGAAGCGATTCCCATCGGGCGCCCGTTTCAGAATCGGGAGATTCTGCTTCTGACAAAAGAAGATCGGCTGGCGGAAGAAGGAGAAGAGGGCGAGATTTGTGTCCGCGGGACTGCTTTGACGCTGGGATATTATAACGACCCGGTCCGCACAGGTGAGGCATTTGTGCAGAACCCGCTGAACAAAGCATATCCGGAGCTGATCTACCGGACCGGAGATATGGGTCGTTATAACGAGAAGGGAGAACTGGTGTTTGTTTCCCGTAAGGATTACCAGATCAAGCATATGGGGCATCGGATCGAACTGGGAGAGATTGAGGTCAATGTAGACATGCTTCCGGGCATCCGGATGTCTGCCTGCATTTATGATACAAAAAAGGGGAAGATAGTATTGTATTTCGTGGGAGATTTGTCAGAGAAAGAGCTGACCGCTACCCTGAAGACGAAACTGCCGCGATATATGCTGCCCAATAAGATTATACGGATTGATCAGATGCCGCTTACCGCCAATGGAAAGCTGGACCGGATCGCACTGAAGCGTTCCTATGAAGGTCAGTGACCGGATAAACCAAGAGAAAGGATAAGAAGAAACCATGGAAGAATTACTGGAGATTTTGAGATCTTTACATGCTGACGTTGACTTTGAGAAGGAGGAACACCTGATCGACAATATGATTCTGGATTCCTTTGACATTGTTACACTGATTGCGGAGATCAATGATGTGTTCGATGTGACGATCTCGGCCGGAAACATCAAGCCGGAGAATTTTAACTCTGCCAAAGCACTCTATGCACTGATTCAGAAGCTGGAAGACGAAGATTAACGACAGGGAGTCGGCTTATGTTCTTTACATCATATGCATTTCTGGGATTTATTGCAGTGCTGTTTGTGCTGTATTACCTGATTCCGGGAAAATACCAATGGATGCTCCTTTTGGGGGCGAGTTACGTCTTCTATTTTATTGCAGGAGCAGATTACCTGATCTATATAGCGGCGACTACGCTGACGACGTATTTCGCCGCCCGCCGGATCGAGGACAATGCGGCCAGGCAGCGTGCTTATCTGAAAGAGCATAAGAAGATCATGTCCGCCGAGATTAAAAAAGTATATAAGAACAGACAGAAAAGCATCCGTGTTCGATGGGTGCTTGCTTGTCTTCTTATTAATTTGGGTATTCTTGCGGTTACCAAGTATACAAACTTTTTTATTTCTAATATAAATGGAATCTTAGGGGTTTTTGGACAGACGGAGAAGCTTTCCTTTGTGACACTCGTTCTGCCCCTTGGCATCTCCTACTATACGTTTCAGTCCATCGGATATCTGATTGATGTCTATAGGGAAAGTATTCCGGCAGAGAAGAATCCTTTTAAATTCGCACTGTTCGTATCGTTTTTCCCGCAGTTGATTCAAGGGCCTATCAGCCGTTTCGGCGATTTATCAGCGACCCTTTATAAAAGCCATTCTTTTCATGGCAAAACGTTCTGCTTTGGATTACAGCGAATGCTCTGGGGGTATTTTAAGAAAATGGTCGTTGCAGACCGTATTCTGGCGGGTGTCAGCACCATTATTGGCGATCCGGGCACTTACCACGGGGCATATGCTTTTGTGGGAATGCTGCTTTACACACTGGAGCTTTACGCGGATTTTACGGGAGGCATCGATATCACCATCGGAATCGCAGAGGCGTTGGGGATTACCGTACAGGAGAATTTCCACAGACCGTATTTCTCTAAATCCCTGAAAGAGTACTGGCGCAGATGGCATATTTCCATGTGCAGTTGGTTTCGGGATTACGTATTTTATCCGGTGTCCGTCTGCAGGCCCATGCAGAAATTTTCCAAATTTTCCAGAAATCATTTTGGAGAAGTGGTCGGAAAACGGCTGCCGGTGTATGCGGCTTCTTTTACGGTCTGGTTTGCAACGGGAATCTGGCACGGAGCCAGTTGGAACTTTATCGTATGGGGACTTGCGAATTTCGTCGTCCTGATGGTATCGGAAGAGTTTGAACCGCTGTATGCACGCTTCCACGAACGATTTTCGGTGGATGGGAAGCTGTTTTTCAAATTGTTTCAGGTGGGGCGTACGTTCCTGCTGATTTGCTGTCTGAACCTGTTTGACTGTTATGTGAATGTGTCTGACACGTTTCGGATGTTTGCATCCATGTTCACCGCATCTAACTGGAATATCCTCTGGAACGGCTCTCTGATGGAGCTGGGACTGTCCGGGCTTGACTACGGGATTGTGGCAGCCGGAAGCCTTCTGATGCTTTTCGTGAGCCTCTGGCAGCGAAGCGGCAGTGTAAGGGGAAAGGTTGCTGCACAGGCATATCCCGTGCGTGCGGCGGTCTGGTTCGGGCTGTTTCTGCTGGTCCTTTTAATGGGAAGCTACGGCATCGGCTATGACGCCAGCCAGTTTATCTACAACCAGTTTTAAACAGCATGCGTGAAATGTGAAACGGTAAACAGCATTTGTCTGATGGATGCCCGGAAGGATTTTCAGACGCCAGGGGCGGCGGAAAATGTTTCCAGAGAGTGGGTATCCATTAGACAAATGCGGAACGG
>CAJTDB010000016.1 GCA_910574965.1 Lachnospiraceae bacterium | reverse complement strand
AGAATTTCAGAAAAGCCAAAGCACGGGAGAAAATGGAACGCCTTAAAAAGCTGCTGAACGGAAAGGAGATTTGCCTATGACCGACACGCCCAAGAAAAGCACCGCCACCACCGCCCGCCGCCCGGATTGCGTGACAGAAGTACGCCGGGGGAACACCGTCCTTGTGGTTTCCGGCTATTTCAAACAAGGCACTACCGCCACCGCCGCCGACAAGATGATGAAAGTGCTGGAAGCGGAAAGCGCAGCCGGGGGAACAGCCGCACACGCTATGTAATGCGATAAGCCTTAATAAAATAATGTGATATTTTTCGACATAAAGTAGCAAAAAGGACTGTACAGCCAGCCCCGCCCTATGGTATAATAGACCTACGGAATAGTGGGGCTGGCTGTCGGAAACGGAGGACATTATGCCAAGACAGACCACCCAAAAACTGATTACCGCCCTATATCCGAGATTGTCGCACGAGGACACGCTCCAAGGCGAATCCAACTCCATAAGCAACCAGAAGCGAATCCTTGAAGCCTACGCAAAACAGAACGGCTTTTCCAACCTCAAATGGTACACGGACGACGGATTCTCCGGGGCAAATTTTCAAAGACCCGGCTTCCAGTCCATGCTTGCCGACATTGAAGCGGGGCTTGTGGGAACGGTCATAGTAAAGGATATGTCAAGGTTAGGGCGAAATTACTTACAAGTGGGAATGTACACGGAAATGATTTTCCCACAGAACGGCGTCCGCTTCATTGCTATCAATGACGGCGTTGACAGCGCACAGGGCGACAACGATTTTGCGCCCTTGCGTAACATTTTTAACGAATGGCTGGTGAGGGATACGAGCAAGAAAATCCGGGCGGTAAAACGCTCAAAAGGCATGAGTGGGAAGCCTGTCACAAGCAAGCCCGTGTACGGCTACCTCATGGACGAGGACGAAAATTTCATCATTGACGAAGAAGCCGCCCCCGTGGTGAAGCAGATTTACAGCCTTTGCCTTGCCGGGAACGGACCGACCAAGATAGCCCGTATGCTCACGGAGCAGGAAATCCCCACGCCGGGAACGCTGGAATACCGCCGGACAGGGAGAACCCGCCGCTACCACCCCGGCTATGAGTGCAAATGGGCGGCGAATACCGTGGTGCATATCCTTGAAAACCGGGAATACACGGGCTGCCTTGTGAACTTCAAGACCACCACACAATCCTACAAGTGCAGCAAGATTATCTACAACAGCGAGGACAAACAGGCAATCTTCGAGAACCACCACGAGCAGATAATCGACAAGGACACATGGGAGCGTGTGCAGGAGCTACGCAAGCAGCGCAAACGCCCTAACCGCTATGATGAAGTGGGTTTGTTCTCCGGCTTGCTCTTTTGTGCCGACTGCGGCAGCGTCATGTACCAGCAACGCTATCAGACGGACAAGCGGCGGCAGGACTGCTATATCTGCGGCAGCTACAAGAAGCGCACGGCAGACTGTACGGCGCACTTTATCCGCACCGACCTCTTGACCGAGGGAGTGACCGAGAACCTACGGAAAGTCACAAGCTACGCCGCCAAGCACGAAGCCCGGTTTATGAAGCTGTTGACCGAGCAGACCGAGGACGGGAGCAAACGCCGGAACGCCGCCAAGAAGAAAGAGCTGGAAGCGGCAGAAAAGCGGATTGCGGAACTCTCCGCTATCTTCAAGCGGCTGTATGAGGACAGCGTGGCGGGGCGCATATCGGACGAGCGTTTCACGGAACTTTCGGCAGACTACGAAGCCGAGCAAAAGGAACTGAAAGAACGTGCCGCCGTTCTGCAGGGCGAGCTTTCAAGGACGCTGGAAGCCACGGCGAACGCCGAGAAGTTTATGAAAGTAGTCCGCAAGTACACCAGCTTTGAGGAACTCACCCCTACCCTGTTGCGGGAGTTTGTGGAGAAAATCGTAATCCACGAATCGGAAGCCCTTGACGGGAAACGGCGGGGGAAGCTCCGCAGACAGGAAATCGAAATCTATTACTCTTTTGTCGGCAAGGTAGAGTTGCCCGACTAAAGCCCGACCCGTCCGGCAGTCAGCCGGACAGGGAACGGCAAAATTTTTTACACTTCTTTTACTTCTTTATCTCACATGAGCAAAAGCCCCGTTTTTCTCCCCTTTTTTCCCCTCTCTTTTCTCCCCTTTGTTCCCCGTCCTGAATTAAAATATCAATCGCCCTGCACATACAGATTTTCTCTCCTTTCACATTCGGCCGAAAGCGTTTGAGCCGCTGTTCCCCGGCAAAGTCGGCGATGGTGTCATAGGTATCCAGACTGATGTCGTCGGCATCGGCCAGTTTTCTCATAAGTGCGCCGGGATCTTCCCGGTATTTGAAAAACAAAAACATCGTGCGGATATCCGGCGGGAAGTCATGCAGCCGCTGATCAGGGGTATGACAGACGTCTAACACATGGATTGGATAGTCGGCGACGTATTGCTGCAGCGTTTCCGGCAAAGGCTCAAGGTCCAGCAAGTCGTGAAGCCGAAGCGCCCCATCCCAGGGCTTGGAGCCGCAGTAGAGGATCAGCGTGATAACCGGAAGCAGCCGATCTTCTTTCGAAAAGCCTGAGAGGAATGCATCGTCTTTTAAGTCCGCCTGCTCCTGGTGCCGGCTGCTGATACGGGCTTTTTGCGCTGTGTAGGAAGCGCTGTCATAATCCATAACACGCACCGGCATGGCATAATGAATATACCCCTGTTCCTCCACGCCGATTAAAAGCCGAAAAGCCATGTGATCCACACGCTTGTAAAGGTCCCTGTAACGGTCCTGATAGATTTTCCGGCCTCTGCGGGACAGACTTCGCCGGTCCGCCTCGGAAAGATCGCCGGGTTGCAGTTTGTCCTGCCCGCAGAACAGCCAGCCGTTTATAAGGCCGGCAAAGCGGGGATTCTGGTCATAGTACCATACTAATGGGTGTTCCTTTTGGCCCATTTGTCCTCCTTTCGGCAGGACATGCGGTTCTGACATGCCTGCCATATGCAGTTTTTTACTCTGAAATATGGCGACATGCCGGATATGCGTCAGCATATGGATTTCAGAAAGTGCTCTTGATGTCTTTTATTGTAGCATATTCTTGTCCGGGGTGCAATGGCTTTTTGGACCTGCTTGTCAAAAGGGAGAACTTTCGTTATACTGATAAATAGAAAAACAGAAAGCGAGGCAGGAAAGCCATGATTAAAAAAATCGGCATTATTGGAGCTATGGAAGAGGAAGTAGCGGCTCTTCGGGAAAAGCTGACAGATGCGAAGCAGCTTCGGAAAGCATCCATGGATTTTTATTCTGGAAGCTTAAATGGCAGAGAGGTCGTAATCGTAAGAAGCGGCATCGGCAAAGTCAACGCAGGAATCTGTACACAGATTCTGGCGGATCTCTATGAAGTGGATGCGGTAATCAATACAGGCATTGCCGGCTCCCTGAAAGCAGAAATCAATATTGGAGATATTGTCATATCTACGGAGGCACTGCAGCATGATATGGATGCCACGGGATTTGGCTATGAGCCAGGGGTAATTCCTCAGATGGATGTTAGTTGTTTTCAGGCAGACGGTACGCTTCTGGAAAAGGCAAAGGCAGCCTGCGAAGAAGCGGTTCCTGAGATCGGGGTATTTACCGGACGGGTGGTCAGCGGGGATCAGTTTATCTCTGACCGGGGCGTAAAAGAGCGCATAGCCCGTCAGTTCGGCGGCATGTGTACAGAAATGGAAGGCGCGGCCATCGCGCAGGCGGCGTATCTGAATGGGATTCCCTTTGTAGTTATCCGTGCCATTTCTGACAAAGCGGATGACAGTGCCACAGTGGATTATCCTGCTTTTGAGCGAAAGGCCATTGCGCACAGTGTGGCGCTTGTAGAAAATCTGCTCAGGCGTTTATAAAAGACGCTGCAGGCGACAGGACCTGACCTGTCATGTCAGAACCTGCCGATAAGTTCTGCCTTCCTATGCAGAGAGTTCTGCTATAATGGACTCACCTAAAATATATGCAAGGGGAGGCATAATCTATGTATCAGTTTTGGTTATCATACTATGGAGAATTCCTTGTGCTGGGAATCTGGGGTACTATACTTGCGGCTGCAAGAAGAATCTTATTTGGAAAACTTTGCCGGGAAGCGGCTCTTGGGAGCAGCGGAAAAGGGAAGATGCTGCGGGCAATGACGCTGAAGTTTGAAAAAAGCTATGAGGTCCGGGTTGGGATTCATGACATGGCAGTATTTGTAAAAAAATACTTATGCCAGGAGAAAAAATTCGGTATCCGCCTGGGTCGGTGGAGAAAGCTGCCGGAACGGTGGACAGGTATAATTCTTGGGATCGGATTTGTGGAAGCTATGGTTCTCCGCTATCTGGGCAGTGAAGAACTGTTTTGCCTGAACCGGTTCCTGGCGGCAGCGACAGCGGCGGCTGTGGTTCGGGTGGCGTCCCTTCTGATGGAGTCGGCAAGCCTTTGGGAGCAGGCACAGGTGTATCTTCTGGACTATGTGGCCAATACGCTGTATCCGCGGCAGATTCATGTATATGAAGGCTTTGGAGAAGAGACAGTGCCGAAAGGGGAGGAGAAGACAAAGCCGGTACAAGAGGCAGTGAAGGAAAAGAAAGGACTTGTTCTGGAAAAGGAAGAAGAGCAGTTGTTTCAGGAAGTTCTTTCCGACTTTTTGGGCTCATCCACTTGATTTTTCGTATGGTAAAATGATACAATATCCTTAATACAGGCGAGAGGGACTCGTACAGAAAAGGAGTGTAAGACAGTATGGCAAAAGTGACTTTTGACTATTCGAAAGCCGCGGCGTTTATCGGTGCGGACGAAGTAAAGAACATGGCGGCTCAGGCAGAGGCGGTAAAAGAAGTTCTGCTTCAGAGAAAAGGTGCAGGAAACGATTTCCTCGGCTGGATTGATCTTCCGGTGAACTATGACAAAGAAGAGTTTGCACGGATTCAGAAAGCGGCAGAGAAGATCCAGGGAGACTCTGAAGTGCTTCTGGTGATCGGTATTGGCGGTTCCTACCTGGGTGCCCGTGCAGCCGTGGAATTTTTAAGACACAGTTTCTATAATATCGTGTCCAAAGAAGTGCGCAAGACGCCGGAGATCTATTTTGTCGGAAACAGTATCTCCACCCGTTATTTAAGCCATCTGATGGATGTGATCAAAGATCGGGATTTCTCCGTAAATGTAATCTCCAAGTCCGGTACAACAACAGAACCCGCCATTGCTTTCCGTGTATTTAAGAAAATGCTGGAGGAGAAGTACGGCAAAGAAGGCGCTGCAAAGAGAATCTATGCGACGACTGACAAGGCAAGAGGAGCGCTGAAGAGCCTGTCCACGGAGGAGGGCTATGAGACATTCGTTGTTCCGGATGATGTAGGCGGACGCTTCTCCGTACTGACTGCAGTGGGCCTGCTTCCCATCGCTGTCAGCGGCGCAGATATTCAGAAGCTCATGGAAGGCGCTGCAAGCGGCCGTGAAGCGGCTTTGAATACGCCTTACGAAGAGAATGATGCCATGCTGTATGCGGTAGTCCGCAACATTCTGCACAGAAAAGGCAAATCCACCGAGGTTCTGGCAAACTACGAGCCCAGCCTTCACTATGTATCCGAGTGGTGGAAACAGCTCTACGGAGAGTCAGAGGGCAAGGACCAGAAGGGTATCTTCCCGGCATCCGTGGATTTGACGACCGATCTTCATTCCATGGGACAGTTCATTCAGGACGGTGCAAGAATCATGTTTGAGACGGTTCTCTGTGTGGATGAGTGTGAGCAGGAGATCGTCATGGGCGAGGAGCCGGTGGATCTGGACGGCCTGAACTATCTGGCCGGCAGAAATATAGACTTTATCAACAAGAATGCCATGAACGGTACAATTTTAGCACATACAGACGGGAATGTGCCCAATCTTCTGGTAAATATTCCGAGACAGGATGAAATCTCTTTAGGACAGTTGTTCTACTTCTTTGAGTTTGCCTGCGGCATCAGCGGATATCTGCTTGGAGTCAATCCGTTCAATCAGCCAGGTGTGGAGAGTTATAAGAAAAATATGTTCGCACTGCTCGGAAAGCCGGGATATGAGGCAGAGCGTGAGGAATTACTGAAGAGACTGTAAATGTAAAAGACAGAAAACGGAGGCAGGCGGGAAGCGCGTGCCTCCGTTTTTTATGCAGGACATTAGGTCCTGACAGGAGCGGATATGGATAAATACAGGATTATTTATGAGGATGAGCAGTTTTTTGTCATCTGGAAGGCGTCCGGAACGCCTGTACAGAGTGCGAAAGTCACTCTTCCGGATGTAATGAGTATGCTTGGAAATGAATTGTCAGAGAGAGGGATAAGGGCTCCTTATCTTGGGCTGATTCATCGGTTGGATCAGCCTGTGGAGGGGCTTTTTTTAGTGGCCCGTACGGAACAGGCAGCGGCAGAGCTTGGCAGACAGGTCCGGGAACATGTCCACATGGAAAAGTGGTATCAGACACTTGTATGTGGAAAACCTCCCAGGAAAGAGGGAGTCCTGGTGGATTATCTGCGAAAAGAGGATCGGGCGAACATGTCCAAAGCGGTACCGGCGGGGACGAAGGGCGCCAAAAAGTGCGAACTTTCCTATGAGGTTCTAAGGGAAGAGAACGGGACATGCCTGCTGAAGATCCGGCTTCTGACCGGAAGGCATCACCAGATCCGGGTGCAGTTGGCCCATGCGGGATGTCCGATTGTGGGGGACCGAAAATATGGAAAGGCAGAAGGGGGACCTTTTTGCCTGTGTGCCTGCGAGCTTCGGTTTCTGCATCCGGTGACCAGAGAGAAGATGCGCTTCTGCACGGAACCGTCATTTTTAAAAAAAGAAAAATAAAAGACGGTAAGGAGGAATCTGTCCGGCCTGTTACGAACTGACGTTCTCCAGTTCGTGCCAAAGCTCCCGGATGAGAAGAACTCCAAAGGGTCCGGTAAACAGTCCCAGTGCTCCGAACAGTTTCAGTCCGGTGATGACGGACATGAGAAAGCAGATTGGCAGAAGTCCCAGGCCGTCGCCGAGAAGCCGGGGCTCTAAAAGTTCTCTTGTAAGCCAGGTGATCAGGTACAGAAGTCCGAGCCAAAGAGCGAAAGTGTAATCTCCCTGCAAGGCCGCGGCTGCGGCCCATGGAAAGAAGACCGTCCCGGTACCGAAGACCGGCAGGGCATCAATCATACCTGTCAGCAGTGCCCAGAAAAGAAAGCCGGGAACATTTAGAAGAAAATATCCTGCTGCACATTCCAGAGAAATGATAATCATAATCCGGCACTGGGCGCGGATCCAGCCTTTTACGCATACGATGATCCGCTGTCCGGCGTTATAGACCGGCAGGGCAAAGGGAAGCCGGCAGAGCATCCTATGGAAATGTTCCCAGTCTCTGGCAAAGAGAAAGACGGAGATCAAATACAAAAACAGTCCAAACAGACAGGAAAGGGCAGTAGGCATAGCATCCGCCAGGTATCCGGACAAAGATTCGGGAAGCCAGGTGAGATAGGCGGAAAACTGCGCCCAGTATTCCTGACAGGACGGCATGAGGCGGCAGCAGGGTTCGTATAAAAGCAGGCAGCCGCAGAAAATGGATACGCCAAAGAGCAGCAGGAAAAAAAGGATATAGCCAATGGAAAGTGCAGTCAGACGGATATGGATTTTTTTCTGAAAAAACCGGAGTGCGCCTACAGTTATCCAGGCGAGAAAAAAAGGCAGGATCAGAGGCAGCAGAAACCGAAGTACCAGATAAACTGCCAGCAGGATGCCTGTTTTCTGAAAATAAAGTTTTGTCGTAAGCTTCATGGACTTCTTGCCTCCTGTTTTTGCTCTGCATCCGTGTAAAAGAGCCGTGTCCGGCGGCAGCTTTTACGGCAGCTTCACATACAGTATTTGCAGTGAGAAAAAGAATATAGCAGTTAAGTAATGGAAGGGCACTTTTGTTGATTCTTTTGTCAATTCCTGTATTCTACTTGAAAAGCATGTAACATTTTGCTAAAATTTAAAGGGAATTTGAATGGACCAAAGGGGGAGACAGGATGAAGACAGCGATCCAGGGGAATTTTGAATTTGTCAAAGAGATATTTCCGGAACTTTATGAACCGCTTCACAACGCGGAGAGTCTGGCGCTGCTGAACCACAGAGGATCAGGGCTTTTGCTTCGGAACGTGAATGAACTGTACTGCACGCTGCTGTTAGAGGAATACGGCATGTCATCCGGTACGGAGAAAGAAGAGCTGTATAAGAAGCAGTATGCCCTGCGTACGGCAGGCAAATTTCCGAGATTTGAAAGATATTGGTATCAGACGTGGGATGGTACGAAAAAGAGCGATTACTGGGACGGACTCTGGAGAAAATTCGGAAATTCCTGCCATCATGCAGAACATGTGGAAGAGGAAGCAGCCGTTACATATGAAAATCTGATTACGGTATTTGAGATTATATTCCGAGTATTCAGATGGGAATACGAGAGAAAAAAGGGCAGAGGAGCGGCCGGGAAACTGGACGATTTTTCGATTGACCGAATGCCGATCGGAGAGCATTACGTCAGCAGTGCAGTTGTGCCGGTGGACGAAGCTGTGACCCACTGCATCAAGGAGTACGAGACATGTTCCTATGACGATTCCGGCCGGGTAGAGAAGTACGGAATTGTGCGGGTGTTCAACAAAAATGACATGGATGAAAAGGTGCTGGCTCTGCGGGATAAGGAGGCATTTAAAGAGGCGGCCAACGAGGCCGGAATCCAGTTTGATGGAAATGTACAGGTGGATGTGCTCTCCCGTATGAATTCTGCAGAAAGCGATTACTATATTATTATTTATAAGTTTTCCAGAAAGCCGGCGCGTCTGGATCAGGAATGCCTGTCAGGCATGGATCTTTCCGGGCGTATCCGTCTGTGCAGGAATATTGCGGATATACTGCGAAAGTTCCATAACCTGAGCACGCCGATTTATCATCGGAATCTTTCCTATGACAGTATCTATGTCTGCCCGGGCAGGGACGGATGCCCGGAGCCAAGTATAATTAAGCTGGACTGTGCAAAGATCATGTCCGATGAGTTCGGCACCGTTATAGAAACTGTGCAGAGCCGGGAAAAACTGCTCTGTCTAAAACGGATGATGAAATATGTAGCGCCGGAAGTTCGAAGGCTGTTCCAGGGACAGCGGATAGAGATTGACTGGTCCAGGGCAGATGTATTTTCCCTGGGCATCCTGTTCGGGGATATTCTGCGGGGTTCCCTGGATGCAGATCCGGCTTCCTCTGCAAAGCTTAGAAGAGAGGGGGCGGACGAGAAGTTTTTAGAGCTGATGGATCAGATGAGGGCACCAAGACCGGAACTGCGTCCCTCCATGAATGATGTATCTGCGGCTCTGGAGGTTTTCGGATGAAGGAGCTGAGATTTTGTGAGGAGCACCGTTACCGGTATGAGGAAGCAGCCCATGTGACACCGAACAGCCAGTTATATAAAGCCCAGGATCTGACGCTGAATCGGACAGTGGCTCTGAAAAAAGTGAAAATATCAGGAACAGGAAAGCGGGAGATCGAGGGCAATTACCGGCGTGCATTGCAGGAAGTAAAGACTATGGTCCAGATTTCGGAAAATACGGTAAAGCTTCCGAATATTTTCTGTACCTGGTATGAGGAACAGGCGGCGGAGCTGTTCATTGTCATGCAGTGGATTGGCGGAGAGACTTTGGCGAAAAAAATGGAACGAAAACTCTCGCCGGTCCTTTTCATAAAATGGATGCGGGAGCTGTGCCAGATCTTGGATGTGATGGCTGTGCGCGGCTTTGTACATAAAGATATCAAACCTGAAAATATCATGTTTGATAAAAATAACGATCTGTATTTGATCGATTTCAATATCAGTGTTTCTGTACCGAATCAGACAGAAGGCACTTTGTTCTATAAAGCGCCTGAGATGGAGGAAGGGTCTGGGACGATGTCCAGGGACAAGGTGGACATGTTCGCCCTTGGAGTCATGCTGTATCAGCAGTTTACGAAAACAATTCCCCAAAGGATGATCGATTATGATATTTATGATGTGGAAGGAGAGAAGTGGGATCTGTTTACAGAGCCGTCTGCGCTCGTGCCGGGACTCTCTCCCAGATTAAATCAGATCATTGTGAAGCTGATGGCTTATAACCCAAAGGACAGATACTATTCATACGGAGAACTGATGCGAGATCTGAAGGCAGTCGAGAAGGAGCTGCAAAGTGGCCGAAGACAAAGAAGAGATTGAGAAACTGTTTGAAGACATATTAAGGGAAGTTTTGAAAAAGGAACAGGCGGAGCGTCTTCCGGAGCAGATCCTGCAGGATGAGGCACAGACAGAGGTACCGTATGAAGGTAATCAAATTTGACAAAGATGCCATAGATATTGACGGAGTGATTCGGCTTGGATTCACGAACCGGGCTTTCCAGGAGCTGAGCCGGATCTATTCGGAGCCGGAGCCTTATATTGCGGCGCTGTCAGGGCTTAAGCGGATCATCCTTACACCGGCAAAAGATAGGGATATGTTTACGCTGCACACAACTTTCGGCAATTTCTTCTGCGGCGTGAATCGGAAGTCCGGGGAGGGGTTTTCTATCCTTTCTTTTAACGAGAACAGCCTGGAAAGCCAGAACCAGGCTTTAAAATACGGCATTATATGCAGTGCGAACGGCGGCCTTGATATAGGGGTGCTGCTTCCGGATATGGATATGTGTTTCCGTTATCTGTCCGGAGGAAAATACGATTATAACGATTTGGAGACGAAGAACACCAGTTCTTCAGCGGAGCAGATTCTGTCTGCCGTCCGGGCAGACGCGGAGAAGAAACGGGTTCTGAACCTGTCCGGAAGGGAAAAAGAGGAGGAGGAACTTCCGCCAAAAAATGATTATGCAAACCAATATCTGAAAGAAGTGTTAAAAGAAGCCGAGCAGTTTTCGGTCCTGTCCAGTGAGTTGGAAGAGAAGAAAACAAAGGAGCAGGGGAAACTTTCCTATAGGGAGTTTTATTCGTCGGATTATGAGAGAACAGACCGGACAGCCTATGTCTTCGCGGTGGAAGAGCTGGATAAAAATGTATTTAAGACAGGAGTGCAGGTAGAGATCACCGGCAGTGACGACGAAAGGCTTGGCGGGGAGATTCTGGAGATCGATTCGTCGGATAAGAAAAATATAAAAGTGACCGTTTTGTTCAATCATCAGGTCAGCCTTGAGGCTTTGCCGGCGTTCGGATGGATGTCTTTGTCCTTTTCCACGGTAAATAAAGATGTACAGTTAGAGGCAAATGAGAAGATTCTGAACGGGACGGCAAAAGCGAAATATCTAAAGAATGTTTTAGGAGCCAATGAACCCGCGGGTTTTGACCGGAAGGACCTTACCCAGGTGCAGAAGGCGCTGGCGAAAGAAGCGTATCCTCCTAATCCAAGCCAGATGGGGGCCATAGAGAAAGGAATCAATACCAAAGATATCTTTCTTGTGATGGGTCCGCCGGGGACAGGCAAGACGACGGTAATTCTGCATTGGGTAAAGTATTTTGTAAATGTGGAGCATAAAAGAGTGCTGATCTCCTCTCAGAACAACAAGGCGGTTGACAATGTACTGGAGAGGCTTGCGCAGGAGAAGGACATCGATGTGATTCGTATTGGTTCGGAAGCAAAGCTTCAGTCGGGAGTTCTCCCGTATATGTTCGAGAACAAACTGAAGACACTGAATGAACGAATTGACCAGGCGACAGCGGAGGCGGCTGCAAAGCTGGAGAAGGCAGTCAGGGAGTGGAGGATTTACCGGGACGGTTTCTTTGCCCTTGGCAGGAAGCTGCGGGAGACCGAGGATCTAAAGGAGCAGCTAAAAAAGGATCTGGAGGAGGGACTTCTGCCGCTGGCCCGGAAGCGAAAGGCTTCCCTGGAACGTTATGAGGAACTTAGACAGGAAAAGCGCACCATCAGGAGGAAGCTTCAGAAATGTGAGGAGCAGATCAGGGAATATGAGAAGAAAAATCTGCTCACAAAGATGCTCTTAAAAAGCCGGCAGGACGAAGAATCTGCGGTCCGAGAAGAATGCCGCCGTCTGCTCATAGAGCAGGAAGGGAAGCTTCAGGAAGAAGCGGGAAAGTATGAAAAATACAGCGTACAGTATAGGATACAGAAACAGACATTAAAGGACAGTTTCGTCTTCCGGATGAAGAAAGCTGTGCGTGCTCAAAAAAAGGCAGCGGAAGGGCTTTCCAATCTCCGCCCGGCAGAACCAGGGGCGGGAGGTTGTTTTCGGGGGTTATGGCTGTTTCCGGACACTTTAGAATCTGCCGGTAAGTTAGAAATATTTTTACAGCAGATACAGGCGGAGATTGACCGGGCAGAGAAGATTCTGTCTGCAGAACGACTCTGGAGAGGAAGCATTGTCGGCAGGCAGAATTATGCGCTAAACGAGGTAGTGCTGGAGTCGGTGGACTTAGTAGGCGCCACTTGCATTGGCATCAATTCACAGAGGCGTTTTTCCAATCTGCATTTTGATGTGACAATTATTGATGAAGCGGGGCAGATTCAGATTCACAATGCGCTCGTTCCCATGTCTGTTTCCAATAAGCTGATCATGCTGGGAGACTATAAGCAGATCCCTCCTTCTGCAGATCAGGATCTCATAGAGCTGTGCGGGATGAACGGCGTCAGTCCGGAACTTCTGAAGAAAAGTCTGTTCGAGAAGCTGTATGAAGATCTTCCGGACGCGAACAAAGCCATGCTGGACACCCAGTTCCGTATGCCTGGAGAGATTGCAGATATTATATCCGAGTGGTTTTATGAAGGGAAATACAAGTCTGCGGACGTCAAGCGGAACCTGAAAGGACTGCTTCCGTGGATCTCGGAAAAACCATTTCTGATCGTAGATACTTCCCGGACTTCCGGAAGGGAGGAGACGCGGACTGAGAGCCGGGGGACCTACAACGAGCTGGAGGCACGAATCTGCAGAGAACTTTTAAACAGCATCGCAGGGAAAGAGAACCATGCAGCGCTGGAGCAGATTGGGATTATCTCCGCATACAAAGATCAGGTTAAGCGGATCAAAAAGGAGATCAAAGAGATCACAGGGCCGGAGCGTGCCAGCGAGATGGCGGCGACACTGGACAGCTTTCAGGGTCAGGAACGGGATCTGATTCTTTACAGTTTTACGAAGAGTTCCGGGAAAAAGGCTTCTGTGAGTCGAATCGGCTTTCTAAATGAGCTAAGACGGCTGAATGTGGCCATGAGCCGATGCAAAAAGATGCTCATTATGATCGGGGATATGAATTTTTTGTCCGGATGTATGCATCAGAATGTGGACGAAAATGGGAAAGAGATCTATGCGCAGAGCGAGAAGGAATTTTCTGATTTTATTTGTAAGATGATGAAAGACGTGCAAAACGGGCGGGGGGAAATGATCTCGTATGAAGAACTAAAGGAAAGATTGGGGTGATTTAGGGTGCCGGAACCAGAGCAGAAAAAAAGAAACCGTGACATGAACCAGGTTCTGAGGCGGATACTGGACCAGAATCCGCACATTGTGCCCGGCAGGATCGAACTGTTTACGGAAGTCTATTATCCCATTGCTGTCCTGGAAATTGAAATGAAGGAGACAACTTTCGAAAATTTTGACCTGATTCCACTGTCAGTCATGAAATTTGTGGATGCGGGGGTACGTGATCCGGAAGGGATTGCCGGGCTTATGGGTTTAAGTCCGGGATATGTACAGAAAGTGCTGGATCTTCTTATGGGCTATGGATATCTATGCGAAGACGGGCTTACGGAACTTGGACAGTATTCGCTTCAAATGGAACAAAAGATCAGCCAAAATACCGTCAAACAGAAATTTCAGGCGGATGCTCTGACCGGAGATCTGCTACGGTCAGGGCAGCAGCTTATGGATATCGATCTTCTGGGAAAGGACCGCACCGTCAAGGAGATCGCGCATATGCCGCACATAGAAGGAATCTCACTGGAGGACCTAAACCGTCAGTTCCGGGAAGGAAATCTGATGGACTATAAAAAATACCGGGGGGAGATTCTGAATGCCAATGTGGAGGAGATTGTGGATGTTCGGTGTGCGGAACTGCAGTATGTAAAAGCTTATCTGGTCAAAATGCAGAGCATCCCGGTGCCGTTTATTATCACGAATCAGTACGACGCTTCCAAAGAAGAATTTCAGGAGCGGTTTGCATGGCAGCCCGTGCGGGTGCCGGATGTACGTGCCTATACGGAATATGGGTTTGACCGGCGCATTGAGTGCTACAGCCCGGAATCTGTCCAGGCGATTCAGGCGCTGTATCAGCTTGTCTGCAAAAGAATCGTGGACATTAACGAGGAGAGAGTAAAAGAGGTGCTTCTGAAGATTTATCCCTTTGATCTGGAGACAATGGATATTTCTACAGGCCGACTCATGGATGGAGTTCCGGAACAGCTATCAGTATATGTGAATGATACTTCATTTACTGTATGGAATCCATTTGTCTTTCAATTTTTGCTGATGTACCATATGGAAAGCGGGTATCTGTTTACGCATAGCAGGCTGATGGGACTGTTCGTCCGGTTCGAATCTCAGAACCCGCGAATCCGTAAGGCGTCCAAAGCCATAAAAAAGGCGGTGAGGCATTATGGGAGGGAAAGACCCATGGCGTATCTTCGGGAACAGTTCATGAATGCCGGGCAGGAACCCCAGAAGACCTGTGACTTTGAAAAATTTCTGGAAGTGCTTGCCCGTTTTGAGAAGACAAGGGCGGACGCGGAGCAGTAACGGTCTGCAAAAATGTAAAATTGAAACAGGAGGGAGAAAATATGTTCATAGGCATCGATCTTGGCACGACTTTTTCAGCGGCAGCTTGTGTGAATGCCGACGGGAAGGCGGAGATTATCACGAACAGAGACGGGGAGCGGACGACCCCTTCCGTAGTCATGTTCGAGGAAGGAACGGTTGTCGTCGGGGAGCAGGCAAAGGAGAACAGCATAGTGGCCCCGCTGAATGTGTGCCAGTTTGTCAAGCGGCAGATGGGCCGCAAGGCATTTTCCTTTGAAGTAACTATGACGGAGAAATATACGGCGGAAGAAATATCGGCTATGATTCTGAAGCGCCTGAAAGAAGACGCCGAGGACAGCTTGGGAGAGGCAGTGGAGGGCGTAGTCATCACTGTGCCTGCTTATTTTGACGAAGCGCAGAGAAAGGCCACGCAGGATGCGGGAGAGATTGCAGGACTGAATGTGCTGGGAATCATCAATGAGCCTACGGCGGCGGCGCTGGCTTACTGTCACGGAAAGGCAGATACGGACGGAAACGTAATGGTCTTCGACTTGGGAGGAGGAACTTTCGATATTACAATTATGAAATTGTCGGAAGGGCTGCAGAAAGTGGATATTCTGTCCACCACCGGAAATAAAAATCTGGGAGGCTTCGACTTTGATAATGCCATTATGACAAAGGCGATCAAAGAATTTGAGGAGAAATATGATCTGGATCTGGAGGACGACGATACCGCCTGCCAGGATCTACGAATCAAAGCGGAGAATCTGAAGAAGGCGCTGTCCAGCCGTCCCAAAGCCAGTCTCTCCATTGTATCAGAGGGAAAGGCTCTGAAAGTCGAAGTGACCAGAGAAGAATTTGAA
Organism: Lachnospiraceae bacterium; assembly: GCA_910574965.1. GTDB lineage: Bacteria > Bacillota > Clostridia > Lachnospirales > Lachnospiraceae > Hominiventricola. The sequence goes on along the minus strand of CAJTDB010000016.1, from coordinate 67,271 downwards.
GAAATGATCCGGGGACAAATCGTTTCCATGAAAGCGAGCATGGAAATCGCTATGGAGGATGCGGGACTTCAGTGGGGGGATCTGACCAAGGTACTGCTGGTGGGAGGCTCCACCAGGATTCCGGCGATCCAGAAGATGATCCAGGAAGTGACCGGAATCGAGCCCTCAAAGGAGCTGAACCCCGACGAGGCGGTGGCTTTTGGAGCAGCTTACCACGCGGATGTGCTGTACAGCAGGGGAACAGGCGCCCGTCAGAAGGCGGAAAAGATCATAGAAGTAACGGATGTGATGCCCCATTCTGTCGGCGTCATTACCCACAGAAAGGAAGACAATACGCCCCAGGCCAGTTTTATTCTTCAGAGAAATACGCCGCTGCCGGCATACGGACAGGAGAGTTACCAGACCATGCACGAGAACCAGACCAAGCTTCTTCTGCAGGTGATAGAGGGAGAGGATGAGGACCCGGATTATGACACGCTGATCGGGACCTGTACGCTGGAGCTGATTCCGCGGCCCAAAGGTTCACGCATCGGTATGGTCATGGAATGCGATGAGAACGGGATTATCCATATACGGGTCATCGACGGTGTGGACGGGCACGATCTGGGAGAGATGAAGATTGCCAGGGAAGCAAACCTGACAGAGGAAGAGGTTTGCGCCAAAAGAGCGCATATGAATGAGAAAAATATTGAATAAGGGGGAGCAAAGATGGTAAATTACTACGAGGAATTTAAACTGGATCCGTCGTTAAGCAATGAAGAGATCCAGCAGCTTCTTTTCAAAGAGAAGAAGAAATGGATTGCAAGGCAAAATGCCAGCAATCTGGAAAAACGCCAGATTGCGGAGCAGAAGATCCTGATGATTGAAGATGCAGTGGCAGTTTTCTCCGACGGACTGAAAAGGGATCAGTATGACCTGAAGCTGAGAAAAGAGCAGAAGAATGACACGAAAGAGCAGACGGCACAGGAACAGACAGACAGTCCCCGCAAGGAGGAACAGTCGATCGAACAAATGATCGAAACTGCCAGAAACATTTATGAGATCGGAGATACGGCCAGGACCATTGACTACTGTTCTGAACTTATTGCAAAAGGGATTAAGGATGCGGGCATCTACTATTATCTGGGACATGCCTGCTGGGAGAACAATGATCTGTCCCGTGCAGTAAACGTGCTCCGCCAGGGTTCGGAATACTATCCGCAGGTGTCGGAGTTCTACGCGGATCTGGCCTTGCTCCATCTGAATTTTCTGAATGATTCTCAGGAAGCCAGAAACTGTATTGATGAAGCGCTGAAGCTGGAGCCGGACAATTCCTTTTACCGGTCCGTGGATGTGCTCTGCCGGTTTGTCTCCGGAGAGGCGGCGGCAGCGGAGACAGAGATCCGAAAATATATAGAGCAGAATCCGCAGGATCAGGAGTATCGAAAAAATGTAGCCGAGGCATATATTTCTTATTCGGATAAATTTTTGGAGCAGTGCGACAACGGAGGCGCTTACATACCGACCCAGGAAGCGTATGACAATATGCTCTACTACCGGAAGCGGGCAAATGAGATCCAGCCGGGCAGCCGGACGAGCGAGGTGCTGAAGCTGGTCACAGACCGGGGAAAGCGGACGTTCAATAAAGACAATGTATACGGTCTGGTGCTTCTTGCATTTGTTGGTTTGTGCATGGGCGGCTTCTGGATGGTCCTTATCCTGGCGGGTACGGCGGCGCTGGCTTACTACAGTTGGAAGCCGGAGTGGATGACCGAGAAAATGTATCTGACCGGACAGCGGGATACAGCCAATACCATTCTTTTTTACTTGAATAAGCTTGCGTCTGTCCTGGCAAGAGTCTATCTATGGATATTCAAAATGATCCTTCAAATAATCGCTTCTTTCTGAGAGCAGACGCCCGGACGGAATAAGGGATTGACAAACGTTTCGATCCTTTTTACAATGAAAAGCAGTTTACAACGTGTTTGAAAGGAGAAGCTGCGGATATGGCGAAAGATAAGAAGCTTGTGGAGGGCATTACCTCCATGGATGTGGACTTTGCCCAGTGGTATACAGATGTAGTAAAAAAAGCGGAACTGATTGACTATACGAGTGTGAAAGGATGTATGGTCATCAAGCCGGCGGGCTATGCCATCTGGGAAAATATTCAAAAAGAACTGGACAGAAGATTCAAGGAAACCGGAGTGGAGAATGTATATCTTCCGATGTTTATTCCGGAAAGCCTGCTTCAGAAAGAGAAAGATCACGTGGAAGGCTTTGCGCCGGAAGTGGCGTGGGTGACCCATGGAGGACTGGAGCCTTTGCAGGAACGTATGTGCGTGCGTCCTACTTCAGAGACGCTGTTCTGTGATTTCTATGCCAATGAGATCCATTCCTACCGGGATCTTCCGAAAAATTACAACCAGTGGTGCTCCGTGGTGCGCTGGGAGAAGACTACAAGGCCGTTTCTGCGTTCCAGGGAATTTCTCTGGCAGGAAGGACACACTGCCCATGCGACGGCAGAGGAGGCCGAGGAGCGGACGGTCCGTATGCTGAATGTCTATGCGGATTTCTGCGAGGAAGTGCTGGCCATTCCGGTTATCAAGGGACAGAAGACAGACAAGGAAAAGTTCGCCGGTGCGGAGGCGACCTATACCATCGAATCCCTGATGCATGACGGCAAGGCGCTGCAGTCCGGCACCAGCCATAATTTCGGCGACGGTTTTGCAAAAGCTTTTGGTATTCAGTATACAGATAAGGACAACCAGTTAAAATATGTGCACCAGACTTCCTGGGGCATGACAACCCGTATGATCGGCGCCATCATTATGGTGCACGGAGATGATTCCGGGCTTGTACTGCCTCCTAGGATTGCGCCTGTTCAGACGGTGATTGTACCGGTTGCACAGCACAAGGAAGGCGTTCTGGACAAAGCATATGAGCTGAGAGATCTGCTGGCAGAGCATTTCCAAGTGAAGGTAGACGATACGGACAAAAGTCCGGGCTGGAAGTTTGCAGAGCAGGAAATCCGGGGGATTCCCACAAGAATCGAGATCGGGCCAAAGGATATAGAGGCAGGACAGGCAGTGATCGTGCGCCGGGATACGAGAGAGAAGATCGTGGTATCTCTGGAGGAGTTAGAGACAAAGCTTTCCGAAGTGCTTGATACGATGCAGAAGGAAATGCTGGAGCGTGCACGTGCACACAGAGATGCGCATACGTATGACGCGCTGACCTATGAGGAATTTATAGAAACTGTCAACAACAAACCCGGATTTGTAAGGGCTATGTGGTGCGGAGACCAGGCGTGCGAGGACAAGATCAAAGAAGATACGACAGCCACCAGCCGCTGTATGCCTTTTGAACAGCAGGCCATCTCCGGGCAGTGCGTATGCTGCGGGAAACCGGCGAAGAAACTGGTCTACTGGGGAAAAGCATATTAAGATAAGCGGTCATGATACAAATTCAGATTCCTGAAAAAGTAAATAAGATCATCCGCACACTCGCTGCGGCAGGGCAGGAAGCCTATGCCGTTGGCGGGTGTGTTCGTGATGCGGTTCTTGGAAGAGAACCAGCAGACTGGGATATTACAACTTCCGCATCTCCAAAAGAAGTGAAGGCGTTATTTCCGAAAACCATTGATACGGGGATTCAGCATGGAACAGTGACCGTTATGCTGGGCCGGGAAGGGTTTGAAGTGACGACTTACCGGGTGGACGGTGTCTATGAGGACTGCCGTCATCCAAAAGATGTACAGTTTACGAAAAGCCTGCTGGAAGATCTGAAGCGCCGGGACTTTACGATCAATGCCATGGCCTATAACGAGACAGAAGGGCTTGTGGATGCCTTTGGCGGGACAGAAGATCTGAAACAGGGAATGATCCGATGCGTAGGGGATGCAAAAGAGCGCTTTACGGAAGATGCCCTGCGGATGATGCGCGCCGTGCGGTTCAGTGCTCAACTGGGATTTTTCCTGGAGGAGCAGACCCGGTCCGCCATCCGGGAGCTCTGCGGCAATCTTCAGAAGGTCAGTGCAGAGCGGGTGCAGGCGGAGCTTGTGAAGCTTCTGATCTCGCCCCATCCGGAAATGCTGAAGACTGCATGGGAGACGGGCATTACCAAAGTCGTACTGCCGGAGTTCGACCTGTGCATGGAGTGCGGGCAGAACAATCCCCACCATATATATTCTGTAGGAGAACATACGCTTCATGCATTAGGGCAGATCCGGGCGGACCGGGTCCTGCGCCTGGCCGTACTGTTTCATGATTTCGGAAAACCGTCGGCAAAGACGACCGATGCAGACGGGATCGACCATTTTAAGATGCATCCGGAAATCAGCGGACGAATAGCAGAATCCATCCTGAAACGGCTGAAATTTGACAATGAAACCAGCCGGCAGGTCGTGCGTCTGGTCCGCTGTCATGACCAGCACCCGGCGCTCACGCCGACGGGCGTGCGGCGGGCCGCAAACCGAATCGGGGAAGACTTGTTCCCGGCGTATTTAGATGTACAGCGGGCGGATATTCTGGCTCAGAATCCAGAGCTTCAGGGACCAAAGCTTCAGGCCCTCCGGGAAGTACAGCGCCTATACGAACAGATCATTCGGGAACACGACTGCATTACGTTAAAGCAGCTTGCAGTGGGCGGACGGGATCTGATGGAAGCCGGAATTGCGGCAGGCCCAGGTCTTGGAGAGATGCTTCGGTATCTTCTGGAGCTTGTGCTGGAGGATCCCGCCCGAAATGAAAAGGAAGTGCTGATTCAGGCAGCCCTCCAAAAGATGCAGGATGGATGATCCGGCAGAAAAAGCAGAAGGACACTCTTTTATATTTTTTAAAAAATAGCACTCTGGGGGGTGCTATTTTCTGTTTTTCCCTCATATGAATAGAAGGTACGAGAGACCGATGCGTGGGGGGATTCTATGAACGAGAGAGATTTGCAGGTATTGGAGCAGTACCCGTTTACTGTGAATGCCAACTGGCGGACCAGGGGGGCCTTTCTTCTGGACACCAGTGCGGGCAGGCTTTTGATACGGGAATTTTCCGGAAGTACCTATAAGCTTCAGAAAGAACAGGAGCTGCTGCTTCATCTAAGAGATTGCGGCTATCTGGTGGACCGGATGGAGCCGGATAAAGAAGGCAGGCTGGCTACCGTATACCGGGAGTACGACCAGTTTGTAGTAAAAGAATCCCTGGATGGAAGAGAGTGCGATACCAGAAGCGAGAGCGAGATCCTGAAAGCGGCTTCTTTGCTTGCTGGTTTACATAAAGAACTCCGGGGAATCTCTGAGGTGACAGAGGAGGAGCGTCTTAGGCTGGCGGCGGCGGACATAACGGAAGAACTGGAGCGTCATAACCGGGAGCTTCGGAAGATTTACGGTTTTATACGAAAGAAAAATCGGAAAAATGAGTTTGAATCCGCATATCTGACTTGCTGTCCGTCGGTACTTTTAGATGCACAGAAGATCGAGCGCAGCATTCGGGCATCTGCCTATGGAAAGCTGCGGGAACAGGCGCTGACCGAAGGTCATTTTTCCCACGGAGAGTACATTCATCACAACATTCTGGTGGGAAATGGGCAGATGGCCGTCATTAATTTCGAAAAATTCGCGCTGGATGTACAGGTGAATGATCTGTATCTCTTTTTAAGAAAGATTATGGAGAAGCAGAATTATGATTTCCGGCTGGGCAGCAGGATTGTGCACGCGTATGAGCAGGTGCGCCCGCTCAGTCAGGAGGAGCGGGAGTATATGAGCCTGCGTATGCAGTATCCGGAAAAATTCTGGAAACTGGCAAATTATTATTACAATACGAACAAAGCGTGGATTCCGGGCAAACATATGGAAAAACTGGAAAAATTCCTGTCACAAAGGGAAAAAAGAGTTTCCTTTTCCAAAGAGATATTGTATAATAATCCTAACTAAAATACCGATTCAGGGAGGTAATTGTACAAAATGGACTACAGAGCAATTTATGAAGAGTGGCTTTCCAATCCTTATTTTGACGAGGCGACCAAGGCGGAGCTGAAGGCCATCTCCAACGATGACAATGAGATCAAAGAACGTTTTTACAAGGATCTGGAGTTCGGCACGGCAGGACTGCGCGGAATCATCGGGGCAGGCATCAACCGGATGAACATCTACGTGGTGCGCCGTGCGACCCAGGGGCTTGCCAATTATATTATCAAACAGGGCGGACAGGGCAAAGGAGTTGCCATTGCCTATGATTCCCGCCGCATGTCTCCGGAATTTGCAGAGGAGGCGGCTCTGACACTGGCAGCTAATGGAATTAAAGCATACAAGTTTGAATCCCTGCGTCCGACGCCGGAGCTGTCTTTTGCAGTCCGTGAGCTTGGCTGTGTGGCGGGCATCAATATTACGGCCAGCCATAATCCGCCGGAGTACAACGGCTACAAAGTATACTGGGAAGACGGTGCACAGTTTACGCCGCCCCATGATAAAGGGGTGACAGAAGAAGTGCTTGCCATCACCGACCTTTCTGCCGTGAAGACGGCCACCAGAGCAGAGGCGGAGGCCGCAGGCAAATATGAGATCATCGGACAGGCCATCGATGACAAATTTATAGGGCACGTAATGGCTCAGGTAGTAAACCAGGATGCCATTGACAAGATGCAGAAAGATATCCGCATTGTGTATACGCCGCTTCATGGCACCGGCAATCTTCCGGCAAGGCGTGCCCTGAAGGAACTTGGCTTTGAGAATGTGTACGTGGTGAAGGAGCAGGAGCTTCCGGACGGCGAGTTCCCAACGGTCAGCTATCCGAATCCGGAGGCGGCAGAGGCATTTGCCCTTGGCTTAAAGCTTGCGAAGGAAGTAAATGCAGATCTGGTGCTGGCAACAGACCCGGATGCGGACCGTCTGGGTGTCTATGTCAAAGATACGAAGTCCGGCGAGTATATTCCGCTGACGGGCAATATGTCCGGTTCCCTTCTGTGCGACTATGTGCTGAGTCAGAAGCAGGCTGCAGGGAAGATTCCCGCTGACGGACAGGTTGTCAAGTCCATCGTTACAACGAACCTTGTAGACGCAGTGGCAGCCAGCTATGGATGTGAGCTGGTGGAAGTGCTGACTGGTTTTAAGTTCATCGGACAGCAGATTCTGAAAAACGAACATACCGGACACGGAACCTATCTCTTTGGTTTAGAGGAGTCCTATGGATGCCTGATCGGGACCTATGCCCGTGATAAAGACGCCATCTCTGCAACCGTGGCACTTTGCGAGGCGGCTGCGTACTATAAGATGAAAGGCATGACACTTTGGGATGCCATGGTTGCCATGTATGAGAAATACGGCTATTATAAGGATGCCGTCAAATCCATCGAGTTAAAAGGCATCGAGGGCCTTGCGAAGATCCAGGAGATTCTGGATACGCTGCGGAACAATACGCCGAAGACCATCGGTTCCTACAAAGTCGTATCTGCAAGAGACTATAAACTGGATACGATTAAGAACATGGAAACCGGCGAAGTGAAGCCTACCGGACTTCCGTCTTCGAATGTACTCTACTATGATCTGAATGACGGTGCATGGCTGTGCGTCAGACCGTCCGGAACAGAACCGAAGGTGAAGTTCTACTATGGGATCAAAGGGGCTTCTCTTAAGGATGCGGATGAAAAGAGTGCGGCGCTTGGAGAAGAAGTGCTGGCTATGATTCAAAAGATGCTGTAAAATATATAACTGTCCGTATTTGGGCAGGGCTGAAGAAGGCCGCCGCAACGTGTACCGGAGGCTGCCGGGAAAGAGTGCTCAGTTTATTGCCGGAGCTTCTCTTTCCGGCAGGCAGCTCCGGCTGCACCTTGCGGCGGCTGTCTTATAGAAAGGAAGAAAGATATGTATACCTATCCGGAACTGGTCCAGATTATCGCAGAGCTTCGAAGTGACCATGGCTGTCCGTGGGACAAGGCTCAGACCCATGAGAGCATGATTCCCTGCCTGAGAGATGAGTGCGAGGAGGTCATAGAAGCCATTGGACAAAAAGACGACGAAAATCTCTGTGAGGAACTGGGAGATGTGCTGCTGCAGGTACTTTTACATGCACAGATCGCAAAGGAGGAAGGCCGGTTTACGATCGAGGATGTGGTGAACACACTGGCGGAGAAAATGGTGCGCCGCCATCCCCATGTGTTCGGAAATGAAGAATACGGTTCTCCGGAACAAAATAAAAAACGCTGGGAAGAAATCAAGCGGGCCGAGAAGGAAATGAAAAAACAGCGAATGGAAAAGTAAATATAAGGATACCGCTTGACAAATAACAGGAAAAACGTTATAACTAATGATACATGACGTTTCACTATATATTAGTTATAGAAAGTTTAGGAGGAGATAACTATGAACAAAACCGAGTTAATTGCGGCTATTGCGGAGAATGCAGATATCACCAGAAAAGATGCAGAGAAAGCCGTTAAGGCATTTGTAGATGTTGTTACAGAAGAATTAAAGAAAGGTGAGAAGGTTCAGGTCGTCGGCTTTGGTACTTTTGAAGTCGTTGAGAGAGCAGCAAGAGAAGGCCGTAACCTGCATACAGGCGAGCCAATGATGATCGCTGCTTCAAAAGCTCCCAAGTTCAAAGCAGGAAAAGTTCTGAAGGATGCCCTGAACTGATAAATTCATGAGACTGGACAAGTTTTTAAAAGTTTCCCGGTTAATTAAGAGACGTACGGTGGCAAATGAAGCCTGTGATGCCGGCAGGGTGCTGGTGAACGGGAAGACTGCAAAGGCATCTTTGAATGTAAAAGAAGGGGATGTCATTGAGATCCAGTTCGGTACGCGGACTGTGAAGGCAGAAGTACTGAACGTACAGGAGACCGTACGGAAGGAAGAGGCCAGGGAGCTTTATCGATATTTATAAAATGGAATAATCAGGAAGACTTTCTAATATATTATAAAAGAATATATTAGGAGGTCTTTTTTCTATGGCGATGTCTATGGCGAAGATGGGAACCACAGAGGATCACCCTCAGGGCCGGGGTGCACACAAGGTCAACATGATGAACCGGCGGACAGGAAGCATCACCGGCGTATCGGATGTCATCTCTTTTGATATATCGGAAGTCCTTCTGGAGACGGATCTGGGAATGATGCAGATCAAAGGGGCGGATCTGCATGTGAATCGGCTGACGCTGGAGAAGGGGGAGATTGAGCTGGAGGGCAGGATTGACAGCATCCAGTATTCGGAAGTCTCTGATTTCAAAAAAAGCGGAGAATCTCTGCTGAACCGGCTGTTCCGATAAGAAGATGAGTCCGGGAATTTTAAAAGAACTGCAGTTTTTTGGACTTGCAGTGCTCAGAGGAGTCCTGATCCTGATTCTCTATGATCTGATTCGGATCTTTCGGAGAGTCGTGCCCCATGGAGGTCTGGCAGTGGCACTGGAGGATGTGCTCTACTGGGCCGGGACTGCCCTTTTGGTTTTTCAGCTCTTATACCGGGAAAATGACGGCGCTGTACGCGGCTATGCATTGCTGGCTGTAGCTGCCGGGATGCTTTTCTACCATCAGACGGTCAGCGGTTTTGCAGTGACGCATACATCAAAAGTTCTGAATGTATGCCTTGGATTTTTGCTGAAGCCCTTTCGGTTTGTGTGGAAGAAAGTGGTACAAGTTGTTAAAGTGGCCGTGAGATTCTACAAAAAGAAATTGAAAAAAAAGCTGAAAGAGTTTATAATTATCTTATTCTCATAGAGGTGATATTTATGCCAGCACGTACGAAGTTACAAAGAGCAGACCGGCGGAGATCCCGTCTTGGAGCCTGGGCGATTATTCTGATCGTCCTGGCTGTTTTCGGTGCCAGTGCCATCGGCGGGCTGCGGCTGAAGCAGAAGAACTTTGCTTACCAGACAAGGGAAGAGACGCTTATGGAGCTGATCGAGGCGGAAGAGCGCCGGGCAGAGGAAATGGATGAGCTGGAAGCTTATACAAAGACAAAGAAATACATAGAAGATGTGGCAAAGGAAAAGCTGGGGCTTGTCTATGAAGATGAGGTCATTTTTAAATCAAGAGAATGAAGCATATGAGGATGGGCTGTGAAGCTCATCCTTTTGTGTGTCGAAAAATTTTTTGTTCGAGCCGATTCCAAATGACAAAGATTGCAAAATCCTCTCTCTATAATCCCATACAAAAATCAGGCCGCGCATCCTGCATTTTGGCAGGTGCGGCAAAGGAATATGGAGGAGGAATGGTAAAATGGAGTGGATGAAGTATATCCTGGCAATGTTATTTGGCGGATGCCTGCTGCTGATGTTCGGCAGGAAAGGGAATGGAAGAGACAAATGGATCATGGGGTTTGGCGCAGGGACATGCCTTGCCTCTATGGAACTGACGGTAGAATATATGTTCGGCGCTCCCCAGTGGAAGATGGCGGTCAGCGGGCTGAAAGGGCTTGCGTTCTTCTCCGCCATTGTGCTGGCAGGTTATGTGTGCGGGTGGATCTTTGCAGAACAAAAAGCCATACTGGATACGGAGATCGTTCATCCGGTCCGGCAGTGGATGGAAGATTATCAGGAGAGTTTTGCCCAACTGTCCAGAAGTTTCTGTATGGTGCCCCAGTTGGCTGGGGAGACAGGCAGCCGGGGAGAACGGATAATGCAGGAACGGCTGGCGCAGAGCCGTCTGGCAGCAGCCGGACAGCTCCATGAGATGAGTCAGATTCTGGTGGGAACTATGGAGCGCATTTACAGTACAAGAGAAGATGCGGATCTGGAACAGGAAATCCGAAAGCGTATGCGTCTTTTGGGCATTCAGGTGCATAAGGCCTTTTTCTACAATCCCCAGGGGAGAAAGCGGCAGATCTATATGACGATGAACACCAGAAGAAAGATCTGCGTGCCGGTGAAAAAGATCGCGTCTGCACTGTCGGATCTGCTGGACTGCGAGATGATGCCGGCCAGGGACAGCCGCACCTTTGTGAGCAAGGACCGGGTAACCGTTCTGTTCGTGGAAGGGATGGCTTACAATGTGCTGTACGGGGTCCGCAAGGAGACAAGACAGGATGAGGCGGTATCCGGGGATAATTTCTCCGTCTTCTGGCTTCCGGAAGGACAGTTCTATGCGGGGCTGTCAGACGGAATGGGGTCCGGAATACAGGCGTGTGCCCAAAGCGAACTTCTTCTGGACCTGCTGGAGCAGTTCCTCGAAGCAGGGTTTACCAAAGAGACAGCGGTCCGCATGATTAACTCATCCATTGTACTGCAGCCGGAAGAACCGGTGTTTTCCACCGTCGATCTGGCATCCATTGATTTGTATACCGGCGTATGCGATTTTCTGAAAGCCGGAGCCTGTGCAAGTTTTCTCAAAAAAGAAAACACGGTGGAATGCATCTATGGAGCCGGGCTGCCGGCAGGGGCAGTGAGCCAGATGTCTCTGGAGCCTTTCCGAATACGGCTGTATGACGGAAATATGCTCTTTATGGTGACGGACGGCGTGATGAATGCGCTGCCGGAGGGGCAGGAGGAAGAGATCTTGAAGCGTCTGATTCGGAACCTGCCGGCAGGGACGCCGGCGGAGATGGCGGAGCGTCTGATGGAACAGGTGAAAATATACGGAGAAGCGGCGGACGATATGACCATACTGGCAGCAGGAGTCTGGAAACGCTGAACGTACAGGGAGGTATTTTACAATGCAGAAGATCGTGTATGAATATATGGAGCGCTGGAAGATGGCCGCGCCGGGGATGCGGATACTGGCAGGCTTTTCCGGCGGGGCAGATTCAACGGCTCTTCTGCAGCTTTTGTGGGAATACGGAAAAAAGCGGGGGATTGAGGTCCGGGCACTGCATGTAAACCATGGGATACGGGGGGCAGAAGCGGATGAGGACCAGGCGTTTTGCGAGGGTTTCTGCAGAGAACGGGGGATCGGCTTTCAGGCGGTATATGCCGATGTGCCAAAAGTGTCCGAAGCAGAGGGAATCGGTCTGGAGGAGGCGGGCAGAAAAGTTCGATACAGGGCTTTTGAACAGGTGCTTAAAGCAGGCGGTGCGGATCGTGTGGCGCTGGCGCATCACCAGAACGATCAGGCGGAAACCATGCTGTTTCATCTGATGAGAGGAACCGGCGTTCGAGGGCTTCGCGGAATGGAGCCGGTGCGGGGACCGTATATCCGGCCTTTTCTCTGCGTGTCAAGAGCCCAGATCGAGCAATGGCTGAAAGAAAAAGGAATTGGATGGGTGGAAGACTCCAGCAACCAGGAGCAGGATTATGTGAGAAACCAGATACGGCATGGAGTATTGGCCCTGATGGAAGAGATCCGGCCGGAGAGCATCCGGCATATGGCAGGGACCGCCCAGCGGCTGCTGGAGCTGGAAGACTATCTAAACGGGGAGCTTCTGCGCTGGCGCAGAGAAAGCGTCAGAGAAAAAGACAACGGATATGAGATCTCATTGGATGCATGGGCGCGAATGCATCCAATGATGAGGAAGCAGGCAGTATTCTGGTGCCTGGAACAGCTTTTGGGAGAGGTAAAGGCAGTCCATGTGGAACAGGTCTGCGCGCTGGCAGAAGGCAGAAGAGGGAACCGTGTAACACTTCCGGAGGATGTTTTTGCCGTGCAGGGATACAAGGCGCTGCTTTTGAAGAAAGGATACGGCAGAAAAAAAACCGAAGAAACGGTATATTGTGAGCCGGGCGGCGAATATCATTATATGGGGGCTGTATTTCGGCTGACTGTGGAAAAATATGAGAAAAATGCGGAAATTCCTGTAAATCGCTATACGAAGTGGTTTGATTATGATAAAATAAAAGATAACGTTGCTCTGCGTACCAGAAAGCCGGGAGATTATCTGGAACTGTCGGGGGGAATTCATAAAAAGCTGAAAGCTTATCTGATTGACTGCAAAGTTCCAAGAGAAGAGCGGGACGGCTGCATCCTTCTGGCAGACGGAAGTCATATTATCTGGGTGACAGGCATGCGTATCAGCGAAGGGTATAAGGTGACAGAACAGACAAGAAGAGTCTTGAAAGTACAGATGCGAAAAGAGGGAGGAACAGAAAGGATGGAAAAGCATCACATAGATGTTATGCTTGAGGAAGACACGGTCAACAAACGGATTAAAGAGCTGGGAGCCGAGATCAGCCGTGATTATGCAGGGAAGACTGTCTTCCTGATCTGTATTTTAAAAGGGAGTGTATATTTTACATGTGAACTGGCAAAAAGAATAACTGTGCCGGTGGTTATGGATTTTATGCAGTGTTCCAGTTATGGCGCGGCTACCATATCCAGCGGAGTGGTAACGCTCTCCAAAGATTTGGACCAGGATATTAAAGGCCGGAATGTTATCATCATTGAGGACATCATTGATTCCGGAAGGACACTCAGGCACCTGAAAGAACTTTTGCGTCAGCGGGAGCCGGCAAGCCTTAGGATCTGTACGCTTCTGGACAAGCCGGACAGACGGGTTACCGATGTGCATGTGGACTATACCGGATTTCAGATTGAAGATAAATTTGTAGTAGGATATGGACTGGATTATGGCCAGTTATATCGAAATCTGCCGTATATCGGTGTGGTGGAATTTGACTGATCTGTACAGGTCGGCATAATGTTCCGGCCTGACAGCGGCAAAACGTAATAAAACAGTATGTGTTCTGACTATACACGGAAGGGATTGTGAACGCATACGGAACTTAACTAGGAGGATAAATTATTTTGAACAGACAATGGAAAGGAATCAGCACTTATGTGATCTTTCTGGTGCTGATCTGCCTGGTACTGGTATTCTTTGAAGGAAGACTTCAGGACGGCCCCACCTATACCTGGCAGGAATTTGAGGAGATGATGACCGGAAATACCATCGTCAGTGCCAGCATACAGCCAAACAAAGAAACACCTACAGGCTCGGTGGAATACTATCTGAAAGACGGGACGGTAGGGCATACGTATGTGCTGAACACTGTGGACGCAGAACAGGCGCTCAAAGGCGCTGGCGTGCCCTATGAGGTGCTTCAGATGGAGCAGCCGGGATTTTTTGAGACATACGGAATGTCGCTGATCTTGTGCGGGCTTATGATCTTCTTTATTGTTATGACCATGGGGAAGAACAGCGGAGGCAGCAATGCCCGGATGCTGGATTTTGGAAAGAGTCATGCACAGATGACTGAAGCCGGGGACAAGACCGCGGGATTTAAAGATGTGGCGGGTCTGGAGGAAGAGAAGAGCGAATTAGAGGAAATCGTGGACTTTCTGCGCAATCCGGGGCGTTATACAAAGGTAGGGGCCAGAATTCCCAAAGGGGTGCTGTTAGTGGGACCGCCCGGAACCGGAAAGACACTGATTGCAAAAGCAGTGGCGGGAGAGGCCGGGGTGCCGTTTTTCAGTATCTCCGGTTCGGATTTTGTGGAAATGTTCGTGGGTGTTGGCGCCTCGCGGGTGAGGGATCTGTTTGCCAATGCCAAGAGAAATGCGCCCTGTATTGTATTTATCGACGAGATTGATGCAGTGGCCAGAAGAAGGGGCACCGGCATGGGCGGCGGACATGATGAGCGGGAACAGACCCTGAATCAGCTTCTGGTAGAGATGGACGGCTTCGGTGTCAACGAAGGGATTATCGTTATGGCGGCTACCAACCGGGTAGACATTCTTGATCCGGCCATCATGCGTCCGGGGCGTTTTGACCGTAAGATCGGTGTAGGAAGACCTGATGTAAAGGGCAGGGAAGAGATCCTGAAAGTACATGCGAAGAACAAGCCCTTGGGAGATGATGTGGATCTGCATCAGATCGCACAGACTACGTCCGGATTTACGGGTGCAGATCTGGAAAATCTTCTGAATGAATCCGCTATTCTGGCGGCAAAGGAAAACCGCGCCTATATGATACAGGAAGATATCCGGAAAGCATTTATTAAAGTGGGGATCGGTGCGGAGAAGAAGAGCCGTGTAATCTCAGAGAAGGAAAAGAAGATTACGGCCTATCACGAAGCAGGCCATGCCATCTTGTTCCACCTGCTCCCGGATGTGGGACCGGTCTATACCGTATCCATCATTCCCACCGGCATTGGTGCGGCTGGCTATACGATGCCTCTTCCGGAGCGGGATGAGCTTTTTAATACCAGAGGACAGATGCTCCAGGACATTGTCGTGGATCTGGGCGGCAGAGTGGCAGAAGAACTGATCTTCGACGACATTACCACAGGAGCGTCTCAGGACATCAAGCAGGCCACTTCTACGGCCCGCGCGATGGTCACCCGCTATGGCATGTCTGAGAAACTGGGACTGATTAACTATGGAGATGACAGCGAAGAAGTATTTATTGGAAGAGATCTGGCCCATACAAGAAGCTACGGCGAAACCGTTGCCGGAGAGATTGACGCGGAGGTCAAACGGATCGTAGACGAGTGCTATGGCCGCGCGAAAAAGATCATTGAGGAGCACAGGGACGTGCTGGAAGCCTGTGCTGCACTCCTGCTGGAAAAAGAAAAGATCACCAGAGAAGAGTTTGAAGGGCTGTTTGTGCAAAGTAGCTAAAATTGTATGGTGTTTTTTGTGAAGTTTGTGCACACTTCTTCGGGAAGATGTGGTACTATAATACTCGTAAAAACCCCCAATACATTATATAGTTTTTGCTACACCCCATAAGAAACAAGAAATACCTTCTCCTAAAAAAGACAGCACGAACCCCCGCTGTCTTTTTTACTGCCTTTTTTTGGAAAAAGTCTTGTTTTAGTCAGCTATCTGTTATATTATAATCAAACAACAATCTTTGAAGGGATGGGATGCATGTACCAGAAGGAAATCGCACAGGCAAAACGCACCAGGGATTACGTCATCAACATGAGGCCTGTACTGAGGATGTCGGCGCTTTTCAGTGATGAAACCGCCAACTACCGCACTCCATTTGAACCGGAGATCGGCGACCGGGTTACAATTAGGTTCCGTACCTGGATGGATAATGTGGATTATGTGTTTTTTGTCTGCGGAAGCCATAGGGTTGCCATGAAAAAAGCGTACAGAGAAGGTGTGTTTGACTACTATACGTACACAACAGAACCACTTACTGAACCGATCCGTTATTTTTTTGAGATTCGAACAGGTAAACAGAAATGCTTTTACAATCGGCTGGGGGTGTCAAAGAACCTTCAGGAATATAATTCATTTGGCATCGCGCCGGGCTTTAAGACGCCTGACTGGGCAAAGGGCGCGATCATGTACCAGATTTACACAGATCGCTTCTGCAACGGAGATACTTCCAACGATGTGGAAGAGCGGGAATATATTTATATCGGAAAGGGTGTCCACAAAGTTACCGACTGGAAGCGGCTGCCTGAGCCTATGGACGTCCGGGATTTTTATGGAGGAGATATTCAGGGAATCTGGAACAAGCTGGATTACCTGCAGGATCTGGGGGTAGAAGTACTGTATCTGAATCCGATCTTTGTATCGCCGTCCAATCATAAGTACGACAGCCAGGATTATGACTATATAGATCCTCATTATGGAGTCATCGTAGAAGATGGCGGAGAGTGCCTGCAGGAGTGGGATCAGGATAATTCCCATGCGAGCAAATATATCCAGCGGGTGGTCAATAAAAAGAACCTTGAGGCGAGCAATCAGTTTTTTGCAGACTTTGTACAGGAAGTCCACCGCAGAGGCATGAAGATTATTCTGGATGGTGTCTTTAATCATTGTGGATCTTTTAACAAATGGCTGGACAGAGAACGGCTCTATGAGCATATGACAGGTTATGAGAAGGGAGCTTATATTTCCGAGGACAGCCCCTACCGCAGTTTTTTTAAATTTAACTATGAACACGGCTGGCCGTACAATGAATTTTACGACGGATGGTGGGGGCATGATACCCTGCCAAAGCTATATTATGAGCAGTCGCCCATGCTGGAAGAATATATATTAAATGTGGCGAAAAAGTGGCTGGAGCCGCCTTACAATGTGGACGGATGGCGTCTGGACGTGGCGGCGGATCTGGGCTTTTCCGAAGAATACAATCATGAATTCTGGAGAAAATTCCGCAAGGTGGTCAAAGAGAGCAACCCGGATGCGCTCATTCTTGCAGAACATTACGGCAATGCCAACGCCTGGCTGCAGGGCGATCAGTGGGATACGCTGATGAACTATGACGCGTTTATGGAGCCGGTGACCTGGTTTTTGACGGGCATGGAAAAGCACAGCGATGAGTTCCGGGAAGACATGTACGGCAATGCACAGGCATTTCGGGATGCTATGATGCATCATATGGCCAATTTCTATGCGCCTTCTTTGCAGACTGCCATGAATGAGCTTTCCAATCATGACCATTCCCGCTTTCTGACCAGGACCAATCACAAAGTAGGCCGCGTACAGGATCTTGGTTCGGATGCGGCGTCGGAAGGGGTATCCAAAGGAGTCTTTCAGGAAGCGATCGTCATACAGATGACCTGGGCAGGTGCGCCTACGATATATTATGGTGATGAGGCGGGAGTGTGCGGCTTTACGGATCCGGACAACCGAAGAACCTATCCATGGGGTGAGGAAGATCAGGGACTGATCTCTTTTTATAAGGAAGCGATCTGTCTGCGGAAGGAGAATCCGGTGCTGACCCATGGTTCTACCCGCTTCCTGACTCTGGATCATCATTTTTTAAGCTATGGAAGGTTCAGTGAAAAAGATCAGATCATTGTTGCTATCAACAATGCAAAGGAAGAAAAAGAGGTCAATATTCCGGTATGGGAAGCAGGGGTGCCAAGAGAATCCTTTATGGAGCGGCTCATGCTGACGCTGGAGAACGGCTTCAGCCTCGGCGATGAAATTTATCATGTAAAAGAGGGAAATCTTTATCTGAGGCTTCCTCCGGTCTGCTCTATGGTTCTAAGAAGAATATAGAAAGCAGGTGAAGGTCTTATGGCAGTGCTTTTGTTTGCGCTGGCAGTGTGCGGAACTGCGATGGCTGTTATGATCTATACGAACCGCGGTTCCAAAAGAGGCTGCGGCAGGGGCTGTGCATCCTGCGGGAACCGGGAACTCTGCCATAAGCGCCGCGGCATACAGGATAAAAAGAAATGAAGAAAAAAGAGATACAACAGGGACTGCGGGATGGAATACCTATTGCGCTTGGGTACTTTTCCGTGAGCTTCAGCTTTGGGATTATGGCTGCAGGAGGAGGGCTGTCGGTGTTCCAGGCGGCCCTGACCAGCCTGACCAATATGACCAGTGCCGGACAGTTTGCCGGTCTGCAGATTATCATTGCCGGCGGAGCTTTTCTGGAAATGGCACTTACGCAGCTTATTATTAATCTGAGATATGCGCTTATGAGTCTGTCGCTCTCTCAGAAACTGTCCCGGAATGTGACCATGGGGCAGCGGCTTGTAATCGCATTTGCCAATACGGATGAGATCTTTGCGGTGGCTATGTCGCATGGGAAGGAACTGTCCTTTTCATATATGGCTGGTCTGCAGGTTCTGCCCGTTCTGGGCTGGACTCTGGGGACTGCATGCGGAGCAGCAGCCGGGAATCTGCTTCCGGCATCAATCAATAATGCTTTGAGCGTTGCTCTGTACGGAATGTTTATAGCGGTTGTTGTTCCGGCGGCAAGGAAGGCGAAACCGGTGCTTTTTGCTGCGGTGCTGTCCGCGCTCTTAAGCTGCCTGTTCTACTATGTTCCGGCATTTTCCGGACTCTCCGCCGGTGTTTCGATCATCATCTGCACTGTGGCGGCCTCCGCAGCAGGGGCGGTCTTATGGCCGGTAGAGGAGGATACATAGATGAAAGTATATATGTATATTGCGGTTATGGCTCTGGTGACCTATCTGATCCGGGTCATCCCGCTGACGGTTTTTCATGAAAGGATCGAAAACCGGTACCTTCGGTCATTTCTGTACTATGTACCGTATACCTGTCTGACGGCTATGACATTTCCGGCTATTTTGTATGCAACCGGAAATCTGAAGAGCGCCTTGGCCGGGGTGGCAGCGGCAGTCGTACTGGCATTTTATAAGAAGAGTCTGGTAACCGTGGCAGCGGCGGCTTGTCTGGCCGTGTTTGTGACGGAGTTGTTTTTGTAGAAATTCTTTTGAAATTCTTCTTCCCCTATGGTATCATATATAATAAGAAGAAAAAGAGGTATGGAGCGTCTGTCCTCTTTGGGCTGATGCGGGATTTTAACAGGAGGATATTAAGAGTATGAGTGATGCAAAAAACACGATCATGAACGGGAAAGCGGTACTGGGGATTGAGCTTGGCTCCACCAGAATCAAAGCGGTGCTGGTGGATGAAAAGAATACACCTATTGCCTCCGGCGCTCACGACTGGGAGAACCGTCTGGAGAACGGGATCTGGACGTATGCCTTAGAAGACGTCTGGGCGGGGCTTCAGGACTGCTATCGGAAGATGACAGAGGATGTGAAGAAGCAGTACGGAGTAACGGTGGAGAAGCTTGGGGCCATCGGCTTCAGTGCCATGATGCACGGTTATCTGGCTTTTAATAAGAAGGGAGAGCTTCTGGTTCCTTTCCGCACCTGGAGAAATACTATCACTCAGCAGGCTTCGGAAGCGCTGACAGAGGCATTTCAGTTCCATGTGCCTCAAAGGTGGAGTATCGCTCATCTGTACCAGGCGATTCTGAACGGGGAAGCACATGTTCCGGATGTGGATTATATTACAACTCTGGATGGCTATATCCACTGGCAGTTGACTGGTGAGCGAGTGGTGGGCGTCGGAAGCGCTTCCGGTATGTTTCCCATTGATTCCCACACCAGGACTTATTATGCGTCCATGATTGATAAATTTAATCAGCTTACAGCGCCTAAAGGCTATCCGTGGAAAGTGGAAGAGATTTTGCCGAAAGTGCTGGTGGCAGGGGATCAGGCCGGTATCTTAAGCGCAGAGGGCGCGAAGCTTTTAGATCCGACAGGGACGCTGCAGGCCGGCTGCCCGCTCTGCCCGCCGGAAGGAGACGCAGGAACCGGCATGGCAGCAACGAACAGTGTAAAGCAGCGTACAGGCAACGTGTCTGCAGGAACGTCTGTATTTGCCATGCTCGTTCTGGAGAAAGAGCTTCAGAAAGTTTATGAAGAGATCGATATGGTAACGACACCCAGCGGTGATGCAGTGGCTATGGTACACTGCAATAATTGTACGTCGGATCTGAATGCATGGGTGAATCTTTTCAAAGAATTTGCAGAAAGTTTTGGGATTAAGGCAGACATGGACCAGCTTTTCGGCACCCTGTATCGGAAGGCGTTGGAAGGGGACAAGGACTGCGGCGGTCTTCTGGCCTACAATTATTTTTCCGGAGAACATATTACAGGCTTTGAGGAAGGACGTCCTCTGTTCGTGCGTATGCCGGACAGTAAGTTCAGCCTGGCGAATTTTATGCGGACCCATCTCTACACTTCCCTTGGGGCACTGAAAGTCGGCATGGACATTCTGATGAAGGAAGAACATGCAGTCATTGACCGAATCACCGGCCACGGCGGTCTTTTTAAGACCAAAGGAGTAGGACAAAGCATCCTGGCGGGAGCTATGGGAGCTGCGGTATCCGTGATGAAGACTGCAGGAGAGGGCGGTGCATGGGGCATTGCGCTTCTGGCTTCCTATATGATTCAGAAAGAAGAGGACGAGACACTGGAAGATTATCTGCAGGAGAAGGTCTTCGGCGGAGAGGAAGGGGAGAAGATGGAACCCGCTCCGGAAGACGTTCAGGGATTTGACGCATTTATCCGCAGATATCAGGCAGGATTTCCGATTGAGAGAGCTGCGGTGGACAGCATGAGATAAAAGAGGGTTTCAGGCAGCCGGCCTGGTACAGAATACGTTGTCTGTACCAGGTATCGGCCCTGGTAAAGAGGGAACTGAAAAATTTAAAAAAATTAAAAAAACATCTTGACATTTACAAAAACCCATAGTAGAATACGTATTGTTGCAGGGGAGAGCACCAAAGCACAGCTTAAAAGTTCTCTGTAAAGGCAAACAACCCGAAAGGGTTTTTACATATATGCGGGTGTAGTTCAATGGTAGAACACCAGCCTTCCAAGCTGGATACGTGGGTTCGATTCCCATCACCCGCTTCACCCGAAAGGGTTTTACATATATGCACGAGTGGCTCAGTGGTGGAGTATCGCCTTGCCAAGGCGAGGGTCGCGGGTTCGAATCCCGTCTCGTGCTTTGGGTGAAGAACCTGAAAATAAAGGGTTTCCGAGAGATTCGGGAACCCTTTTTCATTGTCTTTATTCTGCTCTTTCTAACGGTTTTTCAAACGAATTGTGATTTTGCTCCGAAAAGAGTTTATTTCCTATCTTCAGGATCTCACTTCGATGCATGGATTTCTTTGCCATTCCCTGATAATAGTTCTGCGTTGTGCTGGTTCGCGAGTGACCGAGTGCATCGGCTACGATCCGGATATTGACGTCGTCATAGATCATGAAGGATGCGAAAGTATGACGCAGGTTCTTTAGCGGGATATCTGGCAGGTCTGCGCCCTCTGCATTTAGGCGCCGACACAGCTTCTTGAAATTTTTGGAGATCGCATCTGCTTTCAGTGGGTTATTCATAGGATCGGTAAGAACATATTCCGGCCAGACCGCAGCGCCGTCCACTGCACGAGCGATCATCTGCTGGCGTTTTCGGTGCTCTTTGACCTTCTCGATCACGAACGGCATCAGCTCCGCCCGGCGCTTTCTGAATGAAGTCTTCATGTCTGTTACATTACCATAGGCATCTACGCCATGATCCAGGATGAAATAAGTACCATTCCAGAGGGACCATTTCAGTCCGCAGGCTTCCGATCGGGAGAGGCCGGTAGTGGCGATAATGAGCAGAGCCAGGTAATAAGGACTCTGGCGGACGATGCCGGATGCCAGGAAAAATGATAAATCGTCCTCGCTCCATACTTCGGGAACCTGGATGGAGGCGGACCGCAGCTCGATCCCGTCACAGGGATTGTCCTCCCTCGCGATCATGCCCCATTTTACACAAGTAGCAAAAAAGACATTCAGGCCCTGCAGGATCTTATGCTTGGTGGCGGGGGAGGCAGGTACCTGGACCGTCTTCTTCACGCCATCCTCAGTGATGACCTTGTCTATACGGATCTCGTGCATCAGACGCTGGATATCTCTCTGCTGGATGCGGTCCACGCGGATCCGGCCGAAGACAGGCAGAATATGCTTCCGGAAATTTCCCCGGATGGTACGGCGCTGCCCTTCGGATCGGTACCGCTCCGGGATAACCGTCTCGTCAAATTCTCTGTAGACTGTCTCAAAGGTCTCCTGCCGGCCGAACGTGATCGCATGGTTATCATATTTGCGCAGCATAGATCGAAGCTCTCTCTCGGCTTCCCTGGGACTTCTATGCCCTTTTCCCCACTTGTGTTTTCCGGTTTCCTTGTCGTAGATGACGGGATAATGCTTACCGGTCGCCTCTTTGTACTGGATACTTCCTCTCATAGTGGTGTCCTCCTTATGTGTAAAAAATAAAATGAGTATAAAAAATACACCTGTTGCCAGATGTCCCTATGAGATGATATAATATCCATGTGCAGGGATATTGTGCTGGGACAGCCAGAACAGTATCTATATAAAATCGGTTCCTGTTGGCGCAGGAGCCGGTTTTTATTTTGCGCCGGCGCAAATACCGGAGATATAAAATTCTACGTTATAAAAATGAAAGTGTACTATCAGAATTATTTAAAGCAAATTCCGCATGTACTGTATCCTTGACTTTTCAGCTCTTCCAACGAAAGACTGGAAGTGCTGTAGTTATGAGGTGCGATTTTCTTTACACTGCTGCAGCTTGGATAATGGATCTTGTGGGAGGATGTGTTCAACACATAAGTCGCAGTGGTTTGCTGTTGTTCGGCGTTATCGTAGGTATTGAAGTTTTCTCCGTTGTCGGATCCAGATGAGACAGGGGGCTGGGAAGAGCCTTCCGGTTCGCTGGTAGAACGATCTGGAGCGGCCGGTTCTTCCGTGCTAGGCTCTTCTTCGGTAACAGCTGTTCCGGCGCCGCTCTGCTCTTCGGAAGCAGATGTCTCAGTGGAGATTTGTGCGTCACCCAGAAGGCTTGGAAGAATCCATAAATCTGTAACATAATTTCCAAGCTGGTTCTCGACAATATGTTCGTTGTACAGGTTATCTATGGTATCTTTGTCAAGTGTGAAGAAGATACATTTCGATTCTTCCCCGTTGGTCATATCTGCGACGGCCCAGTACTGCAGCTCATTGCAAGTGTTAAAACCATGGTTTTTTACCAGATCAGCCACATTGAAATAGTTTTGGTCGATTGTAAGCTGATTGGAAAAACTCGCTTCTATCTTGACCTTCACAACCACAGTGCCTTCCGTGTTGATAACGCTCAATAATTCTCCGTGTTTAACAGAGAGCTTACTGATATCAGGAACTGCTGCACTGGGGTCTGAAAAATCAAAGACATCGGAAGTGTCATCTTCCGGAGATATTTCTGTCGGCTCATCATCTTCTTGGGCGGCCTTCTGTGCATCTGCATCGACAATCGTGAATTCCAAAATGTTGCTGGTGACTTCTCCATATGACACAGAGATAACAGCAGTTCCTTCGGACACAGTGTGTAATATTGCTTTCGAATCATCGGCGTTCGATTTACTTAAGACAGCGCAAGAACCGTCAATATTATATGTAAAATAAGACGGAGCAGCATTCTCTGGACTGCATTCTATGTTGATGACATAGTCTTGATCGATATCTAATTCCTGTCCGGCCAGATCAGAAGAAATGGCGATAGATTTTAACTGAGGGTGTGATACAAACGAATATACCATAAAGAAAAAGGAAAAAACTGAAAGGGCAGAGATGACAATCGTCATCTTCTTCTGACGCTCCGGTTCATTCCCTAATTTCTTCCTGAAAAATAATAGCCAAATGACGCCTGCAATCCACCCGAATCCAACTACGAAGCTGAATAATACAAGGACCAATGCCGCAATGAGAATGGTTTTTAGACAGCTGCCCTTTGAGGTTTGCTTTTGAGTACTCATACCCTGGTTCTCCTTTGTATGTTTTTACAGATAGTTTACCTAAACTAAAATGTCCACAATATGCAGGTGCGGTAGTGTGCAGTCATGATCATATCAAAAGTTATCCGCCATGATGGAATCTATTCCAGGTAGATTTGAAGAACGCTTCCGGATAAACTGATAATATGAAGATTCTGCTTGGTGATAACATGTATAAAAATAATCTGACATCCAGACAAGTAGAAATCATGACCGGGGTGCCAAAATCTACGATCAATTGGATCGCAAATAACCAGAACAGTCCCAGGATGGATACCATGGAGCTGCTGGCAAAGGGATTGAAAATACCACTCTCCTCTCTGTATGAGTCTGATTATTTAGAAAGTGTCCTAGTACTGGGACAAATTCCTCAAAACTGTCAAATGCATCTGCCTGAATCGTTAATAAAGTGAAAGGGTTATAAAAAGGAACAAACGTTCGCAAAACTATTGAAATCATGTGAATGATTTGGTATTATATAGAAAGAACAAACGTTCGACTCGGAAAGAACGGAGGCGAAAAGAATGAATTACAAAAACTTGATTATGAAAATCCTGGACAGAATTGACGATCCGGAGATCCTAAAACAAATTTACATATTCATATTAAATTTCGTCCTTTGAGAAGAGCGGGTTCAGCCCTGCTCTTTCTTTTCGCTCTCGAAAATCTGACGCATAAGGTTTTCGACCACCTTTTTATCATTTACATCCAGTTTTTCGTACCCTACAATGAATCGCTTGATTTTCTGAGCCACGAAATCTTCTTTGTCCTTTAAAAGCATCCCTGCGTACTTCATGACTTCTTCATCTTCGGATGCGATAAGCTTCATTTCTCCCTGGCCGGTCCGGAGCCATTCCTCGCTGATGTCAAATTCCCGGCAGATTGATAATATAACTGCATCTGTTGGTGTTCTGATTCCGTTCTCGTATCCGGCAACAGTGGTTTGCTTTATTCCTACTTTATTACCAAAATCAGTTTGGTTCATGTTTAGAGATTTTCTGAGTAATTTGATACGTTCGTTCATGCTCTCACCTCCTATGAAAAAATATAACACATAAAATACTTCTTTGCAATATTTTTATTGAAATACTATTGACAAATATAGTTCTATGAATTATTATAATAGCGCAATGAATTATAAGAACTCCCTTTTTGGAATTGTGTACCCAGTGAATAAGAGCCAATAAATATGCAGAAAGAAGGGGCTATTCCCCTTCTTCTTGCTCCTTTTTTAGGGCTTCCAGTCCTAAACGAATAAGTTCTACAGTAGCTTCTGACCGTGTTTGAAAACGATGTTCAAATCGGAAGTCCTCAATTCTTTGAAATAACTCATTGTCTACAGAAACAGTATATCTGGGCTTGTCAGTAGCCATTTGCATCACCTCACTTGCGATTATACACCAGTGAACCAGAGATGTAAAGAACCAATTTTTGAAAAAAGACTATTGACAGTGAACCAGTGAACCACTATAATAAACAAAAGAGGTTCAGTGAACCACCGAACCAAAGGAGGTGAATACATGGCTACAAATTTAAAGAGGTTCACAATTTCTGTAACACCAAGTATGGAAGCAGAACTGGATTCAGCAAAGAAAGAACGCTATTACAGAGGAACCCAGAATGACATGATTCGGGATTTAATTAGTCGTGGGCTGGCTTCTCTGAAAGAAGAATCCAAGACAGTATCCGGGCAACTTGTATAAACATACACGAAAAGTAGTTCCAATATACAGTGGGAACACTTTTCCGAAAAGGGAGAAGAATTTTCATTATGGGTATTTTCGCACAGCAGAGTATATCCGAGAATCAGCGCAATCCCCCGATGCGGACGCTTCAATTACAGAGGTAGGAGCGTAACATGAACGAAAACACGATTTCAGGAGGAGGTAAGGAGAGGAAAGTGGACAAGATAGAGCCAATGAGCCATAAAGAAGCAGTGAAAATGGCAACTTTAACAAATAAGATTCTTACTGTTATTGAAGTGGAAACGGATTATACATATCAAGATGTCATGCGAGTGTTGGATTCAATTAAAAAGAATTATGAGAAAAAAGGTAGTGACCTCCTAAATAGTGTAAGTATTCAAGAGGTCGCAAAGTTTGGTGGATTATTGAACTGACTTGTCTTTTAAAGGGTATGTTTGAACAAATCCAACTGGTTTGCGTTGATAAAGTTCGCATTTGTTAGCATATCCGCAGGTTTCATGGTTTCCAAAACTACATTCAACAGAAACTACAGTATCATCATCCCAGTTAAGTATGATGCTCCCAGAATGCCCAACATAAGGACAAAGTCCAGTATCGCCACTAGAATATTGTTTTCCCATATAATGTTCCTTTCTTTCGTACTCGGCCATGTCAGTGGCTTGTACATACAGTATAAGAGGAAGGGTGGGTAATGGCAACAGAGATTTTAGAGAGGGAAAAGCCTTAACTTAACAGAGGGAAGGCTTAAGTAAATGACATTGGGGAAGCGCCAGCACCTTTAGCCAAAGCTTTTTTCCAAATGGAATCGTCACGAATATCTGCCAAGAATTCGTGACCCTCTGGGGTCAAATCTTCAATGCCAACATATTCAAAAACCTGCCAATTAGTATTGAATAAGTAGCCACATAAATCGCATTGTCGGATGTGATAAAGAACAGTGTCTATGTCGTATTTGGCAAGATATGAATCCGATGGAAGGGATCTGGGAGCATATTCGTAAAAGCTATGGAATGACGAATGCTTTTCGACTTCCAAAAGAATATCTCGTATACAATCGGGATTGATTTTCATTAAAAGCCTCCTTTCTTTCGTACTCGGCTCTGGCGGGAGCCTGTACAGAAAGTATAGCACAAGAGGGGAAAAATAGGAAATGATTAGATGAGCTGAAAGGAAAGGAGCTGAAGCAGATGTCAGAAGAGAAAAAGACTGAGATCGGAAAAATGATCACCATGTTCGAGCGTTTATCACCGACCTCGCAGGAACTTGTCAATGCAAACATTGCGATTCTTTTGGCGAGCCAGGAGGCAAGGAGAGCGGAGCAGACCGGGAAGGCGGCGGAATTGGCGGCAGTTTAGGGGAGGAGGTGAGCATATATGATGGAAGCACTCGTGACAATAAAGACTGCGATGGAGATGACAGGACTCAGCCGCACGACTTTGTGGAGGTTGGAAAAAGAAGGAAAAATCCAGGGGACCATATGGAACGGAAAGAAGATGTTTTTTAAACGGGATGTAGAGCCAAGAGCAGAGAGATCAAAGATCAAAGGCATCCGATAAAAGGATGCCGGCATATGGCACGGGAAGCCCACGGCGGGCATCAGTACAATATCCCTGCACAAGATATTGCCGGTTCGACTCCGGCCCGTGCCTTCGGGCAGATGTGTCCGGTTACTCTATTTTACTCTTTATGTGCCGGCCGCTTCGGCGGTCGGGAACAAACAGAAAGGGAAGAAGCATGAAAAAAGCATGATTTAGAGAGGGAAAAGCCTTAACTTAACAGCGGGAAGGCTTAAGTAAATGACATTGGGAGGTATAAGCATTGCTGGAACTTAAAACAGTTTTTGGAACATTCGGGAACTTTAGAGATATGTCCAGATACATGGAAGAAGAAGGAATCAAGGAAGTAACTGTCGAAGCACATTACATCTTTACGAAGGTTATAAAGCTGGACTTTACGCTGAAGGAGATTCAGGAAAAGCTGGCATCTGGAGATTTGACGTAAGGTGTTGCCCCAGAGCGATTGGGATCGGCGGGATGGGAGAGGAGGTGAGGAGATGTGTAATGCGATTGCAATGATCGCAATGGTAATAGCCGTTATATGTGTGGGAATTAATCAAATTATTACGAACTCTACAATAGTGGAATTACAGTTGCAACTGCGGCGACTACGGCAGCAATTAGAGCAGCAGTAGAAATAATAGTTTGAATGATAAAGCACCTGGTACTGGTTTGACTTTCTTTTTTGGATTCTTCTTGGAGCTTTAGGAGAATGTCTCATGTTTCTAAAGGAGCATTATTTTGCTGGATTTGGTGCTTCAGCAGTGCGTCCATGCTTTCGGTGATTTGTTGGACGGTATTTTGTGAAACAAGATTGTTGTGTCCCATAGTGATAACCTTCTTTCTTTTGTACTCGGCTCTGGCGGGAGCCTGTACAGAAAGTATAACACAAGAAGTAGCAGAACAGCCACGCAATTTCCCAATGCAGATGGCCCAGTCATAGAAGTAGATCATTGTTCAGTAGGAGCAGTGGTCTAAAGGGTAGTAGGGGGAGTGTAGGTAGATGAATTAAAGACAGAAAAAAATGAAAGGAGAAGTCATAATTACTAAAGCCATTTCTGTATAAAAGTGGGAAGTTTCCTTATATCATTGCGTTCTTAGAAATCATGGATTCCGTGAAAAAATAGAGCCGTTTTGCAAAGGAAAGATTTCTTAACTTAACGGAGGGAAGGCTTAAGTAAATGACATTGAGGAGTGTAAAAGGAGGTGAGAAAAGAGTGGCAATGGCAGGTAAGATAAGTATTGAAGTAAAAATTAGAGACATAGAGAGATTAGAGGAAGCGGTAAAAAAGTGTGTCACAGTTACAAAAACCCACCCTTATGCTGCGGATATCAACATAAGGGTGGATGAAATTAGTCTTCTTTGTAAACTTCAAAGGATATTGCGTTGTGTACAGAGACAGTTGCTACACCATCTTCAGAAAAAAGATGATAAGTCAAGTTCCCAAGCATATAGCGATGAGATGTAATAGAATCGCCTTCTAATGTTTTGTACGCTGATGATGCATAAAATTCAATTTTATTTACATGACCAAATTCGCGGAAAGATTGATCTGCGTAAATAACAGTGACATGATACATAAAATAACCCCCTTTCTCTTATACTTGGCTACTGCACTGGCCAGAGAGCGGCAGCCTGTACATATAGTATAAGAAAAAGGGTGTGGAATAGCAACAGCAATTTTAGAGAGGGAAAAGCCTTAACTTAACGGAGGGAGAGCTTAAGTAAATGACATTGGGAGGTACAAGCATTGCTGGAGCTTAAAACAGGTTTTGGAACATTCGGGAACTTTAGAGATATGTCCAGATACATGGAAGAAGAGGGAATCAAGGAAGTAGCTGTCGAAGCACATTACATCTTTACGAAGGTTGTAAAGCTGGACTTTACGCTGAAGGAGATTCAGGAAAAGCTGGCATCCGGAGATTTGACGTAAGGTGTTGCCCCAGAGGGATTGGGATCGGCGGCATAGAATATTCAATCGGGGAAAGCCACTATAAACTGTATATGACAGGAATACGGACTTTTCCCGATTGATGGACTGGATAGACGGATTACCACAAATCAATCTGATAACAATGAAGATTTAGATTGTTGATATCACTCAATGAAACCATATGTAGCAGATGCGATTGAAATGGTAGTGAATCAATCAGGAACGCATACTTTAATAAATGACTGACCAAGAGGAGTTAACATAGCAACGCGTTTTTCTATTAAAATCTCTTTGTCAGGATTATTTTCTTTAAGTTTCTTAAACAAAGGATAAGATTTAAAAGTATCGTATTGTTCTAAAGGTTTTAAATATTGATCTGAAGGTATTTGAATTAGTCCCAATCGTTCTAGTGAGGAAATGGAAGTAGAACAGATATCTAAACTGAATTCAGGAAGTTCCAAAAATACATTTTCTAAAAGCACTATGAATTCTGTTTTTCCAGGCTCTGATGCGTTGTAATTGCATATAGGTATCCCCGTGGGAGGTGCGGTTTTAAATTTCTTTAGGATCTTGGCATCTAACACAGACATTTGCTTAATGATTTCCGCAAATGAAGGATGAATGTATTTAGTAAAATCAGCGTTTATTGAATTACTTATTAGGGAAGTAAACATATTCCGGAGTTCCTGTTCTTCAATGCAATATTTAGAATTCTCTAAAGCTTGGGCAGTTATCTGTAAAGATGGTTCAATTCGCTTATCTTCTGGTATTTCAGATATTGCCGAAGAAAGTTCTTGCTCATAAATGGATAAATTGTGAGCATATTTCGCACGTCGCTTGTCGGCAATGTGAGATAGACCTCCAAATATAAGAAACCAGATATCGCCGAAGGTTTTTCCAGCATTTGCTGTTAATTCTGTGGTGATATTTTCGAGAATAACAGTAGCGGAATCAGGTAATTCAATTTTAGGCATATAAAATCCTTCTTTCTTAAGTGTACTTGGCTCTGGCATGAGTCTGTACAGAAAGTATAACACAAGATGGAAGGATAAGGAAGCGGATCAGGAGAATGAGTTACCAGGAATGGAATATGGCAGCAACATGAGAAAGAAGCATTTCGGATACTAGATTGTCAGGAACAACAGTAAGAATTAGGAGGTGAGAGAATGGGAGAAAAGGAAAGGGAGAAATATGTGCGGATGTCTCAGGCAGGAATGAGTCAGGAAGAACGACAGGACTTTGAGAAGTTTTTAAGATGCGGAAATGAGAATCTAGAAGAAAACAAGGACATGATCATCAGGCCATGGACAACGTGCTTCATCACTTATTTAAATATGCTTCAGGTATTGGGAGACAGTGTGAGTCGTATAGATTTTTCGAAACCGTTCCGGACCGTAATCGACTATGATCCGGAACAGGTAAGAGTGGCGATACATCATTATTCTACTGATAAATCCGTTTCAGGACAGTTCCAGACGGAAAAGGAATAGCAGAGACATCATCTGCTTCGTCGAAAAAAGCCTGATATAAGCCATATTCCATGTCCATGTAAATGGTGCCGGTATAAGCAAAGTCATCAAGAAGCTGGATTAGTTTCTGACGTTCATTGATGGTAAGTGAACTTCCATCAATGGAGTATTTATATAAGGCCATATGATCTCCTTTCTTTGATACTTGGCTCTGGCAGGAGCCTGTACAGGAAGTATAGCACATGGAAGGGGCTGGGAAAAGCAAAAATGAAGAGAGGAGGAGTCATAGCAAGAGAGAAGTTAAAAGAAGCCCGCCGTAAGGCGGGCCTGACACAACAGCAGTTGATCTGATCAGCGAAGAAGAAATTTAATAAAAAGGAAGGTGAGCAGGACAATGACAGAGCAGCAGGTACGAGATGAAAATGAGATGGCTGATCGAATTGCCCGAAAAATTTTAGGAAATGTCTGCCCTGGTTTTGGGACAGGTGGGGTGCCGACTAAGGTTGCCGCAAAGGTAATGGGCATGGATAGACGGATTTCTGGCCTGCCTGTACATGGAAGGCGTGATCACGCAGGAGGAGTATCTGACGCTGTATCAGATCATGTTGGATATGCAGTTTCATTAGCGCATCAGCCGGTCGGCGGCATCCTGGTCCCGTGTCCGGGAGCGTGTTCCATTCCCGCTTGCGTTATAACTGGACTGCAACAGCCTGCCGGGGTCTGCGAGGAGATTTGCGGGTCCCGGTCACTAAGAAGGAAAGGAAAAAAGATGAGCATCATGGAGGCAAACGAAATACCGGTAAAAGAGTTGGAAGTACTGCATGAGGAGATCGGATATCGCTATCTGATCAATGATGGAAGAATCTTGTGGGTATACGAGGAATGATGAGAGATAACAAATGGTTTTGGATCACTATGGGATGTCTGATCTCATGGGTGATCATTTTTATATGGGCCATAAACGTGGTACATGCTTTTGTGCAGTAGAGGAAGGTGATTGCTATTTCGGCATCAGACAGATACATAGAGCGGGCAATGGCGCAGGAAGAGAGGCGGTCCTGGAATCATCTTGCTCTTATAGACCTGCTGCTGAAGATGGAGGCGAGCAGCTTACCAATCGTGATTAAGGGCGGGAGCATATGGGGCTATGAGATGGACCAATGGGAGTTAGACCAGGCCAGCAGGGACGCGCGAAGTTTTCCTGGTTTGTCTCCGCCGGTTGGATCGTGTTACATAGGATATCAGAGAAGAAAGTCGGAAAAGTATCTGTACTGGAGAGATTCCAGAGGGAATTATTGGTACGAGACAGAAGGGGGAATGGAATTTAAACGATTAATGGAGCAGGCGAGAAAACAGAAAAAAGGCATCCAGCTGTAACTGGATGCCAGGGCTATGCCCAAAAGATGTTATGAATATATCATATCATGAAAAGCTCCAGAAAACAAGGCAAAATAAAGAATTTACACTATTTTATAACTTGATAAGAATATTAAAGTTAGGACAGGAGCTATGGCACATAAGAGGTATTTGGAAAGGGTTTATCAGTTTGAGAATGCTATTGAAGTAGAAGTATATGGTACGGGAAATTATGGGGCACCTGGAGAGAGAAGAATGAGGAGGAAGAAGCCAACTTCTGAGGAAATGGCGAAAAGAAACCAGTGGAGGAAGGAGAAGAAGGCGCGTCATCAGTTGCGGAAATATTTCTGCAAAAATGATTACTTTGTACAACTGACTTATCAGGTAAAAGACAGACCAGCCAGCATGGCGGTGGCAAAGGAGCATTTCCGTAAATTCTGCCGGAAAGCCAGAGCAGAGTACAAAAAGCGCGGATATGATTTTCTTTGGCTGAGAAATATTGAAGTAGGTACCAAAGGAGCATGGCATATTCATATGATTGTAAAGCGGATACCAGATGCGGACATTATCATGGCGGATAACTGGCTCTATGGAAAAGTGGTTTTCATACTTATGTATCAAAGAGGGGAGTTCCGGAATCTGGCGGCGTATATCACAAAGACGCCCAGAACGGATCCGAGGCTAAAAGAGTCCAGCTATTCTGCATCCCGGAATATGCCGCTGGATCCGCCGAAGGAAAAGGAATACATGATATGGAAGCCGTGGAAAAAGGTAAAGATTCCTGCAGGCTTTCAGTTGGATCAGGAAACATTGCAGGAAGGACAAAATCCATTTACAGGGAAGCGGTATCGAATGTATACACTGTTACGGATTCGGAAAAGGTGAAAAGGTATTTTACTTCGTAACATACGAAGTGAAAACGATATCTAAGGAGGATATATGTTCAAGGTAAATATGTATCTGGATGTAAGTGTACGAGGGATAAAAAAGACTCTGGGCTGGTATGGGTATCTGGTGGAATACACAGACAGCAGAGGAGAAAAACATATCCGGGAAGATTACAGGATGGAAAGGAATGTAACACCGAATATGGCCGTTCTCATGGCATTTATCGGCGCCTTGGACTGTCTGGGGAAAGCCAGTGAAATAATTGTATTTACAGATCATGCATATTTGAGGGAAAATTTCATCAAAAATCTAAATACCTGGAAAGAAAATGGCTGGATGACAGCACATGGGGAAGAGGTTCGGAATAAAGGACTTTGGGAAAAGATCATAGAAAAAACATCTGGACATGCAGTTACATTCAGTAAAAAGTATCATCATGAGTACAAAAATAAAATGGCAGCAGAACTGGCAAAAAGGAGGATGGGATAATGTTTGACCAGTTTGGAGAATTTGACTCTTACAAAGAGATCAATATCCTTGCAGAAAATCTTTTCAATGAGGGTGATCTGGACAGTCTTCAGACAATGGCAAAAGAAAACGGTCTGTCTGGGGAGGTAGAAGCATATCTGGCCGGGAAACTGCCAGAACTTTGTGATCCGCTTACAGCGGCGCTTGGGAAGCTGGAAGTTGAATGTTTGGAGCTTAAGCCACAGGAGATCATGAAGGACTGGGTGGAGTATATCCGGGGACAGTGCTTAGAAAATGATCGGATGGCCCTGCAGGTCCGCAGGAAAGGAAAATCGCTGCAGGGCTGCATAGCTCTTCTGCTGAAATGGAGCTTTAGACATCAGCAGAGCATCAAAAAAGAGATTTTAAAAGCGGCCGGTGTAAACGTAGGGAAAGTAAGTCTTGGTATACCAGGGATGGGAACAGCTAAAAGACTCATAAGGGATTACTATAAGGAAGAATGATATGGGGAAATCAAACAAGAGAAGGAAAGAGGAGCTGCAGGAAAGAAAAGCGAACATACAGCCTATACCAAAAGAGTTCTATACATGGGTGGAAAAGGAGCTGTACAAAAGAGTCAGCCATATCTATTACAAGCGGAATGGAAAGCGTGCAGATTTTCATTGCGTGTCTTGTGGAGCTGACTATCAGAAGCTGATCAGACGGTCAGACAGCCTGCTTGGGCAGCTGGAAGAGGTCATACCAGTACCAAAGCACAATATGCCGTGCAGATGTGCCGTGTGCGGCGCTGAGGGAGTGTATAAGGCGTCTGGAAAGATAAAGGATGATATAATCTACGGAGTCCGTGAAAAGTGCTATATAGGGCAGAAATACAAGGATGGAGTGGTCATACGGTACTTTGAAATCGAGAAAACATTCGGAAAAAAACAAAAGGTGGAATACAGAATGGAAGAGATTGCAAGAAATTTCTTCCTGCCAGGAAAAAAGATCATAAAGGATTACAGGCTTCAGGACTTTTTTGGAAAGATAGACTGGCATGACCATAATGTCGGTGGACTCCAGAATATCTGTCAAAAAGAGGGGAGCGTTTATCCTGGGAGTTATGAATCGCTGAAAGGGACATTCTTGGAATATACAGGCTTGCAGGAATATGAGAAACGTGCGGGCAAAGTAAAAGCGGCCAAATACCTGGAACTGTATATGAGGTGTCCGCATCTGGAAATGCTGGAAAAGACAGGCATGTATGATACCATAGACTATCTGATGCAGAGCTTTGATATAGGGGAGATCATAAAAGATGAAACTGCCAGACGGCCAGCGGATATACTGGCTGTCTGGCCGGATCGGATATCGATGCTCAGGAAAGTAAAAGGTTGTATAAAAATGCTGAAGATATTCCAGTTGGAGAGGCATAAGGGAATACATTGGCCAGATGATGTTTGTTATGCAGTCTGCGGTCTGAGGCTTGACCTGCTGCTTCTGGAAACAGCAGCGCTGGAATACATGACCGTCAGGAAGTTTCTGAATCGTGTGCAAAAGTATGCAGGAGCGGAATATACCGAAGAGATGTGCTGGCAGGGAAAGGGAGTGCTCAGGAGTACAGCAATGAAATATCTGGATTATCTTCAGATGCGTCAGGCCAGAGGATATGACCTGCATAATACTATATTTGCATATCCGGAAGACCTTGAGCGTGCACATGGCCAGATGGTAGAGGAAGTCAATACAGAACAAAGAGAAAAGCGGGTACAGGAAGTGGAGGAAAAGTTTCCTGTTATCAAAAAAAGATATGAGAAGCTGTACCAATATTATTATTATGCAGCAGAGGGACTGCTGATCCGACCGGCTAAAAGTGCTGCCGAAATCGTCAGGGAAGGACAGATACTTCATCATTGCGTAGGAGGTAATCGGTATCTGGGAAATCACAATCAAGGCAGGAGTGTGATCCTGCTGCTGCGTCATGCGAATATACCAGAAGAACCCTATATTACAGTAGAAATAAAAAGGACAGAGATTGTGCAGTGGTATGGAGCTTATGATAAAAAGCCAGATCAGCAGAAGATTGAAAGCTGGCTGAAGAATTATATCTGGCATCTGAGACAGGCAGACAGGACAGATAAAGAGATTACCATCCGGGCAGCAGGATAATGGAGGATATCAGATGGGGAACATACAGATAACGATGGATGAATACCTTGGATTGAAAAAAGAAATACAGAAAAGCATCATCCATATAGCCAAGAGTTTTGTCCGAATCGGACAAACACTTTATAAGATCGATCAGAAAGAAGCCTATCGCTTGGATGGCTATAAAACGCTGTCGGAGTTCGCTTTGACGGAATATGGGATCAGTGCAAGTGGTGTGAGCCGTTTTCTGCGTGTTTATAGGCGATACTGCCAGGATGGAACAATAAAAGATGAGTATGAAAGATATACATATGCCCAACTGGTAGAAATGCTGAACCTGCCGCAGGAAGATGAGACTCTGATCCGGCCGGAAACATCAAGGGAAGATATCCGGGAGCTGAAGCGGTTTAACCGTGAAGGAGAGCATGATATCCATGCTCTGGAGAGCTGGAAGGATCAGGCTCCGGATGATGAAGAGGAGCTTAAGAATATCCTGAGAGATATGCTGCTGATCCTGTTTGCCCAAAAGGACAGAGAAGCGGATTTTAACGAAATTTGTGAACGCACTAAAGCTGGACGGATGCATGAAAAAGAATTTGCAGAATTGGTAAATCCGGGAGGAAATAAAACAATCCGGAACGGACGGGCCATGACATTTCTCTTTGAAAGTGAAATCTGCATAAAAGTATGGGGGAAAGATACACCGATCGTAACCACGTACGAAAAATTAATGGAATGTTTTGCGGAATCATTTGGAGAGACGCTGAAGGCGGATGGTGACTGGTGGGCACTGCAGTATACGCCGCAAAGGACTGCTCAGCCGGAGCCGCAAGAGGAGATTGCGCCGGCGCAAAGAGATAAAAAACAGAAGGCGGAAAAACCGGAACAGAACAGTGATAAACCGGAACGAAGCGGGGACAAGCCAGAACGAGAAGAAAATGAGATTCCCGGTCAGGACACTATTCTGAATCATCCGGAATATCTTCCGGAAAAATATAAGACCAGCGCCGAGGTGAATGGAGAGCCAGTACCAGCGGCAGTAGAGCCGACAAAAGCTCAGCAAAAGGAAGAATGTTTTAGTCTGCTCAGCACAATTCAGGGAAACGTGACGCTGGAAAAATATGAGGAGGCGTACCTGGCAGCAGGACGGCTTGTGACATATCTGGAGGTGATGAAATGCTAATGTATCCAAAACCGGGAAAGAAAAAGAAGCGAAGTCTTCATTCGCCGTCTATTCTTCAGCCAGACGGCAGGACATGCTGGCTCTGTGAGCATCTGGACCATAACTGTACGAAATATCGATATTTGGAAGAACATCATATCTATGGCGGTCCCAACAGGTCCATATCAGAGCAGCATGGGTTTAAAGTAAAGCTGTGCCCGGCCCACCATCGGGAAGGACTGGAGGCTGTCCATCAGAATATTAAGAATATGAGGCGGCTGCAGCAGGAAGCACAAAGGAAATATGAGGAGACACACACCAGAGAACAGTTTATGAGGCTGATCGGAAGGAATTATCTGGAGGAAGAGGATGGCTAATCACAGAAAATTTGATCACGAAAAAGTGGTACAGATGTATGATGCAGGATATTCAGCTCAAAAGATATCAGAAGAGTTCGGAGGCCGAGTAGATACGGTAAAAAATATTCTTAGAGAAAACGGGCGGAATCAACAGCATCAGAGAGAGGACTTTAAGTGTCCGATTAGTAGGGAGGAGATTGGCAGATACCGGGAAGCTCTTCAGATTGGGCAGCGGGTGACAGTAAAAATTCAATCATATGATGAAAATTTCTGTCAAAGAGAAAAGGAAATCGAATGTACTGTGGTAGAAAAATACAGATATATCTTTCTTGTGCAGGACATCTGCGGAAGGAGAAAAGCAATTCAGTACATAGATATGCTCATAACAGAAAGGGGATAAAACAGATGATCAGGTTGACAAAGAAGGAAGCTTCTGGAAAGTGGCAGGTACGGGGCATATGCGCGGATTGCCAGATGGGCGTCTGCCGGATGCGAGTTCAGGAGCTTGCAGGATGAAAGCTGTTATGAAATATCCTGGAAGTAAGTGGAGTCTGGCAAAATGGATTATTGGCTTTTTCCCGGAACATCACAGTTACCTGGAACCATTCTTTGGTTCTGGGGCTGTCCTGTTTCAGAAACCAAGGAGCAATATCGAGACGGTCAACGATTTGGATGATAATGTGGTGAATCTGTTTGAGTGGATCAGGAGGGACCCGGAAAAGCTGGCAAATGAGATTTACTGGACACCATATGCCCGGCAGGTTTATGAGAATGCTTTTGCTGTAGTGCCGGAAGACAGTCTGGGGAAGGCAGTGAACTTTTACATACGGCTGAACATGGGACACGGTTTTAGAACTAATGGAGAAAAGGTTGGATGGAAAAATGACGTTCAGGGACGGGAACGAGCTTATGCATCTCAGGATTGGTGTCATCTTCCGGATAAGATTATGCAGGCGGCGAAGAGACTCCGGGGCGTGCAGATTGAACACCGCCCGGCCGTGGAGGTGATCCAGAGATTCAATTTTCCCAATGTGCTAATCTATGCAGATCCGCCGTATGTACTTGAAACCAGGCATGGGAAACAATACAGATGTGAGATGGATGATGTGGATCACGCGGAGTTGCTTGATATGCTTGAGTCTCATAGTGGACGGGTGCTGATCTCTGGTTATGACAATTCTCTGTATAATAACCGTTTGCGTGACTGGCATCGTGAAGAGACGATCTGTTATTCACAAGTAAGCAGTAAAAGGCGGGAAGTTCTCTGGATGAATTTTAAACCAGAGAGGCAGATGAGTTTGTTTGATTAAATCAGGATTTAGCGGAGGTATGAGTTTGAAGAAAGAAAGTGAAATTCAAAAAGAAAATATAGAAAAATTGTTCGGTTATATAAAGCAAAATCCCGATCTTCCGATTCTTCCGATAGTCAATAGTGAGGTCGTTCCTGACGATTATTGTGCATACTGGGCTGCGAGCTGGGGAGAATCAAGAATTGAAAGCTACTGCTTTAGTGATGGAAGAATCTGGTTTTTATCCGATGACAGGGATGAAATTTTTGACAATTTTTATTCAATGCCGATTGACTTGTCTGGAGAGCAGGAAGAGAAATTTATTGAAAATGCTGTATCTTCTCTTCCGTGGAAGAGAGCCATTATTGTAAATATTGAAGCAATAAACTGAATCAGGAGTTAGTGGAGGCGGTCAACTAAACTGAAATATTACTGATGATCGGCAGCAGGATGAAAGAAAGGATGATGTGTATGGATAAGGAGCTTTTAAAGCAGATCCCAAGTATCAGGAAGGAGATAGGGGATCTGGAAAGAGCAGTAGCCAAAGTGAAGAGACAGATCGACAAACTGAAGAACGATGAAGTTTGCGATACGGTTAGTGGGTCCAGAGATGATCTGACAATCGGGCCGATCAAGATCAGAGGGCATCCGCAAAAGGAATATGGGCAGAAACTAGCCGAATTACAAAAGAAAAAAGCACTCATGGAATCAAAACGGGTCGAACTCCTGAAAATGGAGAACAAAGCAGAGGAGTACATACAATCTATCCAAGACAGTAGCTTGAGACGGATCATCAGATTTAGATATATAGATGATCTGAGCTGGCAGCAGGTGGCATTCAGGATGGGGAGATATTCTGCAGATAGCTGCCGAAAAAAGGCAGAGAGATTCATGAGTGGATAAAACCGGGCAAAATCACTTGTCCGGTAAAAAAATATCATTGAAGCGAACAAATATTCGAAAAATAGGAAATGACAGGAGATGCTGGTAACATCGCCTGCCATCTGAAAGTGCTATACACTTCTTGGACAAAGATATTATAGCATTTTCTTCTGAAGAGCACAAGGAGAACAGCTATGACAAAAAAAGAAATATTTAAGAATGAGATTATGATAAAAATGAAGTATCATCTGGATAAAAATCAGATGAGCATCTTGGAAACGACGCTGGCAGAAATATTATATCAGGTGGATATTGTGGATGCGGTGACACTTCCGGCGACTATTGATGTATCGAACGAATATATTCTAGAACTTTATGAATTGAAAAGAAGTCTGGTACTCCGGCCTAAAACTATGAAGGTGTACATGTCGACTGCGCGGGAGTTTGTGAGATATTTGAATAAACCATTAGTACAGATCAATAGAGAAGACATAGAATATTATCTTCGTCTGAAAATCAGGGAAGGAAATATAGGCTCATCCATGAACAATAAGCGGAGAAAGCTGAATTCCCTGTTTGTATGGATGAAGAAAAGTAAATTCATTGTAGAAAATCCAATGGAGGGGATCGAGTGCTTTAAAGAGACATTAAAGCCGGTAGATCATCTGACTGCCGAGGAGATGGAACAACTGAAAACGGGATGCCGGAACAAGCGGGACCGTGCTCTAATTGAGTGGCTGCGCAGTACTGCGTCTCGGATCGGGGAGATTCCGCACGTCAGTATAAATCAGATAGACTGGAATTCTGGAGAAGTGATGATATATGGAGAAAAGACAGATGCATATCGGACCGTATATCTGGATCGTGTTGCTCTGA
This sequence comes from Lachnospiraceae bacterium, assembly GCA_910574965.1. Lineage (GTDB taxonomy): Bacteria > Bacillota > Clostridia > Lachnospirales > Lachnospiraceae > Hominiventricola. The sequence continues at coordinate 27,263 of CAJTDB010000016.1, read as the reverse complement.
AGTATCTGCTGGAATATATTACGGAAGAGCGGGGACTTACGACTAGAAGCAGTCAGCCTTTATTCACACATTCCAAAGGGGATAGGAGCCAGAAGATGACAGAAGACGGACTGTATACTCAGGTCAAACGGATTGCAGGCCGTTCTAAACTGGAACGGAGAGTTTACCCGCATCTGTTCCGGAAAACAACAGCGACAAATATAGTAAGACGCGGAGGAAGTACAGAAGATGCAGGCTTATATATTGGTCACAAGCCGCAGGGAGTCACTTCTCGACATTATATTTCACGGGAAAGTGTATCGAAAGTATTCCGGGAATATGTAGAAGCGATCTGAAGGAAAGAGGGGCAAAAGCCCCTGCTATCCCAGATTAAGCTGTGCTTTTAGTGCATCCTGTAACACTTGCGAGAAGTTGATATTACGTTCTAATGCGGCGGCATTGAGCCAGGCGGGCAGCGTCACAGTACGATTCACGGAACGGTTAATATTTGCCTGCCGTATAGAGGGCATATAGACATCTACCAATACAGTGTATTCATTGGCTCTGGTTTCTACATCAGACAAAGGAGTGGGATCAGGAATCTCCTCTCCATCCTCTTCCATGCCGTAGAGAACGCAGCCGAGAAGCTCTCTTGCGGACAGGAGTGCATCATCATCATTTACACCTGATGTAGCGCATCCCAGGTCTGGGAAATCAATAGCGATTTCCTGGCCGGGCTCATAAGTGAAGACAGCAGGATAAAAATAGCGTTCTGCCTTTTTCATGAAAATAACCTCCTAATCTGGTTTTGCCGGGAGGGGCCGGGGCTATATGAATTTCAGCCCCGACTGTTCTTCAATGCGTTTCAGCGTTTTGACAGGAATATCTTTGTCAGGATGTTTTACTGTAGTTCTTCCCTTCTTGGTTGGATGTTTATATTGGTGATGACTTCCAACTACATTTACCTCATACCAACCATCTGCTTTTAACGCTTTGATTACTTCCCTTGATGAATAACTTTTCATTTGTGTTCCCTCCTGACATTATTATAATAACACATATAAAAGTATTTGTCAATGGAATAAACGAATATTTTTATATTTGTTTATTGAAGAGAGGGGAGAGAGAAGGTAAAAAAATTTAAAAGGAATTTGCAGTTTGTCCGTTTTGTCCGTTTTTATGTGTTAAACTTTTAATATGCCAAATTAGACAAAGAGAGACGACATCCAGAAGGGTGCCGTCTCTTTTGTGTGCAGAAAAAGCGAAAGGGTAGCAGGCGTTACTTTGCGCCGGCGAAACGGGATGAAAGATGAACAGAGCACAGAAAAGGGCAATGATGAAAACAGGAAGAAAGAGAGACCTATCAGACGCCGAACAGGCAAAGGTAATACTTGATGGGTTATCCGTCGGAGAGCTGGTGGCAGGGATTAATAACAGCATCAACATTCTGAAGAAGCGTGGGGTATCGATTGTTGACTGGGATGCCAGAGGCAGGAAGCTGTACAAGGTCAGCCAGTTTGGGAGAAAGGTCTGCTTTCTGGCATCTGATACGGAGGATGAAGTATAAACAAGTACATGTAGGTCAGGAGTGATGTGGTTAGAACATAGACAGGTATGACTATGAAAAAACCAAAGGTACTTCCTGATGTAAATATGGAATGCGGGGCGGGGAAGGCGCGGTGTTTTTGTCTGTAAAATAAATTTTTTTTGGCGACTTCCTTCCGCTTTTGGGGAGGTGAGGACGGGGTGGTCGTAAACCAGAAAGAACTGGCACAGTGTTTAGGGATCTCGACGAGACAGATTCGGAATCTCAGGCAGGAGGGAATGTTTCAGACCGTGAAAGGGGACCGCGGATACGTCCTCGAAACATGTGTACAGGAGTATATCAATTTTAAAATCAATGCGGAAATGGGTAGGAGTGCATCGTTATCGATCGAAAGAATCAAGGCGGATCATGAGGAAGTGAAGAAAAATATATCAATCATGAAGCTGCGCAGGTTGAGAAGAGAGCTGCATGAGGCAGCGGACGTGGAAGCGTTTTTGTCAGATATGCTGCTACGCTTTAAAAACCGTCTCTTATCTCTTCCGGCTAAGATGGCGATGCAGGTATCCGGGGAAAAAGATCTGAACAGGGTCATACAGATCTTGAGCGATGACATGCGGGAAGCGCTTGAAGAATTATCCGAATATGATCCAGATGAGATTGATGGGGCAGAAATCACATTTGCGGATCTGGAAGATGATGAGGATGATGAGACATGAGTCAAAGAAGCAGATCGAGGGAAAAGACAAAAAATCTTTTCAAGAGAGTTATACGTAATGCACTGAAGGAATTGGAAGTGCTGACGGTCAGCCAGTGGGCAGAAAAGTATCGTGTATTGGATGATTCGAGCAATCTGGCAGGCCGGTGGTCAAATGAGATTACTCCATATCTGAGGGAAATCATGGATACGCTGAACGATCCGGATATCCGCAGAACCTTTTTCTGCAAGGCATCGCAGATTGGAGGTACGGAAGCCCTGGTGAATATGCTCTGTTACATTATCAGCCAGTCTCCTGCTCCGTCTATGATCGTCTACCCGAATGATGATCTGGCGAAGGATATTTCAAATGATAAACTGAAGCCAGCCTTTCGTTTGATCCAGGAGATCAGGAAAATATTTCAAGAGAACAACTCGAAGGAACTGCGATTAAAATTTAAGACCATGGTTCTTTACCTGCGCGGTGCTGGATCTCCGGCAAAGCTAGCATCAAAACCGATTAAATATCTTTTTTTCGATGAGATCGACAAAATGGGAGGAGCATCCAAAAAGGAGGCTTCTCCTTATAGTTTGGCAATGGAGCGTACGAAGACTTACCGGCCGCTGGAAAAGGTCTATGCGTGTTCCACGCCGACGCTGAAGACGAATTACATATGGGAGCTCCATGATAATGCGGACGAAGTCTGGCACTATTTTGTGAAATGTCCTCATTGCGGAGAGTTCATCGAACTTGTATATAAGCAGATCCTGTTCGAAAAGGATGACGAAAAGAAAATGAGCAATTACGAGCGTGCTCAGACTGCGGTTTATGTCTGCCAGGAGTGCGGATGTGAGATCTTGGATGCAGATAAGCCGGGAATGCTCAGAGGAGGAGAATGGAGAGCAGTCAAGAAGCGTGGGATAGGCAAGCCAAAGTCTGTAGGATTTTGGATCTCATCCCTGTACAGTGTTTTCTTAAAATGGGCGGATATCGTAGAAGAGCATTTAAATTCTAAGGATGATCCGGAGAAACTGCAGAATTTTACTAATTCCTGGCTGGCAGAACCATGGGAGGACACCAAACTTAATACAACAGAAGATCTGGTGATGGAACGGCAGACAGAGCTTCCGGAGTTCGTCGTTCCAGATTGGGCACGGTTGATCACTGCAGGGGTTGATGTGCAGGAGACCAGTCTGTATTACAGCATCCGTGCTTTCGGAGAGTATACAACGAGCCAGAATATCACACATGGACAAGTACTTTCATTTGCGGAAATTGAACAGATCATGAACAGGGAATTCCAGACAGAAGATGGGCAGAAAATGATTGTGAATCTTTCGCTGATTGATTCCGGATACCAGCCAGATGCTACTTATGATTTCTGTATTGATAATTCGGACTGGGCTCTGCCCTGCAAAGGTGTGGGAACTCGGATGGCGGATCGATATCGGATCAGCAAGATCGATAAACCAAATTCAAGAGCGTACGGGATGCAGCTGGTTCTGGTGGATGGAGAGCAGTACAAAGATTCGATCGCAGCCAGGATGAGACGGGAAAACGGAAGAGGGAGCTGGATGGTATATAAAGGCTGTGACCGGGAATATGCCAGCCAGGTGACAGCTGAGCATAAAATCACTGAAAAGTCTGCAAATGGAAGCCGGAAATTAAAGTGGACTTTGAAACATTCACATGCTGACAATCACTATTTGGACTGTGAAGTGTATGCTATGGCGGCTGCGGAAATGTTGGGAGTGCGCAGCCTGCATCTGGAAAGCAGGGCATCGGAGGAATCGCGGGAGAGGACAGAACAGTATGCGCCAGAGGAAGAATGGATCAGACAAAACGAGAGCTGGCTGTAGGAAGGGGAGAAACAGATGGAACAGATGACGGCAGAAGAGATGCTGGCAGAAGTGAATCATGCAATCTATTCAATCTGCGTCGGAGGACAATCGTATAAAATTGGATCCCGGCAACTGAACAGGGCGGATCTTAAAACATTGTATGATATCAAAAACGATCTGATGGCGCAAGTTGCCGGAGGAACGCCGGGGCTTCTGGATGACTGCTATGTGGCGGTATTTGACAGGCGCTAAGGAGGATGGAATATGAACTGGTTAGATCGTATTATTGGATTCTTTTCGCCAGCAGAAGGGGCAAGGAGGGAAGCTTGGAGGCAGTATCTGGAAGAACAGCGCCACTATGATGCGGGAAATTATGACCGGCTCAATGCCGGGTGGGTCGCGTATAATCAGTCCGCCGAACAGACGGACAGGTACAGCCGGGATACGGTGCGTGCGCGGGCCAGGGATCTGGAACGAAACAGCGATATGGCGAATTCGGTGATTGCAGCCTATCGAAGAAATGTGGTCGGGCACGGATGGATTCTTCAGGCGCGGACCAGTAATGAATCGCTGAACCGGCAGATTCAGGAAGCGTGGAAGGAATGGTGCCGACGGAAAAACTGTGATATTACGGAGGCGCAGAGCTTTAATCAGATGCTCCGCATGGCAGTTCGGAGAAAGAAAGTGGATGGCGGGATCCTGTTTAAGAAATGTTATACCGGAAGCGGGATTCTGCCTTTTAAGCTGCAGGCACTGGAAGTGGATGAATTGGATACGGGACAGGCGATCCCGCATAATCCCAAATGCCGTGTGATCGGTGGCATCGAATTTAACGCGTACAATAAGGCAGTTGGTTACTGGATCAGACAGTACAGCGTGGATGGATTCGGACAGATGGAGCCTGTATATGTTCCAGCAAAGGACATGATCTATTATTTCTCCAAAAATCGGCCGTCGCAGGTGCGGGAGATGAGTGATCTGTCTCCAACGATCACAAGAGTACGGGACGCAAATGAATTTATGACAGCGGTAAGTGTCAAAGAGCGAATTGCGGCCTGCCTGGCCGTTTTTGTAAAACATATCATTCCTACGACGGTAGGGGTTGCTGCAAGGGGCATAAATGGCATGAATGATAATCGTCCGCGCGAAGATTACGAAGGAAAAAAGATCAGTCCGGGTATGATCAAAGAATTAAACGCGGGGGATGAGATTCAGGTGGTAAATCCAACCGGACAGGCGACAGATGCAGCAAGCTATATTAAACTGCAACAGCGCTTGATCGGAGCAGGGCAGGGGCTGAGCTATGAGGCCACCAGCCGGGACATGAGCCAAAGTAATTACAGCAGTGCACGGCATGAAGCGTTTTGTCAAGTGCTTTTTTGAGTTATTGACGGAAAACTTTTCAGCATGGCGGGAAACGGGGCAGAAAAAGGGGCGCAAAACGCGCCTGTGGACGGTTAGAAGCCGTTTCGTGGGTAGGTAGTATAAAACCCTTACCCTGTGGATTTCCGCGTCTGCAATGCCTTAAAAATCAAGTCTTTTCAAGCCCTATTGCGTAACATTCCATTCTGTTCTTTGGGAGAGGTCGGGGGCGCGGGGGCAGAGCCACCGCAAAACCTACCGACAGCCGCCGCAGTAGTGCAGACGGTTTTGCCGTTAGAATGAAGCGGGCGGAAGCGGGGGCAGGATTGTGTAAAATCCTGTTCCCCGTTTTCGGCAGCGAAATGGCAACGGCAAAAATCCAGACGGTCAAGGGTTTAAGAGTGGAGATTTTTTCGCACACTTTGCGAAAAAATACTACTCGTCCCTTGACTGTCTGGATAGTCGGAACGGGGTAAAGTGCAGATTGCTTTTCAAAATTGGATATGATATAATTTTCCCCAGTGCAAACCGACAAATCAGGATTGGAGAGAAAAAACGTGCAAAAAAAAGAAAGACAACTTACTCCTATTGAGCAGAAACGAAAAGAGGATTTTGAGAAAACCTGTGAAGAAATGGCGCAAAAGGGATATTTGAAAAGGGATTTAACGGTTGGTGTTTTGCAGGCAAATATCATGGCTGTTATCATCATGTTACCCTTTGCAATACTTGCCCTAATCATGTATCTTTTTGCTAATTCAAGTAATAGCAGAAATTTTTCTTTTTCTCTCTCTACGTGTATTATATTTTTGATTGCGCTACTTTTGTTGACTGTACTTCATGAAGCTATTCATGGATTGACTTGGGGATTTTTTGCCAAAGGACACTGGAATGCGATTGCCTTTGGTGTCATTTGGAAAATGCTCACCCCCTATTGTGCTTGTACCGAACCGCTGACCAAACAGCAGTATATTGTCGGTGCGGCTATGCCCACCTTAATTTTGGGCTTTGGACTGGCAGGTATCGCCGCAAGTATCGGAAGTTATGGACTTTTTGCACTGTCTGAGATTATGATTTTTGGCGGTGGCGGAGATTTTTTGATTATTTTGAAATTGCTCCTATATAGATGCCGCAATAGAGAGGTTCTATATTATGACCACCCCTATGAATGCGGTGTTGTGGCATTTGAAAAGAAATAAACGAAAATCTTCGGTTTATTGGTGTAATGAAACTACCATAGGGCATAGGGCGGCGGTGACAGGTATTGACTATCCCGCCGCCCTGTCCGTTATCGCTCCATATCCTGCTTTCTGTGGGGGTGCTGTTCCTGTCGCAAGATACTGTAAACGCTCTTTCTGATTTTCTCGGCTTCTTTCACTTCCTCTTTCAATGCAAGATACCGCTGATTGAGTGTTTTCCTCTCGGCGGTCAGCTTGGTGTATTCTTCTTTCCATGTCTTTGTCGGGATTGTGGTCTTGCCGTTCATCACGCCTTTGAGATAATCTTTCGCCGTTGTGAATAGGATTTGCTCGGCTTCGGTCAGCGGCTTCTTTCCCTTGTACTTGAAATAAATGTCAGCTTGCTCTAAGTGCTTTTTCAGAGTGCCTAACCGCCGTTCAACGGGTTTCAGCTTCCCTTGAATATCCAGTTGTTCCCCTATCATAGACTTGAATTTTTCATCAAGCCCCGTCATATCCATGATGTTGTTGGCTTGCAGGAAATTCAGCATATTTGCCGCGTCTTTGAGGTTATACAGCGATTGTGAATATCCCGATTTTCCCGTCTGTGCCTTGCGTGACAAAATGCCTTGAATGTAGTCGGCAAGGGTAGGCGGCTCGGTGTTCTCGCTTTCTTCTTTCAACCAGTTTTGCAGTTTGGAGATACGCGCCTTTAACTGCCGTAACTTCTGGTTAGTCACTTCGATTTCGCGGTTGAGGTCGCCGCGCTCGGTGCGGATGCCGCGCTTCTCCATAGCGGAAGCGGCAACGCCTAAATGGACGGTGGGTATCTGGTCTATCCCTTGCCGTTCATAACTGCGGTGGTCTATGCGCTCGGCGTGTCCGTTCTGCTCCAACGCCTGATTGCAGAGCCTCGCCCATGCCGCCCTCCATTCCTCCGCTTTGGTCTGCTCGTTCCAGTCGGTAGCGGGAATGGACTTACATTTGTATTGCCGTTTTTTCGGGTCATAGATTTTATTGCCCTGCGGGTCAAGAATGTACTCTTTTTTCTGCTTTGCTCCCCACTCGCCGCGCTCGTCAAAAGGGCGCATTGTCAGCATGATGTGGGCGTGGGGGTTGCCGCCGCCTGTGTCATGTAAACATACGTCGGCGCACATTCCCGCCGTCACAAAATGCCGTTTCACATACTCGCGGACAAGGGAAATGCTTTGCTCCCTCGTCAGTTCGCGGGGCAAGGCAATTTCAATCTCACGCGCAAGTTGGGCGTTCTTCGCTTTCTCGACTTTCTCCACTTCGTTCCATAAAACCGCCCTGTCCACATACTCGGCGGGGGCGTGGTCGGGGAGTAAAATCTCGGTGTGGACTACGCCGCCCTTATGGGTGTAGTCGTGGGGCATTCCGTCAAACTCATTTGTGATTTTTTCTCCTGCACGATAAGCGGCGGCGGCAACAGCGGACTTGCCCTTGCCGCGGGATATGACTTTGATACTGCAATGATAGATTGCCACGCGCCGCGCTCCTTTCTGCGGATAACTCCCGCCGTTCTCTTTTGTGCCGACAGGCACAAAACGCTGTCTGCAAGACCGCACATACCACATCTCATGTGGTATATAAGTGCGCCCTTGCTTTAAGCAAGGGTAGGGGCGTAAGCCCATTACCCTTGTAAACTGCCCCCGTTCATGCTCCCGTCTGCGCCGCCCTCGCGGGCTGTATGGGCGGTTTGGGCGGCGGGTGGCGTGTTACCCTGTGCCGCCGTTTCTGCGCCCTGTGCGGGGGCTGTGGCGGCGGGATGGGCGGTCAAGCTGTCCAGTACGCGGCGGCTGTGGTCGGTGGCGATGGTCTGCTCCACAAAGGTCTTGAACTGCTCCTCGGTCAGCGGGATGGTGTCGGGCAGCAGCTTCTCGATAAACCCCATGCGCTTGCATAGGCGTTTCGTCCTGTCCTTGCGTTCCTGTGCCTTTTGCTCCTGCACAAGCTGTCTGCGCCTGTTTTCAAGCTGTCGGATTTCTTCCTCAATGCTCGTGATTTTTTCGGCTTTGGTCTTTGCCACGGGTCAATCGCTCCTTTCATGTCTGGTATGGATTGGATGGGATAGGATGGGATGGGAATGGAATGGATTTTTACAGATAACCGTTTTCCCGTTTTATTCCTGCTTGTCGGCAAGTATCATTTTCAAAATCTTGTCGTGGAATGTTTCTGTGCCGCTGTGGTTGAAAAACAACTCCGCAACAATGGTCTGCCCGTTCCTCTGCGTTGTGATGATACCGTCCGGCTTTCGGGGCGGGGTGGGGGTTTTGTTCTTTTCTGTCAATAGGTCGCTCCTTTCTTTGGGCGTGAAAAAGGGATTTCCCGTAATTGGAAAATCCCTCTTAGCTGTCGGCTGTTCGGTTTTACTGTGCGGTTGCGGCGGCTTGCGCCTTTTTTCTCGCTCTGTATTCCCGCGCTTTGATACGGTCATACTCCCGTTGCTTTTCAATGTTTTTGGCGCGGTAGGCTCTGGAATATTCCCGGTGGTAGGCGCGGCTCTTTTCCTTTTTCGCTTCTTCGATTTCCTCCCGCATTTGTCTGATTTCCTGCTCTGTCGGCTCTGCAAGCTGTGTCAGTTCGTTCTCAAATTTTCCGATATGGTTGAAGTATATCCCGATATGCTGAATGGCGTATCTCGCCCGTTTCTGGTCGCGCTCATGCACTTCGATTTTGCTGATAAACTCGTTGAGAATAGCGGGGGTGAGTTCGGCAAAGTCGGCGTATCGTTCTGTCAGCTTCACAAACCTCTGCGCCCGTCCTCCCGCGTTCTCAAAAGCGGACAACTGCTCTTTGATTTCCGCAAGCTCCGCTTTCAGTGTATAGTATTCTTCTGAATACTTCTGCGACATCTGCTCATAACGGTCTTGCGGGATAGCGCCCAGTGCGTTGTCCTCGTACAGCTTATCCAGAACCTTTTCGATTTGTTCAAGCCGCATTGTGATTTGCGGTACGCGCTTCTGCTGTTTCTTCGTCCGGTCGGTCTGCTGTACGTCAAGGCTCTTTTTCACTAAGGCTTCAAAATCCGCCCTGTTGCTAATGGAGTATTCCGCGATTTTTTTCAGCACGTCCGCAACGGTCTGCATGAGTAAATCCGCGTCCATGATATGTGGGGAATGGCACTTCGGGTTTCTGGCTTTCCCCTTGTGGTATTCACTGCAAAAGGCAACGTGCCGTTTGCCGCCGTTCCTGTAATCTATCCGTATGTGCATTTTTGCGCCGCAGTCCTTACAGAAAAGCAAGCCCGACAAAGGGTGGATTTCCCCGTCCCCGTTTGGTCGCTTGACAGGGGCGTTTTCTAAAATCCGCTGTACGTTTTCAAAATCGGCGCGGTCAATAACCGGCGCATGGACATTTTCGGTAATCTGCCACTGGCTTCTGTCTACATAGTGGTTTCGTTTGTCGCGGAAATGCTTTGTGGTCTTGAAGTTCACAACGTCGCCGCAATACTCCTGCCTTGTGAGGATACGGGTCAAGGTCGCCTTATTCCATTTGTAGCGGTTTTCCTCGTTCAGCGTCCTGCTTTTTGCCGTTCCCTGCCCACGGTCTTTCATGTAGAATGTGGGAGTCGGGATTTGCTCATTTTTCAGATATACGGCAATCTGGTTTCGGTTTTTCCCGTCCAGAAACAGGCGGAAAATAAGGCGGACAATTTCGGCGGCTTCTTCGTCAATCAACCAAAAATCCTTGTTGTCTGGGTCTTTCACATAACCATAGGGGGCTTCGGTTGCGATTGGCTTGCCACTCATGCCTTTGGTCTTAATGCCCGTTTTCACTTTCTTGCTGATGTCCTTTGCGTACCACTCTGACATGATATTGATGAACGGCGCAAACTCCAATGTGTCGGGCTTTTCGCTGTCTATCCCGTTGTTTACCGCGATAAAGCGCACGTTGTTTCTGCGGAAAATCTCCATAGCGTTTCCCACTTGGAGATAGTCGCGCCCCCAACGGGTCATATCTTTCATAATGCACACGCCGACTTTGCCGTTTTCCACGTCCTCTATCATGCGGGAGTAGGCAGAACGGTCAAAAAATCTGCCGCTTTCGTCATCGTCAATGTAGTGCCGGATATTGGTTAATTTTAACTGTCTGGCATAGCTTTCCAGAAATTTCTTCTGGTTCTGTATGCTGTTGCGCTCGCCGCCGTCCCTGTCCTCGTCCCCCACGGATAGGCGGGAGTAAAGGGCTGTGATTTTGCTGTAATCATTCATGTGCATATCCTCCTGCGTCAATATATGTGTTGCTTACAGTTAAGATTATGCACTCCAGGGAATCATCGAGGACGGACAGACCTACATCGAAGATATTGAACTTCTGCAGGAAGTGCTCATGGATGAAGTGTATGAGACGTTCGTGATCTCTGGTGTCCTATCGGGTTTGTTTCAGATTCCGGGATTCTGGGAGAATAAGAGGAATTATCTTAAACATGAATGGGTGGCGGTCCCAAAGATGTGGATTGATCCGCTGAAAGAGGCAAATGCAACGAGGATTGCTTTGCAGACAGGACAGAAGACGTATCAGCAGATTGCTGCTGAAAATGGAAAGGACTGGAAAGAGCAGATAGACGAGACCGTCGTGGTGCTTGAATATGCCCGAAAGAAAGGGCTTGAGATGGGAGGAGTTATTTTTGGAAAATCACAGACAGAACTTACACCGGAAGACAAGCTGGATGGGGAAGAAGATTCCGAGAGGGGCACGAACGGATAACAGAAAGCGTCAGGAAACAGAGGGACTGGAAGGTGATCAGATTCGGGCATTTTATATGTCTGGCATACGTGCGATGGATGGGGAAGGAAATGAACGAAAATTTGTTCTTTCTTTTTCGAGTGAGGAACCCTATCAACGGTACTGGGGAAAAGAGATTCTGGATCACAGTCCGGAGGCAGTGGATCTCAGCAGACTGAGCACGATTGGAGTGCTTCTTTTCAACCATAATCGTGATCGGGTCGTGGGAAAGATCAACCGTGTCTGGCTGGAAAACCAGAGGGGGATGGCAGAAGTTGAATTTGACCAGGATGAAGAATCGGAGATGATATACCAGAAAGTAAAGAGCGGAACACTGAAAGGCGTCTCGATCGGATATCGGATCGGAGTGATCGAAGAAGTACAGCCAGGGAAGGTATCCACAGATGGACGCTTCCAGGGACCGTGTGAGATCGCAAGACAGTGGATGCCTTATGAGATCAGCATCGTGAGCGTACCAGCGGATGCAACTGTAGGAGTCGGGCGCGGAATGGGGCAGTCTGGAAACACATTATCATGTTTTGAAGCACAACTTCAAATAAATCAAAACAGAAAGATATGAGGAGGTATAAAAAGTGACACCAAAAGAAGGACGTGAAGCTGCTATGAGGAAACAGCAGGCGATTGTGAACGCTGCGAAGGCGGATGGCAATCGCTCGCTCACGGCAGAGGAACAGGCAGAATTCAATCGGTATCAGTGTGAAATCGAACAGGCAGATGCGGAGATCGCGGAACAGGAAAGAGGGATGGCAGGAGGGACAGGCGCATCCCAGTCACTGCCGGAAGGAACGCCGCAGGCAGCAGGATTCCGGACCGTCATACCACCGGTTACAGAAGCGGCCGAAGGGCAGAAAAGTGAGATGGAAGCAGAACGCGCGAGGGTGACAGAGATCATGGCACTCTGTCGGGATTTTGATACAGATCCGTCAGAGTATATTCGGAATGGTTTCAGCCTGGAACAGGTACGCGGGGCGATTCTTGAAGGAATGAGAAGGACAGGTTCGCCGGTAGGCGTAAGAGTTACCAGAGATGAGGGAGATACCTTCCGTCAGAGGGCTTCGGACGCGCTTATGCTCCGGGCTGGCGTGCAGGTAGAAACACCGGCGGAAGGCGCGAATGAGCTTCGCGCTATGAGCCTCAGAGATCTGGCAATCGAATGCTTGAGCCGTGAAGGACATGATGTCATGCCGCTTCTGAGAATGCAGCCGGATGAGATGTATGGAGAACTCTGCCGTCAGTTTTATAATCCGACAGCAGCCTTTCCGGCTATCCTTGACAGTACAATCCGGAAGAGCATCGTGTATCTCTATAATGAGGTGCCAACAACGTTTCAGGCGTGGACGACAAAAGGAAGTCTGAAAGACTTCAAGACAACGGCGGATCATGAGTATGTTATCGGGGGAATGGGGGACTTCTTGCTGGTGCCGAAAAATGGAGAATTGAAGCCCATGATCCCAAAGACCGAATTAATGCCGAACCGTAAGTTGGATACTTATGGGAGATCATTCAGCATGACTAGGAAGGCATTTATCAATGATGACATCGGCTTCCTGACTGAGGTTCCGGGACTTTATGCACAGGCGGCGAAAAAGACAATCGATAAACAGGTGTACCGCCTGCTTTATAACAACGAAAAAATTTTCGACAAAGAAGATTTGTTCAACGCGAAGCATGGCAATTTGTGCAAGAGCGGCTCTAAGCCGTCTCAGGCATCAATACAGTCGATGATCATGCAGATGCAGCATCAGAAAGACCCGTTCGGAGACGCGGTCTATATCACGCCGCAGCATATCATTGTGCCGGTGGGTTACGAATTTGAACTCGCGGTCATTCTCCACAGTACGCAGGTTGTTGGCAGCAACAACAATGATATCAATCCGCTGTATAACTATCCGCTGAATATCGTTCAGACACCGGTGCTTAATGCTCTGGCAGGAGAAAATCCGGTTCCGTGGTTTATGGCAGCCAATACGGCCAGCGCGAAACATATCCAGGTGGACTATCTAAACGGGCAGGAGATGCCGACGATAAGAAGAATGGAAACACCAGGCGTTCTGGGCTTTCAGTGGGATATTTATCTTGACTGGGGCATTGCAGTGAGAGATTTCCGCGGGATTGCGAAAAACCCGGGCGTAAAGATCGCAGCATCATAAGGAGAGGAGGACAAGATGATGAGTAAAGCTGCATATTGGCAAAGGGGAGAAACACTTGATTACATGAATAAGACAGAGGAGAAAATTGAAGCTGGAACAGTCCTTTCTTTTGGCGGTCATATCGGCGTCGCCGGGATGGATATCCTTCCGGGTGAGATTGGATCGGTGGATGTGACCGGGGTGTTCGAAATGCAGAAGACGGCGGAGGGCGCAATCGAGATGGGAACGGATGTTTATTTTGACGGTACAGGCATCACGACTGCCGCCACAGATGGAAAAACGACGGACCCTGCAGCTTATCCTCTGGCGGGATATGTAATACAGGCGGTGGCAGCAGGCGATGCTGTTGTCCTGGTGAAACTCGCCGGATGATGGAGCAAAAAAGAAAGGCACGGTTGATGACAGCTCCTGTTGGCCTGCCGGGCGCTGCCTTCCCGTCATTCGGGCCAGGGCAGGATTTGATCGGAAAGCCGCCGCCCAGGAGCAGCCGGAGTGCTCCGCCGGAGCCATCCAAAGGAAGGAGAAAGTCCAGTGCGTAAAAAGACATTTAAGGAACTTCTGCGTCAGGATATCAGGAATGTTTTTTTGAATTTGGATGAGTTTGGAGAATCGCATCTAGTAAATGGGAAGAAAATGCAGATCATTATTGATGATAATGAGCTTACCGAACGGGAAAAACGGATGCAGAGTCATATGGACGGCATATATCGAAAACAGACATTGGTATATGTCAGTGCTATGGACTTTGGTCCGCTTCCGGGAGTTGGCAAGCCGGTCTTGATTGATCATACAACCTTTATTGTGACGGATAGCCTGAATGAAGGCGGAATGTATTCTTTGCATTTGGAGGCGAATAGAAGTTGATTGAGATCACATATGACCGGAATATGCTGGCGAAAGTAGAGCAGAAGCTGGGAGAAATGAAGAGTCAAGCTCCGAAAGTACTGAAAAATGCGATCAACCAGACGGCAAGACAGGCGAGAACCGACTTAAAGAATCAGGTGAGAAAACAGTATACGGTAAAGGCCGGAAAAGTTTCTCAGGCAATGAGGATACAAAGAGCGACCAATTCCAGACTGGATGCAACTATTTTTGTAAAAGGAAAAGTTTTGAATATTACCAATTACAAGACTTCTGCACCAAAGAAAGGAGCAAGCGCACAGATCATTAAAAACGGCGGATTGAAGAGAATTGTAGGTCCGAGAGGGATAACAGCATTTAAAGGAATCAATCAACTGCTGTGGCAAAGACGTGGAAAGGAACGTTATCCAATAAAACCGCTGAAATCACTTTCGATTCCTAAAGCTGTAGGTAGTGAAAGGAGAGTGTATGGAGTTGTAAAGCCGCTTATTATGAAAAATCTTAAGCAGAATGTGAGAACCCAGGTACAGAAAGTGGTGAGGAAATAGGAGATGACAGCAGCCTTTTTACAGGAGGAACTTGCAGAGGAACTTGGAAAGATTCTTTCCGGAATACGTCTCAGGAATCCGCAGGGAGAAATGAGCAGTATCCATATTTTTGAACAGTTGCTGCCAATGCCGGAACCTTCTGACGAAGAAAAGATTCCGGAAGAACTGTTGGAGAATGGTCTGGCGGAGGAGCAGACAGTTCCAGATCCGTATCCGTATGTTATCGTACAGATCGGTGACGGAGAGATCAAAGATGAAAACAGTGCCCAGGAGGCGAACATAACTCTGCTCATTGGAACCTATGAGCCGGATTATGATAAACAGGGGCACAAAGATGTTTTGAATATCATAGCCAAGGTCTACGAGAGGTTCGCAAAGATGCCGGTATTAAATGGGAAATATACGATCCAGTATCCGGTCTTATGGACCTTACCGGAAGAGGAATCTTACCCATTTTATTTTGGGGGGATGAATCTTACGTTTGAGACTGCGGCAGTCAGAAGGGAGGATCCGTACGCATGAGCGATACAGATAAGAAACAGACACCGGTCGTTAAACAGACCGTCATAAAAGAAACGGCACAGAAACCGGAGATTGTGGTGTATATCGGGCCGGATATTCCAGGAGCGAAACAGTACACCACGTTCAATAATGGGCTTCCGGAGGAATTGAAGAAAAAGATCAGTGAGCAGCCATTTTTCCGTTCCTTTGTTGTTCCGGTTGCAGGATTGGCACGGGCAAATGTGGAACTGGCCAGAGAGGGAAGCGCTCTGAATGTCCTGTTTTGCAGAGCCAGTGAGAATAATACGTAAAAGGGGGAGAGATAAGAGATGGCATATCATCATGGAGTTCGAATTCAGGAAAATCCAACCAGCCTTACAGCGCCGATCATCGGAACGGCCGCTTTTCAGGTTGCAGTTGGAATTTCCCCGGTCAATTTGGCAGAAGATCCATATGGATCTACAAATAAAGTAAAGATTGCTTACAGCCTGGCAGAGGCCAGCGCCGCGGTCGGTTATTCTAAAAATCTGAAAGATTACACCTTAAATCAGAGCATCAGCGCAACATTTGCAAAGTTTTCCGTTGCACCGATCGCGCTGATCAACGTGTTGGATCCAAAGAAGCATAAAGGGACAGTAACAAAGAAGAGCTATGCAGTAGACGCACTGCAGGCAGTCATTGACGTGGAGGGAATCCTGCTTGATACGCTCGTTGTGGAAAGCGGAGAGACAGTTCTTCAGAAAGACACGGACTATGTGACCAGTTTTGACAATGACGGATATGCAGTGGTTACGCTTCTGGAAGGAGGAGCTGGAAACGGTGCGAAAGAATTAAATGTTTCCGGAGAGAAGATCGATCCGTCCAAAGTTACGAGTGAGGACATCATTGGCGGTTATGATGTGAGTACAGGAAAAGAGAGCGGTCTGGAACTTGTGCGTCATGTCTATCCTCTCTTCGGGATGACTCCGGGACTGATCACTGCTCCGGGATATTCCAAAGATCCGGCCGTGGCTTCTGTTATGGCGGCCAAATGCCTGAATGTGAATGGAGTCTTTACATGTGAATGCATCGTTGATCTGGACTGCACACCGGACGGGGCAGTAAAGTATACCGATGTAAAAACAGTAAAAGAAAGATCGGGATGTGTAAGTGAACATATGCAGCTGGTATGGCCGAAGGTGAAGATCAGTGATGATGTGTATTACTACAGTGCAGTCTATTCCGCAATGACCGCATATACGGATGCTAGTAATGATGATGTGCCGAACCTTTCAGCCAGCAACAAAGCGATGCCCGTTACAGGACTGTGTCTGGACGATGAAACGGACAGCGAAGTGGTGATGGATCAGGATCAGGCAAATACGGTAAATAGTTTTGGCGTTGTTACAGCACTTAATTTCAATGGATTCCGTTCCTGGGGAAATAACAGCGCTGCATATCCGATGACAACGGATCCAAAAGACCGGTGGTTTTGCTGCCGCCGTTTTTTCAGCTGGTGGGGAAACAGTTTTATCCGGAGTTATTTTCAGAAGGTGGATGATCCGGCGAACTATCGGTTGATTGAATCGATCTGTGATGCAGAGAATATCAAAGGAAATTCTTATGCGACGCAAGGGAAATGCGCCGGCGCAAGGATCACATACAGCAGAGACGAAAATCCGATTACAGATATCCTGAATGGAAAGGTTCAGTTCCATCAGTATCTGGCGCCATATACACCGGCGGAAGACATCCTGAATATTTTGGAGTTTGATCCGTTGATGCTGGAAGCGGCTTTAGGAGGAGGGGAGTAATATGTACAACATTCCATCAAAGATCAATTCATTCAATGTATACAAAGACGGAACGCGGTTGGTCGGCATTTCTGATGAAGTGACACTTCCGGATTTTGAATCCATTACAGAGACTTTGAGCGGTCCCGGTATCCTGGGCGAGATTGATGATCCAACCCTGGGGCATTTTCAGAGCATGGAGATGGAGATCCCGTTCCGGACCATGGATAAAGACCTGTTTATCCTGTCAGATGACAGTTATTCAGTGACACTCACTCTGAGAGGATCCATTCAATATACGGTGAATAATTCGGGGGCGACGAGTTTTAAACCAATGCGGATCGTGGTCCGTGGGAAGAATAAAGGAATCACCGGCGGCAAGGCGAAGCAGGGAACCGGGACCGGGAGCAGCATCAAACTGGAGATCCTGTACATTCTGATCGAGATTGGAAATGTAATAGAGATCGAGCTGGATAAACTGAACTTTGTTTATAAAGTTCATGGAAATGATTTGTTAGAGAAAGTGAGGAATATGTGCTGATGAGCAAAGATATCAAAGCAGGTGGAACGGATCAGATGCCGGAAGTGCAGGAAAATCCATATCTGGTAGTTTTCAAAAAACCGTTTACCTTTGAAACGGAGACTTATGAGAGCGTGGATCTGAGCGGTTTGGAAGAGATCAGCGCCAAGGATATGATCGCGGTAAATAAGATGATCGAGAGGAGCGGGACTGTCAATGTGATCCCGGAGATGTCGCTGGAATATGCGTGTCTGATCTCAGCGCGTGCGACCGGAAAACCGGTGGAATTTTTCCAGGCGCTTCCGCCAAAGGAAGCGTTGAAGATCAAGAATCGTGTTACAAATTTTTTGTACGGAGAAGACTAAAGCCAAAAGATGCCCAAACATTAAGACGATTGTGCATACAACTGTCCGTTTTATTGCGGGATAGCTATGAGAGATTCATGAGCTATCCCGTTTTGGATCTGCTGGAGATTGCAAAGGAGGTGGCAGAGATCTGTGGCGGCGGGAAAGGAAATGGAAATCGCTATAAAAATAGCAGGTAAAGTAGAAAGTTCCTTTAAAAATGCACTGGGGCAGGCGGCGGGCGGACTGAAGAACCTCACAAAGACTGTGGCCGCAGTAACGGCGGCCGCGGCTCTTGCGATCGGCGCTATGGGATCGGCGGCCATTAATGTCGGCAGAGAATTTGAAGGGGCAATGAGTCAGGTGTCCGCTACGATGCTTCTGGACAAGACTACGGAAGAGGGGCAGAAAGCATTCGAGACACTGGAAAATGCAGCCAGACAATGCGGGCGGGAGACGGCCTTCTCTGCCACGGAGGCAGCGGAGGCTCTGAACTATCTGGCCCTTGCGGGATATGATGCAGACAAGGCGGCCACGGCGCTGCCGACAGTGCTGAAGCTTGCAGGGGCGGGAGCAATGGACCTTGCGGCGGCCAGTGATATGGTCACGGACAGCATGAGTGCGCTAGGGATCGAGGCGACGGAGGAAAATCTTACGGCCTTCGCGGACAAGCTGGCGATGACAGCCAGCAAGTCCAATACCAGCGTAGCCCAACTGGGGGAAGCGATCCTGACAGTCGGCGGAACTGCGCAGGGACTGGCAGGAGGAACAACAGAGCTGAGTGCCGCATTAGGGATCCTGGCAGACAGCGGTATCAAGGCATCGGAAGGCGGGACTCATCTCTGGAATATGATTTTGTCTCTGCAGAATGCAAGGAATGACGATGCCGCAGTGCTGTTTGAAAAGATGGGTATTTCGGCATATGATGCGGCAGGAAACATGCGGAGCCTGGGAGATGTGTTCGGGGATCTGAATGCTTCGCTGGCCGGAGCGTCAGCCGAGAAAGTGAACCGCACTTTAGCAACAATCTTTAAACAGACTGATCTCGCATCTGCGCGGGCTATGCTGGCAGCGACGGCAGATTCAGTGGAAAGCCTTGGAACGGCGCTGGACGCATCTTTGGCAGATAATGGGACCAGTCTGGCATCGTTGGGGATTAACCTGCAGCAGATGGCAGAAAGTTTTGACGCAGCAACGACGCAGGAACAATTTGCGGCAGATATGCTGGATCAATATAATATGACCAGCGAACAGGCGGCTTCCCTGTTTGCCGGCTTGCAGTCTGTTGTAGGAGGAACAGGGAATCGTTTTGAAGAGCTGAGCGGAGTGATTGCAGAAAGTGCCGGAGCATGTGAAGATATGTATGCGATTCAGCTCGATAATTTAAATGGGGATATTGCAATCCTGAAATCAGGACTTTCCGATTTGGGATACAGTGTTTACAAAGATCTAAATGGATCAATGCGTGAGACGACACAGCTGGTAACGGAAATGGTGGGAAAACTTTCCGAAGCATATCAGGGCGGCGGCATGGAAGGCATGGTCAGCGCTGTAGGAGGCTGTCTAACCAAAATGGTGAATGTGGCAGCAGGATATGTACCGCAGATGGTGTCTATGGGGATCGGGCTTATATGGAGTCTGGTGCAGGGAATATCAGCAAATGCCGGTACCTTGTCTGATATGGCGGTCCAAACGCTTGCAGTGTTTGCAGATGGGCTGTTCAAATTGGTCCCTCAGATTCTGCTTGCAGGAATTGATATTATCATGTATCTGGCATCCAGTATTGCAGGACGGCTTCCGGAACTGATCAGCCATGGAACTATGGCGGTCACAAACTTTGTGAGTGGGATTATCCAGAGGCTGCCTTTGCTGATACAACTGGCAGGACAGCTCATAAGCGGGCTTGCAGAAGGAATTATGCAGGCATTACCGCAATTAGCGGATTCGGGTGCTGACTTGATGGAGAGCCTGACAAAAGGAATTAAAGAAACCCTCCCAGAGATGATACCGGCCGCAATGGAAACAATCTTATCATTTTCAGCATCCCTTCGTGAGAATGCAGGGAATCTGGTAGATGCAGGGATTCAGATGGTCATGGCACTTGCACGGTCTTTGATCGAAAACATTCCTGTATTTATTCAGACGGTTCCTACAATTATTACAAATATTTGCGGGATCATCAATGATAATGCACCTAAACTTCTGATCGCAGGAATACAGCTCATGATCGAACTGGCCCTTGGATTGATACAGTCAATACCGGTCCTGATCGAAAACATTCCTCAGATTATACAGGCCGTGATTGCTGTATTTACAGCATTTAACTGGATAAACCTGGGAGGACAGATTGTCACATTTATTAAAAATGGTATTCACAATCTGGCATCAGCTATACCGCAGGCTTTTAGAAATATATGTGCGAATGCGAGAACTGCAATACATAATGTAAATTGGTCTCAGCTGGGTATGCAGATTATTACGTTTATTGTGAACGGATTGAGGGCGTTTGTTACAGCCGTGCCTACAATACTGAAAAATATCGGGATAACAGCAGTAAGCTGGTTTAAGAGTATCGATTGGATCGACTTGGGAATCAGTATTATCAAAGGTATTATCAGCGGTCTGGCAAGTATGGGAGAAAACTTGTGGGGTATGATTAAGTCCTTATTTGCCGGAGGCGGTTCATCTGAGATTGAGGCGGCGGGAAGCGATGTGGCAAAGAGCTACACCAAAGGAGTGGAAAAAACAATTTCTGAAATGTCCGCGCAGAGTGCCGCTGTTGTAGACAGTTATGCAAGCGGAATCATGAATAATACTGCAGCAGTAACAGCAGAAACCGACAGTATGATGACCAGTGCATTCAGCAATCTGGATCTGACAAGCGTGTCAGAGGCCGGGAGCCAGGCAGGGACTGCGTTTGCTTCGGGCTTGACAGATAGTCAGATGGTGACTCAGGCTGTGGAAACGTTGGGAACAGATGTGAACGTTGCTTTTGACAGCACCTGGTCGACCGCAGAGACGACCGCAGAGACAGCGATGCAGAAGATTTCACAGATGGTTACTACAGAGGCTCAGACGGCGGCTCAAGCGGTTAAATCGGCATTCGAGAACATGACGATCACAATCCCGAAGCCGAAGATACCAGTCATTGGCGTTTCCGAGAGTTCCGTATCTTATGGCTCTGGGGGAAATGTGAGCATACCAAAGTTTTCGGTCAGCTGGAACGCGCTGGGAGGTATCTTCGACCAGCCGACGATATTCAACACGCCGGCAGGAATGCAGGGAGTTGGAGAGGCCGGACCAGAAGCAATCCTGCCTCTGGATACGCTGTGGGATCAGATGCAGGATATTGTTTCGAGATCTGTAAAAGAGAATACTGGCGGCTCCATGGTTGATGATTTGGTTGCAAGTCTGCAAGGTGCGGGAAATTCCGGAGAAAACCGGTATGAACCGGCAGGATCGGACAGTATGGTGATCCATTGGAGTCCGACCTACAATCTGTACGGCAGTGCTGGTATGAACGAGATTGAAAAGGCGGATGGAATGAGCCGGGAAGAGTTTGGCAGGTATATGGACCAATGGCTGAAGGACCGTGACCGGCGTGCGCTTTGAAAGAAGGAAAAGGATGGGATCTTATCATACTATACAGGGCGATACCTGGGATGTGATTGCAAAAAGAGTTTATGGCGCTGAGAAATGCGCGGATTATCTAATGGCGGGCAACTGGGCCTTGCTGGATTATCTGATATTTCCTAGTGGCGTTGTTGTAAAAGTTCCAGATCTTCCCAAAGCGGAGGACCTGGGACTGCCGATTTGGAGAGATTGATATGGAGCCGAGGAAAACAACAGTGTCAGTTTCATATAACGGGAGGAATATTGATGACCGGCTTGCGGGATTCCTGAGTTCATTTTCTTATAGCGACATTGCATCTGGGGAGAGTGATCAGCTCTCCCTGGTCATCAATGACAGGGAAAGAAAATGGATCAGGGAATGGTTCCCCAAAAAAGGAGATAGCATACAGGCCAGTATCGTTCTGGACAACTGGGAGAGAAGTGGAGAGACACGAACATTGAATTGTGGTTCTTTCGGAGTAGATGATTTTAGCTTTTCTGGGAGTCCGATCGAATTGGAGCTGGGAGCGGTAGCTCTGCCTGCGGCATCTGGATTCAAGGAGACAAAGCGGAGTCGGACGTATGAGAAGACAACATTGGAAAATATTGGAAAGGAGGTCGCGGGACGGGCAGGTATAGCGCTTTATTATGAGGCGCCGGAAATACCGATTGAAAAGACAGAACAAAGCGAAGAGGATGATTGCACATTTTATAATAAAATCGTGAAGCTGTATGGTTTTGCGATGAAAATTTATAAGAATAAGATTGTCGTTTTTTCAGAGGCAACCTATGAGAAGAGAGATCCGGTTGCGACGTTGACAGAGAGTGATATCGTTCCGGGATGGAGATGGAATTCGACACTTGTAAGAACTTATACAGGCGCAAGATATGAGTATACCAATCATGATAAAAATAAAACATTTCTTGTCAATGCCGGAAGCGGAAGCCGGATCCTGAAGATCACGGATCCGGCAGGGTCTTTGGAGGAGGCCCGGCGGATCACGCTGGCCAAGCTGAATGACGCGAATAAAAACGATACGACTATGTCGGTAACGATTGCAGGAACGGAAAGAAAAATCGTCGCGACGGACTGCGTCCGCATCAGCGGATTGGGGAATCTTGACGGTAAATATTATGTGGAAAAAGTAAATTGGTCCATAGGGAAAGGATGCTGTCAGGATTTGGAACTCAGAAAAGTGTACCAACGCATTATAAATGCAAAGGCAAAAGCTGTGAGCGCAGCTGAAAAGTCGGAGGTAGAGACCAAGACATCCATAGAATTGCCTGTAGTGTCAGAACAGGACGGGGAGACCGAGGCGCCGAAGGTGGTAAAGGGCGGAAGATATACGCTGACGGTTACAAAAAAGGGATATTATACTGCGGCGGAGGCACTGGCCGGTAAGGCGGAAGGAGGACATCCGACAGGAACAAGGAGGCCAGGGACCTATATTATATTCAATATCTCACAGGGAATGCTGAATCTGACAACGAAAGAAAGCGTTCCGGGTTCCTGGATCAATCCAGATTAAGGAGGCGGATGATATGGCAGATGCGACGATCCGGCTGGGGAAGATATCGTCAATAAATTATGGCAGTGGAAAAGCCAGGGTGATTTATGAGGACCGTGATCAATCGGTCACCAGCGAACTGCCCTTTCTGGCATGGCAGTATCAAATGCCGAGAATCAATGATCTTGTTGTTGTCGCCTGCTTCTCAAACGGGACAGTTGCTGGTGTGATACTGGGACCTCTGTGGAGTGGTGTGAATCAACCATATGAAGGAAAGAAAGGCGACTTCCAGCAGGAGATGAGCAGTACAAAAAACAGAGCAGTGATCCGATATTCGGAGCAGGATCATAAATTGATGATTCGGGCACCGCGGATTGAATTTGAAGGATACGAATACGATGATAAGCCGCTTAACACACTGGAGCAGATCAATGATGCAGTCGCGGATATCGAAGAGATTCGAAAAAGTTTGACAGAGTTGAGTGATCGCGTGACGAAACTTGGGGGATAAGTCATGGCAAAAATAGGAAATTTTGGGAAACTGATCGTTTTTGAGACGAGCGACAGCAGAATATTAAATTTTAATAATTTTCAACGGACTGTTTCCGCATCCTGGAAAAGCCACGAGAGAATTGGGAAAAAACCTCTTTCTGAATTTGCCGGGCCGGAATTGCAGGAGATTACCTTTTCGGTAACGCTGAATGCTCAATATGGAATTCAACCACGAAAAGTTCTTGAAAACTTAGAAAAGGCGGTAGAGACTGGACAAGTAGAGTTTCTGATCATTGGTGCAGCGAAGATCGGAAAGAACAGATGGAAAATCGTAAAAATGTCGGAAGCATGGGAGACGATCCTGAATCGTGGGGAGCTGTTAAAGGCAACTGTAAATCTGACGATGGAAGAATATTTATAGGAGATCGTGTTGTGAAGCTGAATCTGGACAGTGTAAAAGTGGTATGCGACTATTCGAATGGAGAGGCCGTAGATATCAAACGATGTCTGGAAACCTTGTATCAGACGCCAGAGGGATCTTGCCCGCTTGATCGGAATTTCGGGCTGGATATCGGTTTGTTTGTCGGAGGACCAATCAATGAGGAAACGAAGAACATTCTTGCGGTAGAAATTTTAAACAAGACGGAGCGGTATGAACCAAGAGCTAAAATTGAAAAAATGAATTTTAAAATGGACATCGAAGGAAAAACGATAATAGAGGTGGTGCTTACAAATGTCTGATGTTGTACGTAGTGTAAAAGATCTGCCGGAAGTTTCATTTATAGATAATGATACACTGGAAAAGATGCGGATCAGAATGGTTGCAAATTTCGAGACAGAATACAAAAGAATTACAGGGCAGGAGATTGCGCTTTCGCCCTCAGATCCGAACAGAATCCTGTTGTATGCACATGCACTGGAACTGTATCAGATAGAACAATATATTGATCGAGCAGGGAAACAGGATTTGATTAAATATTCCTATGGGGAGTTTCTGGATAATCTGGCAGCAGGAAGAGGGGTGCTGAGAAGAAAAGCATCTCCTGCAGAAACGGTTCTTCGTTTTACCTTATCCGAGAAAAAGGAATATGCAGTCGGGATTCCGGAAGGAACAAAGGCAACCAACGGGGATCTTATCTATTTTGCAACCGAAGGATATGATGAAGTACCTGCTGGAAAGGAATACGTCGATATCCGGGCTGTGTGTACAGAGGAAGGAAGAGCAGGGAATGGTCTGCTGCCGGGCCAGATCAACATGCTTGTGGACTTGGTACCGTATGTGAAAAGTGTGACTAATGTTACGGAATCAAGCGAAGGAACAGATCTTGAAACCGATGAGAGTCTGGCGGAACGGGTATTTTTAGCGCCAGGGGGTTATAGTGTGGCTGGACCAGATGATGCCTATATATATTGGACAAAAACATATAGTGCATTGATCGGAGACGTGCATGTAACAAGTCCAGAGCCTGTTCAAGTGGAAGTGCGGGTATTGATGGAAGATGGGAGCCTGCCAACAGAAACCGTGATAGAAGGATTGACTGAATATCTGATGGATGAAAACATCCGGCCAATTACGGATAAAGTAACAGTGTTCGCGCCGGAGACAGAGGAGTTCGATATTTTATTTACTTATTACATAAATAAAAGTGACCAGTCTAAGGCAGGAATGATACAGGAAGCGGTGGAAACGGCAGTTGCCGAATATAAAAAATGGCAGACCTGCACGATCGGAAGGGATATCAATCCATCGGAACTGATAAAGAAAGTTATGGCAGCAGGAGCAAAACGTTTAGATGTTATAGAGCCGACGTTTTGTCAGGTTCCTGCTACCAGTGTGGCGAGAATACATATGCAGACAGTGACATACGGGGGAATTGAAGATGATTAAACTGTATGATGGTCAGATCACAGATCTGCTGCCTGAAAAAATAGCCAAAGATACAGAAGTAAGATGTTTGTCATATGCAATATGGAAGGAGCACCAGAGGCTCATTGATCTGGCAGATAAAACCAGGACTCTTTCGGTAGTTGAAAAACTGCCGGAAAGAGTCCTGGACATTTTGGCTGTTGAGCTGCGTACACCATATTATCAAGAAAATATGGATGTGAATACAAAAAGAAATATCATTAAAAATACATTACAGTGGCACAGCAAATCTGGTACTGCTGCGGCAGTTTCAGAATTGGTAGAGGCTGCCTTCGGGGTAGGAAAAGTGGTGGAGTGGTTCGACTTTGAGGAACCGCCATATACGCCGGGAACTTTTGATATCATAACCAATGCGAGATTTACAGAAGACTCAGCTAAATACTTTTTATCGGTCATCCAGAGAATCAAAAATACAAGATCGCATATACGCAGGATTTTAACGGAGAGAAGGGTGGACACTACATGGAAGGCAGCAATAGCAGGGACTTCCAGGGCAGTTGTAGTAATAAGTAACACCAGGATAATCAAAGGATATCCAAATGCTGCTGCTATGCAAAGAACATATACTAAAATTGTTATTTCATAGTAATCATAAAGGAGAACATAAAAATGGCAAATTTCAATCCGGCATTTTTAACAACCAAGGGCCTAGCATTGCTTACGAAAGCGCAGGCAGGAAAGACTACAATCCTTTTTACAAAAGCAAAGACAGGAGAAGGAGATTACATAGGAGATGAGACACCGCATCCAGAGGAGCAAACAGATTTAAAAGCTTCAAAGCAGGAATTTCCGATCAGCACGATCACAATATCGGATAATACGACCGTGTATCTGAAATTTATTGCAAGCAACTATCAGGATCAGATAGGACTGGCGGAGGGGTACCACGTGAAAGAAGTGGGAATATTTGCAGAAGATCCGGAAGAAGGAGAAATTTTGTATGCGCTTGCTGTTGCTGTAGAGGAACAATGGGACTACATGCCAGCATATAATAACTTACTACCATCTACAATTACGATGGAATTTTATACAACCGTGGCGAATGCTACAGAGGTGTATTTGAAAGCAGGAAGTGGAGCATATGTCTGCCAGGAAGATTTCGAAGCGTATAAAGCGGAGATGACAGAAACAATCGAGGACATGAGTAAAAATAATGAAGTGGAGTTTGATGATATTTCTGAGCCATCAGAAGTACCGGATTCCGCTGAAGCGATTGAACAGATCGCATCCGGAAAGTCCGTACCGGTACTGATTGGGCATATTAAGACAACGCTGCGTGGGATACTGGCGTTGGCCCAGAGGGCTATGAATGTAGCTCTTGGGAGAAATCAGGCAAGAGTATTTGCGACTGTGGAGGCATTAGACGAGTGGCTGTCGTTATCGGAAAATACGGAGCAACTGAATGTGGGGGATAATTTTTACATTACTGCCACCGAGGTACCTGATTATTGGTGGGATGGAACCAGTAAACAGCCGCTGGAGACGCAGAAGGTTGATCTGACGGGTTATGACCAGCAGATCAGTGCCCTGCAGGCGGCGGATCGTGAGATAAATGGGAATATTACTGCGCTGTCGCAGAAGATAACGTCTTTTGAGAACACCAAGTCCGAGATTGCGGCCAGCGGGCTTGGTGCAGCTCTTGGCCTTGCAGCATCGAATA
>CAJTDB010000015.1 GCA_910574965.1 Lachnospiraceae bacterium | reverse complement strand
ACACCCCCTTGTTGTTTGAGTATGTTGTTTGTTGGTACTTCAATGATACATCATTCAGCAGCGGGTGTCTTTATTTTGTGCAATATTTGGTATTTACTCATTTATAGTAAATAACTGTTTTTTGAAGAACCGAAAAAACAGTATGGGCAGTATGGAACTTTCAGAATAGATAAAAATAATGAAATATTATAGTTAAAAACCGATTATTAATGAGCCCGCTCTTTTTACGAAGACGGTAAAAAAGGTATCTAAAGAGAGGACAATATTGGATTTAGGATGCTGTAATAGTAGAGACTGCATTTATTTTTCAAGATTTGGACTTAATGTCACAGCCATTGATGCGTCAGATAGCGTAATCAGGCAGTTAAAACAAGAGAATAATGAAGATAATATTTGCTTTATCTGTGATGATTTTGTTTCTTTGCCAGCAATTTTTTCGAGTTAATAGGATTATGTGTATGCGCGTTTCTCCCTGCATGCGATTAACGAAGAGCAGGAAACAGAGGTTGTACATAATATATACAATGTTTTGAAACAGAGCGGATTTTTTTATTGAAGTCAGAAGTATGTTTGCGTATTGATATTATTTGGAAAATATTCCATTGTGCCTGAACGAAGCGAAAGGAATGTAAGTTGAAATGAACAGACTTTTAATTTTTGGATGCGGTAAAAAAGCGAAAGAAGTTAGCAGATACATTAGTAAAAGGCATAATATAATTCTTTGTTATATAGATAATGACATCCAAAAGGTAGGTGGGCATTATTTGGGGAAACCAATAATAGCACCGATTAAGATATTGAGTCTGAAATATGATTATATTCTGCTTGCCAGTGTTTACTGGAGAGAAATGCGACAGCAACTGTTGGAAATTGGTGTTGATGCAAAAAGGATCAAATGTCCATTGGCTCTGATAAGAATGAAACATTTTTATAGAGAATACAGTGAGATATATAACATTTGGGGGAAAATGAACTTTTATTATAGCAAATGGTATCGGGCGGAACAGTTTCATCCCGATGCTGCGGGAGTGCTTGTGAATCCTTATTATTTCAGCAGAAAAAGGCTGCATGACAGCGTAAAAAGTTATGCTTCTTATATGGCGGGGAGTTGTATGGACTTCGGGTGCGGAATATCTCCATATAAAAAATTATTAGCGGTAGATGAGTATATTGGTGTTGAGATAGAGACAGAGTATAAAAAGCAGGGGATTATATATTACGACGGCTATAAGCTTCCATTCGAAGATAGCAGATTTGACTGTATTATTTCATCGGAAGTATTTGAACATGTATTTAATATCGAAGACATTATTGTTGAGTTAAATCGAGTTTTAAAATCCAAAGGAATGATGTTACTGCTGATTCCGTTCGCATATCCAAAGCACTGCGAACCATATGATTATAAAAGATGGACGTTAGAGGGAGTCAGAGTTCTACTAGAAAACGCTGGGTTTGAATTGGTGGAAAGCAGGACGAGTTCTAGCTACTGGGAGTGTATTGCACAGCTTCGGAATGTGTATTGGGCAGAGGAAGTGAAAGTCAAAACATGCGTAGGAAGAATGATAAGGAATGTAGCTTTGATATTTAATAATGTGGCAGGTATAGCAGACCATTTTCTTTTGCCGTATTCGGATAAGCTTTATTTGGATAATGTAGTTGTAGCAAGAAAAAAGTGAGAATATTTGTTGGTGAAGAGATGGAAGTAGAAAAGAATATGAAACTTTCAGAACAGATAGAAATAATGGAATTTCCTGATTTTGGAGATGAGAGGAGGAAATTGGTTGTTGCTGAAAGCGGTGATGATATATCCTTTGAAATTAAACGGGCGCTTTATATTTATGGATCAGATTTGGAAGTGATCAGAGGCAGGCACGCAAACAGAAAGAGTGAGTTTGTTATGATTAATGTAAGCGGCAAAAGCAAGGTGAAGTTTGATAACGGGCATAAACAGAAAGATATCGAGTTGAACCGACCAAGATTTGGAAAAACATGTATGATTTTCCCGTGTATTCTGTTTCACTGGTTTTGACAAGCGTGCATTATGATGCAGAAGAGCATATCAGGGATTATAAAGAATACATCAGGGAGATCACAGAGTCATGAATCCGCAAAATAACATGATATTTTGTACATTGTTTGATTCGAACTATCTGGATAAGGGACTAGCACTTTATCACTCGATGAGAAAACATATTCGTGGTTTTAAGTTATATATTTTTGCATTTGACAATCAAAGTTTTAAAATTATAAATGATATGCGGCTAAAAAATGTAATTCTTGTGCCACTGAAAGAGATTATGAATCCGCAGTTGCAGGAGAAAAAAGAGGAGAGAAGCTGCGCGGAGTTTTGCTGGACATGCACAGCGGTTATTATTGAGCATGTACTGGTTAAGTATAAAGAGAAGGTATGTACTTATATTGATGCTGATATCTATTTTTTTGCAAATCCGGAGAACGCGATACAAGAGATAGCAAATCATGGATGCTCAGTCGGAGTTGCGCCGCATCGCTTTGAGAGAAGCTATTGGGATGTTGAACAAAAGCTTAACAATGGAAAATTCTGTATTCATTTTAATACTTTTTTTAATAATGAGGATGGCCTGTCAGTTCTAAGGGACTGGAAAGAAGATTGTCTAAACTGGTGTTACAGCAGATGTGAGGATGGAAAACTTGGAGATCAAAAATATACAGACAGATGGAAAATGAAGTATTCATGTATACACGAAGCAGAAAATTTGGGAGTTGGAGTTGCTCCTTGGAATTTGCATTTATATGCCTATAAGGGAAAAAAAGATGGCAAACTTCAGTTGCGTTACAGGAGCAATGAATTTAATCTGATCTTTTATCATTTTGAAGGTTTAAAATATCTGGATGATGGAAGGGTTTTTTTAAATCTGTGGAAATATGGTACTCCCGGACTTGGAAAAAAAGTGAGAGCTATTTATGGTGAATATTTTATAAGAATCAAAAAAA
This sequence comes from Lachnospiraceae bacterium, assembly GCA_910574965.1. GTDB lineage: Bacteria > Bacillota > Clostridia > Lachnospirales > Lachnospiraceae > Hominiventricola. Next base: position 80,236 of record CAJTDB010000015.1, on the reverse strand, counting down.
TCCGGCAGTATTTAGAAAACAATTACGGCGTTTCTTTTGACCATATGCGGGCGGATCATAAAATTTTTTTAAAAACAAAGTGTTCCTTGAATCAGACACTCAGAGAAAAAGGACTCTTGGGCGGATTGAAGGAATGGATCAGATTTGAGAGTAACAATATTATGTGGGAAAGATAAAAACTTTTGTGAGGGATCGGCATGTTTTTACAGGAAAGAGTTCAGGAGATTAATGATCAGCTAAAGAAACTTCAAGGGGCGGCAAATGTGGTAGTTTGGGGAGCTGCGGTTCATACGGCAAAACTTTTTGAAAAGACCGGGCTGCTGTCTTATAACATAAAGGCTGTTTTAGACATAGATGAGAGGAAATGGGGAGATTATTTTTTTGGGTGGATAATAGAGAATCCCAGAGAGACAGACTGGAAGAAAATTGACGCAGTGATAATCTCAGTACCAAACCGGGAGACAGTGATTATCGAAATGCTAAGGAATGAACTGCAATATGAGGGAGAGATCATAACACTATATACAGAGGAAAGGAGCATTCCCTTTTATTTATTGTTTGATGAACGGATTTCGGAAGTAAGATATCTAGGGGATTATCAAAATTGGGAGAGTGCAGCGTGTGAATGCGCAGGATATGATGATTCTGCTATTATCAGCAAAGTGATTGACTCTATAGGGAAAGTAAAGAGAGGGGATGCGGTCTGGGAGAGGGACAGCTTTCTGTTTTATCAAGAAAAATATGATTATCAGATATGCGCAGCGATATTAAGGTGTGCAGTAAAGAACAGAGGAGGACTGGTAAGGGTACTGGATATAGGAGGATCACTTGGAAGCTCATGGTTTCAAAACAGAAAATATTTAGCAGATCTGGTAAAGTTAGAATATGTTGTTGCGGAGCAGGATCACTTTGCAGAATACGGGCATGAAAATTTAGAAGACGATACTTTAAAATTTATAAAAAGTACAGATAAGTGGGAACATATGGGGCGATTTGACATTATCCTGATGTCGGCAAGTTTGCAGTACATTCCACAGTATAAAGAGATTCTTATGAGAATCCAAAAAGCACAGCCGAACTATGTGATTCTGGACAGATTATTGGTGAGCGACAGAATAAGATTTTGTATGGAAACCGTACCAGAAGCACTATATTTAAGCAGTTATCCGGTGGTTATTTTTGACAGAAGTGAGGCTGAAGGATTTTTTGAATATGATTATAAATTGATTGAAAATGATATTTCGAGCGTTCCGGAGGAAGCATATTTTCCGGATGGGAAGGCAGAATCCAGACTGTATGTGTTTGAGCGTGCAGAGAAATGATCGCGAACAAGGCGTATTGAGAGCAAAGACGGAGAACCGGGAATGAAAAAAAGTATAAAAATCATAGGCGGATTAGTCGGTGTGGGTGGTTTGGTCTGTTTTGTGGCAGGATGGCAGCAAAAGTGCATAGAGCGGTGGAAAGAGCAGGCAGAAAAAAACAGAGCGATGTTTATCATAATGGATCAGTGGGCTAATCTCAGGCAGGAAGGTAGAAATCTAGAAGAATATTTTATTAAGAATGGTTATTTACGAATTGCCGTTTATGGGATGGGCGTTGTAGGGAAACGATTGATAAAGGAACTTAAAAATTCCAAAATACAGGTTGTATATGGAATTGATAAAAATGAAGATATGGTTTATACAGACCTTGATGTGCTAACGATGAATGATGAGCTTATAAAGGTTGATGCGGTGGTTGTCACTGTGGTGAAAGAGTTTGATGTGATTTGTGATGCGATATTGAAAAAAACAGATTGTCCGGTGATAGCGATAGAGGATATTTTAGGAGAGTTTTGACGGAGGATCATTTTTTTCTCAAATTTAATGATACACATAACGGAAAGCATAAGTTCGGATTGTTTCATTTTATGAAAATCTGATCGGGAGTTTACCATGCAAAAGAAAATTTATATCTGGGGAGCCGGAAAATACGGAGATATGGCATATATCTATTATAAAGATGACTGTGAGATTCTTGGCTATATTGACAGCATGCCTGAGAAATGCGGAACTTTCAAAAATGGCATTCCTATATATCCTCCGAGTGCACTGAAAAATCAAATAGTGACTGTAGTGATCGCCGTTAAAAATAACGAAGGTATTGAAGAAATGCTCCGGCAGGAATATAAAATTCGTAGTATTTCCTATTTTTATTGCATGGAAAAGGCGGTTTCTGAGATCGGAAATGATGAGTGCATGAAAGAGGTGTTAAAGAGGGACTCCATAATCGTACATTTTAGCGGCGGACTTGGCAATCAAATGTTTCAATACGCTTTAATGAAAAACTATTTACTAAAAAAAGAAAATGTTTTTGCAGATGTGTCATATTACCAGTTGGCGGAAGGCGGAATATTTCAGCTTACGGATGTGTTTCGGAATATTAAGATCAAAAGCTGTGATGCCGGGCAAAAATATCGCTTGGTGAAGAAGTATCTGGATGGCGATATTGAGGGGAAATTTATTGTTGACAGTGAAATTAAATATGATATCGACAAATCTGTATTAGATATGAAAACAGGATTTGTAAAGGGTCTGCATCAAAATTATTACATTGCATCGCTGATTAGAGAATATCTTTTACAGGATTTTCAATTTGACCTGTCGGCAGACAGGCAGTTGAGGAAATGGTGTGAAAGTATGCGCGCCCAAAACAACATCGTAAGCGTACACGTCAGGAGAGGGGATTATTTATCAGACAAATACAGAAATGCATTAGGGGATGTATGTACGGAAGTATATTATAACAAGGCAATGGACTATATGGAACAGAGGGTGGAAGACTGCAGATTTTATTTTTTTTCAGATGATATTGAGTGGGTGAAAGAACATTACAAGAGGAGCAATGCTGTTTATATAGAAAGCAATATGTTTGCCGAATACCAAAACTGGTATGACATGTGCCTGATGAGTTTTTGCAGCCATCATATTATAGCAAACAGTACATACAGTTGGTGGGGAGCATGGTTAAATCCGCGAAAAAAGATCGTAATAGCTCCCAAGGACTGGTCAAGAACAAAAAATTTTGCAGATATATGTCCTGCAGAGTGGATAAGGATATAATCAAATGGAGGCTGAACGTGAAGGATTATTATAGAAAAAGAGCTGTAATTTATGGACTCGGATATGAATATAAGAAGCAGGAAAGGTTTATAAAAAGCGAGTTTGATATTGTTGGATACAGTGACAGGAATGAATATGAGATTCCCTTATATGTCAGACCGGCAGGTATAGCCCAATTATCGTTTGACTATATTTATGTGACGAGTCATAAGCTTTTTGCAGAAATAAAACAGGATATTCTGAACGTGTTGAAAGGTAAAGTAGATGAAGAGCAAATCATATCTTTCGATGACGTATGGGGGGATTTCAGGCATATCAGACATGAATGGGTGGTGGAGAAGATTGGAAAAATTTCAGCTGGAAAAATACTGCTTGACGCTGGAGCAGGTGAACAGCCGTATGCTCCATTTTGCAGTCATTTAAAATATATAGCGCAGGACTTTGGGAAATATGATCCGGCAGAGTGTAAAAAAGGAGTTTCAGAGGAATTAAAATGGGATACTTCAAAAGTCAATATTGTCTGTGACATTATTGATATGCCGTTGGAAGACAATTCTGTAGATGCAGTTTTATGTACGGAAGTATTTGAGCATCTAAAAGATCCTGTACCGGCAGTGCGGGAATTTGCAAGGATTTTAAAGCCGGGAGGGGAACTGATCCTGTCGGCTCCGTTTTGTTCCCTGACGCATATGGCGCCGTATTATTTTTCCAACGGTTTCAGTGAATTTTGGTACAAGGAACATTTGGAAGCGTATGGGTTTGAAATACGTGAACTGATACCGGATGGAAATTATTTTAAATATATGGCGCAGGAACTGTTCCGAACAGTTGAAATGTCTGAAAAATATTGCAGCTTTAACCTTACCCAGGAACAGGCCGATATCTTATCTCAGGCTGTAAAAATAATGTCCCAGTTGTCCTTGATGGATTCGATTTCATCGGAAACGCTGTGTTTTGGATATCTGATTGAGGCATATAAGAGATAATAGGGAAATAACAGAGGGTATGATGAAAAATTTAGTGGTTTATGGGGCGGGCGAACGTGGAAGAAATCTGATATCGCTTGCAGATTCCTGTAATTGGGAGATTAGGGCGGTAATAGATAGCAATCAGGCGCTTTGGGGAACTTATATTGGGAGTTATCAGATACAGGCACCTGAGACTTTGAAAGATATAGACCAAGCAGCACTCTGTATCACGCCGGTATTTTATGCAGATGTTATCAGAAGCTGTATTACAGATATTTTTAACGGAAAGATACGGGAACTATCATATAACTGCCTGATACAGAAGATATATGCCACAGTGGATTTTTCTGATTTATTAGATGCTGTGCCTGTATACAACAGAGACGTTTCAGTTATTTTCGCATGTCTGGATGGGATGGTGCTCGGCGGCGTTCAGGAATGGACAAAAGATATCTGTACAAAGTTTCTGGAGGAAAAGAACGAGAACACATATATTTTATCTACGAGAAAGAATAGTAATATTGCTGCAATATTAGAAGACCATATACTGAATGTGGATATTGATACAGGAAACATGAACAGCATAAATAACATAAGAAAATTGATTGCGTGTTTGAAGGAACATTTACCTTGTGTGCTTGTAACAAGTTATCCGTATGAAGTTTTTGCGGGAAAGATTATAAAAGAAGTATATCCGGATAAAATCAGGATTATTTCCGGAATTCATAACGCAGCAGAAAATACATATCAGGAATATATTGATTTTAAGGAGAGCGTGGATGCATATGTCTGTGTCAGTTCTGATATCACAAAGGAAATGATAAAACGCGGTGTTGATACGGACAAAGTACATACAATGATATGTCCGGTAAATTGTCCAGAGCGGCTCACACGCGATTATACGATTCAGAGACAGCAGCCTGTCAGGCTGGGGTATGCCGGCAGGATCGTGGTGTCTCAGAAGAGAATGGATTTGATGGAGAAACTGATCGAAGCTCTGGAAGCACAAAAAACGAATTATTATTTTGAAATTGCCGGAGAAGGTGATTATTTACAGAGGATGCAGGCATTCATTACAGGAAGGCATTTGCAGGAAAAAGTAAAATTCGTAGGAGTTTTAGACAGACAGGAGATCGGCAGTTTTTGGAACGATAAAGATATCTGCATTAATACAGCGGACTTTGAAGGACGTTCCCTTTCGGTTGCAGAAGCTATGGCAAATGGAGCGGTACCGATTGTAACGGATACTTCCGGTACAAAGGACGATATTCGGGACGGTGAAAATGGTTATATCGTTGCTGTTGGAGATTGTGAGGCCATAGCGGACAGGGTGGCAAAACTGGAACAAAACCGGGATTTATTGCCGGATATGGGAATGAAAGCGCATATGGAGTTAAAAGAGAAATGCAGTATGGACAAGCACTATCAGTTTTGGAAGGAAGTGATACATTTTGAAGTGGACGAATAAAGGGGAAGAACTGAAAGCATATAAGGCAGAGAAACTGGAACAGGAAATGTTTTATGTTTTTGGTGCGGGAGACATCGGACGCGGATTGTATGTGACATTATCGTTTTTCGGGATGTTTGCCGGTTTTATAGATAATGATGTGCAGAAGCAGAAAAATGGTTTTTGTAATCAGTCGGTGCATTCTTATCAATGGTTTTTGGAGAATGAGAGGGATAAGACGCTGATTATTGCTGCAAATGAAGCGAATGAGCAGGAGATTGGCAGACAGCTACGGAAAGATAACTGTAAATTTTATTTGTCCGGGACTTTCCTAGATCGCGTACTGCCCATCTATTTTTTCCAAAAAAAGAATCTTTTATTTATGAATTTAGCGCAAATTTGTGTGACAGAGAGGTGCACGTTAAGATGCGCTGACTGCGCGCACGGCTGCTGGGCGGTAGATAGAAATGCTGAAGATATGAAACTGGAAGAAATATATGCCACTGCTGACCTGTTCTTTTCAAAAATTGACTATATTCATGAGTTTGTCCTGATCGGAGGGGAACCATTATTGTATCAGCATTTGAAAGAGGCGGTGGAATATATCGGTGAAAGATATCGGAATAAGATGGGAACGTTCAGTATTACGTCGAACGGAACGATTACACCGGATCAGGCTTTGATAAATTGCTGCAGGAAATATGGAGTGCTGTTTCGGATTTCCAATTATGTAAAAGCAATCCCTAATTTACAGGGACAGTATGATAAGCTGGAAAAGATATTTTTAAAAGAGAGGGTAGACTACAATCTCGGAAAAGAAGAGGAAGTATGGTGGAACTACGGCTTTACAGACACACTGCAGGAGGAAAGTGAAGAACAATTAATACAGAAATTCGACAGATGCATGACTCCGTGCAGGGAAACGAGAAACGGAAAGCTTTATTTCTGCGTAATGGCCAGAACGGTATCGGATAATTTGGGATATCATATCGGAGAAAATGATTTTCTGGATTTGGATTCGCTGCCGGATGGTGATTTGGGAAGGCGGATTTTGCTGGAATATCATTTAGGATATTCAGAAAAGGGTTATTTGGAAATGTGTGCGAGATGTCATGGAAGGGATTGCAGGAATTATCCGGTTATGGCCGCTAGACAGTTGAGGTGATAACGACATGATTAGTATAATTGTGCCAGTCTATAATAGTTTGAAATATTTGAGTAAGTGTGTGGAAAGTATTTTAAATCAGACATATCGAGACTTGGAAATTATTCTTGTGGATGATGGTTCCGCATATTTGTGCGGTAAAGCCTGTGATGAATATGCGGATCAGGATAGCAGGATTAGAGTGATACATAAGGAGAATGGCGGCTCTACAAGTGCAAGAAAAGCCGGATTGGAAATTGCGGATGGTGAATTTGTCGGTTTTGTGGATGGGGATGATTGGATAGAACCTGATTATTACGAAAAGATGGTATTAGCACAGGAAAAGACAGGTGCCGATATCGTCTTGTCAGGGCATTTTCATGATATTGGAACAGACAGCAGACAGGTGAGGGATAATTTTCCTGTTGGGGTATATACAAAGGAGCAGCTTTTGCCGATGCTGCTTTATGCAGGGCATTTTTTTGAATATGGTGTGCAGCCGCATATGGTTACGAAGCTGTTTAAAAAGGAACTTGCAGTAAAAGTGCAGATGCGTGTTGACAATCGTATTGTTATTGGGGAAGACGCGGCAGTTGTCTATCCTGGTGTGCTGGAGGCGGAAAAAATATATATATCCGATATTTGCGCCTATCATTATATACAACATTCGAACAGTATGACGAAAAGGGCGATAAAAAGCAGCACAGATAAATACGGTTTGCTTTTCACACATTTGGAGGAAGCATTCAAAGAAAAAAAGGTGTGGGAGATACTGAAACCACAGTTGAAACAGTATCAGAAATATCTGTTATTTATGAATCAAATATCTGTGTTTGATGAAAAAGTATTAATGCCTTATGGAGGAATACTTCCGGGGAGTAAAGTGATTATTTACGGAGCCGGGGTACTGGGGCAGAAGATACACAGATATCTTGCGGAAAAAGAAAAAATAAGCATTGCTTTGTGGGTAGATCAAAAATATACAGTATATCAGGAAAATGGCTTTGAGGTGCACGCTCCGGATGAAATATTGAGAGTTTCAGATTATGATTTTATTTTGATTGCAAACACTGTACAGGATGCGGCTGAAAATATAAGACAATATTTGATTGATAAAGGAATCGATAATAAGAAAATATTGTGGTTTTCAGAAGAATTTAGAAAAGGGTAAGAAACAGAATTCTTTGGAGGAATGTGCTTCGTGAACAAATTATCCGAAACATTTCAAAATATAAAACAGTCTCATAGCAATATATGGTCTGGGGGGACGGAACAGTATGATACCATAAGCTTTGATCTGTTTGATACATTGATTATGCGTCAGGTGTTGTTTTCTTCGGAAATATTTGATGGAGCTTAACGTACCAAAGGAAAAAATCAGATGGTTTTCCGAAAGCTTTGTTGATGTTAAAGAGGCTGTATGGAATGAGTGATCTGTGTTCAGGGCATGGCGTTAGGAATATGCAATAGGAGAAACTGTAGAAATTTTTTCTATGATATAGTGGGAGAACAACAATGAAACTGGTAATTTATGGTGCCCAGGGAATTGCACTCGGCGCTTATGAGGCAATGAAGAGTCTGTATCCATCCAGGCAGGCAGAGTGTTTTCTGGTGTCATCTAGAGGGATCAATGCTTCTGTGGTCTGTGATCTTCCGGTATGGGAAACAAAAGAATATGCGGCTAAATTATCCCAAAAGGAAAAGGATGATACGGAGGTGCTTATTGCTGCTCCGGAGAATGTGCAGCCGGAGATAGAAGAGACATTAGAGGATTATGGCTTTCATTATTATCGAAAACTGACTTCCGGACGCTGGTCAGAGCTTATGAAATTATTTCATGCAAAAATGGGCAGGTTTTTGCCGTTAGATGCGTTGCCGGTGGGATGCCATATGCCGTTCGTCAGGCTTTATATGGCAAGATCTCATAAAGACAGACCGCTAAAAAGTATAGGTTCTTTTCCATCCTATGTTTTTCCCGTTCAGGCAGGCGCAGCTTGCAGCAGTGTACGAGTCGCGGATTTAATGGACAATCAGGGAGAACATATTTCAGAAAAAAATGTGAATTACTCGGAACTGACGGTGTTGTACTGGATTTGGAAAAATAAACTGTGCTCTGGCGGAGGGACAAAAAGTGACAGGAAGCAATATTATGGTCTTTCACAGTATCGAAGAACATTTGTTCTGACAGACGATCAAATCATGCGCCTGGCAGATAACGACGTGGACGCCGTGCTTCCGTATCCAATGCCTTACGAACCCAATATTCATGCCCACCATCAAAGATATTTGAAGGATGAGGACTGGAATGCGCTTTTGACTGCGCTGGAGGAGCTTTCTCCGGAATATGCAGAAATTTTCCCGGATATCCTGAACCAGAGATATTTCTATAATTATAATGTGATCCTGGCAAGGAAAAATGTTTTGCGGGACTATTGTGCATGGCTGTTTCCGATACTTGAACGGACAGAAGAGCTCAGCATTCCGAAGGGCTGTGACCGTGGGGACCGGTATATTGGCTATATGGCAGAGACGCTGGAAACTTTATATTTTATGAGAAATGCAGATGAGCTGAATATTGTACATACGGAGTGCAGGCTGCTGACATAGACCGATTGCCTGATGAAGGGCAAAAGACTTTTTTCCGGGCAGGCGGCTGCAGCTTTTTACAGGCAAAAGAAAAAATTATGCTTCATTTATGGCCCTGGATATGATATAATCCAAAAAACGAAGGAATGAATGCAGTCAAACAAGAGATCATTTCAGAGGTTCTGGAAGTGTCCGGAACCTCTGGTTTTTTGCCCCCGCAGGGTGTTTGGGCAAGTGCCAAGAGGCAGATAAGAGGTGTGAAAATGAGGCTTGCAGTTATCGGCGGCGGCGCGGCCGGCATGATGGCTTCCATCATGGCAGCAGAAAAGGGCGTTTCCGTAGACTTGTATGAGCGGAATGAAAAACTTGGAAAGAAGCTGTATATTACGGGAAAGGGCAGATGTAATCTGACCAACGCCTGTGATATGGAGGAGCTGCTTGGAAGTGTAAAGAGCAATCCTAAATTTCTATATAGTGCCTTTTACGGATTCAGCAATCAGGATGTTATGGATTTTTTTGAGAAGGAAGGACTTCCTTTGAAAGTGGAGCGGGGAAACAGGGTTTTTCCGAAGTCAGACCGGTCAGCAGACGTATTGGATACGTTAAAAGGTGCGCTGAAAAGGGCGGGAGTCCGGGTCCATCTGATGAGCCGGGTGGAGAGCTTTGGCAGGGAGAAGGACGGGTTCTGCCTGAAACTGTCGGAAGGAAAGACGGCTTATGCGGATAAGGTTTTTGTGGCTACAGGCGGAATTTCCTATGAGAGCACCGGATCTACAGGAGACGGATATACATTTGCCAGAGAGCTGGGACTGCAGGTGACAGAGCTTTGCCCGTCACTGGTTCCTTTCAATATAAAGGAATCATTTATAAAAGAACTTCAGGGACTGGCGCTGAAAAATATTTCCATAAAGGTGCTGGACGGGAAAAAGGTGCTGTGTGAGGATTTTGGAGAACTGATGTTCACTCATTTTGGAGTCAGCGGTCCTGTGATCCTGACAGCCAGCAGCATATGTGCGAAAAAGGTTCGGGAAAAGACGCTGAAACTTCTGCTGGATCTGAAGCCGGCGCTTACAAAGGAGCAGTTGGATGCCCGCATTCTGCGGGAATTTGAAAAGGCAAAGAACCGGAAATTCGGTAATGCGGCGGCTGTCTTTTTTCCGGCGAAATTGACGCCGGTGATGGTGAAGCTAAGCGGGATCTCTCCGGATAAAAAGGTGAATGAGATCACAAAGGAGGAGCGTCAGCGCTTTTTGCAGAATATGAAAGAACTGGAATTGACCGTTACGGGGCTTAGGGGGTATAATGAAGCAGTGGTTACAAAAGGCGGCGTGTCCGTGAAGGAAATTCACCCGGCGACGATGGAATCTAAGAAGATTCCGGGGCTTTATTTTATCGGAGAGGTGCTTGACCTGGATGCAGTGACCGGCGGCTTCAACCTGCAGATTGCCTGGTCAACGGCTGCGGCCGCGGCAGGGCATGTGGGTTTGGTTTCGGAATTATAAAAAACAGTGTCTGTGCACCGCAGGCGCGGAACTACAAAAACAGCATCTGTGCATGATGTGCCTGGAAGGATATTCCGACATGAAAGGGCGGAATATCCTTCCAGCCAAGGGGCACATGATGCACGGATGCGGAACTATAATAGGAGGCATTTATATTATGAAAACAGGGTACAATGTAGCCATCGACGGGCCGGCCGGTGCCGGAAAGAGTACGGTGGCAAAGCGGGTAGCCCGCGAAAAAGGCTATATTTATGTAGATACCGGAGCCATGTACCGGGCTATGGCGCTGTATCTGATCCGAAAAGGGATCGCACCCGATGATGAGGCCCGGATTGCCAGGGTGTGCCGGGAAGCGGACATTTCCATTGAATACCGGGAAGGAGAGCAGGTCGTTCTTCTGGCCGGCGAAAATGTAAATGCATTTCTTCGAACAGAAGAGGTGGGAAACATGGCCTCCTATTCGTCGGCTGTGCCGGCAGTCCGCAAAAAGCTGGTGGAGCTTCAGCAGGATCTGGCCGGAAAGGCGGATGTGGTCATGGACGGCCGGGATATCGGAACGGTCGTTCTGCCGGATGCAGATGTGAAAATTTATCTGACCGCCAGCAGTGCTGTGCGGGCCGAGCGCCGGTACCTGGAGCTTCGGGAGAAGGGAGAAGAAGCAGATCTTTCGAAAATCGAACAGGATATCATCGAACGGGATTACCGTGATATGCACCGGGAGCATTCCCCTCTCTGCCAGGCACCGGATGCGGTGCTTCTGGATTCTTCCCATATGAGCATCGAAGAAGTGGTGGAAAGGATTGTCTCCCTATGCAGGTAAAGGTGGCAAAAAGCGCCGGGTTTTGCTTCGGTGTACAGCGGGCCGTAGATACCGTTTACGAGCAGGTAGAGAAAGGTATGCGTCCCATCTATACATATGGTCCCATTATTCATAATGAAGTAGTTGTTCAGGATCTGGAGGAAAAAGGCGTGCAGGTGCTGAACAGCCAGGAGGAATTAGAGGGTCTGACAGAAGGGACCGTTATCATCCGTTCCCATGGAGTAGGAAAGGAGATCTATGATCTGATCCAGAGAAAAGGTCTTCACTGTGTGGATGCCACTTGTCCTTTTGTAAAAAAGATCCATCGGACAGTGGAACGGGAAAGCCAGGCAGGCAAACAGATCATTATCATCGGCAATGATAAACATCCGGAAGTGGAAGGAATTAAAGGCTGGTGCAGCACCCCTGCCGTTGTGCTGGAATCCCCGGAGCAGGCGGAAAACTTCAAGATGTTGAAAGCGGTTCCACTTTGTGTGGTTTCGCAAACGACATTTAACTACAAGAAATTTCAAGATTTAGTTGAAATTCTTGATAAAAAGAGGTATGATAGAAGTGTTGTAAATACAATCTGCAATGCGACGGAGGAACGGCAGGCCGAAGCACGTCAGATTGCAGGGGAAGTAGATGCCATGATCGTCATTGGCGGCAGCCATAGTTCGAATACGCAGAAGCTGTTTGAGATTTGCAGGAATGAGTGTAAGAATACTTACTATATACAGACTGTTCACGACCTGAATTTAGGAGTATTGCGATCTACTGGGCTTATAGGTATTACAGCAGGGGCTTCCACCCCAAAGAAAATTATTGAGGAGGTTCAAACAAGATGTCTGAATTAAGTTTTGAACAAATGCTGGAAGATTCACTAAAAACTATCAGAACAGGAGAAGTCGTAGAAGGCACAGTCATTGATGTCAAAGAAGATGAACTCATCTTAAATATAGGTTACAAGTCTGACGGCATCGTATCTAGAAATGAATATACGAATGTACCTAATGCGGACCTGACTACGATGGTTTCCGTAGGTGATACGATGGAAGTGAAAGTTTTGAAAGTGAATGACGGAGAAGGACAGGTACAGTTGTCCTACAGAAGAGTTGCAGCAGAGAGAGGCAGCAAGAGACTGGAGGAGGCTTTCGAGAATAAGGAAGTCCTGACTGCGAAGGTAACGCAGGTTTTGGAAGGCGGCTTAAGCGTTGTTGTGGATGAAACCAGGATCTTTATTCCGGCGAGTCTGGTATCAGATACGTATGAGAAAAATCTTGGCAAATATGCAGACCAGGAAATCGAGTTCGTCATCACGGAATTTAATCCCAAGAGGAGAAGAATCATCGGTGACAGAAAGCAGCTTCTGGTAGCAAAGAAAGCAGAGCTTCAGAGAGCGCTGTTCGAGCGTATCCACGTTGGGGATGTGGTTGAGGGTGTTGTCAAGAATGTGACCGCTTTCGGTGCATTTGTGGATTTGGGAGGAGCGGATGGTCTTCTTCACATCTCCGAGATGTCCTGGGGCAGGGTGGATGATCCGAAGAAAAAATTCAAAGTTGGCGATAAGCTGACCGTTCTCATCAAAGAGATCAAGGAGACGAAGATCGCACTGAGCCTGAAGTTTGAGGATGCAAATCCCTGGCTGACTGCAGATGAGAAATATGCCGTAGGAAATATTGTAGACGGAGTAGTTGCACGTATGACTGACTTCGGTGCTTTTGTGGAGTTAGAGCCGGGCGTAGATGCACTTCTTCATGTATCTCAGATTTCCAGAGAGCATGTAGAGAAGCCCTCAGATGTACTGAGAGCAGGGCAGGAGATCACTGCTAAGGTTGTAGACTTCAATGGGGAAGATAAGAAAATCAGTCTGAGCATGAAAGCTCTGGAGTCTCCGGCAGAAGATATGGCTGAAGAGTGAGTAGGATAGTGTATGTACGGGAGGACATGCGGACGGTTGTTCGTATGTCCTCTGTTGGTATAACGGGATTGTTGAAATTTTCACAAGTTTTGAAAATCATACATTTCCGGAGAAATATAAGAAAGAGGGATTCTTATGGCTACTTTAACTTTTAAGGGTGGCGTACACCCTTATGACGGCAAGGAACTGTCAAAAGACAAAGCGATCGTTCCGTATGAGCCGAAAGGGAACCTGATCTATCCGGTTTCCCAGCATATTGGTGCGCCCGCAGCGCCAGTAGTGGCGAAAGGTGATCGTGTTCTGGTTGGGCAGAAGATCGCAGAAGCAGGGGGATTTGTATCTTCGCCGGTCTATGCATCCGTATCGGGTACTGTCAAAGCGATTGAACCGCATTTTGTATCTACAGGTGCGAAAGTCAATTCTATCGTGGTGGAAAACGACGGACTGTATGAGGAAGCGCCCGGACTTCCGATCAAACCTTTTGAGGAAATGTCCAGGGATGATATCATCGGAATCATTAAGGAATCCGGAGTTGTCGGTATGGGCGGCGCGGGATTTCCGACCCATGTAAAATTATCTCCAAAGGATCCGGACAAGATTGATTATGTGCTGGTAAACTGTGCGGAGTGTGAACCGTATCTGACTTCGGATTACCGGCTTATGGTGGAGCGTCCGGAAAAGGTGGTAGGCGGTCTGAAGGTGGTGCTGGAACTGTTCGGCAGCGCTCAGGGATGCATCTGTATCGAGGACAATAAGCCGGAAGCCATTAAAATCATGCAGAAAGCATGTGAAAATGAAACACGTATTCAGGTGAAAGTTCTGAAGACCAAATATCCTCAGGGTGCAGAACGTATGCTGATCCATGCAGTGACCGGAAGAGATCTGAACTCTACCATGCTTCCGGCAGATCTGGGCTGCGTGGTAGATAACTGTGATACGATTACCTCTATTTATGATGCGGTGATTCTTGGAAAGCCGCTGATTTCCAGAGTTGTAACCATTTCCGGAGAGGCTGTGGCGAATCCGTCCAATTTTGAATGCAGGATGGGAACCAATGTAGCGGAGCTTATCGAGGCAGCAGGCGGATTTAAAACAGAGGCGAAGAAAGTCATCTCCGGCGGTCCTATGATGGGATTTGCGATGTTCGATTTAGAAGTGCCTACGACAAAGACGACCTCAGCCATTACCTGTCTGGCGGCGGATGCAGTGTCCGAATCCCCCACGACGGCATGTATCAACTGCGGCCGCTGTGTGGCAGCTTGTGATGAAGGACTGATTCCGGCGCGTCTGGCGCAGTTTTCTGAGAAATTCGACTTGGAAGCTTTTCAGAAGTGGCATGGCATGGAGTGCGTGGAGTGCGGCTGCTGCAGTTATGTCTGTCCGGCAAAGCGTCCTCTGGCACAGATGATTAAAAACGTAAGACGTATGGTTATGGCCAATCGTAAAAAATAACGGAAAATAGAGAAAGAGGTGAGTCGTGTGAGTGATCTTAGAAAGGTATCTTCATCGCCGCATATTAGGGATAAAGCAACCAGCTCCAATATTATGCGGGATGTGGTGATTGCACTTTTGCCGGCAGCCATATTCGGCGTCTTCCATTTTGGAGTGAACGCGCTGGTGGTGCTGCTGGTTACCATTGCAACCAGCGTGGCGACGGAATACATATATGAAAAATACATGCATAAACCGGTTACGATCGGAGATTACAGCGCAGTCGTTACAGGACTTCTGCTGGGAATGAACCTTCCAAGCAGTGCTCCCTGGTGGATGGCAATGCTGGGCAGCATCTTTGCGGTTCTGGTGGTGAAGCAGCTCTTCGGAGGACTTGGACAGAACTTTATGAATCCGGCTCTCGGAGGCAGGTGTTTCCTGATGATCTCTTTTGCCGGACGTATGACCAATTATGCATACGATACGTTTACGGGAGCAACACCGCTGGCCGTGATAAGAGAAGGCGGCAGCATAGATATGTTTCAGATGGTTATGGGCAATACGGCAGGTATGATCGGTGAGACTTCCGCCATCGCTATATTGGTGGGCGCTGCTTACCTCCTGTGGAGAGGCGTAATCGATCTGAAGATTCCCGGAACTTATATTGTGACTTTTGCTGTTTTCATGCTGCTGTTTGGCGGACATGGATTTGATGGAACTTATCTGGTGGCGCAGCTTGCAGGCGGCGGTCTGATGCTTGGTGCATGGTTTATGGCAACTGATTATGTGACCAGTCCCATTACTCCTAAAGGACAGATTGTCTATGGTGTGATCCTGGGTCTTCTGACCGGCATCTTCCGGTGCTTTGGACCGTCTCCGGAAGGCGTATCCTATGCCATCATCTTTTCGAATCTGCTGGTGCCGCTGATCGAGCGTTTTACGATTCCGCTGGCATTTGGCAAAGTGAAAGAAAAAGGGGGTAACTGATCGTGAACAAGATTATTAAAAATACCCTGATTTTGACGGCTATTACACTGGTATCGGGACTGCTTCTTGGATTTGTCCATGAGCTGACAGCAGCACCTATTGCAGAGCAGGAAGCACTGGCAAAAGCCAAAGCATATGCGGAGGTATTTCCGGAGGCAGTATCTTTTAACGAAGTGGAAGACAGTTCCGAAGTGGCCGCTTATATAGCAGAGCAGGGGTATACTTCTCAGGTGATCAATGAGATAGCGGAAGCCTGTGATGCATCCGGAAATGTGATTGGTCACGTCATCAATATTACGACTCCGGAAGGCTATGGCGGAAATATCCAGATGACCGTAGGCGTAAAAAACGATATGACTATGCTGGGCATTTCCTTTTTATCCATCAGCGAGACGGCAGGACTTGGTATGAACGCAAATACGGACACCTGGAAGGGACAGTTTGCGGGAATTCAGGCTGATGAAATTGCCTATACCAAGACCGGGAAATCCGCACCCAATGAGATTGACGCAGTCAGCAGTGCGACAATTACGACAAAGGCAGTTACCGGTGCAGTCAATGCGGCGCTTTGTGCTGCCGGATATTATGCGGAGTAAAGGGGGGCGTACATAAATGAATACAGCAGGTGAGCGTTTATATAACGGTATTGTCAAAGAAAATCCAACGTTTGTGATGATGCTTGGCATGTGCCCGACCCTTGCGGTCACCACCAGCGCCATAAACGGTCTGGGGATGGGTCTGACAACCATGGTGATTCTGGCATTGTCCAATCTGATTATTTCCATGCTCCGGAAAGTGATTCCGGATGATGTACGTGTGCCGGCCTTTATTGTTATTGTGGCATCTTTCGTGACGATCGTACAGTTTCTGCTTCAGGCGTATATTCCGACTCTGAACGAGAGCCTGGGTCTTTACATTCCGCTGATTGTTGTAAACTGTATTATCCTTGGCCGTGCAGAGGCGTATGCTTCCAAAAATCCTATGATTGCGTCCTTATTTGATGGAATCGGTATGGGCCTTGGCTTTACGATCGGTCTGACCAGCATCGGCCTGGTCCGCGAGATCATCGGTTCCGGAAAGCTTTTCGGTATGGCAGTCCTTCCGGCATCCTATGAGCCGGTGTCCATTTTCGTTATGGCGCCCGGAGCGTTCTTTGTACTGGCGCTTCTGACGGGGATTCAGAATAAGGTGAAACTGAACCTGGCGAAGAAGGGGAAGGATGTATCGAAGATTCAGAGCGGATGCAATGCAGACTGTGCTTCCTGCGGTGCAAAGTGCGGGAATGCAAAGGAATAGGGGGTAGAGAGGAATGAAAGAATTATTAGTGATTGCCATCGGGTCCGCCCTGGTTAATAACGTGGTCTTAAGCCAGTTCCTCGGCATCTGCCCGTTTCTCGGCGTGTCCAAGAAAGTGGATACCGCAGCAGGCATGGGAGCGGCAGTTATCTTCGTTATTACACTGGCGTCTTTTGTGACCAGCGTGATTGACAAGGTGCTTCTGATTCCCCTGAAAATGACCTATCTTCAGACGATTGTATTTATTCTGGTCATTGCCTGTCTGGTACAGTTTGTGGAAATGTTTCTGAAAAAGACCATGCAGTCTTTGTACCAGGCGCTGGGCGTTTATCTGCCGCTGATTACTACCAACTGTGCGGTGCTCGGTGTGGCTTTGACCAATGCGACAAAGGAATACAGTATCCTGACCAGTACGGTAAACGGCTTTGCAGTAGCAGCCGGATTTACCATTTCCATTATCCTGCTGGCAGGTATTCGTGAAAAGCTGGAATACAATGATATTTCCCCGGCATTAAAGGGATCTCCCATCGTACTGGTGACGGCAGGTCTGATGGCCATTGCGTTCTGCGGCTTTTCCGGAATTATCTAACCAGGGGGTGAGAAAATGAGCATAGTTGGAATCGTCATTGCCACCGTGATTGTAGGCGGTGTTGGTATCTTCATTGGCCTGTTCCTCGGAGCAGCCGGTGAGAAATTTGCAGTGGAAGTGGACGAAAAGGAAGTTGCCATTCGGGAATGTCTTCCGGGCAACAACTGCGGCGGCTGCGGTTATGCAGGCTGTGATGGCCTGGCAGCAGCTATTGCCCAGGGAGAGGCTCCGGTAAACGGCTGTCCCGTAGGCGGTGCTCCGGTGGGGGAGAAGATCGCTGCCATTATGGGCGTAGAAGCAGGCGCAGGGGTTCGAAAAGTGGCATTTGTAAAATGTGCCGGGACTTGTGATATTGCTCCGAGAAATTATGAGTATACCGGGGCAGAGGACTGCCGGTTTGTAAGCATGATGCAGAACGGCGGAGACAAAGTCTGTACTTTCGGCTGTCTGGGTTATGGAGCCTGCGTGAAAGAGTGTCAGTTCGATGCGATTCACATTATAAACGGTGTGGCAGTTGTGGAACCGGATGCCTGCAAAGCCTGCGGCAAATGTATCGCTGCCTGTCCGAAGAAGCTTATTGAACTGGTGCCTGCAGAGGGTGTACACTATGTACAGTGCAATTCCAGAGACAAAGGCAAGGATGTAACGAAAGCATGTAAAGCCGGATGCATCGGCTGTATGAAATGCGTGAAAAACTGCGAGGCAGGCGCTGTTGCCGTGGAAGGGAATGTGGCTCATGTAGATTATGAGAAATGTACCGGCTGCGGCAAGTGCGTGGAGGAGTGTCCGCGGAAGATTATTAAATAAAAAAGTAATTGCAGCAAGGCTGTCGGAGCTTCCGGCAGCCTTTTGTTGTTTTGGCAGTATCTGGTAGTCAATATGCCCAATAATATAAAAAAAAGTGCTTTTCATATGGCAATAAAACTGGTAATATGTATAATATCAGAAAAAATGGGGTATAAGACAGGGCGGCTGCGGTGACTGCTGCTGGGAAAAAGTCGTGGAAGGAGACAGGGCTTTGTTGTTTTGATGCCATTTTTTCAGATGCCCATGGAGGAAAGTATGCGGATCTTGTGAAAAAGCATCGGAATATTTTCCTGAAATCAGAAAGACAGGAGTGGAAAGACATGAGCAAATGGAAAAAAAGCGGGAAGAAGATACTGGTACTTCTTCTGGCCGTGGCTCTGGCCGGCAGTATGCTGGAGCATTCGCAAGTCACCGTAACTGCGGCGGATGCAGAGGGAGAGACTCAGGGAACAGAAGACCCGTCTGAGGCGGACGAAGAGAATCAGGAAACGGAGGATCCGGCGAAGGCAGAAGAAGCTTCAGAAACGGAGGATCCGGCGAAGGCAGAAGAAGCTTCAGAAACGGAGGATCCGGCGAAGGCAGAAGAAGCTTCAGAAACGGAGGATTCGGCGGAACCGGAAAAAGCTCCGGAAACGAAAGATCCGGCGGAACCGGAGGAAGCTTCGGAAACCGAGGACAAAGAATCTGTATCACCAGAACAAACGTGTATTTGTACGGCAACATGTACAGAAGAAACTGCAAAAGCGGACTGTCCGGTGTGCAAAGAGGATTTGTCCGGATGTAAACCGGAAGCGGAAAATGCAAAAGTGCCGGAAAGCACAGATGCGTCAGGGGCCGATCCTTCCGATATGCAGGAGACACCTGCTCCGGATTCGGATGAGGTGCTTCCAGAGGGAGAAGGGACTTTGGATGTTCTGAATTTGGAAGAGGCTACGGCTGCTGTACGGGAGCTTATAGAAGCGCTTCCTTCTCCGGAGGAATTGAAGGAACTGGACGAGGACGGACAAAAAGCAGCATATGACCAGATTCAGGCGGCTTTTGACGCTTATGAAGAGTTGACAGAAGAACAGAAAGCACAGTTTTCCGATGCGGAAGAGCTGTTCCAGGAGCTGCTGAAGTATTTTGAAGAGTCTGCGATACTGGCGGCGACGGATGACCAGATTAAAGGTGCCTGGGACGCTATGACGGCTGCTATGGAAAAGAGAGAGGCGTCTGTCGATCTGTCCGGTTATCAAATAGCGGAATCCGACTGGGGACGTATCTGGCCCAATGTTGCAGATCACAATCCGGATTTGTTCTATATGCTGATGGCTACTTATTATAAAAATACACAAGGAATCATCCAGAGGGTAGATTTCACCTATAATCCTGCTTATAATGAATCTCACGTAGCTGCATATAAGGCAGCTATCCAGCGGGTTTTGGATGAAGTGATCAGAAGCAGCGGCAGTATGACGGACGAGCAGAAGGCACTGGCACTGCATGATTATCTGATTCAGCATATGGAATACGATCAAACGGCTAACAGCAATCCGGGATTTGAAAAGAGGAATGCATATGAGGCGCTGGTTAATGGGATTGGCGTCTGTCAGGGTTATACCCTTGCCTATGCCGCGCTGCTGAAAGAAGTAGGAATTGAGGTTGACTTCTGCGAGAGCGGAACGGATAAAATGAACCACATATGGAACTATGTGAAACTGAATGGGAACTGGTATCATGTGGATCTGACATATGATGATTCCACTGCCAAAAGTTCGGTCGGTGCCACAGGTGCTGCAAAACATACCTACTTTTTGCTCAGCGACAGTGCTATGTCAAAGGATCATAGCTGGGACAGCAACAGCATCACATGTTCTGACACAACATATGATAATTCCTGGCATAAGACGGCTCCTATGTCAATGTCCGCCATTTATACTGTGAATAATGCAGAGTATTATCTGGAAGCAGGGATGCAGGGAGGCGTGTGCGTGAATACAGCGCTGAAAAAAAGAGCGTCTGACGGAACTGTCACGGAGATTGCAAGAATAAATATGGAAGACGGGTGGACTCCATATACCATGTGTCTTTCCAGGCTTTCCAGTTCAAAGGGAGTAATATATTTTAATGTCGGCAATTCGGTCTATTCATATAATCCTGCCATAGCGAATGCAGCACCGGCGGAGATTTATAAGTATAATGATGGGGCAAGGATACTGGCAGGGCTTTTAGTAACCGGAGACGAGATGACTCTGGAGACCTGGGATAAGGCGAGTTCCATTACAAATATAACGGTTCCGCTGCTCACCTTGAAAGCCAGCGAACAGAAGATCAAAGTCGGTTATACAACGCCGCCGGTTCTGACGGCAATTGCACAGGCATCTTCCTTTGTATGGGCAAAGCAGCTTCCGGACGGAAACTGGCAGACCATCAGCGGGGCTTCCGGTTCGAGCTATACGATAGAGACAGGACTGCCTGCGGGTACATACAGTTACCGTGTGACGGCTGATCTGAACGGAAAGAGCATGGTGGCGTACGTTACCATCACTGTAACCGAGCAGGAAGAGCAGAAGAACTTTGCTTTTCCGGCGGATACAAAGGCAGTGACTTACGGAGACGAGAACTTTACCATTGCCGCTCAGGGGGCAGCAGCAGGTTCCTCTGTGACTTACAGCAGTTCGGATCCTTCTGTAGCTACGGTAGACCAAAAGACAGGAGCTGTGCAGATCTGGAAAGTCGGAACGACTGTAATCACAGCATCCGCTTCTGAGACGGAGGATTATCAGGGAGCAACATGTACATACCGACTAACGGTATCTAAAAAGGCTCTGACCTGGGATATCAGTGCTCTAGAGGCATCAGATCGTTTAGATCAAGTCAAAGAGCAGAAAGCGACGCTTTATGGGGAACTAAAACTTGCGGGCATCCTGGAGAAAGATAAAGCTTCTGCAGAATTTGATTGTCCGGCTGAGAAACTGACAGGTGTTTATGGGACAGTAGCAGAGGGCAGCCAGAAAGTGACATTGACCTGGAAGGATGCACAGGATACAGCAGTTCTTCAGGGAAGCAAAGCCGGCAATTATGCCATGCCTTCGGCACTTCCGGAGATTACGGGCAGGATATCTGTTGTGGATACTTCTCTTCCGCAGCTTCCGGAATCCACCGATGGAACCAGCTTTAAGGTTGAAGTACAGTATGGACTTTCTAAAGTACCGGATTCTTTCAAAGACAAAGAGCATTTGAATACACCGGGTAAGATTGAGCAGGAGATGAAGCTGAAGATCCGGGAAAAATCCAGTACGATAGCAGAGACGAATATCGTAACTTATGATGTAGAGCTTATGATCAACGTAAATGGAGCGGGATGGAAGAAAGCAACTGTGGATAATTTTCCATCCAGCGGTCTGACAATTACACTGCCTTATCCGTCGGGTACCGGAAGAAATACCCATAATTTTGTGGTGGCTCATATGTTTACGTCAGATATGAATGGTTTCCGCGCAGGAGATGTGGAACATCCGAAAGTAACCAAGACGAAAGACGGCATTATGTTTAAAGTATATGGACTCTCGCCCATTTCCATTGGATGGAAAGAAGCAAAGCGAAGCAGTTCTTCCTCCGGGTCCGGGGGAAGCAGCAGTGCCAATACGGCTGCCGCTCCGGTATCTGCAGTCAGCAATGTGAACAGTGCGCCTACCGGCGATTCTTCACCGATTATGCTGTACACATTTTTCATATTGACGTCTTTGGCTGTGCTGACAGAACTTTTTGTCAGAAGAAAAAGGAGCAATTTATAGAAGCAGATACAATGTCAAATAATAAGGAGCTTTCGCAATTTGCGAAGGCTCCTTATTCAATGTTTTCTTTTGTCTCTTATCTGCGAAGCTGGAATCTTTGAACCGATTTCTTCAGATCATCTGCCCGCTTGAACAGTTCATTGGCGGACATGGAGGATTTTTCTGCAGTAGCGGCATTGGTCTGGACGACATCCGAGATCTGCTCGACACCTTCTGAGAGCTGCATCAGGGATTCGGCCTGCTGCTGGGCAGAATCTGCAATTCGCTGGATCAGTTCTGCAGACTGCTGGGCACTGAGTACACTGGAATCCAGAGCGTTTGTCGTGTCTCCAGAAAGCGTTGTGCCGTGTGTGACCAACTGCATGGAATCCTCAATAAGTCTGGTAATATCCTTGGCAGCGATAGAGCTTTTAGTGGCAAGTCCCTGGACTTCATCAGCAACAACTGCAAATCCTTTGCCGGCTTCTCCTGCGCGGGCTGCTTCTACGGCCGCATTGAGTGCGAGGATATTGGTCTGGAAGGAGATGTCCTCAATGGTTTTAATGATGCCGCTGATCTGCTGGGAAGACTTGGAGATATCTCCCATAGCAGAGGTCAGCTCCTGCATCTTCTGGTTGCAGGCTTTTAACTGTTCCGCAGAATGAATGGAGGATTTTCTCGCATCATCCGCATCCAGAGAAGTGCTCTTCACCTGTTCGGATAAAGTCTGGATGCTGGCGGAAAGCTCTTCCACTGCGGATGCCTGCTCCGTAGCTCCGTCTGAAAGGACCTGCGCGTCTGTAGCCATCCGTTCAGACTCTTCGGATACCTGATCTGCGGTATTGCGGATCTGGGAGAGAGCGGTATTGAGTGCCTCTAAGATCTGACTCATAGCGTTCTGGATGGGAAGAAATTCTCCCCGATAGTCATTGCCGATGGTCAGATCCATCTTTCCGCGAGCCATGTCTGCCAGTTTGGAGTCGATATCATGTATGTATTTTTTTAGTTCGCGCTTTGTTTCGTGAATGGACTCTACAAGCATACCGATCTCAGAGGTATCCGACTGCAGAAGAAATTCCGCGGACAGGTTTCCTCTGGAAATCTCTCCCATCTGGTCCCGAACGTGGATGACAGGACTTAAGATCCGTTTTCTGACCGTGGTCATAATAAAGAACTGGATGATCGCTACCAGAACAACAACCAGATAGATCAGTATCTGAATTACGGCCAAACGTACGTTCAATTCCTGAATATCTGCCATCGTACGGGAATCCAAAGCGGAAAGGAACTGTTCCTTCAGCGCGTTGATCTCCGTAATCGCAGAAGTATAATCGGGACCATATACATAGTTCAGTGCTTCCTGAAGCTGTCCTGCCTGTACATTTTCCATAGCCTGTTCTTCGAGGGGAACTAGATTATTGGAAATGGAAGACATTTGGTCGATCATAGCCTGTTCTTCTTTTGTGATTCCGATTTCCTGCATGGCAGCAACGCCCTGGTCACGGTTTTTCAGGTTATTGATCTCATTCCAGTAATTGTCATAATGTGACTGTTCTCCGGTTGCAGCATAAGCGCGTACTTCATTGGTCAGATAGGCGGAACCGTTCATAAATCGATTGGCGTTATAGGTCAGGTTAAAACGGTTTTCGCTGTCTACGCTAAGCTGTCCGTTGGTTTTTGCGTAAGCGAACAGCAGCAGCATCATCAGCACAAGTGCTCCGATAGAGATTCCATTTAATATGGAAATAAGTCTGGACTGGTTCATTGCTTTTTTCATGTTCTTTCTCCTTGAAATTCTGCATCAGAACGGAAGATTATCTCCTTTATCCGAAAGGATGATCCGCTGGATGCGAATGGTTGCGTGTTGTTTCACTAGTATTAGTGTACCGAAAATAAAGGGAAATAGCAAGATGCGTTTTCGATTTTTTCGGCAAAACAGAAAACATATTGACAAGCAAAAAAAAGATGTTATGCTATAAAATGTTATATAATTTTTGCGCAGCGTGCTCGTGCACGCTGCTTGACAAACAGGAAAATGAGAGGTGCGGAATATGACGGGAACGATTGTAAACACCTGTACCATACTGGCAGGAAGCGTCATCGGAAGTATTTTCAAAAAAGGGATCCGTGAAGAACAGCAGCATGCCTTGTATACCGCTATGGGACTGGCGGCTGCAGGTCTTGGCATCAATGCAGTAGTACAGAATATGCCGGACAGCCGGTATCCCGTGCTTTTTATCGTAAGTCTGGCGTTGGGGAGTCTGATCGGGAACTGGATTGATCTTGACGGTCGGTTCCGGAAATTGACAGAGAAGCTGTCCATGGGGCAGTTGAGCAAGGGCCTGTCTACGGGAATCCTGCTGTTTTGTATTGGAACGCTGTCGATTCTTGGGCCGATTCAGAGTGCTTTGTATGGGGACCATACCTATTTGTTTACCAATGCCACACTGGATTTCGTGACCTCCATGGTGCTGGCCTCTACCTACGGCATTGGTATGGCGCTGACTGCCGGAGTTCTGTTTTGCTGGCAGGGGGCTATCTACGGGGCGGCTCTGCTGCTGGGGAATTTTATGACGGCGGAAATGATGACCGAATTGTCCATCGTCGGAGGTTTTCTGATCGCAAGCTCCGGACTTTCGATTCTGAATATTAAAGACTGTAAAACGATGAATATGCTGCCTTCCCTGGTAATTCCCCTCTGTTTCTGCTGGATCATGGAATTTTTTTCTAAATAGAGGTGATAAAGATGGCGATACTGACTGTATTTTTTCAAATGCTGTCCCTGCTGCTTATGATAGGCGCCGGATATCTGATGACGAAAAAGGAAATGATGGATGCGCACACAAACGAAAAGATTTCAAAAATGATCGTCAATGTGTTCAATCCTATGTTATTTTTATCCAGTGCCTTTGGCTCAATCGGACAGATTTCTATGCATACACTGTTTCAAATCGGATGGATCGCTGTGGGGATGTTTGCGTTTTTTATCCTGGCGGGAATGGTGATGACGCCGTTTTTTGACAAAGATTCGGAACAGAGGAAGATTTTTCAGATGATGTTCGTTTTTTCCAATCTGGGATTTATTGGCATTCCTGTTATCAGCAGTGTTCTTGGACCGGAATATGTGGTCTACATTACAGCATTTCTGGTTGTATACAATGTTGTATTTTATACTTATGGGATGAGTGTGATGGAGGGAAGCTTTTCAGTGGCTTCTCTGAAGGGCATGGTCAATCCGGGAACGATAAGCAGTGTAATCGCAGTCTTTGTGCTGGGCCTGGAACTGTCGGTTCCGGACTTTATCGGGACTGCTGTTACATATCTGGGAAATGCCACGTCGCCGCTGGCCCTTGTTCTGGTAGGCTATGCGCTTGCCTGCTCAGAGCCGAAGCGGATTTTTGGAGAGGTGCGTCTGTATGTATTTTCAGTCATTAAGCTGCTTGTACTGCCGCTTCTGATGCTTCCGGTCCTTCGGATGTTTACAGAAGATCCGGCGATTCTCTCTGTATGTATGATTATGTTCGGTATGCCCATCGGAAATATGCCTCTGATTCTTGGAACGGAGCGGGGAATTGACGGGAGGACTTGCAGTGCGGCTATCATTCTGTCCACAGTGCTCTGCGTGTTTACGGTTCCGGTGCTTGTAACTATGGCCGGATAAGGAAAAAGGAGAAATGACCATGCAGATTTATATACAGATGAAAGCGGCAGGAAAGCGAAGACCGGTGCTGAACGATGTGCCTTATGAACTGCCGGATGAAGTCAAAACGCTTCGGGATTTTTTGACGGCTCTGGTGGAATTGGAAGTGAAACGCTATGAACAGAAGGGAACTGATGTTCAGGTAATACCGTTTCTTACCAAAGAGGATGTGGAGGAGCAGGCAGCAGCAGGGAAGGTTGGATTTGGGCGAATTTATTCGGAACAGAAGGCGGACCCTGCAAAAGCTGTGGAAAATGCGCTGCAGTGTTATGAAGACGGATTGGTTCGGGTATTCCGGGGGGACCGGGAACTGGCCGGGCTGGATACGCCGGTCTGTCTGGAAGAGGGGGACCGTTTTACCCTGATTCGTTTGACTTTTCTGGCCGGAAGGCTCTGGTAGAGAAGCAGAAGTGAAAATAAAAAGTGCGCAGACTTGAGAGTTTTTCAAGTCTGCGCACTTTTTTTCGTTTTAAGTGACGGCTGTACATTTAGATTTTGCATTTTCCGCAGGAATCCCGGCGGATAACGGTATTGGGAAGATTTACCTTTACAGGACTCTGGTGTCTGCCTTCAATTCGGTCAATAAGAATATTTACGGCCATAGCGCCCATCTCCTCAATCGGAATCCGAACAGTCGTCAGCATGGGAGAAAGGTAACTGACAGTTTCGATATCATCAATGCTGATGAGGGAAATATCATCCGGAACTTTCAGCCTCCGATCTTTCAGTGCTTTTAAAGCACCTATGGCGAGAGCGTCATTGGAACAAAAGATTGCGGTAAAGTCCGTGTGCTGTTCAAAAAGCTGGTTGACGGCTTCGTATCCTTTGCCAGGTGAAAAATCAGTGGAAGCCGTATCCTGCTCGGATATGTTCAGTCCCGCCTTTGCCATAGTGTCCTGGTAGGCGAGGAAACGCTGCTCGTTAGTAGTCTCTCCGATATAGCATATTTTGGTATGTCCCAGATCCAGAAGATACTGGACTGCCTTTTCAGCCGCCTGATAACCGCTGCTGATTACCTGATCGATCTCCAGAGGAAGATCCTGAAGACCGGTATAGAGAATGTGGCGATAGCTGGATTTGAGGCTGTTCAGGGTCCGGGTGTCGGTTTTGCCGAGGATGATAACGGAATTGGCAGAGGTTTGCTTGTTTCCGTAGTCTGCCGGGGCAGTGGAAGAACTGAAGCGCAGAAAATATCCTTTTTCGTAGGCGGCTTTTTCCACAGCATGCATAAGAGCGCTGAAAAAGGGATTGACAAAAGAATCCCCGGTCCGTCCGTAGACGCAGGCGATTTCTTTTGTGGTTTTGGGCAAGGTTTCCTGGCTGGATTTTAACTGCCGTGCATGAAGATTGGGTGTGTATCCAAGGGTACTGACCGCATCCCATATCCGTCTCCTGGTCTCTGGACTGGCGGATTTGTCGTCTCCTTTGTTTACAACTCTGGATACCGTGGAGACGGAAACGCCTGCCAGCTTTGCTACATCTTTGATTGTCATAAGTGTTCTCCTTGCATAAAGTAAGCCATCCTTTGGCTAGTTCTCATTATAAAATGCTGTTTCGGAAAATACAAGAAGAAATTTTCGGAAAATATGAACAAAAAAATAGGAAAAGTAAAAGCTATTCGTAAAATTGAACACAATCGTTTGCGTAAACAAAGGTTGAATAAAGAAAAAAACTATAGTATTATTACATTAAATTAAAAAAGTTCCAATAAAAATATATAAAATGCACAAAAAGTGCGGATTTATAAAAAGAAAAAAATTTAGTAGAACGGAGAAGGAAAAGTGAAAGAGATCTATGTGAACCTGAAGCGATTTGATGTTCCCAAAAAATACGGAGGAATCTGTCCGGAGGACGATCCGGTGAAATGGATCAAAGAGACTGTAAGAAGTACAGCGGAGCTGGGGCTTGGCCGGATGGAGGATGTGCAGGTTACTTATTTTCTTCCGGAAGCACTGATTGTTCCGGCGCTAGAAGAACTTCATTCTATACCGAAGGAGCAGACCGGAAACTTTCAGATTGGATGCCAGGGCGTGTACCGGGAGGATGTAGCTCCTGGGAAAAATTTCGGCGCTTTTACGACAGACCGTCCGGCGGCGGCTATGCGGGCATTAGGAGAGCATTGGGTTATGATCGGTCACAGTGAGGAGCGCAAAGACAAACTGTCTCTCTTGGCTGCTTATGATCCGAAAGTCAGCAGTGATCCGGGAGTCTATCAAAGAGCAGCAGATTCCGTGGAAGAGATTTTGAATCAGGAAGTGCAGTGTGCGCTGAGCCGTGAGATGAATGTACTGTTCTGCGTCGGCGAGACAGCCGAGCAGAAAGGGTCCGATATTCCGGAGGAATACAGACCAAGAGTGCAGAAAGTGCTGAAAGATCAGCTTCTGACAGGGCTTAAGGGAATCAGGGACAGTCTTGGAACACGTAAGATCTCCATTGGTTATGAGCCCATCTGGGCCATCGGTCCCGGAAAGACACCGCCGGGAGGGGACTATGTAGCTTTTGTGAGCAGCTATATCAAAAAGGTATGCCTGGAAGCCTTCGGCGCTGAGCTTCCGGTTGTATATGGCGGAGGACTCAAAGAGGAAAATGCGGCAGAGATGGCCGCCGTGTCCGCTTTAGACGGCGGTCTGGTGGCACTTACGAAATTTATACAGCCCATTGCCTTCGACGTCAACAGTCTGAAGGAGATTATAAAAGCGTATGTAAAATAAAATAATATCGGCATAGAGGCTGATACGGAACTTATTATTGTCCAGCTAGGAAATGTCAAGTAATTTTGAAAAATATTTTCTGCTTTTGCTCTTTCATGCTGTCGCACAGCAACTATAAATAGGAGGTGCTTATTATTATGAAGAAACTGGAGTTTGAGTATGGTCATGGAACCATGTCTGCCTGTCTGCCGGACAGTACCGATGTATTTATTCCGGGAGAAACCATTCTGGATCCGCCTTTTATTCCGGAGGATAAGATCGAGGAGGCAACCCGGTATTCCGTGCAGCATCCCATCGGTATGGAACCATTGACGAAGCTGGCTCATAAAGGAAGCAAAATCACAATCGTTATACCGGATATCGTTAAAGGAGGCTGTCAGCCTACCGCTCACAGGAAAGTTGCAATTAAGGTGATTCTGGAAGAACTGTATGAGGCGGGAGTGGAGAAAAAAGATATTCTTTTGATCTTTTCCAACGGTCTTCATCCAAGGACCACAGCAGCAGAGATGCGGCAGATTCTTGGCGAACATTTGTTCCATGAGTTTTTTCATACCAATCAGATTATCAGTCATGATTCCGAGGACTGGGAGCATCTGGTGGATCTTGGGACGACTGAGCGGGGCGATTGTGTCATCATGAATCAATATGTCTATGATTCCGATGTTGCTATTTTAATCGGGCATACACAGGGAAATCCTTACGGCGGATATTCTGGAGGATATAAGCACTGTGCCACTGGTATTACGCACTGGCGCAGCATTGCAACCCATCACATTCCGTCTGTCATGCATGGAGAGGACTTTACGCCCGTATCCGGTCACTCTCTTATGCGGCATAAATTCAACGAGATCGGAATGCATATGGAAAAATGCATGGGTAAGAAATTCTTCGGCTGTGATGCGGTACTGGATTCTTCTTCCAGACAGATCGAAATTCACAGCGGATATATTAAAGAAATGCAGCCCATTTCCTGGAAGATGGCGGATGAACGTACCTATGTAAAATGGGCGGATAAAAAATATGATGTGATGATCTTTGGTATGCCGCAGGATTTCCACTATGGAAATGGAATGGGAACCAATCCTATTCAGATGATGCAGGCGCTAAGTGCCCAGGTCATCCGTCATAAACGTATTATGAGCGATCATTGTGTCATCATCTGTTCTTCTCTGTGCAACGGATATTTCCATGACGAGCGCTGGCCGTATCTGCGGGAACTGTACGAACTGTTTCAGCACGATCATATGAACATTCTGCCGGATATGGACAAATACGGAGAATTGTTCGGTACCAACGAAGAATATATCCGGAAATATCGGTATGCAGGGGCTTTCCATCCCTATCATGGCTTTTCTATGATGTCCTGCGGTCATATTGCGGAGATGAATACGTCCGCTATCTATATTGTAGGAGCACAGGAACCGGGATATGCCAGAGGTATGGGGCTTAAGACAAGAGCCACTTTTGAAGAGGCGCTTGCAGACGCTATGAAGAAATACGTAGGGCCGTCGCCCAATATTCTTGCACTTCCAAAAACTTTTAAAGTTGCCGCAGTTCATCTGTGTATGAAAGAAGACACGGTGTAGCATAAAAATATATCAGGAAAGGGGTGTAACATGATAACAGCGGAAAAAGAAAGAGAACTCAGGCGCTTTGCTGCGGATATCCGAATCGAATGCATGAAGCAGTTCCGGGCCATTGGTATCGGCCATGTGGGCGGTGTCATGTCGATCTGTGATCTGATGGCATGCCTGTATGGAGAGGCTATGCGGGTTGATCCCAAAGATCCCCACTGGGAACAAAGAGACCGGTTCATTATGTCCAAAGGACACGCAGGGCCTGCCATGTATGCGGCGCTGGCACTGAAAGGATATTTTGATCCCAAAGAGCTGGTTACGCTGAATCAGCCGGGAACCAATCTTCCCAGCCATACAGACAGGAACCGGACGCCGGGCGTAGATATGACTACCGGATCTCTGGGTCAGGGTTTTTCTTCAGGTCTTGGCATTGCGCTTGGGTGCAGAATGAAAAAACTGCAAAATGATGTGTATATCCTTCTGGGAGATGGAGAATGTCAGGAGGGTCAGGTGTGGGAGTGTGCAATGTTTGCACCGGCGAAACGGCTGACCAATGTGATCGCTTTCATTGACAACAATAAACTTCAGTTGGATGGAAGCGTGGAGGATGTAAGCGGAGTCCATGACTTTGGCGGAAAATTCAGAGAATTTGGATGGCAGGTCATCGATGTGTCAGACGGTAATGAAGTATCGCAGATCATGGAAGCCATCCATCAGGCCAAAGAAGATCGGGAGCATCCGTCCATGATTATTCTGAACACGAAAAAAGGAAAAGGCTGTTTCTTTGCAGAAGATGTCTTCAACCATAATATACCGGTTGCAAAAGAGCAGGCAGAGCAGGCGCTTGCAGAGCTGACCGCGTATAAAGATTCGCTGTGACGGCGGCGGAAGCAAAAGGAGGTGTGCAGAAATTGGAGAATGTAATTCTTGCAAAGGAAAATGGGATGGAAGAGCTGGAGATGCGCCAGGTGTATGCAAAAACCATTACCGGCATGATCGATGAAGGCGAGCCGGTGGTGGCGCTGGATGCGGATCTGATGAGGGCCATCGGCCTTCTGCCCTATCAGAAAGACTATCCGGACAATATTCTGGACTGCGGGATTGCAGAGGCAAACATGATGGGCGTCGCAGCCGGACTTTCCCTGGAAGGATTTGTACCTTTTCCTCATTCCTTTGCAGTCTTTTCATCCCGCCGCAGCATCGATCAGGTATTTATGAGCGGCGCTTATGCAAAACTGAATATAAAAGTAGTCGGAAGCGATCCGGGAATCTGTGCGGGTCTGAACGGAGGTACCCATCAGGCATTTGAAGATGTGGCGCTCATGCGCTGTGTGCCGGGTATGACCATTGTGGAACCCACAGACGGAGCGATGGTCCGGGATCTGACGCGGCAGGCTGCAAAAACATACGGAATGTTCTACATTCGTATGAATCGTTTAAAGGTGGAGAGAATTTATGAAGAAGGCTCTGCATTTGAGATCGGAAAAGCAGTACAGCTTAGAGATGGTCAAGATGCAACTATTATTGCAGCAGGCCGCGAAGTGATCGAAGCCCTTAAAGCTGCAGAGGAGCTGAGAGCGAAAGGAATCCAGGTACGTGTGCTGGATATGTTCACCATCAAGCCGATTGATCAAGAGGCAATTATCCGGGCGGCAAAAGAGACAGGAGCTGTCATTACTGCGGAAAATCACAATATTATCGGCGGACTGGGAAGCGCAGTGGCAGAAGTTCTTGCAGAGCATTGTCCGGTGCCTTTAGAACGCGTGGGAGTGCAGGACGAGTTCGGAGAGGTTGGACCGGTATCCTGGCTGAAGGAGCGGTTCGGTCTTAGCGCCGAATACATCGTTCAGAAGACAGAGAAGGCTTTGTTAAGGAAAAGAACGTAAAAGGGTATTTATTTTTAGAAGGGAGAATCATAACGTATGAAAAAACTAATCAGTGTATTGTTGACGGCAAGTCTGATCATGGGAATCGCAGGATGCGGAAATAAAACGGATGCTCCGGCGGATACGCCGCAGACAGAGACAGAACAGGGAAATGAGCAGGCGGCAGATGCCGGGGCACCGGCAGCAGGCGACGCAGGGACGACTTTTGGAATCGAACCTATGGCAGAGCCGACAACTGTGAACCTTGGGTATTTCTCCGGAACCCTTCATGCAGTTCCGTTCTACATTATGGAGCAGGAAGGTTTTCTGGATGAGCTGAACATCAAATTCGAGTACCAGTCCTTTATCAACGGACCGGCTATGATGGAGGCAAATTCCAGTTGGGATATTGCATCTACCGGAGGACCGGGCGGACTTAACGGCATCCTTGGCTATGATGTGACCGTAATCGGAAGCTGCGACAATGATAACATTCTGAACCTGTATGTGAGAGAGGATTCTCCGATCTATCAGGCAGGCAGCGGACATGTGGATGGATATCCGGACATTTACGGAAATCCGGAAGACTGGAAAGGGACAACCTGGGTGCTGCCGGTAGGAACGACCATGCATAAAGTGCTTGGCTCTACGATGGAGAAGCTGGGTCTTACACTGGATGATGTGGAGATTATCAACATGGACGTGACCAGTGCACTGGCAGCTTTTAAGGCAGGAGAGGCAGACGGTCTGGGCGTATGGATCAGCGTGGCTCTTTCCGCAGAAGAGGCCGGTTTTAAGAAGGTAGGCGGAGCGGCGATCAACTCCGACATCATTCCGACTGTTATGGTTGCAACGGATGAGGCGCTTCAGAACAAAAGAGATGTGATCTGCAAGATCTGGGAGCTGTATTATCATACCGTGGAATGGTGCTATGACCATCCGGAGGAGTTTGCACAGCATTTCTTCGATACCTGCGAGATCGAGGGTGTGGCGTGTTCTGAGGATGTGGCGCAGGCGATCACATCAAATTTCGAGTCCTACAAACTGGACTATATCATTGACTATCTGTCCGGCGAATTTGAAGATCCCACAGGACAGGCATCCCGTCCGTTAAACGGAACCGAAAAGGATATGATGGATCTGTTTGACTTCTTTAGGGGGCTGGATATGTACACAGATGCAGACAGAGAGAAGATTATTGAAAATAACAAGATTTCCAACGAGATCGCTCTGGAAGTAAAAGAGATTATCGCAAACAGATAAAGGGGTTGGTAAGGCTGTCGCTTATGTGAACAGACCGTTCATAGCGGCGGCCTTATCCGGATAAAAAATTAATTGGAACTATTATCGGCATCGGCCCGGAAAATGCCCGGAAGGCTATACTGGCACGAACGTGACAGAATAGCCTTCCAGACAAGGGGGGCATTTTCAGGGCAGATGCGGAACTCTAAACAGCATCTGCCCGGAAAATGCCGGGAAGGTTTTCCAGGCACGAATGTGACGGGAAAATCTTCCAGACAAGGGGGCATTTTCAGGGCAGATGCGGAACTCTAAACAGCATCGGCCCGGAAAATGCCCGGAAGGCTATACTGGCACGAACGTGACAGAATAGCCTTCCAGACAAGGGGGCATTTTCAGGGCAGATGCGGAACTCTAATAAGAAAGAGAAAAGAGTATGGAAAGAAAGATTAGGAATAAGGACCCTCTGGGCCGAGGACTTGGCTGTCATCCATATGTATATACAATGCTTTCTATTGCCGGCATACTGACTTTTTTATTTGTCTGGCAGCTTCTGCTGGTAACGGGAGTCGTGTCAGACCGGTACATTTCAAAACCAACGGAACTTTTTCTGCTGCTGATTCGAAAATTTTCTGACAAGTCTCCGGACGGCTCCACGCTTCCGATTGCTACGCTGGCCAGTCTGAAAGTGGCCGTGACCGGGCTGGTGCTTGCCATCGTAACCGGAGTTCCGCTTGGTTTGATTATGGGATGGTACAAAGGAGCAGACCGTTTCTTCAGCCCGATCTTTGAAGTGCTGCGGCCCATTCCGCCGATCTCGTGGATTCCTCTTACGATCGTATGGCTTGGCATCGGACTTCGGGCGAAGGCGTTTATCATTTTCTTTGCAGCATTTATTCCATGTGTGATTAATTCCTATGCGGGAATTAAGATGACGCAGAAAGTACTGATTAATGTGGCAAAAACCTGCGGGGCATCGAATTTTACAATCTTTTATAAAGTAGGGATTCCGTCGGCTATGCCCATGACTTTTGCAGGCATTCGGGTGGCCCTTGGGAACGCGTGGTCCACGCTTGTGGCGGCAGAGATGCTTGCGGCCAACGCAGGCCTTGGCTATATGATCCTGATGGGAAGGAGCTTTGCAAGACCGGACATCATTATGCTTGGTATGGTGTGTATCGGGGCATTGGGCGCTTTGTTCACAGGAATACTGGGAATCTTTGAAAAACGGATTACAGGATGGAGGCGGTAGAATGGGCGGTACGAACAAATCGACGGTAGAAGAACGGAAAAAGACGGCCTGGGCAGACTGGGGGTATCGGCTGCTGCCGGTCCTGTCCATATTGCTGCTGATTCTTAGCTGGCATCTGGCTTCCTCAAATTCGCCGGACTCCTTTCCCACAATTCAGGCTACCTGGGAGCGGTTCCTGCTTCTGTGGGAGAAGCCAATCATGCGGGTGAGCTATCCGGGGCATATTCTGGCAAGCCTGAAGCGGGTGTGCATCGCACTGTTCTTCTCGTGGCTTATTGGTATTTCTTTTGGCATTATCATTGGGTGGAACCGGAAGATGGATGCATTCTTTGGTACAATCTTTGCATTTATCCGGCCCATTCCGCCTATTGCATGGATTCCTCTGATTACGATCTGGTTCGGGATCGATGAATTTCCTAAAATTCTGATTGTGTTCATCGGAGCGGTTATGCCGGTGGTTATCAATACACATGCAGGACTGTCGTCCGTGGAGCAGTTGTATCTGAACGTGGGAACCGCGTTTAATGCCAATCGGTTTCAGATGTTGTTTGAAGTGGCCATTCCGTCTGCGCTGCCTTCGATCTTTGCAGGTATCCGGACCTCCACAAGTACGGCCTGGATGGTGGTGCTGGCGGCAGAGATGCTGGGAGCCAAATCCGGTGTGGGATTTCTGGTAGTGAGAGGAATGGATGGACTGGACATGCCGCTTGTATTAGTGGCAATGATTACCATTGGAGTCATCGGTGCGCTGTTAGCAGCAGTCACAAACTTTATGGAAAGGAGGCTGTGTCCATGGATGAGCATAAGGTAAGACTGGAGATTTCGGAGCTGTCAAAGTCTTATGAGACAAAAGAAGGCCGGTTTCAGGCCGTTGAGAAGATCGATCTGAAAGTTTATGACAACGAGTTTCTGGTTCTGTTAGGTCCTGGAAACTGCGGGAAGACGGTGCTTCTGAACATGATTGCAGGACTGGAGCAGCCTACATCCGGAGAGATCCGGCTGGATGGCAGTGTGATTCAGGGCAGTGACCGGCGAATTGGGATGGTATTTCAAAAATTGGCGCTGATGCCCTGGAAAACGGTTATGCAGAATACGGAGATCGGTCCTAAATTCCGTGGTGTCAAGAAAGAGGAGAGAAGAAAGAAAGCACAGTCCTATATTGATCTGGTGGGACTGAATGGATTTGAAAAGGCATATCCGGCACAGCTTTCAGGAGGAATGAAACAAAGAGTCGGTATTGCAAGAGCATATACGAACGATCCGGAAATCCTTTTGATGGATGAACCTTTTGGAGCGCTGGATGCGCAGACGCGTTTTGTTATGGAGCAGGAGGTGCAAAGAATCTGGGAACAGGAGAAGCGGACGATCATCTTCGTTACAAATAACATTGAGGAAGCCTGTTTCTTGGGCGACCGAATTGTGCTGTTCAGCGAGTGTCCGGCCCGGATGAAAGAGATCTATGTAAATGATCTGAAACGTCCAAGAGACGTGATCTCACAAGAATTTTTGAAGCTTCGAGCTATGATCTCGGACAATACAGACCTGGCTTTATAGGTCTTTTAGCAATTGGCATCTGTCTTTGGCTGCGGCCGGGAATGCCTGCGGGCAGAAAGGACATGGCAGCAGGTGCAGAGCTTTCATTATACAAGGAGGTAGCATGAGTACAGCAGAGCATAATGAAGTGAAAGTGCAGGTAAAAAATCTGACCAAGAAATTCGGCAGTCTGCATGTGCTGGACAATATTTCTTTTGATATAAAAAAAGGAGAATTTATGTGTGTGGTCGGGCCTACAGGCTGCGGCAAGACAACATTTCTGAATATGCTGACCAAGATCTACGAGCCAACCGGCGGAGAACTCAGGATTGACGGAGAGCTGGCAGATCCAAAGAAACATAATCTGGCATGTGTCTTCCAGGAACCTTCCTCTTTCCCATGGCTTACAGTGGAGGAAAACCTAAAGTTCGGCCTGAAGATCAAGAAGCTTCCAGAGAAAGAGATTCAGGAACGGGTAGAAACAATCATTCGCATTATGGGATTGGAAAAATTCCGAAAATCTTACCCAGGGCAATTATCCGTAAGTTCCGAACAGAGAGTCATCATCGGCCGGGCATTTGCCATGCAGCCGGATCTGCTTTTGATGGATGAGCCTTATGGGCAGATGGATATTAAGCTCCGGTTTTATCTGGAAGATGAAGTGCTGCGGCTCTGGCGGGAATTTGGAACAACGGTAGTCTTTATCACACACAACATAGAAGAGGCGGTCTATCTGTCGGAACGGTGTCTGATCCTGACAAACAAGCCGGCAGCAATCAAAGAGATCGTGGAAAATAAGCTGCCGTATCCAAGAGATATTGCCGGCGAAGATTTTATCACACTTAGAAAACATATTACAGAACAGATTAAATGGTGGTAGGAGGCTAAGGATGGAAGGTTTAAAATGCACAGTCAGAAGTCTGACAGGTCAGCTTAAAGTCATGGACGGTCAGGAAAAGGAGATTCAGCGGATTGAAGACCATGAAATCAGTACGGAGCTTTACGATGCGGTTCTGAAACGGGGAAAGGCTTTAGGAGTTACGGAGCGTTTTCAGGATGTGATCCGGGAATTTCATACCCCGGAAGGGGAGACTCCGGCAGGATTCCAGGTAGTTTATGAGCTGCAGCCGGACGGGGCGGTTCTCGCAGATTTGAAGCGGAACATTGCTTATGATAAAAACGGGAAAAAGCGGCCTACCAAACTGATTTTCAGTGCGGACTGTGCCAATCCCTGCGAAGTGGAGAGCATGAAAAATCTGATTGGAAATCTCACCTGTAATCCGGCGATTATCTACAATCAGTTTATCAATAATCCTTCGGCCAATGTGGGCGGGAAATACAAGACACGGGACGAGGTGATGAGAGATATCGGCAGCATCTTAGGACCGGGCTGCGATATCAGTGTGGAGCTGAACGATCCGTTTCATTCCAGTGAAACAGAGATTTTAGAGGAAGCTGCACGCTTTAAAGAGATGCTCTCCAAGTATCGTGTAGTGATCAAGGTACCGCATACGGGACCGGTTCATGCCGGAAATGTACAGGAACTTATGGAGGGGGATAAACGGCTTTCGAGAAGGTACAACCAGGGAGAGCCGGAAGACTTTTTCCGGGGGCATAATCTGGCACTTATGCTGCAGGAACATGGATACCGGGTGAACTATACTTTGATGTTTGAGCCGTATCAGACGGCTATGGCGCTGCAGGCACGGCCATATTTTATCAACAGTTTTATTATGTTCCGGCATTCTCAGAGTATGCAGATGGCGGGTTACATGAAAGCGTATGAGGAAACGGGGGATCCGCTGTTTATTGAACAGCTTCGAACATATATGGTAGAGAATGACTATTTGTCTGCAAAGGAAGTGTCCGGGGACCTCTTTGCGGCTTATACAAGAGCACGGGAGGTTTTAAAATACCGCGGTTTCTTAAGCGATCCCATGGCAGACGGGCTGGACGGTATCCGGCACAATCTACGCTGTCTGAAGCAGGCAAATCTTCCGGATACGAGACTGATTATCTGCAATATGCAGGGCGAGAACTACTATCCGTATATTGATCGGCTTTTGATGGAACCGGAATTTGCAGATATGACAGACCGTGTGGTAATTACAGCGGCGCCTTCGCTTTTGATGGAATTTACTTCCAATCCGCTGGTAGTACAGTTCCACCGCCGGTTTATGAACGCGGCCAATGGGGCAAAATAAAGTGCACTAAAAGGGTGGATGCGGAACTTTCAAACAGCATCTGCACTGAAAATGCCCAGAAGGATTTTCAGGGACGGAGTGCCGGAAAATGCTTCTCCTATAAGGGCATTGTCAGGGCAGATGCGGAACTTTAAATAGGAGGCAAAATATATGAAAATCGTAATCGGATCGGATAAGGTTGGATATTCTTTAAAGGAATCGATAAAAGCCATGCTGACAGAGCAGGGCTATGAGGTGACGGATGTGGGAACGGTGGATCCGGAGCAGCCAAGACCGCATACGCTGACCGGTCCGGCTGCAGCGAAGATGCTTCAGTCAGGGCAGGCGGAAAGGGGGATACTGATCTGCGGCACCGGCATGGGGATGGCCATTGCTGCCAATAAGAACAAAGGAGTCTATGCGGCAGTGGTAGAGAGCGTCTATGCGGCGGAATACTGCCGGAAGATCAATGATGCCAACATCCTTTGCATGGGGGCCTTTCTGATAGGAGAGACTATGGCAAAAGATATTGTGAACCGGTTCCTTTCAACGGCATTTGTGGAGGATTTTCCACAGTGGAGAGCAGATTTCCTGACGGAACAGAAGAAAGTTATGGCAGATCACGAAGAGAAAGTATTCAGATAAGAGGTGCATACAGATGAAAGGTTTATTCGTAGAAGAAAAATTTAAAATGTACATGAAAGAATTTCCGGAAGTGACAGACAAGCCGGACCATGCAGTGGTGGAAATCCATATGTGCGGAGTATGCGGAACTGATGTTCACTCTTTTTCGGGAAATAATGCCAATACGGTCTATCCGGTGGTTATCGGACATGAAGCAGTAGGGACAGTGCTCTCCATCGGAGAAAATGACAAAGGAATCAAGGCTGGCGATCGGGTAGTAGTAGAGCCTTATCATGGATGCGGGGAATGCTTTGCCTGCCGCCAGGGAAAATATAACTGCTGCAAAAATCTGAAGACGTACGGTGTGCACATCGATGGTCTGATGGTGGAGAGGGCTTGTGTGCCGGTTTCCAAGATGTATAAGGTGCCGGAGCAGATGACTGATGAACAGGCGTGTATGATTGAACCTTATACGATCGGAATTCATGCGGCCCATCAGGCGGGAGTGAAAGCAGGAGATCATTGCCTGATTATCGGTGCGGGCGCTATCGGACTGATCTGCGGGATGATCGTCAAGACTTATGGAGCGGTGCCGATTTTCTTTGATCCGGTGGACGAGCGTCTGGATAAAGCGAAAGAAATGGGATTCACCCATGTATGCAACAATGTAAAGGAAGATGCTGTTTCCTATCTGTACGGTCTGACGAATGGGGATATGCCGAATGTGATCTTTGAGTGTTCTGGTGCAAAACCAGTGCTGGAGCACATTCATGAATACATCAGCGTATGCGGCCGTATTGTTTTGATCGGCTGGCCTCATGTGCCGTACAGCCATTTTGATACGGCCAATATTACGCGCAAAGAGCTGATGGTCACAGGTTCCAGAAATAGCTGTCAGTGCTTTCCGGAATCTATCCGACTGATCTCAGAGGGAAAAGTAAATACAGACTGTTTTATTTCTCATATTGTCGATATGAAAAATGCAGCGGCTGCGTTTCAGGATATGATTGATCATCCAGGCCGGTATATGAAAGTCCTGATCCGGATCCGGGACAAATAGAACATGGTTTATATGATCTTTTTTCTTATCTGTTTTCTGGCCTCTGCCGTCGGTGCTGTCTGCGGCATCGGCGGCGGTGTGATTATCAAACCGGTACTGGACGCTTTTGGAATACTGGATGTGGAAACGATCAGTTTCTTGTCCGGCTGTACGGTTTTGTCCATGACTGCCTATGCGGTTTTAAAGAGCAGGGCAGGCGGAAATGCCAAAGGAGACAAAAAGGTCCGATTTCCGATGGCCGCAGGAGCAGCTCTCGGCGGTTTGGCCGGAAAAGAGCTGTTTTCCTTTGTGGCCTCTTTAAGTCCGGACAGAAACCGGGTGGGGGCTGTCCAGGCGTTCTGCCTGCTGCTGGTGACGGCTGGTACGCTGGCTTATACCTTGTTCAAAGACCGAATACATACCCGGCATGTGAAAGCCCCGGCGGGCTGTATCCTGATCGGAATCTCCCTTGGCATCCTTTCTTCCTTTCTCGGCATTGGCGGCGGACCTGTGAATCTCGTCGTTTTGTTTTTCTTCTTTTCCATGTCTACAAAAGAGGCAGCGGAAAGCTCTTTGTATATCATCTTCTTTTCCCAGACGGCAAGCCTTCTCTCCTCCTTGGCGACAGGAAGTATACCGGAATTTCCGGTAAAACTTCTGGTGCTGATGGTTTGCGGCGGCATTCTGGGAGGTGTATGCGGACGGGCAGCGAATAAACGAATGGAAGAGCGAATAGTAGACCGGCTGTTTATCGGACTGATGGTGCTGATGATATTGATTAATATTTATAATATTTATAAATACTGAGGTTGGCGTTTTTCTGTAGATTTTACAATGTGTATTTTTATGGGTTTTCTGAAAATATGGTCACTCCACAAACTGAATGAATCATTTTTCTAAATTATGGCACAACTTTGAGGGCGTTGTTCTAAAAAGCGATTGATGGTATAATGTGTTTTAAATCGTAGGTAAAAACAGACCAGGAGGCTCAAATGAAGAAAAATGACTGGATGCTGGCAGCAGGGGTTCTGCTGCTTGCCTGCCTGTCCGGTGCTTTTTTATACGGAACCCGGTCCGGCGGGGCCAGTGTGGTTGTGCGGGTGGACGGCAAAGAGTACGGGCGCTACAGCCTGCAGGAAGATCAGACTGTGGAAATCAACGGGACGAACCGCCTTCAGATTACAGATGGAAAGGCAGTTATGATTTACGGAGACTGTCCGGATCAGATCTGCGTACATACGGCTCCTATAAGCAGTGTGCGTGAAGTGATCGTCTGTATGCCTAACCGGGTGACAGCAGAGGTATCCGAAAATTAAAATCGAACATATGGTTGCAGTTTTCTGCTGAACATGATATGATAAAAACAGTTCATGGATGTGTGCGGGAAAAGGACAGATACATATGATTGCGTTTTTAAAAGGAGAGATTGCCGATCTGACAGAAAGCAGTGTGGTGCTGGATGTGAACGGGATCGGCTATGAGGTGCTGGTGCCGGGGCAGCTTTTGTCCATATTGGGCGGGGTGGGCCGAAGGGTAAAACTGTATACTTACATGCAGATACGGGAGGATGCGGCCGTCCTGTTCGGTTTTCTGACGAAAGACGATTTGCAGATGTTTCGGATGCTCACCGGTGTCAGCGGAGTGGGGCCAAAGGCGGGACTGAACATTCTGTCCTGTTTAGGGGCGGATGATCTTCGCTTTGCCATTCTGGCGGACGATGCGAAACGGATTGCGAAAACGCCGGGAATCGGGGCGAAGACAGCCCAGAAGATCATATTGGAGCTGAAGGACAAGCTGGATCTGGAGGAAGCTTTTGAGAAGAAGCTGGCTTCCGATCACATCACGCCGGAGGCGGCTGCGGCTGCCGGCAGTCAGGTGGTGCAGGAGGCCGTGGAGGCGCTGGTAGCCCTTGGCTATGGAAGCACGGAAGCGCTGAAGGTGGTGCGTTCGGTAGGTCCTGCAGATGGTATGGATGTGGAAGCGGTCTTAAAAGAGGCCCTGAAGCGGATGGCATTTTAAAACATGACGGGATAGAGGTTTTGTATGAGTGACCGGCGGATTATAACGACGGATGCGGCTGAAGAGGACATCCGGATAGAGGGCAGTCTGCGCCCTCAGACTCTGAAAGAATATATCGGCCAGGAAAAGGCCAGAAGCAATCTGAAAATATATATCGAAGCGGCAAAGTCCAGGGGGGAAGCTCTGGACCATGTGCTGTTCTATGGACCGCCGGGGCTTGGCAAGACGACACTGGCGGGAATCATCGCCAATGAGATGGGAACGCATATGAAAGTAACCAGCGGACCTGCCATTGAGAAGCCGGGAGAGATCGCGGCCGTTCTAAACAACCTGCAGGAAGGGGATGTACTGTTTGTAGACGAGATCCACCGGCTGAACCGGCAGGTGGAAGAAGTTCTGTATCCGGCTATGGAGGACTATGCCATCGATATTATGATCGGCAAAGGTGCATCGGCCAGAAGCATTCGACTGGATTTGCCCAAGTTTACATTGGTGGGCGCTACGACAAGGGCAGGGCTTCTGACGGCACCCCTGCGGGACCGTTTCGGTGTAGTGCATCATCTGGAATATTATACGGTACAGGAGCTGACGACGATCATCCGGCGTTCGGCAAAGGTGCTGGAGGTGGAGATTGACGAGGCGGGAGCCAGAGAACTGGCCAGGCGATCCCGCGGGACTCCAAGGCTTGCCAACCGGCTGCTAAAGCGCGTGCGGGATTTTGCCCAGGTGAAATACGACGGACGGATTACGAACGAAGTGGCGGTTTTTGCACTGGATCTACTGGAGGTGGACCGGCACGGTCTGGACCAGCTGGACCGGCGGATACTAAGGATCATCATTGAGAAATTCGCCGGCGGGCCCGTAGGCATCGATACGTTAGCCGCTGCACTGGGAGAGGATGCGGGAACTTTGGAGGATGTGTATGAGCCTTATTTAATTCAAAATGGTTTTCTGAACCGCACTTCCCGCGGCCGAATGGCCACGAAAGAATCTTATACCCATTTGGGGATTGCGTTCCCGGACTAAGTTCGTTATAATGTTCACGAAGGCATGAGTCAGTGCATGAGAAAACTGCATGTCCGGCCGGCGTGGGGGGAACTTAGTATATGGCAAAGAAAAATAAAGCAGAAGTGCTGGTAAACGGTAAAGTATACACGATCAGCGGCTATGAGAGTACGGAATATCTTCAGAGAGTTGCGACATATCTGAACAAGATGGAAGAGCAGATTCAGCAGACGGATAATTACAATCTGCTTTCCCAGGATGAGAAGCAGATTCTGAAAAATATGAACCTTGCAGATCTTTATTTTAAGGCGGATGATGCAAGGGAAGAACTGGCAGAGCAGGCAGAGCAGAAGGACAAAGAGATCTACAGTCTGAAACATGACCTGATCGATGCAAAGATGGAAAAGGACAGGCTTGTCAAACAGATTGAGGAGCTGCAGGCCCGGCTTTTGCAGGAGCAAAAAAGCAGGAACCGGGTGGCAAAGGCGGCTTACGGACGTCGTCTGTACAAACCGGAGCAAAGACTCTAAATCACAGACACGCACTTATCGATACTATAGACAAAGACA
Source organism: Lachnospiraceae bacterium (assembly GCA_910574965.1). Lineage (GTDB taxonomy): Bacteria > Bacillota > Clostridia > Lachnospirales > Lachnospiraceae > Hominiventricola. The sequence continues at coordinate 36,587 of CAJTDB010000015.1, read as the reverse complement.
GACAAAAGGATACAAAAGATACCAATGCGACACCGAGGGGCTGATGCGGATTTGTCCCGGAAAAGAACTGACGTTCTGGTTCCGGGCAGAATCCCGCACGGCCCTGTGTAGTATATAGAAAGATAAGGACAGAGATATGGAGAAAAAACTGGAACTACTGGCTCCGGCAGGTTCCGTGGAAAGCTTAAAAGCGGCAGTATCTGCAGGCGCGGATGCGGTTTATATGGGCGGAAGCCGTTTTGGCGCCCGCGCTTATGCAGATAATCCAAAAGGGGATGCGCTTCTTGAAGCCATCGACTATGCGCATTTATATGGTGTCCGGTTGTATTTGACCGTCAACACACTTCTGAAAGAGCCGGAACTTAAGCGGGAGCTGTATGCGTATCTTCTTCCGTGTTATGAGCATGGGCTGGATGCGGTGATTGTGCAGGATCTGGGTGTGCTGCAGGCGGTCCGGGAATGGTTTCCGGAGCTTCCGATTCATGCCAGCACACAGATGACATTGTACGGGGGCAAAAGTGTGAAGCTTTTGGAGCGTCTGGGTGTTCGGCGGGTGGTGCTCCCGCGGGAGCTGTCCTTAGAGGAGATCAGAGAGATTCATCAGACGTCCAAAGCGGAGATTGAATGTTTTGTGCATGGAGCGCTCTGCTACTGCTACTCTGGCCAGTGTCTGTTCAGCAGTATCCTAGGCGGCAGGAGCGGCAACCGGGGGCGGTGTGCTCAGCCATGCCGCCTCTCCTATGAAGCGTTTGCCGACGGTAAGCGTCTTTCACCCAAAGGCGGACAGCCGCTGCTTAGTCCTAAGGATTTGTGTGCACTTGATCTGATTCCTGAGATTGCTCAGGCAGGCGTCAGTTCCCTGAAGATTGAAGGGCGGATGAAACGTCCGGAGTATACCGCAGGTGTGGTGCGCATTTACCGGAAATATGTAGATCGTTATCTGAACTTTGGCGAGAAAGACTATCATGTGTCAGAAGAGGACAGAAAAGAACTGCTGCTTCTTTTTAACCGGGACGGATTTTCCAGGGGATATTATGAGAAACACAACGGAAAAGAACTGATGGCGCTTTCGGGGAAAAAGCCGGCAGACCAGGAAAAGGGAGCATACGAACAGCGAATTGCAGCGCTGAAACAGGAATATGTGGAGACAGAGAGGAAGATTCCGGTCACAGGGGTTCTGTACGCGGAGGCGGGGCAGCCGATGAGACTGGAGCTTTCGGCTGACGGGGGACGGGCGTGTCTGAGTGTATACGGAGAATGTCCGCAGGTTCCAAAGAACCGTCCCATGGAGGAAGAGCAGCTTTACAGACAGCTTCAGAAAACCGGAAATACGCCCTTTCAGTGGAAAGAGCTTCAGATTCAGGCAAAAGGTCCGCTGTTTGTGCCGGTGCAGGCGCTGAACCAGCTTCGAAGGGACGCATGTGAGAAACTGGAAAAAGAACTGATGTTCGCATATTGCCGTTCGGCACCTGTGCTGAAGAGTGAGACGGAAGTCCGGGGAAAAGAGAAGGTGCGTTCCAAAAAGGACAGGCCAGAACTTCATATTTCTGTGGAGACAGAAGAACAGTTAGATGCAGTGCTGTCCATGGCAGAGCAGCTTAAGGACTGCGGAGATGGATTTTCGCTTCAGACGGTCTATGTGGATGCAGAGCAGATGGAAGCGGATCTGCCAAAGCAGCTTTGCAGGATCAGGGAAAAGCGGCTGGATGCCTGGGTCATGCTGCCTGCAGTTTTCCGAAAAAGAACGGCTGCGCGGTACGAGAAGAACAAAGACTTTTGGACGGCGCTTCCTGCGGACGGGTTTGTGATCCGAAACCTGGAAGAACATATGTTCCTTCTGGACGCAGGCTGGAAAGGGGAACAGATTCTGGACCACAATGTCTATACGCTGAACAGCCGGAGCATAAGGTTCTGGCAGGAGAGAGGAGTGCGGTATATGACCAGCCCTTTAGAACTGAACAGCCGGGAACTTCGCGCGCTCTCCACGCCGGACCATATTCAGATTATTTATGGGAGGTATCCCATGATGATAACGGCAGGCTGTCTGCACCGGACGCTGGACAGGTGCCGGCATCAGACGGAGCTTTGGACGCTGAAAGACCGGTATCAAGTGGAATTTCCGGTCAGGAACTGCTGCAGGGACTGCTATAATGTAATCTATAACAGCCAGCCGCTGTATTTGCTGGATCAGACGGAAGAGCTGCTGAAGCTTGGCGCGGGGGCTTACCGGATTCTGTTCACGACAGAGAGTCGGAGGGAAGTACAGACGGTACTGAAGGCGTTCCTAGAACGAAAAAAACCAGAAGATCATTTCACGAGAGGACATTTTAAACGGGGCATCGAATAATATGGTGAATGTCATTACCGAATTATCCAAATATGCTATTGTCTTGTTTCTGGCATTATATACGCTGATTGGATTTCAGTTGGTGAGGAAACCGGGAGAAGAAAAGCGGGCGGCGCTCCGGCAGCAGGATGTGCTGCTGTTCGTCATGCATCTGCTGGCCAATTTGATCCTGTACCTGAATACCAAAAATGAAAAGATCCTGTATTTTTGCGGGGCGCAGATGATTCTGTTCGTCGTGTTTCTGGTCCTGCAGCATCTGATTTATCCAAAAGCAGACCATCTGCTGAATCATAACATGTTGGTGCTTTTAAGCGTAGGATTTCTGATGCTGGCCAGACTGTCTTTTGACAAGGCAGAGCGGCAGTTTGAGCTGGCGGTCCTGGCGGCGGGCCTGACCTTTCTGGTTCCGTGGATCATTCGGAGATCGGCTGGAAAGTTAAGAGGATATTACTGGTGGTATGGGGCTTTGGGCTTCGGGCTTTTGACTGCCGTGCTGATTGCAGGAAGTTTAAGCTTTGGAGCAAAACTTGCCATTACGATACACGGGATTACTTTTCAACCATCGGAATTTGTAAAGATTCTGTTTGTGTTTTTTTCAGCCGGTATGCTTTCTAAAACACAGGATTTTCGGCGGATAGTGACGGCTACTTGTGCCGCAGCCGCCCATGTGCTGGTGTTGGTGCTGTCGCGGGATCTGGGGGGCGCATTGATTTTCTTTGTGGTCTATCTGGTGATGCTCTATATTGCTTCTAAGCAGCCTCTTTACTTTCTGGCAGGGCTTTTGTCCGGAAGCGCGGCGGCTTTTCTGGCGTGGAAATTATTTTCCCATGTGCAGACGAGAGTGCTGGCCTGGAGTGATCCTTTTTCCGTTATTGACAAAGAGGGATATCAGATTACCCAGTCGCTCTTTGCCATCGGTACCGGAAGCTGGTTCGGCCTTGGGCTCGGACAGGGGATGCCCTATAAAATTCCGGTCGTGGAGGAGGACTTTATCTTTGCAGCCATTGCGGAGGAGTTTGGCCTTCTTTTTGCGATCTTTCTAATCTTTGTGTATCTATGCAGTTTTTACATGATATTAAATATAGCGATGTGTTTAAAAGACGCATACTATAAGCTGGTTGCTGCGGGGCTTGGAACGCTGGTTATTTTTCAGGCATTTCTTTCCATCGGCGGAGTCATCAAGTTTATTCCGTCTACAGGGGTAACGCTTCCGTTTATCAGTTACGGAGGAAGTTCTCTGCTCAGTATGTTTGCCATATGGGCGATCATTCAGGGAATGTACTTGAAACGCAGCGATGAGGTGGCAGGAAATGAAAAAGGAAAAGAAACCAAAAAAGAAAAAACAGAAAAAGGCAGGAAAAAGAACCGTTAGCCGGGAGTACAGCAATATGATGCTGATCTTTACGGGACTCTTCGTGCTGATGATCGGTTATCTGGTGTATTTTCAGGTGGCGAAGAGCCGGGAAACCATTAACAATACGTACAATGCAAGGCTGGATACTTTTGAAAAGGAGGTGGTCCGCGGAAAGATTCTGGCCCAGGACGGTCAGGTTCTGGCTTATACAAAGGTGTCGGAAGACGGAACCGAGACGCGGTATTATCCCTTTGACTGCACGTTTTCCCATGTGCTTGGATATTCTGACTATGGGAAAACGGGAATTGAGGAGCTGGGAAATTTTCAGCTTCTGACTTCCAACGCTTATTTTGTGGAAAAGTTTATAAATGAGCTGCGGGAACAGAAGAATATGGGAGACAATCTGGTGACAACGCTGGATGTGGATCTTCAGACGGCGGCTCATGATGCACTGGGAAATCAGAAGGGCGCGGTGATCGTTATGGAGGCTTCTACGGGAAATGTGCGCGCGCTTGTGTCCAAGCCGGATTATGATCCGGGGCTGGTGCGCTCAGAATGGAGCAGGCTGGCGACTTCTGAAGACAGCATTTTGCTGAACAGGGCACTGCAGGGGCTGTATCCGCCCGGCTCTACATTCAAGACAATAACGCTGCTGGAATATCTGAGAGAACATCAGTTCGAAGCAGATGATTATTCTTTTCAGTGTGAAGGGAAGATTCCGATGGGGGATTCTTCCATTAGCTGTTATCACGGGACCCGGCACGGGGAACTGGATCTAAGGCTTGCATATGCCAAATCCTGCAACGGCGCTTTTGCAGAGATGGGGCAGGAGCTTTCCGAAGGGCCGTATCAGGAGCTGGCAAAGCAGCTTTTATTCGATTCCGATCTGCCGCTTTCTTTTCCTTACAGCAGGAGTTCTTTCCGGCTGAAGGAATCGGATTCGGAGGCGCTGCACATGATGACGGCCATCGGTCAGGGGAATACGCTGGTGACACCTATGCATATGGCTATGATAACGGCGGCGATTGCCAACAATGGGGTGCTGATGGTTCCGCGTTTTCTGGACCGGACGGAGAGTTATACGGGATCGACGGTGGTAGAGCGGTATCCGTTTACGGAATATGGGCGTCTGCTGAGCACATCGGAGGCGGAGGTACTCAGAGAGTACATGCGGGCCGTTGTAGAAGACGGGAATGCAAAGACGCTTTTAAGCGATGCTTATACAGCAGCCGGGAAGACTGGAACTGCCGAATACAGCAGCGACAAAAGCAGAAGCCATGCCTGGTTTGCAGGCTATGTGACCGGTGAAAAGCCGGACTTGGTGGTCTGTGTTCTGGTGGAAAGCGCCGGCTCCAGCAGTGAATATGCAGTACCAGTAGCCAAACGTGTGTTCGATGCATATTATGCGGGGGAGTAGAAGCCGTAATCTGCCGAAAAAGGGCGGAAATGGAAGGAAACTGTCAGTACAAAAGATATTGACAAATGAGAAAAAAGTGCTATGATAAATCGGTGAACAGCATTTGTGCGGATGGGGTACCTTCCGAACAGATGCGGAACTAAAACAGCATTTGTGCGGAAGGTCCCCGGAAGGAAATACGGGCGCCGAAGGGGACCGTATTTCCTTCCAGATCAGGGGGTACCTTCCGAACAGATGCGGAACTATAATAGGAGGAAAAGTTATGAAAAAGAGAAACAAAATCCTGGCACTCCTTTTAACGGCTGCACTTTCCATGTCCCTTGCAGCATGCGGAAAAGGGAATGCCGACAGCGAGACTGCAGGAAACGCCCCGGCAGAGACCGGAACAGAGGCAGAGGCGGACACGGACACAGAAACAGAAACACCGGATGCTTCCGAGGAAGCAGAGGCTCCTGAGACACAGGCAGATCCTTTTGCAGAAGCTCAGAAAAATATGATGGACGTTAAGAGCGTTGATGCGACAATGGACATGGAGATGGATATGGTAGTCGGTGCCAATGGTGAGGAGCAGACATTAGAGAGCGTAACGACCATGGATATGAGCTGCATTTATGATCCGCTGCTTATGAGAATGGATATAACCGTTGATGTTGGTGAAGCCGGAAGCGTAACAACGAACATGTATGTGGAAAATACAGAAGAAGGCTGTATCATGTACTCAAATGACGGTACCGGCTGGAAGTCTCAGGAAATTTCCATAACGGCGGTAGATGAGTATGATTTCAGCACGGACATGGGTGCGTATCTGAATGGAAATTATAATTTCCAGGAAGCAGGAACGGAAGAGATCGACGGCGCGAATGCATACAAATATACCGGTACAATTACCGGCGAGGAGATGAAGCAGTTAATGCTTAGCTCCGGTGCAATGAACTCTGTTGGGCAACTGGGAATCGATACCAGCCAGGTGGACGGTATGCTGGATGACTTAGGAGATCTGAAAGTGGATCTGTGGATCGACGAGGCTACCATGTATCCGGTGAAGTATGAGATCGATATGACCAGCGCAATGGATACGCTGATGAGCAGTCTGATTGATGCGATGGGCGAGCAGGGAGAAGGCCTGACCATGAGCGTTCCGAAGCTGATCATGAGTATGACCTGTAAAAATTACAATGCAGTCGCAGAGTTCTCTGTACCAGAGGAAGTGAAGGCAGAGTAATCCGCTGACAAAGGATACTTTAGGAGCTTTCTATTCCTAGAGTGCTGCAGATAAGAAGGCATGACTGAAAAGATGTACAATGTGCATTTTTTCGGCCATGCCTTTTTTGCATGGAAAAAACAGAGGCAGAAATATTTGCGCTGCAGAGGTGCAGAATGAAAAAAAGAAAAGCACAGACATTGAATTGTTGGCTGGTACTTGCTATACTGTAAGCAGGCAGAGAACATATCTGAAAAAGAAGAAAAATATGCAAAGGAGAGAAGTCGGAAAATGGAACGAAAAGTTGAAATCAAACCGCCTGTAGAGGTGCGGTATCAGAAGGAACTGGAGGCGCTGGCAGCGTCTGACACGGGAAAGCGGCCGCTGAACTGGAAGCTGTCCCCGCGGGCAGTGAGAACCTTTATCCTGGGAAGCAGCAAGCCGCTGGTTCATGAAGGAGAAGAGATTCACATCCGCAAGAAATACTTGGGCAATGATGCTCTGGTGGAACGCTGCATTATCACGTTGGCAGGCAACCGGGGACTGATGCTGGTAGGAGAGCCCGGTACGGCCAAAACCATGCTCTCAGAGCTTCTGTCGGCAGCGATCAGTGGGACGAGCACCAATACCATACAGGGAACCGCAGGTACCACGGAGGACATGATTAAATACAGTTGGAACTATGCGCTTCTGCTTGCCAAAGGTCCTGTCCGGGAAGCACTGGTGCCGTCTCCGCTCTATGTGGGGATGGAACAGGGAATTTTGACCCGCTTTGAAGAGATTACCCGTACGCCGGCAGAGATCCAGGACAGTCTGATCAGTGTGCTTAGTGATAAGGTGCTGAACGTACCGGAGCTGGGTGAGGAGGGCCTTCTCTTTGCACGTGCAGGCTTTAACGTCATCGGGACGGCAAATACAAGGGACAAAGGTGTCAACGAAATGAGCAGTGCTCTGAAACGCCGTTTTAATTTTGAAACGGTTATGCCAGTGCGGGACGTATCATTGGAGAAGCAGATCATTGTAAATGAGGTGGAAGCGCTGGCCAAAGAAAGTCAGATCGATATGCCGGTGGACGAAGATGTGGCCGAGCTTCTGGCATCTACGTATCACGAGCTTCGGGAAGGTGTATCTTCTATGGGACATAGAATCGATCGTCCGTCTGCGGTCATGAGTACGGCGGAAGCGGTATCCGTCTATTATCAGACGATGATGACTGCTTATTACTATGGAGATTCCTGTATGGATCTGGGATGCCTCGTGCAGAACCTGGTAGGTGCCGTACAGAAGGAAAACCAGGAGGATATGGAAAAACTGCGCAGTTATTTCCAGACGGTGGTGAGGGATAAAGGAGGAAAAGAAGGACAGCTATGGAACGAATATTACGAGGCGAGGAAGTATCTGAAGTAGAATTTCCCAAATTATACGATCTGAGCCGCCGGGTTCTTTACTTTCCCATCCGACATCACAGTCCTGCCTGTTCCTGGCATCTGAAACAGGCCATAGATGCCTATGAGCCGGACTGTATCCTGGTAGAAGGACCAGAAAATGCCCAGGAGCAGATCCAGGTGCTGGCTCATAAAGAGACAAAAGCGCCGGTGGCATTGTATTATTTCTACAAAGATTCCAAAGGACTCTTAAGCGAAGAAAAAGAGGACTATCGGTGCTATTATCCCTTTCTGGACTGTTCTCCGGAACTGGTAGCTCTGCGGAAAGGGACAGAGCGGGAGATACCGGTTCGGTTTATTGACCTGCCTTACGGGGAGATTCTCATCGGAACGGCCGAGCATCAGGGAATCCGGAAGGAGAATGAGAAACAGACCTATAATGATGATTATCTCTTAAGCAGAAGCCAGTATCTGAAAAGGCTCTGTGAGAAGACGGGGCTTCGGACTTTTGAAGAATTATGGGAGAAATATTTTGAGATCGGGGGTCTGTTCCGGACGACAGAGGAGTTTGTTCGGATGATGTCCGTCCAGTGCGGACTTACAAGAGCACATACCCCGAAGGAAGAGCTGGAAGCAGACGGATGTCTGATCCGGGAACAGCATATGGCTTTTCGGATTGCGGAGGCATCAAAGACATTTCGCAAAATTCTGGTAGTTACAGGCGGTTTTCATACGTACGGTCTGATGGAGCTTTTAGAGGAGGAAGAAAGCGGCCTTCTCCGGTATACAAAAAAGCCGGTAAAGCTTCACAGTCTGGCGGAGAAAGACCAGGGCGTCTACCCGATCGCTTATTCTATGGAAGCTGCTGATGCGTTAAATGGCTATGCCAGCGGTATGCAGTCGCCGGGGTTCTATCAGCAGGTATGGGAGCGTCTTATCCAGTGGGAAAGGCCGGAACATGCCTATGAAGATGCGGTGCTTCATCAACTGGTTCGTGCAGGCAGACAGGCAAGGAAGAAAAAGGAACCTCTTTCTTCTTACGATATCATCTGTGCGCTTACTATGGCAAAAGGGCTGGCAGCTCTTCGGGGAAAGCAGGAGCCGGGACTTTACGAATTAAGGGATGCTGCCCTCTCGTCTTTTGTCAAAGGGGAGTGCAGTCCTTCCACCGACCAGCCCCTTCGAATCTTACAGGAGCTTAATACCGGGAAGGAGACCGGCAGTCTCTGTCAGGATGCGGACCGTCCGCCCCTGATTCTGGACTTTGAAGAACAGTGCCGGAAATTCCGGCTGAAAATCCAGGGAGCAGGGCAGCAGGAAGCCACGCTGGAGCTGTTCACAAAGGAAAAGCATCTGGCTATGAGCCGCTTTTTCTATCAGATGGAATTGCTGGGAACCGGTTTCGCCAGAAGAACCAAAGGCGCGGATCTTCTGAACCGGCGGGATCAGAGCCGAATCAGAGAGGTGTGGACTTATCGTTTCTCCGGACCCGTACTGGCAGCGCTGGTGGATGTGTCTATGCTTGGCGGAACAGTGGCGGAGGCGTCCCGCACCAGGCTGATTCGGCAGTTCCAGGCCAGCCAGAGCAGCCAGGAGGCTGCAAGGCTTTTGGCCCAGGGATTTCTGATGGGATTTCTGGAAGAGCAGGCAGGGATGGGGGGGCATATCCGGGAAGTCCTTATGGAAGACGGCGATTTCTTCTCTTTGACGAAAGGATTCTCCCATCTTCGGATGCTCTATGAACTGCAGGAGCTTTATCAGGTAGAGGACAGTGTGGAATTAGAGGAGCTGATCGGCATCTGTTTTCAGAAGATTATACAGCTTCTTCCGTCTATGGCCCAGATCAAGGAGGAACAGCAGCAGGAGTGTATGGAGAGCTGTCTGTCCCTGTACCAGATGACCGGCAGGCCGGGCTTTACTCATTTTCGTCCGGTGCTGTCGGATGCCTTTGAACGGCTGCTGGCCAAGCAGGGGATTGTTCCAGGATTAGAGGGGACCGTGCTGGGACTGCTCTATGGCTACGACGGACAGTATGACGGACGAATCAGACAGACGGCTGCCGGATATCTCCAGGGAACAGATGACATGAAAATGAAAAGTGCGGCGTTTCTTCGGGGACTTTTCTACACGGCACGGGATTTTGTATTTGTGCAGGAAGGATTTCTGGAGATGATCGACGGGCTTTTGGCCAAACTGTCCGCGGAAGCGTTTATGAAGCTGCTTCCGGAGCTTCGGCAGGCATTCGGGTATTTTACCCCTCTGGAAGTCGATCGGATTGCCGAAAAAGCAGCGGCTATGCACGGGGCAAAGAAGCGGGAGCTTTTCCGCGGCAGACAGGTATCTGCGCTGGAATACGAGTATGGAGAGGTGCTGGATGCCTATGCGGTCCGGCTCTTAAGTACATATGGAACATAAATAAGGGAGTAGGATGATGGAACATACCAGTCAGTTGAACCGATGGAGGCTGATACTCGGCGGCTATGCAAAAGATCAGCTAAGCTTTGGAGAGGGGGCCGCGCTGGAGAACGGGATTTCCTGCATGGATCTGGAAGAGGCTTTGGATTTTTTGTATAACCGGGAGCAGGGCGATGATGTAAGAGACAGAACGGGCAGCTTAGATGCCAGCCGGCTGACCGCAGTGACATGGATTACGAAGATCCGAAAGCTGTTTCCGAAGGAGACCGTGGAGATTTTGGAGCGCCATGCGCTGGACCGGTACGGGATGACAGAACTTCTGACCGATCGGGAAGTGCTGGAGAAGCTGGAACCCAATCAGGAGCTTCTAAAGACGATTCTTCAGTTAAAGCATCTGATGAAGGGGGATGTACTAGAAGCGGCAAGGCGAATCGTGAAAAAAGTGGCGGAGGATATTGCAAAGAAACTGAATCAGGATATCCGCCGTTCCCTTCTTGGCCGGATTGACCGCAATTCCAGCAGTCCCGTGCGTTCTATGCGGAATCTGGATATCCAGAAGACCATCCGGAGGAACCTGAAGCATTATGATACGGAGCAGGAACGGATCATGCTGGAGCAGGTGTATTTTCATGGAAGAACAAGAAAATACAGCCAGTGGAGAGTCATTATCGCGGTGGACGAGAGTGGTTCCATGCTGGATTCGGTAATCCACAGTGCGGTTATGGCAGGCATCTTTGCCAAGCTTCCCATGCTGGATACAAGACTTGTGATTTTCGATACTCAGGTGGTAGACTTAAGCAGTCATATGGATGATCCGGTGGCTACACTTATGAGCATTCAGCTAGGAGGCGGAACATATATTACAGGAGCCCTTCAATACTGCGAGTCCCTCGTCGAGAATCCGCACCGCACGATGGTAGTGCTTGTGTCGGACTTGTGCGAAGGGGGAAGTGTAGCCGGGCTTTTGGGAGTGAGCCGCGGAATCATCGAGAGCGGAGCGAAACTGATCTGCCTGACGGCTCTCGATATGGAAGCAAATCCGGTTTACGACCGGCATACGGCCCAGAAGATGGCGGATCTGGGTGCCTATGTAGGTGCTATGACACCGGAGATGCTGGGAGATTTTATGGGAAAAATCATGAATGGATAAGAAGATGAGAAGGACAAGGAACAGAGGTTGCAAATGGACGATAGATTGATGGCAATGATAAAGGATGTAGATGACGATTACCTGATCGGACTTAGCAACAAAGGGACCGTAAAGCGTGCCTATAAAGATCTGGATCAGGAGACGCCGGTCGTTACGTGGGAAGAGGAAGGAGCAAAGGTGGCGCTGAAGGAAGAGACGTGCATGATTCGGATGCCTTTGGGAGAGAGTACCTGCAGCTGTCCTTCCCGCAGTGTATGCCGTCATATGATTACGGCGATTCTATGGCTTAAGAAGGAGGCTTCTCAAAATGCCGGGGCAGAAGCACCCGAAGAGAATCCAAAAGCTTCTGAGGCGCCGGAGGAGGCAGCACCGGCAGAAGAGGCTTCAGGGCCGAAACTTCTGGAGGAGGTTCTTCAGATACCGTCAGAACGTCTGAAAAGGGCCTTAAAAGGGAGAAAATATCAGCAGTTCCTGGCTCGTATGCGTGCGGGTGAGAAGCCGACGATGGAAGAAAGCTCCATCGTGACTGTGACAATTCCCTGGGAAAATGCAACGGTTAAGCTGCTGGAGCCTTTTGCCTATTCGACCTGTACCTGTCACAGTAAGGAGTTATGCGCCCATAAGGCCCAGGCGGTCCTGGCTTATCAGATAGAGAAAGGCCGTACGGCATTGGCAGATCTGGATGAACTGGAGGAAGAAAGCCGTACTTACGATATGGAGCAGGTACATCAGGTGTGCGAGGGCATTTGTAAAGATGTGCTGCAGCAGATCAGCATGGGGCTGTCGAGGCAGTCTCCGGAGATCTCGGAGAGTCTGAATCGCTTAGCGGTTATAGCCCACCGGGCAGAACTTGCAGAGCTGGAGACAAGACTTCGCTCGGCGGCTTCCGAATACCGGCAGTATTTTGCCCGGTCGGCGGCCTTTCGGAACGAGGAGCTTTTCCGGCGGCTTCTGGATCTCTACAGAATAGCAGAGACTTTGCGGACGGCAGAGAACCAGGAGACGATCCGCAAATTGGCAGGATCCTTTCGGGATACTTATGAGCCGGCGGGAAAACTGCATCTTCTCTGCATGGGTGGCAGGACCTTTTCCAGCAAGACCGGTTATGAAGGGGAGATCTATTATTTCCTGGAACCGGAACAAAATCGCTGGTATACCTGGACCGATGCCCGTCCGGTCTTTTATGAAGGAATGCGCAGAAGACCTCCGGCCAGCTCCGGGAATGCTCCGGCGCCCTGGGGGCTGAACTGCAGCCGGGAGCAGCTGCAGAGTCTGGATTTTGAACTTCAGAATGCCAGGGCCGCCTCCGGAGGCCGCCTGTCCGTAAGTCAGGAGAGCAAAGGAGAAGTGCTTGGCGAGAGAAGTCTGCATATGCCGGAAATAAAGGAACGGATTTTCTGGGACTACGAAGAATTGCTGAAGGAAAATTTTGAGATTTCCCAGGATGCAGAAGCTTCTGTGGTGCAGAACCGTGCAGCCGGAAGGCGGGAGAAACTTGTGCTTGCCGGAGCGGTGGGATGGGGAGAAGCCGGTTTCGATACGGTGCAGCAGCGTTTTTCCTGGAGTCTTTATGACCGAAACAGGAAGAAGCTGTCAGTATCATTAAAGTATACAAAAGAAGAGAAACTGACTATTCAGCTACTGGAGCGCCTGGAGATGCGTTTGAAGAAGCGTCCCAGGGAAGCCATTGTCTTTTTTGGTTCCGTATACCTGGATGAAGAAGGCGGACTGTGTCTGTATCCAATAGAATTTTTCCTGAATGAAGCAGAGGAGATTGCCAGGGAAGAGGGATTGACAGGCGGACCGGGCGAAGCCCGTGAGGAAGAACAAAAAGGTCCGTCCGAGGATGTGCTCTGGAGTATGGAACACTACCGGCGGGAATCTGTGAGGCAGTTGTCCGATCTGTTTATCAGCGGCCTTTCCTCCGTGCAGGGAGATCGGATCGGCCGTCTGCTGGTTCTGGCAGAGGAAGGAGAGCGGATGGGGCTTCATTACGCCGGTGCAAAGTTTGCCGATATCCATAAGGCGCTGGATGCAAAAAGACATCAAATGGAGTTTTCTTCGGAGCCGGTGCTTCAGGCAGCAGGGGAGCTGGACACTTATTTCCGGGTCTGCCGGGAGAAGCTGGCGTATGACATGGCACGAAATATCATGCGTGCACCGGAAGAAGAGGATTGACAAGAATATGAAGAAAAAATATCAGATCGATACAGAAGAAAATATTCGTTTTCTGGAAGAAATCTGCCGGGAACTGCTGGTTTTTGGCGAGCGCTTTCCGTCTCCGGAAGGGAGTGCATACTATCTGGGGGATGACGGAACGCCGTGGACAGACCGCAGTCGCGAGACATGGATTACCTGCCGGATGGCGCATGTCTATGCCCTTGGAAGCTTTCTCGGACATGAGAAGGGGGCAGAGCTTGTGGATGAGGCCCTAAAAGGGCTGAAGGGAGAGCTGCATGACAGGGAACACGGGGGCTGGTATGCAGGAAGGACGCCGAAGGGCGGTATTCTTCCGGGCAAGCAGTGCTATGCACATGCATTTGTGATTCTGGCTGCCTGTTCTGCATATCTGGCCAAAAGACCAGGCGCAGAAGAATTACTGGAAGAGGCTTTGAAACTTTATGACCTTCGCTTCTGGGACGAAGAAGAAGGACTTGCCGTTGATACATGGGATACGGATTTTGCAGTTCTGGATGATTATCGCGGCCTGAACGCCAATATGCATACCGTGGAAGCTTTTCTGGCAGCGGCAGATATTACCGGCGAAGAGAAATACCGGAAAAGGGCCGGACGCATCATCGTCCGTGTGCTGAGATGGGCCGAGGACTGTCAATGGCGGATACCGGAGCATTTTACAAAGGACTGGACTCCCGATCTGGATAGAGGACAGGATCAGCCGGATGATCCGTTTAAGCCCTACGGGGCGACACCGGGGCATGGAATCGAATGGGCCCGTCTGATTGTCCAGTGGGCACTTTCGTCCGGCGCAGAGGACAGGTTTACGGATGCAGCAGAGAGGCTTTACGGGCGTGCGGTTTCCGACGCCTGGAACCGGGACGGTTCTCCTGGACTCGTATATACGACTGACTGGCAGGGCAATCCGGTTGTCCATGACCGGATGCACTGGACGCTTGCTGAGGCGGTCAATACATCTGCCGTACTGTACCACGTCACAAAAAAACAACAGTACAAAGAAGACTATGCGCGGTTTATGGAATATCTGGATACTTTTGTTCTAGACCATGAACATGGCTCCTGGTTCCATCAGATGGACCGAAACAATCATTTAAAAGGTACGGTCTGGCCGGGAAAATCCGATCTGTATCATGCAGTGCAGGCCATGCTGATTCCCCGCTGTCCAGCCGGTTTGTCGGTGGCTTTGGCGGTAAAGCTTGGAAAATATAAAAGAAATCAGGACAGTGAAAGAGATGGATAAGAAAATATCACAGGAAATGACAGCATTTTTAAAAGACTGTCCGACCGCCTTTCACGCAGTCAGAAGAATCGGCAGTGAACTAGAGGCGGATGGATATCAGCGGCTGCAGGAGAGCGGAAAATGGACCATTGAGCCAGGGGGAAAATATTATGTGACGAGAAATGATTCCAGCATTCTGGCATTTCATATAGGGCGGGAGCTTGGAGAATTCAGTTTCAGCATCGCAGCGTCCCACAGTGATTTTCCGACCTTTAAGATCAAAGAGCAGGCAGAGTTAGAAGTACGAAAGCAGTACATGCAGCTTAATACAGAAGGCTATGGCGGAATGATCTGTTCTTCCTGGTTTGACCGGCCTTTGTCGGTGGCGGGCAGGGTAATTCTGAAGGAGAACGGACGGTTTATTACAAAGCTGGTGAAGATCGACCGGGATCTGGTGCTGATTCCAAGCGTGGCGATTCATATGAATCGGAAAATCAATGAAGGTTTTGCTTATAACAAACAGGTGGATCTGCTTCCGCTGTTCGGTGCCGGGGAGTGCAGAAGAGGAGACTTTTATCGGCTGATTGCAAAGGAAGCAGGGGTGCAGGAGACGGCAGTCTACGGAAGCGATCTGTATCTGTACAACCGGCAGGAACCGTCTGTCTGGGGGGCGCGGGAAGAATTTATCTCTGCCTGGCATCTGGACGATCTCCAGTGTGCCTACGCGTCTTTGAAGGGCTTTTTAAAGGGCAGCCATGAACAGTCCATTCAGGTTTATGCCTGTTTTGACAATGAAGAAGTGGGTTCGGGGACGAGGCAGGGAGCGGGTTCTACTTTCCTCAGGGACGTGCTCCGGCGTATCTGTCTGGGTCTTGGAAAAACCGAGGAAGAATATTACCGCGCGGTAGCCGGAAGCTTTATGGTAAGCGCGGACAATGCCCATGGAGTGCATCCGAATCATCCGGAGAAGACCGATGCGGAAAACTGTGTGTATATGAATGAAGGAATTGTCATCAAATCCAATGCCGGACAAAAATATACAAGTGACGGGGTGAGCATCGCCCTGTTCCGGGAAATCTGTGAACGTGCAGGAGTTCCGGTGCAGTTTTTTGCCAATCGGTCCGACCAAGCGGGCGGGAGCACTCTTGGAAATATCGCTTCTGTAAAAGTCCCTCTTCGGACGGTGGATATCGGTCTGGCACAGTTGTCCATGCACTCTGTTTATGAAACGGCAGGGGTAAGAGATACCGGTTATCTGATTAAGGCCATGGAAAGGTTTTATGCTTCTCATTTTGAGGAACAGGATGGGATTCTGACTCTGTAAAGACAGAGAAAAAGTATGGGGGACAGGAACAGATCATGAATCAGAAGGAAGAGAGAAAAGAACAACTGCTTCGGGAAACATTAGAAGCATTGGGACTGTCGGAAAAGAACAAAGAGCTGGCAGAACGGTATTTGTTTTCGGAAGCTTTGGAGGAAAAATCCATACTGAATGAGGTGCAGAGACAGGATTTTCATACATTGGGAGAAAAAGCGGCAGAGCAAAGCGCGGCTTATGAAGCCTTTTGCAGGGAAGAGCAGATGCAAAAGGAATGGGAGAGCTATGTCCGTTTTGCGGCAGCAGCAGGAGGATCTACTCTTTGCTATGTTTTGGGTGATTCTGCGTATATCGGACCAGGGTGGCTGTCTGCTGCCCAGGAGGCGGCTTTCCTGGCGGAGCAGGCAGCGTGGGAAGAAGAGCGGCTGAACCAAAAAAGCCTGCATCGCCTTTTTGCTCTTGGGGAAAAACGTCCCAGAACATTAAGGGAAGCCATCCGGCTGTGCTGCCGAAAAGGGTACAATGTGCAGCTTCTGCTGACCGGCATGTATCTGTATTTTGTAAAGCCTAAGTATAAGGCACAGGGAAGGGCGTTTGGAGAGACGGAACATGCATCGGAGCTTTCCGGACGTCTTGTGAAGGTGCTCATAAGCAGTCTGCCTCTTTTGGTGACCGGACTGCCGGATGATGAGCAAAAGAAGCTGAAAACTTATGCAGAGCAGTCGGAATTGTCCGGGGAATTTCCAAAGCAGTTTCACGATCTGTTCTGCGGAAGAAAAATTTCCGCATATTTGCTGAGGCTTCTGGCGGGTTCTGCTTTTTTGGCCATCGAACATTCGGAGCGTTTTCTTGTAATCTTGCGGCTGCTGACTGCTATGGACATGGAGACCGTCCTGGAAGCATGTCTGGATCTGAGCGGTGACGACTGGTTTTTAGACCATCTGGAGCTGATCGAAAATGTGCTGCCGGTTCCGGCGGAGCGATATGTACGGTGGTGTGCATCCCGGAGGATCAAAAGTGCACTTCTTAGGGTATCGTTTGTATATCCGCAGGCGGTACAAAAAGCAGCGGCTGCTCTGTCCACAGAGGACTATCAGTATCTGATGCGGCATATAAAGACAGAAAATGCCGTTCTCTATCAGAACCTGAATCCGGCTTTTGCCGGCGTGTCAAAGCTAAGGCTGGCAGAGGAGCTGACAGTACACTATACGGTTGGAAGGTCGGAGGCAAAGCGCTACCTTCTGGGGAAGGCAGGGCCGGAGCTGATCTATCCCTTTGTGGATACATGGCGGGAGATGGATAAATGGATCCGTCTGGATTATGAAGGTATGAGAAGCCGGCAGATCCATGCCCTTGCAGAGGACCAGGAACATATACAGATGTACCGAAGGGCGGTAGTTTTAGAAGGACTTTGCCACAATGTCATGTATTTTACCGGCAGCGGAAAGAATGGCTGCGAAGAGATGCGAAAGGGCATAGAGGAAGAGGTGCTGCTGGCATTTCTTGAAATTTTTGAGAAAGAAAATATTCCGGTGCAGTACCAGACGGATTTGCTGGAACGACTCTGCCGGGATGCTTCTTTTTCGCCGGAAGGAAGACAGCGGACGATGGAAGTCTGTACACGGGTGTTGGCTGCAAAAGGCGGGCAGAGAACCTGGCATACCAAAGCGGTCAGGGACGGACCGGAAAAGGAAGAATAAGGTGCGGGCTGCGGAACTTTTAATCAGCATCCGGGGTATTCATACCCGGAAACATTTTCGAACACAAATATGGGCGGACATACTTCCAGAACAGGGGTATGGATACATCAGATGCGGGACTTTTAATCAGGAGAAATAAAATGATTATCAGAGAGAACAAAAATCAGGATATGCTGAAAAATGCATTAAAGCTTCTGAATCTTACAGAGAAAAACCAGAAGCTGGCAGAGCGGTATCTGGATCTGAAGGTGCCGGAAGATCCGGAACTTTTAAAGGAAGTGGAGCGTCAGGATTTTGCAAGGCTTGACAACTCTGCAAAGGATGGTTTGTATTATGGATTCATCAGGAAGGAAAGGGAAAAGAACGAGACGCTGGTAGGAAGGTTTGTCCGTTTTGTGACTGAGGCCGGGGGAACAACGGCACGGTATGTACTGTCCTATCACGGATACAACGGAGACTTTGACTTTGCAGAGCGGTTTGTCACCCCGATACAAGGAGCCGCTATTCGTGCAGAATATATATGCAGGAACAGCAGCTCCATGAAAGAGCCGGTTTTCCGCTTTCTGATTGAGATGGGCAAGAAGGATCCGGCGGTACTTCTGGAAATGCTGAAGCTTTGCTATGACGAAGAGGCATGCAATGCGGAAATGTTCTTTACGGCAGTTTATCTGCACTGTGTAAAACCCCTGAATGAAGAAGGGGGAAAAAGCGTGGTCTGTATCCCGGCAGGGGATGAGGACGACCGGGCCGAGGGTGATCCGGAAATCCTGAAAGAGCGTGTGAAATATCTGGAAGATCGTCTGATGGGCAATGTGGATAAACTGTTCAAATCCAGTCATACACCCGGCGAAGAGGATCTGGAGCGGCTGAAGACTTTTATACGGGAGGCGGATCCAAGAGAGGCATTCCCGTTAGAGATCCGCGCCATTCTCTCAGGAAGGGAGCGGTATGACTACCAGATGAAGTTCCAGCCCGGTCTGGCGTTCCTGGCCGTGGAGCATTCGAACCGTTTTGTTAATTTTATCCGCCTGGCATCGGAATTTGACGGGGATACCATACCCAATCTGCCGCTTGACTCCTGCAGAGACATGGGGGATGTGTGGTTTCGGAACCATATTGAGGAGCTGGAGAAGATCCTTACGATTCCGGAAGAGGCTTACATCCGCTGGGCTGTCTGGCGCGGGGAAAAGGAAATTCTGACACGGATGGCAAAGAAAGCTCCTGATAGCATCCGGAAGATCACAAAAAAAGTTCCGGCAGAGGACTATGGGTATTTGATTGCTCAGATAGAGGAAGGAAATCCGGAACTTTATGCGGAGCTGAAGGATCATTTGATGGAAGATTTCCGAAGAATTGCGGCCCATGAAGCTACGAAAGATTTCAGAAAGGAACAGGATAAGGCGGAGCGCTATTTGCTGGAAGAACTGGAGATTCAGGATATTCTTCCCTATGTGGATGAATGGAGAGAAATGTATCTCTATAATTATCAGCGCTCCCTTACGCTGCACAGTTATACAGATTACAAATTGGATAAGCTTTTAAAAAGGGTCCTTGTCCTGGAATGCCTGCGGATGGAGAGCAGTTATTTCGGCAGATTCTGGCTGGATGAGAAGCTGGAGGAGTCAGAGCCGAATGCCGGCTACAGTCGTTTGAGAGATCCGCGTCAGCTTGGCCTTCTGCTGGATCTTATGGAAGAGGAACAGGTACCGGCACTTCTCCAGATGGATTTTATGGCATATGTTTGCAACGGGAAGGAATGTGCAAAGGTGCTGGCAGAGAAACATCCTGACTGGAAGGAAACGTACATAGCGGCGTCTAAAAGAAATCTGGTAGAGACGCGTATTCTGACGGCACGAGTTATGCACGAGATGGGAGAGCCTTATCGGGAGCTTTTGCTGGATTTTGCGTCGGACGGCTCCAAACAGGTGCGGGAGCATCTAACCGAGATCTATGCAAAGCATCCGGAGTGGGAGTCGGATATTCTCCAGTTGCTGAAGTCCAAAAAAGGCGGTATGCGTGAGATGGCGGTTTGGGTGCTGAAAGAATGGGGAATCGAGCGCTATGAGGAAGCACTGACGGCAGCATTTGAAGCGGAGAAAACAAAGAAAATCAAGGATCTGATCCAGAACCTTCTTCATCCGGACGGAAAGGAAGCAAAAGAGCAGACTCTGGAAGAGCTGATGAAAGATACGCTGTCCGGCGGCAGGAAACGAAAACTGTCCTGGTTCCTGTCCGGTGAGCGGACGAAAGTTCACAAAAAAGACGGAACCGAAGCGTCAGAGGATCATCTGGCCGCCCTTCTGATTGTTTACGCGGATATGCAGAAGGCAGGCATCCAGGAGGACGCAAAAACACTGGCGGCAGAGCTTAATACAGCAGAAGTGGCAGCTTATGTACGGGAGCTGTATGATGCATGGCTTCTGGACGGAGCACAGGCAAAGAAAAAATGGGTGCTCTATGCAGCCGCTATCCATGGCCAGGAGCAAATCGTTCCGGTGCTGTATGCCCAAGTGCAGGAATGGGCGAAAAATTCCCGCGGAGCGCTGGCGGCGGATGCCGTGCGGGCGCTGGCGCTGAACGGTACTTCTACAGCGCTTCTGCAGGTGGATCAGATTGCCCGGAAGTTCCGGTTCCGTCAGGTGAAAGAGGCGGCGTCCGGGGCACTTACTTTTGCGGCAGAGCAGCTTGGCATCACAAGGGAAGAGCTGGAAGACCAGATCGTTCCGGATCTAGGATTTGACAAGAGAATGGAACGCATATTCGATTATGGAAACCGTCAGTTCCGTATTGTGCTGACTCCGGATCTGACACTGGAAGTATATGACGGAAAGGGAAAGAAGCTCAAAAACCTTCCGTCACCCGGCAAGCAGGACGATCCGGAGCGCTCCAAAGCGTCCAATGAGGCGTGGAAGCTTTTAAAGAAGCAGCTAAAAACGGTGGTATCCAATCAGACAATCCGTCTGGAACAGGCAATGAGCCTGGGCCGTCAGTGGAAGACAGAGCAGTGGAGGAAGCTGTTTGTTGATAATCCGGTCATGCATCAGTTTGCATGCGGACTGATCTGGGGCGTATATGTGGACGGCGTACTGACGGATACTTTCCGCTATATGGAGGATGGCACTTTTAATACGGTAGACGAAGAAGAGTACGAGCTTGTGGCAGAAGGCATTATTGGCCTGGTACATCCCATTGAACTTTCCAAAGAGCTTTTAGAGGCATGGAAGGAACAACTGTCAGATTATGAGATCGTTCAGCCGGTGGAGCAGTTAGAGCGTCCCGTTTTCCGTGCATCGGAAGAGGAAAAGACAGCAACAGAACTGTCCCGTTTTGACGGTCTGACTTTAAATGGCCTGTCATTATCTGGAAAGCTTCTGAATATGGGCTGGGAGCGGGGCGAGATCTTAGACGGCGGAAGCTTCTGCGAGTTTAACCGGATGGACAATGGAGTTGCGGTGAAGATAGAATTTTCCGGCTGCTGCGTAGGCTGCGAAAATGAAGAAGTGACCGTCGGCGGCGTCAGTTTTCATAAGCCCGGAGCGCTTCAGAAAGTGGGCAATTCTTATGAGATGGAACGTTATCTGTTAGGAGAAGTGGATTCCAGGTATTTCAGCGAGATCGTGCTTCAGGCTACGAAGGCGACGGCATCAGCCAAATAAGAGAAAGAAAGGGGCGCTGCGTGCTGCGGCGCCCCCTTTGGACGCTGCTTGTTTCCTGTCCGTATTTCCTATATGGGATCCAGATACGGGAGCAGTCATAATTATACCTTGCGTATTTGTACAGGTTCAGTTATAATTACCATGAAATTACAAAAGATCCGGATGGGAGATACAAAAGTGTATTTGATAGATAGAAGCGTGTGAGAGGACAGAGCGCATGGAAGGAGCAAAGGGAAGATGAGCAGCAGCAACAGCCGAATCGAGCAGATCATTGAAGAGATCGAAGATTATATTGATACCTGTAAAGGGCCTGTGTTCAGTTCCGGGGACAAGATCATCGTAGAACGCGGCAGGATCGAAGAGCTTTTAAGGGAACTTCGAATGAAAACGCCGGAGGAAGTCAAACGTTATCAAAAAGTGCTGGCGAATAAGGAAGCCATTATGGCCGATGCCAAGAAAAGAGCACAGGCCATCGTCGATCAGGCGAACCTTCAGAACCAGGAGATGGTCAATGAGCATGAGGTAATGCAGTTAGCCTATGAAAAGGCCAACGAGGTCATTGAAACGGCCACCCAGCAGGCCCAGGAGATTCTGGACAGTGCTACGCGGGATGCAAACGAGATTCGTCTCGGTGCCATCCAGTATACGGATGAGCGGCTGGCAGAGCTTCAGGATATGATCCAGCGCATGGTAGACACATCCAATGCCCGCTATGACGCCATGATGAGCAATTTCCAGGAGTTTTATGCCGTTATTACCAGCAACCGGGAGGAGCTGGCACCACCCCAGGAAGGGACACCAGAAGAAACACAAGGGAAGCAGTGATGACTCTTCCTTTCAGCCAGGTGCGGATGGAGAGCGGTGTACCGGCAAGAACACTCTGCGTCTGAGCGCAGATGCAGAAGCCGCCGAGAGCAGTGCAGGTACATACAAGAGCGTTTTGGAGCAGGGGCGGCAGGGAAAGGGCGCTGAGCAGATCCACGCCGCTGCTGATCTCTAAAAGCGCGCATAGAAGGGCAGGGACAGGTCCGGACAGCGGCAGCAGTTTTAAGAACTGCACCAGGATTGTAAAGAGCATAATATATCCGCCCAGACGGGTAATGGTGGAAAATCCGTCCATCATACAGGCATCCAGCATCGGAAAATCCAGCCGGTGCAGCGGTGCCTGTTTTTTCATTCCGGGATGGCAGGCAAAGTGGTAAAAGGGCCGGGTAAAAAGGCCGTAAGCTAAGGGAATGGCATAGAAGAGAAACACCAGCTTCCATGGTACAGATGAATATCCAAGCTTTTGCAGGCAGACATAATTCAGAAAAAAGGCGGGGCTTACGTTGTTGCAGAAGCCAAGCAGATAGGAGCCTTCCTCCGGAGAGATTCGGCCTTCCTGCACCAAATCAGCGATGACTTTTGCCCCCATGGGAAATCCGCATAAGAATCCAAGAAGGACTGCATAACAACCTTCGTCCGATATGGAAAACAGCCGGCCTAAAAAGGGAGCATAGACGGAATTCAGATACCGGAACAGACCTGTCCGGATCAGCAGACCGGAGAGGATCATAAATGGCAGAAGGGAGGGCAGGACAGCCGTATACCAGAGGGTCAGTCCAAGGGAGCAGCCGGAGGCGATGACATCCGGACGGGTGAATAAAAGTAAAAGCAGGCCGATGATTGGGAGAAGGAAAAGTATCTTTTTCAAGAAGCCACCATATAATGAACTAATTCCCTACATTTTATGGGGCAAGCGGTAAAATATGAGTTCGATTCGTAAGATTGCGTGTTATCTGACTTTGATGCTGTTGCTGAACTGTGTGATTCAGGGAGAAATGATCTGGCTTTCTGAACTTTTGGAAGGGCGGATGTTTCCGGAACAGAATATGAGAGGGGACTTTGAGATCTATCGGGATACACTGGAACTGGTCTGGTCGGAGCTGGTCTGGTTTCCGGTTCCGGTTTCTGCAGGGAATGCGGACGCGGAGGTTGCATTTGAAAATTCCTGGATGGCAGAGCGGAGCTACGGCGGAAAACGGGGGCATGAAGGGACCGATATTATGGCGTCTGTAGATGAGCCGGGATATTATCCGGTAGTCAGTATAACGGATGGCATCATTGAACAGGTGGGCTGGCTGGAAAAAGGCGGATGGCGCATTGGGGTGCGCTCCGGCAATGGGAATTATTATTACTATGCGCATCTGGCTTCTTATGCGAAGGAGTGGAACGCTGGGGAGCCGGTAGAAGCAGGGGAGCTTTTAGGGTATATGGGGGATACGGGCTACGGACCGGAAGGGACGACAGGACAGTTTCCGGTGCATCTGCACCTGGGAATTTATGTGCCTCTGGGAGCAGATCAGGAGATGGCAGTGAATCCATATTGGATGCTGAAATATCTGGAAAATAAGAAATTAAGCTATTCTTATTAAGGGTGGGTTGTGGTATAATGTATCATTAATCAGTGTCTGCCTGGAAATGCTTCTAGACAAGGGGCATTTGTGGGCAGATACGGAACTATAATCAGTATCTGCCCAGAAATGCCAGAAGGATTTACAGACACGAAAGTGTATGGAAATGCTTCTAGATACAGGGCATTTGTGGGCAGATACGGAACTATAATCAGAGAAAGAAAAAAGAAATGCAGTTACCAGAATTATTTATAGAAAATATGAGAAAGATTCTCGGCCCGGAGCTAAAGGCGTATCTGGAAAGTTATGAGAAGCCGCGGTTTATGGGGCTTCGGGTAAATGTTTCCAAGATCTCCGTGGAGGAGTTTGAACGTATCAATCCTTTTCGGAGTCTGAGAAAGGTGCCCTGGATTGAGAACGGGTATTATTATACGGAGGAGGACGCGCCCACAAAGCATCCGTATTATTATGCGGGGCTGTATTATATTCAGGAGCCAAGT
Source organism: Lachnospiraceae bacterium (assembly GCA_910574965.1). Classification (GTDB taxonomy): domain Bacteria; phylum Bacillota; class Clostridia; order Lachnospirales; family Lachnospiraceae; genus Hominiventricola. Next base: position 12,336 of record CAJTDB010000015.1, on the reverse strand, counting down.
GCCATGACTCCGGCGCATGTGCTTCCGGTAGAGAAAGGGGATCGGGTGCTGGATCTGTGTGCAGCGCCGGGCGGGAAAGCGACAGAACTTGCAGCAAAGCTGTCTCATACAGGGCTGTTAGTTGCAAACGATGCCAGCGCTTCCAGGACAAAGGCGCTGCTTAAAAATCTGGAAGTATTCGGGATGCCGAATATTTTCATAACCAGTGAGATGGGAGACCGGCTGGACCGGTATTTCCATGAATTTTTTGACAAGATTCTCATCGACGCCCCCTGTTCCGGTGAAGGGATGTTCCGGAAGCAAAGCCATATGATTGCTGCCTGGGAAAGGCAGGGGCCGGAAGTATTTGCGAAAATGCAGCGGGAAATCTTAGACCAGGCAGCGGCACTTTTAAAACCGGGCGGAATGATGCTGTACTCCACCTGTACTTTTTCAGAACTGGAAAATGAAGGGAGTGTGGACGCTTTCCTGAAAAAGCATCCGGATTTTCATTTGGCAGAGATTCCCTGGTACGAAGGCTTTTGTCCGGGAAAGCCGGAGCTGATAGGAAGCACATTTCCTTTGGACAAATGCGTCCGTCTCTTTCCGCATAAAATTGACGGGGAGGGGCATTTTCTGGCGCTTTTGCAAAAGGACGGGGTACAGGGCGGCAGCGAACTTGCAGGAAAGCTGCCGGCCGGGAAACTTCCTCCGGAACTTACGGAATTTCTGAAAGACGTAAGGATGCCTCTGGACCAGTCCAGAATCCAGATTAAGGATACGAAAGTGTTCTGGATGCCAAAAGGCATCGGAAAATGTCCGGGGCTTCGCTTTCTGCGCTCAGGGCTGTATATGGGAGAGCTTTTGAAAAAACGGTTTGAGCCAAGCCAGGCATTTGCCATGGTGCTGAAAAAAGAGGAGTATGCCTCTGTCATCGATCTGCCGGCCCTGGACGAACGGATTCTCCGCTATCTGAAAGGGGAAACGATAGAGGTGGAGGATAAAGAGTGTGCCAGAAGCGGGGGATGGCAGCTAGTCTGCGTGGACGGCTATCCCCTTGGCTGGGGCAAGCTGATTCGGGGAACGCTGCGGAATAAGTATTTTTCCGGATGGAGGATGAACGCATGATGCGGCTGGACAAGTTTCTCTGTGAGACTGGTTTTGGTACCAGAAGCCAGGTGAAAACCCTTCTGAAAAAGGGACTTGTATGGGTAAACGGGGAGCCGGCGAAAGGGCCGGAGCAAAAAGTGCGCGAGGAAGAAGACCAGGTAATCTGCGAAGGGAGACAGGCGGTATACATGTCCTTTGCCTATCTGATGCTGCACAAACCGGCAGGGGTCGTCTCCGCCACAGAGGACCGGAAGGAGCGGACGGTCCTGGACCTTCTGGATGTTCCGTATAAGAAGAAACTATTTCCGGTCGGGCGTCTGGACAAGGACACAGAGGGACTGCTGCTTCTAACGGATGACGGGGAGCTGGCTCATAAACTGCTGTCGCCGAAGAGACATGTGGACAAGACCTATTATGCAGAGGTGTCCGGGGAGGTGACGAAGGAGCATATCAGACAGTTCCGGGAAGGGCTTTCCATCGGAGAAAAACGCCCGACTCTGCCGGCAGTGTTGCAGATCAGAAAGAGCGGTTCGGTCAGTGAAGTGCAGGTGACGATCCATGAAGGAAAATACCATCAGATCAAACGTATGTTCGAATCGATAGGCTGTCAGGTTCTCTATCTGAAGCGGTTGTCCATGGGATCCCTTATGCTGGATGAAACGCTCATGCCGGGGGAATATCGTATGCTGACAAAAGGGGAGATCCAGGCATTAAAAGAAGAAACCGAAACCAAGAGCGTGGGCCAGAGAACTATGGAAAGACAGAGAGGAGCATTGCAAAGATCATGAGAAGCAGATCGAAAGGACCCTCTGCGGTGCGGCAGGGATTTCTCCCTGTGTGCCGGGAAGATCTGGAGGAGATTGGGATTTCCCGGCTTGATTTTGTCTATGTGATCGGGGATGCCTATGTAGATCATCCGTCTTTTGGGCCGGCGTTAATCAGCCGGGTACTGACGGCGCAGGGATTTACCGTTGGTATTCTCGCACAGCCGGATTATCGGAATGTGAGCAGCATTACAGCGCTTGGAGAGCCGCGTCTTGGCTTTCTGGTATCGGCCGGCAATATGGATTCCATGGTCAATCATTATACGGCGGCAAAGAAGCGCCGGAGCACGGACAGCTATACGCCGGGCGGGATATCCGGCAGAAGGCCGGACCGGGCAGTCATCGTCTACTGCAACCTGATCCGGCAGAAATATAAAAACATTCCTGTGATTATCGGCGGCATTGAGGCATCGCTTCGGCGGCTGGCACATTATGACTACTGGTCAGATTCGGTGCGCCGGTCCATACTGCTGGAAAGCGGTGCAGACCTGATTTCCTACGGCATGGGGGAACGGTCGGTGACGGCCATCGCCTGGGCGCTGCAGGAGGGTATCCCGGTGCAGGAGCTGACGGACATTCCGGGCACGGTCTGCAAAGTTCGGTCGCCGGAACAGCTCCGGCATTGTGTCCTGCTGCCGGAGTACGGGGAAATCATCAAAGATAAGAAAAAATATGCAGAGAGCTTTGCTATACAGTACAGCAACACGGACCCTTTTTCGGGAAAGCGGCTGGCAGAAGGCTATTCTAAAAATTGCTTTGTAGTGCAGAACCCCGCATCAAAGCCTCTGACTCAGAAGGAAATGGATGGAGTATACGGGCTTCCCTATCAGAGAACCTGGCATCCGATGTACGATGCGTCAGGCGGGGTGCCGGCTCTGTCGGAAGTACGGTTCAGTCTGACTAGCTGCCGGGGCTGCTTTGGGGGTTGTTCTTTCTGCGCTCTGACGTTCCATCAGGGCAGAATCATTCAGACCAGAAGCCATGAATCCCTTCTGGCAGAAGCAAGGCAGATGGCGAAGGAACCCGATTTTAAAGGCTATATCCATGATGTAGGCGGTCCTACGGCGGATTTTCGGGCTCCTTCCTGCGAAAAGCAGATGACAAAAGGAACATGCCGGGACCGGCAGTGTCTCTTTCCGAATCCCTGCAGGAATCTGAGGGCGGATCATACGGACTATTTGGCGCTTCTTCGGAAACTGCGTGCCCTTCCGAATGTAAAGAAAGTATTTATTCGTTCAGGAATACGGTTTGACTATGTGCTGGCGGACAAAGACAGCGCTTTTCTGGAAGAGCTGTGCCGGTATCACGTGAGCGGACAGCTTAAAGTGGCGCCGGAACATGTGAGTGATAAAGTGCTTGCCTGCCTTGGGAAGCCGGAGCATAAGATATACAGAGAATTTGCCGAGAGATATCGGAAGATGAATGAAAGTTTGGGAATGAAGCAGTATCTGGTGCCGTATCTGATGTCTTCCCATCCGGGAAGCACCATGAAGGAGGCAGTGAAGCTGGCGGAATACTGCAGGGATCTGGGCTATATGCCGGAACAGGTGCAGGATTTTTATCCGACGCCTTCTACGATTTCCACCTGCATGTACTACACAGGGTTGGATCCAAGAAATGCAGAGCCGGTGTACGTGCCAAAGAGTCTGCACGAGAAGGAAATGCAGCGGGCGCTCATTCAGTACCGCAATCCGAAAAACCGCGGGCTTGTGAAAGAGGCCCTTATGCTGGCCGGGCGGGAAGATCTGATCGGGTATGGACCAAAGTGCCTTTTGCGCCCCGACGGACCGGAAAAGCCGGGGCAGACCGGGAAAAACCAGGGGAAAAGAAAGAGCGGGCCTGACAGAAAGAAAAAGACCATTCGGAACATCCATAAGAAAAAGCAGGAGAGACATTCAACATGAACCAGAAGCTGGAAAAGGGAACTTACGGATATTTGGATCGAAGCCGGGTCCTGGCATGGAAGCGGGCGGCGCTAATGCTTTCGGTGCCGGTGCTGATCTTCCTGGCGGCCTGGATCCTTCACGGAACCCGCGAAAATGTAATAACGGTAGTGGCTATCGTAGGCTGCCTTCCCGGCTGCAATCAGGTAGTCCGGGCTGTTATGGCCAGCCGGTATCATTCCATGGACCGGGCAATGTGGGAAAAGGTAGAGGCACAAAAGGGTGAACTCCCTGTGCTGTACGAACTGGTGTTCACCTCCTATGAGAACAATTACCCGGTGGACTGTATCGTGTCGGCGGGGAGGGAAGTGCTCGGCTACTCCAGCGATCCGAAGCTGGATGCGGCGAAAGCGGCTGCGCACATTCGGGACATGCTGAAAAAAGGTTCCTATAAGCAAAATGTAAAGATCGTAAAGGAGCAGGAAGCTTTCCTCGGACAGCTTGCGCGCATGTCCCGGACAGAACCGGAGCAGGTGCCTTTCCGGGAAGATGACCGTTACCCAGGATATACGAGAGAAGAGATCATCCGTCATCTTCTGATGGCGGTTTCCCTTTGAAGAGCAGGAGAAATATATGAAAGAGATCATTGTACAGGAAGCGGAAGCGGGGCAGCGGCTGGACCGTCTGCTGTCCAGATATTTGAAGGAAGCTTCCAGAGGATTCCTCTATAAAATGCTGCGGAAGAAAAATATCACGCTGAACGGAAAGAAGGCCCAGGGCAGGGAGATTGTCCGGGCAAAAGACCGGATCCGGCTTTTTTTGTCGGATGAGACTTATGAGCGGTTTGCGGGGAAGCCGGAACAAAAGGCAGTGTCCTATCCGGTGACAAAGCTGGACATTGTTTATGAGGACGCGCATGTACTTATGGTCAATAAGCCTGTTGGAATGCTGACTCAGAAGGCAAAGCCAAAGGACGTATCCCTGAACGAGTATGTGCTGGGCTATCTGAGACAGAGCGGGCAGTGGAAGGAAGGAAGCGGTTCAAAAGAAGAGCCGTCAGAGCAGCTTTGCTTTGACTTCCGGCCGTCGGTCTGCAACCGGCTGGACCGGAACACCAGCGGCATCGTTATCTGCGGAAAATCTCTGGCAGGACTTCGGGAGATGTCAAAGATCATCCGGGACCGGAGCCTGCACAAATACTACCAGTGTCTGGCGGCAGGACAGATTACAGACCAGCAGAAGATCAAAGGCTATCTGTGGAAAGATCCTGCCACGAACAAAGTCCGGATTGTGCCGAAAGAACAAGAAGGCGCATGGCTCATTGAGACTGCCTATCATCCCCTTCGGGTCTTTTCGGACTGTACGCTTTTGGAAGTGCTGCTGATTACGGGACGTTCTCATCAGATCCGCGCCCACTTGGCTTCCGAAGGCCATCCGGTCATCGGGGACTGGAAATACGGCTGCAGGGAGCTGAATGAAGCATACAAAAAACAGTACGGACTGCAGAGCCAGCTTCTCCACGCAGGAAGAATTGAGCTGCCGAAGATGAAGGCGCCCTTAGAAGCCCTGTCCGGAAAGTGCATGGAGGCCGGGATGCCTGCGCTGATGCAAAAGATTCTGGAAGAAAAGGAAAAGGAAGAACACTGACTGCCTATGTCTACCTGGAATACAAGGGGCCTTAGAGGCTCCACGCTGGAAGATATGATTAACCGGACCAATGAAAAATACCGGGAAAAGGGGCTGGCACTGATTCAGAAGGTGCCGACGCCGATCACCCCCATTCAGATCGATAAAGAACACCATCACATTACACTTGCCTATTTCGAGCAGAAAAGTACCGTAGATTATATCGGTGCCGTACAGGGCATCCCGGTCTGCTTTGATGCCAAGGAATGCCGGACGGCAACTTTTCCGCTTCACAATGTACACGAGCATCAGGTGGAATTTATGAAAGACTTTGAGAAGCAGGGAGGAAAGGCATTTCTGATTATCTATTACACATCAGAACGTATGTTCTACTATCTGCATATCCGGCAGCTTTTAAAATTCTGGATGCGTGCCTGTGAGGGGGGACGCAAAAGTTTTCGGATGGAAGAGCTGGATACAGCCTATTTCTTTGATTCGGGAAAAGGATTTTTAGTGCCGTATCTGGAGCCTTTGAGCCGGGATTTACAATCGGAGGTTGACAATGACGCGTGACATGGTATAATACAACTGTTGTCTTTAAGGTATTAGCAATTTACCATGTTAAAGTAAAGGCGCTGAAAAGGCGGACCGGGCCGTTTGTTTGAAAAGCAGATTCGGTGAAGAAAAGTTGCGGCCGGACACAGGAAAGGCAGAAGGAGCAGAGCATGTACAAGCAAATTTTACATACTCCGGAAGGAGTGCGCGACATTTATAATGAAGAGTGCAGGCGCAAAAACCGTGTGCAGGAGCTTATGCACAAAGTGTTGAGCAGTTATGGATATGAGGACATCCAGACGCCTACCTTTGAATTTTTTGATGTATTCAGCAGGGAGGTGGGCACGGTTCCGTCCCGTGAGCTTTTTAAATTTTTTGACCGGGAGGGAAATACGCTGGTCCTGCGGCCGGATATTACGCCGTCGATTGCCAGGGCTGTGACGAAATATTTTACAGAGGAGGACATGCCGGTCCGTCTGTGCTATGTGGCGAATACATTTATCAACCACTCGGACCTGCAGGGGCGGTTAAAGGAGAATACTCAGCTTGGCGCGGAGCTTATCGGGGACGGAAGCGTGGAGGCGGATGCAGAGCTGATGGCGCTGGTGGCAGAATCCCTTCTGAAAGCGGGACTGAGTGAATTTCAGGTAAGCATCGGACATGTGGATTTTTTCAAAAGCCTTCTTCGGGAGGCCGGGCTTGACGAGGAGATGGAGCTGGAACTTCGGGAGCTGATTTCCAATAAAAATATTTACGGCGTCCGGGAGCTTTTAGAACCCATTCCGGTATCCGCCGGGTTAAAAGAAGCCTTTGCGGCCCTTCCGAACCTCTTCGGGTCCGTAGACGTTCTGGAAAGGGCAGATGCCTGTGCGGTGACAGAAGATGCCAGAAGGGCGTTAGACCGGCTTCGGAAGATCTATGATCTTCTGGTTTGCTACGGATATGAGAAATATATTACATTTGATCTGGGCGTAGTCAGCAAGTATCGGTATTATACGGGGATTATTTTTCAGGCATACACTTACGGAACCGGAGAGCCCGTTGCCAAAGGGGGGCGTTATGATACGCTGATGGATCATTTCGGAAAGCCGGCGCCTGCCACGGGAGTTGCCTTTGTCATGGACCGGCTTATGAGTGCGCTGTCCAGGCAGAAGGTGAAGACAGACGAAGAAGTGCAGAAGGTGATGATCGTCTACCGGGCTTCGCAGGCAGAGCGGGCCATCAAAAAAGCCGTGGAACTTCGAAAGGCGGGCAGAGCCGTGGAGCTTTTGCCGGAACGAATTGGTAAGGATTACGAGGCGTACGCAGAGAAAAACGGAATCCGGGAAATCCTTTATACCGAAGAGGAGGGCACTCTATGAGATATCTGACATTTGCTCTGGCCAAAGGGCGTCTGGCGAAGAAGAGCATGGAGCTGTTCGAACAGATGGGAATTACCTGCGTGGAGATGCAGGATCCGGCCACAAGAAAACTGATTTTTGTAAATGAAGAGCTGAAACTGCGCTTTTTTCTGGCGAAGGCACCGGATGTGCCCACATATGTGGAATACGGGGCAGCAGATGTGGGAATTGTGGGAAAAGATACCATTCTGGAGGAAGGCAGGCGGATGTATGAGGTGCTGGATCTGGGATATGGGAAATGCCGCATGTGTGTCTGCGGACCGGAGTCGGCCAGAGAACTTTTGAAGCATCAGGAACTGATCCGGGTGGCTACGAAATACCCTCATATTGCAAAAGATTATTTCTATAACCGAAAGCATCAGACGGTGGAGATCATTAAACTGAACGGCTCCATTGAGCTGGCGCCGATTGTGGGGCTTTCGGAAGTTATTGTAGACATCGTGGAAACCGGATCAACGCTTAAGGAAAACGGACTGAAGGTGCTTGAAGAGGTCTGTCCGCTGTCGGCGCGCATGGTGGTGAACCAGGTGAGCATGAAAATGGAAAATGAGCGGATTGGGAAAGTGATAAGCGGGCTGAAGGCGGTGATATAAGCGGCGCCAAGGGTGCAAAGGGCGCATCCTTAGGATTATGGATAAGGTCAGGAGGAGGAAGCATGAGGATCGTTCATTTGGACCAGGGGTCCAGAGGGGAGCTGTTGGAGCAGCTTTTGAAGAGAAGTCCGAATCAGTATGGAGAGTATCAGAACGCAGTGGCTGAGATTGTGGAGCGGGTGCGCATGGAAGGGGATGCGGCTTTGCTGGAATATACGCGCCGGTTCGACTGGGAAGGAATCAGCGAGTCGAATATCCGGGTGACGCAGGAGGACATTCAGGAGGCGTACGGGAAGATCGACCAGAGGCTTCTGGAAACGATTCGAAAAGCTCTGACAAACATACGTTCTTATCATGAAAAGCAGAAGCGGTACAGTTGGTTTGATACGACGGCGGACGGAACGATGCTGGGGCAGAAGATAACGCCGCTTCAGTCGGCCGGGGTGTATGTGCCGGGCGGGAAGGCGGTCTATCCGTCCTCCGTGCTGATGAATATTGTACCGGCTAAAATCGCCGGTGTGGAGCGAATCATTATGACAACGCCCTGCAACCGGCAGGGAAAGATCGATCCGGCAGTCCTTGTGGCGGCTAAGGAAGCAGGGGCAGACGAGATCTACAGAGCCGGCGGCGCCCAGGCAGTGGCGGCGATGGCTTTCGGGACGAAGAGCATACCGAAGGTGGACAAGATCACCGGACCGGGAAATATTTTCGTGGCACTGGCCAAAAAGGCAGTGTCCGGCTATGTGAGCATTGATTCCATTGCAGGCCCCAGCGAGATTCTGGTGCTGGCGGACGAGACGGCGGATGCCCGGTATGTGGCGGCGGATCTTCTGTCTCAGGCAGAACATGACGAGCTGGCCAGTGCCATTCTCGTGACTACCAGCCGGGAGCTGGCCGAACAGGTGTCCCAGCAGGCGGAGCAGTTTGTTAAAGATTTGTCAAGAAGAGAGATCATTGAGAAATCCCTTGAAAATTACGGATATATTCTGGTGGCGGATACGAAGGAGGAAGCACTGGAGACGGTGAACCTGATTGCTTCCGAGCATCTGGAGATTATGACGAAAAATCCTTTTGAGGATATGATGAAAGTACGTAATGCCGGAGCTATCTTCTTAGGAGAGAACAGCAGTGAGCCTCTGGGCGATTATTTTGCAGGGCCGAACCATATTTTGCCTACCAACGGGACCGCCAGATTTTTCTCACCGGTCTCTGTGGATGATTTTATAAAGAAATCCAGCATCATTTATTATTCCAGAGAGGCTCTTGCAAAGGTTCATGAAGATATCGAGTATTTTGCCCGGCAGGAGCAGCTTACGGCCCATGCCAATTCTGTTCGGGTGCGTTTTGAAAAGGAGAAGTGACAGGATGAACAGAACTGCAGAAGCTGAGAGAAACACCAAGGAGACAAAGATCCGGCTCCTTTTGAACCTGGATGGTACAGGCCGGACAGAACTTCATACAGGGATCGGTTTTTTTGACCATATGCTGGACGGCTTTGCCCGCCATGGACTCTTTGATCTAAAAGTCCGGGTGGATGGAGATCTGCATGTAGACAGTCATCATACCATTGAAGATACCGGAATCGTATTAGGAGGCGCTCTGAGAGAAGCCGTGGGAGATAAGAAAGGCATCCGGCGTTACGGAAGCTGCATCCTTCCCATGGACGAGGCGCTGGTACTGTGTGCCGTGGATCTGTCCGGACGGCCGTACTATATGTCGGATGTTTCGTTTACCGTCCCGCGGCTGGGGGATATGGATACGGAGATGGTGAGAGAATTTTTCTATGCCGTTTCCTGCAGCGGGCAGATGAATCTGCATTTTAAGTTTCTGTCCGGCAGCAACAATCATCATATGTGTGAAGCCATGTTCAAGGCATTTGCCAAGGCACTGGATGCGGCGGTGTCGTATGATGAGCGGATTACGGACGTATTATCAACGAAAGGCAGCTTATAAAATGAAGAAAAAATACCTGATTCCGGTCATGCCCCTTCAAAACGGAGAAGCCAACGGGCAAAAAGGAGAGAAACTTGCAAGATTTTACAGTGACAATGGTGCAGACGGCATCCTGATTCTGGACCTGTCGGAGACAGAAGAGGAGCACGAAGAAAATATCGGCAGCATGAAGGAGATTTGCCGGGCGGCGGAGATCCCGGTCTATGCAGGCGGCCATATCCGGCGGGTGGAGGACGTGAAGAAGATTCTCTACGCCGGGTGTCAAAAAGCCATACTGAACTTTGGCAGAGAGAGCAATGTGGAGATTGCAAAGGAAGTATCCGAGCGCTTTGGCAAAGAGAAGATCGCCTTCAGCCTGTCGGATCCATCGCAGTTTGTGCCTGGTCTGGAGGAATGGGGAAGCCTTCTGTTCTGGTCCGGTTCGGACAGCCAGTGTCCCTACCGGGGTGAGCTGCCGGTAGTCAGCATCAGTCCGGCGGCTACGGATGATGCGGTGATTGACGTGCTGTCTTACAAGTGGGTAACCGGTATTTCTGCGGCGTATTTTTCCACGGAGGTGTCGGATTTTATGTCTCTGAAGGAGAGAGCTTCCGAGAGAGGACTTCGGATGAATACATTGGAGAGCCGCCTTTCCTGGGGGGAGCTAAAGCCGGGCAGAGACGGACTGCTGCCGGTAGTTGTGCAGGACTATAAGACTTTGGAAGTTCTTATGGTGGCTTATATGAACGAAGAAGCCTTTGAAACGACTCTTGCCACAGGGAAAATGACCTACTGGAGCCGCAGCCGCGAGGAACTTTGGATAAAAGGAATGACCAGTGGTCATTTTCAGTATGTGAAATCCCTGGACATTGACTGCGACAATGATACAATTTTGGCCAAAGTCAGCCAGACCGGGGCCGCCTGCCATACGGGAAACCGCACCTGTTTCTACCGAAATCTGGTACAGAGGGAGTACGACGAGGCCAATCCGTTAAAAGTGTTTGAACAGGTGTATGAGACAATCCTGGACCGAAAACTTCATCCAAAAGAAGGGTCTTATACCAACTATTTGTTTGACAAAGGGCTGGACAAGATTCTGAAAAAAGTGGGAGAGGAAGCCACGGAGCTGGTCATCGCTGCCAAGAATCCGGATCCGGAGGAAATCAAATACGAACTGTCGGACTTTCTCTACCATGCCATGGTGCTTATGGCGGAACGGGGCGTAACCTGGGAGGACATTACCAGGGAATTGGCAAACCGATAGGGGGCATGTTCTGAAAAAAAGGCTCATACAATTCCAGTAAGAGGTTGATTACCGGAAGGAGTATAAAGAGATGGGTGCCTATCGGGAACAGTTATTAAGAGAGACTTACGGGAATAAAGCGCATAGCTTTATGGAGCCGGAGGGCAGGGAGCCTTCCGGCTCGCTTGCCGTGTTCAAGCTGAAATTCACAGTCAGTCTGTTTTTGTTTGCCGGATTTGTTTATCTTGGCATGACCGGGAACAGTTTTTGCAATGTGACGGCGGAGCAGATTGTGGAAGCGGTAACAGAGGCGGATCTTTACGTACAGCTTTCAGAACTTGGACTTTACGAACCGCCGGCTCCATGATAAGATGATGGTAAAATACCAAAGAGGGGCGGAGCGTTTTATGGAACTGTTAGAGAAAAAGATACAAAAAGACGGAATTGTAAAAGCAGGAAATGTACTGAAGGTAGACCATTTTCTGAATCACCAGATGGATATTGCACTTTTTAACGAGATGGGCAAAGAATTTAAACGGCTGTTTGCAGATCGTCCGGTGAACAAGATCCTGACCATCGAGGCGTCGGGAATCGGCATCGCGTGCATTGCAGCGCAGTATTTTCAAGTACCTGTAGTCTTTGCAAAAAAAGCGCAGAGCATCAATATTGACGGAGAGGTGTACAGTACCAAGATTGAGTCTTTTACACACAAAAGAGTTTATGATGTGATTGTCTCCCGGAAGTATCTAGGACCGGAGGATCATATTTTGATTATCGACGATTTTCTGGCCAACGGATGCGCCGTGAACGGTTTATTGGAGCTGATCGAGAGCGCGGGTGCCTCGGTGGAAGGCATCGGCATCGTGATTGAGAAAGGACAGCAGATGGGCGGAAAGCTTCTGCGTGAGAAAGGGTATCATGTGGAGTCGCTGGCCATCATTGAGCATATGGATGAAAAGACAGGGGAGATCTGTTTCCGGCACTAAAAGGGCGGCAGACAGAGGGGGCTTTTTGTGCACTTTTCTTGATATTTCTTGGCATTTCCAACATTTTTCTTGAAAAATCCACTTAAACATGCTATACTCCCATCTTTGACAGCATAAAAGCGGAAAATCCAGCAAACATGGGCTTTTTCCGCTTTTTTCAATACTTCAAAATGTAGCTATATATTATTACTTTTTTCTGGTTTTT
>CAJTDB010000014.1 GCA_910574965.1 Lachnospiraceae bacterium | reverse complement strand
AACGGTAAACAGCATTTGTCTGATGGATGCCCGGAAGGATTTTCAGACGCCAGGGGCGGCGGAAAATGTTTCCAGAGAGTGGGTATCCATTAGACAAATGCGGAACGGTAAACAGCATTTGTCTGATGGATGCCCGGAAGGATTTTCAGACGCCAGGGGCGGCGGAAAATGTTTCCAGAGAGTGGGTATCCATTAGACAAATGCGGAACGGTAATTAGGAGAATATAAAAATATGTGTGGTATATGCGGAATCTATAATCTGGAAGGGGATAGACCGATTGACCGGGAGATCTTAGGCCGGATGCTTCAGAAGATCCGGCACCGGGGACCGGACGGGAGCCAGATGCTGGTGCTTAAACAGGCGGCGCTTGGATTTAACCGTCTGAGCTTTCTCGATCTGGATGGAGGGATGCAGCCGCTTCAGAACGAAGACCGGACCGTATCCATGATCTGCAACGGAGAAATTTTTAACTATCAGGATCTGAAGGAGGAACTGCTGCTGAAAGGGCATACCTTTCGGACCGGGACGGACGTGGAGGTTATTCTTCATCTGTACGAGGAGCACGGGACAGATTTTGTGAACCGTCTGAACGGCCAGTTTGCCATTGCGCTGTACGATGAGAAAAATCATCAGCTACTGCTAATCAGAGATCATATCGGCATCGCGCCGCTGTTCTATACCATCGTGGATGGAAGAGTGCTGTTTGCCTCGGAGATCAAGGCCATTCTGGAATATCCGGGAGTGCCCAGAAAGCTGAACCTAAAAGCAGTAGATCAGTTGATGAATTTTCCGGGCATCGTCTCTCCGGTCACTTTTTTTGACGGAATCTACTCTCTGGCAGGCGGACATATGCTGAAGGTTCTGCCGGGACAGACGCCTCAGAATATCGAATACTGGGATGTGATCTACCATCCGGAAGAGGAGGACAAAGGAGAGGCATATTACGTGGAACGCCTTCGGGAGCTTCTGAAAAAAGCCATCTCCAGACGTCTGGTTGCGGATGTACCGATTGGCTTTTATATTTCCGGCGGGCTTGACAGTTCGGTTGTGGCCTGCTTTATCGGAAAATTCCTGCTGAACAGCTATTATTCGTTTTCTGCGGAGATTGCCGGAGAACTGGACGAAAGTCCTTTTCAAAAGATTGTCCGTGACTGTGTAAAATCCACTCACTACCACACCAATGTGGCAGAGGAAGAGATCTGGGACCATCTGTTCAAGGTGATTTATCATACGGAAGCTGCAGTTAAGGAAAGTTATGATGTGGCAGCATTTCTCCTGTCTGCGCTTGTGAAAGATTCCCCGGCCAAGGCGGTGCTGACCGGCCAGGGTTCCGATGAATTTTTCTGCGGCTATGCAGGCTATATGGTGGATCAGTTCCGGATGATGCAAAGAGGCAGCATGTCGCCGGAGGAGTGTGCATGCAACGAACTTTTGTGGGGCGATCCATATTTTCGTTATGAGCGCATTCATCCGGAGATTCGCAGGATTCACCAGAAAGTGTACAGTCAGGATGTCCGCGGAGAGATCGGCCGTTTTTCTGCATGGGCGGAAAGCCCGATCAATGTAGACCGGGTGAAAGGACTCAGCAGCCAGAAAAGACGGTCCTACATTGACTTTAAGCTTCGGCTTTCTGACCACCTTCTGGGAGAACACGGAGACCGGATGTTCTTTTCCCATTCCGTAGAAGGGCGTCATCCGTTTCTGGATGTGGAGCTTTTGTCCTTTGTAACAACCATACCGGATAAATATAAGCTGGACGGCGTCAATGAAAAATATATCCTGAAAAAAGCATCCGAAGGAATCGTACCGGAGGAGATTCTAAAACGGAAGAAGTTTCCGTTCCAGGCTCCCGGCATGTCCGCGCTAATCAAACGGTCTGACGGAAAGAAGCTGGCGTTTCTGGATGATGCGCTCATCCAGAAATACAATATTTTTGATGCCGATCATGTAAATGAAATGAAACAGATGTATCAGAAGAGCGAATTTAAACTGATGGGAGCTTATGAGATCGATTATCTTCTGATTGTCATGACCGTCACCATGCTGTGTGAGCAATATTCGCTGTCAATCTGACGGAGCGCATTTTCAGAGGGGGACTTGTGTGCATGAGGGGAGGGGACACCTTTGGAAAAAGCAAGAAGAAACAAAGGCCGAAGCCGCCAGGAGCAGCGAAGGCGTCAGGAACAAAGAAGACAGGAAGAATATCGAAGGCAGGAAGCGAAACGCAGACGCTCCGGTTCTAATAAAAGACGTAAGAGAAAGAAGCACAGACGCAGCAGTTTTTTACCCAAACTGGTGTTCTGCTTATTCCTGCTGACAGCTATGCTCGGCGCTGCTTACCTGCTGCTGCCGGTCATGTGTGTGAAAAAGGAACTGATTATAGAGGCAGGGGATTCCTGCCCGGAGCTGTCAGACTTTCTCAACTGGAAAAGCCGGACAGCCAAGGTTCTCTCAGGACTGGGTGAGGACCTGGATCTGAATACGGTGGCGGATCATAAGATTGCCATCGAAGTCTACGGAAGAGAAGTCAAGTCCACCCTTCGCGTAGAAGATACCATAGCTCCGGTGGTGGTGACAAAGGATAAGACGGTCTATATGGGCATGGATGTCAAGGCAGAAGACTTTATTGAAGAGGTGGAAGATGTGACTTCCGTTACGGTCCGCTTTGAGAAAAAGCCGGAGTGTGAGAAAGAAGGCGTTCAGGAAGTGGTGCTTCTGATCGCAGATGAAGGCGGCAACATGACGAAGAAAACCGCTTCCTTGAAGGTGAGCGCTGACGACGAACCGCCTGTGATCTCCGGTGTGGAAGATCTGAAAGTCCCTGTAGGCGGCAGTGTTTCCTACAAAAAGGGCATTACGGTTACAGACAATATAGATGAAGATGTGGAACTTCAGGTGGATGCCGCAGATGTGGATCTGTCAAAGGTGGGAGTATATGAAGTTCGGTATAAGGCGGTGGATGCGGCCGGCAATGAGGCCACGGCTTTGGCGAAGGTACATGTGGAGCCGGTATCCGTAGACAATATCACCGAAGATCTGGTCAATGCGGAAGCGGATAAGATACTGGATTCTCTGTTTGGGGATGCGGCAGGGAGCATGAGCGAATACGACAAGGCGAAAAAGATCTATGACTGGTGTCATGAGAGGATCGCATATCTGGACGGAACGCCCAAGACGGACTGGGTTCAGGGAGCATACAGAGGGCTTGTGGAGCGCAAGGGAGACTGCTATGTCTATGCTATGACGGCCAAATGCCTGCTGACTAGAGCCGGGATTACCAATAAGGATATTGAGAAAATCCCGACACCGACAACGATGCATTACTGGAATCTGATCGATATCGGGGAAGGCTGGCATCATTTTGATACCTGCCGAAGAGTGGATGGGTCTACTTTCTTCTATAAGACGGATGCGGAGCTGATGTCTTACTCCAACAGTCATGACGGCACTCATAATTACGACCGGTCCAGATATCCGGATATCATACCGTAACCATCAAAAGGCTGTATGATGCGAAAAGAAGAAGGTGAGACAGGGATGAAAAAATTAGGAGTGATCGGAGGACTTGGTCCTATGGCCACTGCGCTTTTTATGCAGATGGTCACGGAGATGACAGAGGCACATGTAGATCAAGAGCATATAGAAATGCTGATCCACAGTTGTCCGCAGATTCCGGACAGGACTTCGTTTATCCTTGATCATACAAAGGCAGATCCCAAACCGGAGATGATCCGGGTGGGAAGAAATCTGGCAGAGCAGG
This sequence comes from Lachnospiraceae bacterium, assembly GCA_910574965.1. Taxonomy (GTDB): domain Bacteria; phylum Bacillota; class Clostridia; order Lachnospirales; family Lachnospiraceae; genus Hominiventricola. Next base: position 90,633 of record CAJTDB010000014.1, on the reverse strand, counting down.
GAGTGGATCTGATTGCTGTTCCATGCATTACGTCCAATTATTTTTATAAAGAGCTGACGGAAGGTATTCCGGTACCAGTCATTCATACGATCCGGGAGACATATCGATATCTTCTGGAGCGGGGAATCCGCACAGCGGGCCTGATGGCAACATCCGGGACCATAGAGAGCGGATTGTTTCAAAAGGCGTTTGCGTCGTCTGAGTGCCGCCTGGTGCTGCCGTCGGATGACAGGCAGAAAGATGTGATGCACCTGATCTACCAAAATATCAAGGCAGGCCGTCCGCCGGAGATGGAGCGCTTTCAGAGGGTCTCTGAAGAGCTTCGTGCAGGAGGCGCGGAAGTGATCCTTCTGGGATGTACAGAGCTGTCGGTCATACGTGAAAATCACGAGATCGGAAAGGGTTATCTGGATGTGATGCAGCTTATGGCCAGATGCGCGGTAAAGGCCTGCGGCCGTCTGAAAGAAGAATACCGGGAACTGATCGAAGGAGCTTCAGTTCAGGGTTGATGCTTGGGAGAAGCAGAATGAAGAAGAGAAGAAGACAGCAGAGAAAATGGAAAAGGCGGAAGAGGTGGATCATACGGACAGTTCCGACTGTTTTTGTGATTATACTCGTTTTATCCTTATTACAGCGTCTGCTGATGCCGAAATATATGGATGATGTAATGGAAGGGGGCATGGTACAGGAGTATTATGACGAGGTGAAGGATCACGACGTGATCTTTATCGGAGACTGTGAACTCTATGAAAATATTTCTCCGGCAGTTCTCTGGGAGGAGTACGGGATCAACAGCTATATTAGAGGAAGTGCGCAGCAGTTGGTCTGGCAGTCTTATTATCTTCTGGAGGAGACACTCACCTACGAAAAACCGGAAGTGGTGGTGTTCAATGTGCTGGCTATGGAGTTTAACGAACCTCAGCAGGAGGCATACAACCGGATGACGCTGGACGGTATGCGCTGGTCCAAGTCCAAGATCGGCTGTATCCTGGCATCCATGAGGGAGGATGAGCATTTTATTGATTATGTTTTCCCTCTTCTTCGGTATCACAGCCGATGGAGCCAGTTGACAGAGGACGATTTCCGATACTTCTGGGAGAAGAAAAAAGTGACTTATAATGGATATTATATGCGGGTGGATGTAAAGCCTGCCGTGAACGTGCCGGAAGGGCGGGTGCTGGCGGATTATACCTTTGGAGATTATGCATATAAATATCTGGATAAGATGACGAAACTGTGTGAGAAATCTGGTGTGGAACTAGTGCTGGTGAAGGCGCCGAGCCTGCATCCGTACTGGTACGAAGAGTGGGATGCGCAAATCCGGGATTATGCGCAAAAGCATGGACTGAAATATTATAATTTCCTGGATGTGACGGAAGAGATTGGCCTGGACTTCAGCAAGGACACTTACGATGCGGGCCTGCATCTGAATCTCTCCGGAGCGGAGAAGCTTTCCCGGTATTTTGGAAAAATCCTGACCGACGAATGCGGCCTTGAAAGCCGCAGGGGCGAAAGCGCTTTAGAGGAAAGATGGGAGGATAAAATTTTCGAATACCAGGAGGAGCGCGCAAGGCAGACCTACGAACTGGAACATGGAGAAAAATAAAAACAGCATTTGCCGGGCGGATGCGGAACTTAAAACAGCATCTGCCCAGCAAATGCCCAGAAGGTACATCTGCTGCGAAGCAGAAGAAGTACCTTCTCCATAAGGGGTATTTGCCGGGCGGATGCGGAACTTAAATAGGAGGAATAAACGATGAAAAAGAAACTTATTACATTTATGTTAGCTATGAGCATGATCGCTGTAATCGGCATGACCGGATGCGGCAAGAAGGAAGAGGAAAACGACACACCTGCAGAGACACCGGAGCAGGAAGATGCTTCATCGGATGAGGAAGAGAAGCCGGCTGCTTCCGGCGGCGGTTATGTCTTCGAGACCGACGGAATCACCATCGGCGTGGATATGGATATGGCACCCATTGCAGATGCATTGGGAGAGCCGAAGAGCATCTTCGAGGAGCCAAGCTGTGCGGCTCAGGGAACGGCATATCTGTATTCCTATCCGGGCTTTGAGATCAACACCTATCCGGACGGAGAGGATAACTATGTAGGCTATATCAGTCTGAAAGACGACACCGTAGCCACACCCGAAGGAATCGATTTATCCAAATCCAAAGATGATGTAATCGCAGCTTACGGGGACGACTACGAAGAGGACGATAAAAAGATCACCTATAAAAAAGACGGCATGACGCTGAACTTTATTTTCTCAGGAGATGATATTGCGTCCATCGAGTATATTTCCAGTGTTTTAAACTAGCACTTACAGCAAATGTCCAGGCAAAAGGGTGCGTGAAACATGACCGCAGACAAAGGTCCATGTTTTGCGGACCCTTTTTTGCATTGCCGAACCAGCCGGAATATGCTATCCTAAGCCCAAAAGCAGCATCAGCAGAAAACGGAGGAAGCGGAAAGTGGAGACATCAAGTGTTCTTCTTGAGATACAGGATACCGTGGAAGCCTATGCCAGAATCATGTCCCGTGTGGCGCAGGTAGAAGTGGAGGTAGTGGACGAAAATCTGTTTCGGATTGCCGGCACAGGGATTTATGCGGAGCATGTGAACGAGGACATGTCAGCAGAAGGATATGTATATCGGCATGTGCTGAATACGGGAAGCGTAGAGATTATCCATGAACCAGGGCAGGGAAAATTGTGCCGGAACTGTCCCAGGCGGAATCTGTGCAGGGAGGAGATTGAGATTTCCATGCCCATTCGCCTGGGCGGCAGGAGTGTGGGGGTTATTGGTCTTATTGGAAGCAGCCGGGAGCAGCTATCAGAAAGTAGTAAAAACACTGATCTTTCTGACGGATATGGATGATTTTGCGGCGGTCAATAAGATCTATGAGTCGTACTTTGGCGGGAATTATCCGGCAAGATCCTGCGTGCAGGTGGCAAAGTTTCCGCTGGGTGGCCTGGTGAAAATTGAATGTATTGCTGAAGTGTAAGGAAGGTTTGATATAAGGGGCAGGAAGCGCCGCGCGATTCGCGCGGCGCTTCCTGCTATAAGGACTAAGATATTGAAAAACGAAAAAAGATATGTCACGGGTTCATAGTAGTCGGTGCCACAGTATCATAGACAATCATAGCATCAAAAGTATCAAGGGGAACGATCTTGGACGTACAGAACATTTTCAGGAAGGTTATGCTTCCCACGTTCAGGGTAGTAAGACGCTGCTTTTTGGACAGAATCTTTTGCCAGCGGCTGTCTTTGGATGCTGCGGCAAGATCAATGTAGTAACGGCCATTTTCGGTCTTTGCAGCAAGAGCGTTCAGATCGTTTTTATTCTCTACATTTTTTTCGTCAAAGCCTTCGGCTGTCTGAGAATTAAAAGCAGTAGAACGGGCGTCGGTTCCGATAGCAAAATACCGGTCGCCTAATTGTTCGGACAGGCGTTTGCCGAGGCAGTCATAATAGAGAGTAAAGTTGGATTTCCCAATATGTCCGTTATGTCCGCTGATAAAAACAGGACTGCCGTCACCGTGTTCCAGGAACCAGAGAACTTTTTCTGTCATATGGCTGTCGCGTACGTCGTTATAATCGCCGTCTGATTTTCGAATATCACAGCAGTTGTAGATGCTGACGGCACATTCTCTGGCAAAGGCGAAAGTCTCGGCATCAAAAGTTTCTGTAATCTGCTCCTGTGCCTGGTCCACATCCTGGATCAGCTTTTCGGCATCCGGCAGTCCCTGAGCAAAAGCATCTGTACTGAGATCAAACATGTCCGTATCATTTAGAAATGCAAAACGCTCCTGGTACGATGCGCAGAGGTCCGGGTCGACCTGCTCTAGTATCCGGAAGAGGTATGCTTTGCTGTTGTCTGCGGACTGCATATCCATTCCATAGAAATGCAGGTCTGTTCCTTCAGGGGCAGTCTCGTTGTAAGCCCGCATCCAGTCCAGAAGTGCAGCCATCTCTGCTGTGCGGTAGATTCGAAAGCCGATCTGTACAGCCGCTTCCTCAGCAGTGCCTTCCCCGCCGTGGATATAGTCATCTACTGCGAGAGCATTTCCAAAATCACTCTCCAGAACAAATGTTCTGCATCCGTAGTTTTCTACAAGAATCTGAAAGATTTCCGCTTTTAGCTGTTGGTATTCTTTTGTGCCATGACTTGCTTCCCCCAATCCAACTACCTGTACCTGTTCGGGAATTGTAAGGGCATTTATGTTCGTTTGTACAAGAGCCGGATCCGGATCTGCGGCAGCACATCCTGCCGGCAGGACTGCAAGACAGGATGCAAGAATCAGGGCAGAGATTTTTCGGATGTTCATTTTTGCGCCTCCTAGATTGAAAGTTTTTGGATTTTCCACAAAACAGTATAGCAGATAGGCGGCAGCAAATGTGCATCATTTCCTGAATGGCAGCGATGATTTCCTGAATGGAACAGGGCAGCAGGTCTGCCCTGCCAGCTCAAGCAGCCGGGGCCTGGCGGCACGGGAGATGAGGCATTCCATGCCGCCGGCCAGAAGCTTTCCTTTTTTTAGATCAATGGCTTCAATTTTGTCGAGAGCAACCAGATACGCCCGGTGTGTACGCAGAAATCTTCCTTTCAGCTCTGCTTCGATCTCATTTAGACTTCCCAGAAAATCCATACGGCCAGTGACCGTATGGAGCAGAACGTGATGAGGTCTGGGGGCTGTCTCAAAAAATAGAATATCCTGAAGCGGAACATAACGCAGAGCAGATCCTGTCCGTACAGGATATACCTGAACCGGAGCCTGGCGTTCGGTCATCAGACGGTCCTGGAGAGCTTTCAGGCAGTCGGACAAAGAGGCTTCTAACCGGTCCGGCGTTTTGACGATATAGTCAAATGCTTCCAGATGATATTGGAATGTGCGGCAGGCAAGGTCGCCGTAGCTGGTAATGTAAACCAGGATGCCGCGGGGATCCTGGCGCCTGATTTCCCGGCCGAGCAGAAAGCCGTCCCACTGCCCGTCCTGAAGTTCCACATCCAGAAAGTAAAGATTCTGTCCGCCTGTTTTCAGATGTTCCAACAGGTTTTCCGGTGCTCCGGTACTGCATACGATCTGCATATCATAGTCTTCTATCAGAATTTTCTGTTTCAGCGCCGCCTCTATTCGGCGGCGGATCGGTTCATCATCATCACAGAGATAAATATCGATCATAGGGTTCCTCCTGTTGTCAGTTCCTGTACAAAAATGCCATCGCTCCAGCTTGCAGAAGAGACGGTTTCTGGATACTTCTGCAGGATTTTCTGGTAACTGAACAGGCCCATGCCCCGGTCCGGTCCTTTGGTGGACCAGCCTTCTTTCCAGAGCTCTGCATGGTCGATCTTTCCGGTCCAGGGATTGGAAATACGAAGAGAGAACGTATGTTCTTCCTGCAGGAGAAGAATTTCCACCCAGGGTTCTTCCGTTTCCAGAGCCGCCTCCAGAGCGTTGTCCAGAAGAATTCCAAGACAGCGGACCAGATCCCAGATATCCATCCATATGTTGTTCACCGGATAGAGAATTTCCAGGCGGCACTTGATTCCTTTTTCCGACATTTGTGCAAGCTTGCCCAGCAGAAGGCTGCGCATCTGGGGAATACATAAATTGCCGATGCGGGCAGACAACTGCAGTTCTTCTTCCAGGCGCTGGTCAAAGCCTTTTTCCAGAGCCTCAAAAGAGCAGAGAAGTTCTTTGCCCGCTTCCTTTCCGGCAAATGCCATGAGCAGATTTTTCTGGTCATGGCGGAAGGTGCGCATTTCCTGACGAAGGGCTTCCAGGCTCTGCTCATAAAGCTGCTGCTGAGCAATGATGTCCTGCTGGACCTGAAGCTTTCTCTGGTCCAGTTCCCGCTGCATGAGATGAAACAGAAGCGTGATGACCAGTATGGTCAGGACAGCGGTAACGGTCAGGTATTCGGGCAGATATTTTGGCTGTATACCATATTGCATTATGTGCAGCTGAACAAAGGACATACTTAGCAAAAGGAGTAAAAGGGCCGTCTGCCGGGGGCGGCCGGCATGCTCCAGAAAGGTCCGAACCATTCCATCCGGCCAAAGGCGTCCGAGAAGTGCGGACAGAGCGAAGTGAATGGGCAGAGTCAGCCAGACAAGCTGAAGGAGGATGATGGAGCGGATGGCTTCCGGCATTTCCATGGACAGCAAGGCGTCAAGTCCATGGGCAGTTGTAAGACAGAGAGAATTTTGCAGCATCCCGGCGATGCAGACGGCAGACAGACTCTGCCAAAAAGTACACTGCCAGACCCAGACTGCCCAAAAGGTAAATCCAAGGATTGCCAGAAGGGATGTAAGGGACATCAGGGCAGTTCCCTGGACCACATACATGGCGGTCCAGTTGACGGCAGCTATAGCCGGGGCCAGAAGAAGAAGCGGCAGGAATTTTTTGGGATGACGCCGAAGGGGATGTCCGCGTAACAGCGGATATAGATAGATCAGAAGGACCAGTTCGCCTAACAGGTGATCTTCCCATGTAAATAAAAATTGGATCCAGACAGGAAGCTCATAATAATTCATATGTACCCAGCTCCTTTTTGTTTTGCGCTCACTGCTGTTTATTATATAATTGACAGCTAAACTCTGCAAGAGTCCTGCCAAAAAACAAATCCTTTCTTTTCAGATGCGTGCTGTTGCTGCCTGCTTTTAAATTTTTTGTCACTGGGGCGAAATCTTACAATGTTTGCTGCAAATCTGACATCCAATAGAAATATTCTTCTTTGCTTCTGTCATTTGCTTTATGTTTTATCAGTTTTATCAGCCATTTTACGTTTGGATATTGTTCAAAATAGTTTTTCGTAATGATACCGTCTGCCAAAAGGGCATCTGGCATATTTAATGCATCAAGGTCACTGTCAAATACAGATACTTTCATTCCTTCATGTAATTCAATATCATTTCCATTGCTGTCATTTACGATATCTGCTTGTGAAAATAAGTAGACAGGAGATCCATCCTCTTCATCTGTGCCGCAGAATTCGTTGAAATCCAGCCAAATTCTGGATTTGTCCAATATCATAGTGGTTCTGCATTTGTCCTGCTTTGTACGCAGCGCGCCTTTGTATTGATATAGGTAGGTTTGTGCCATCTTTGTCTCCCTGCTGACGATATGCTCTGTAAACTTTGGTTTCATTTTAGCAAAATCATTTTCTGTTATCAAGTCAGGCCGGAAAATACAAAGCTGTATCGCAGCAGCACTTATTTTGAAAGGGATGACCAATCTGTCATCTTGTAAAAAGAGAGAAAATCGCATATAATAAAAAGCAGAAAAATGCAGAAAAAAGGGGAATGGAAGTTATGCAGAGCAATTTGATTCTGGAACAGACACAGACATTATCAGGAGCGCAGATTCAGTCGTTAAAAGTACTTTCCTATACGAATCAGGAGCTGGATGCATTTCTCCAGACGGAATATCTGGAAAATCCTCTTCTGGAAACTTCCATGGACCGGCAGGAAGAAATCATGCAGAGCCTGGAAAAATTTTATGAAAAAGGCAGCGAGTACAGCGGGGAGCAAATGGAGGAAAACGAGGACGAGGAAGACCGGCGCGGGGATGTCCGGGCGAAAGAGCAGGGCATGGCGGAGGGTATGGTCCTGGAGCAGCTCTCTCACGGGCAGTTTACGGATGACGAGAGGAAGTTGATCCGATATCTGGTCTGCTGTCTGGACGACAATGGCTTCTTTCCCTATGAGCCTGCGGACATTGCGAGAGCGTCCGGATATGAGGAAGAGAAGATCAGAAAGTGCCTGGAGGCATTAAAGGAGCTGGAACCTGCAGGGATTTTTGCAAAAGATCTGTCGGAATGTCTGGTTCTTCAACTGCGCCGTGCAGGGGCAGAGGACCAGAAGCTCTACGAGATGGCAGAAAATTATATGGGAGAGATTCTGCAGGGACATATCAGCCGGGTAACGAGAGAGCTTCATATTTCCACTGCAAAGGCAAAGGAATATATGAATGTTTTAAGCACTCTGAATCCAAGACCTCTTTCAGGCGGAGGACGGGAGACGCTGTACATCGTTCCCGATATTCTTGCAGTCCGGGAGGGAGGTGCCTGGAAAGCAGAGCTTAATGACCGCTGGTTAGGAGAATATCATTTAAACGATTATTATATTCATATGATGGAAACTGCAAAAGACCAGGAGCTGAAGGAGTATTTCTCAGAAAAGCTCAGACGGGCCAGATATGTGCTGGAGTGCGTGGAGCAGCGCAGAACGACGATCCTTCGGATTGTACATACCGTCTTGGACTATCAGAGCGGATACTTTCTGCATGGGGAGCCTTTAAAGCCCATGACCCAGGAGGATGTGGCGCAGAGGCTGGAGCTTCATCCCTCTACCATAAGCCGTGCCATCCGGGGAAAATACTTACAGTACCAGAAGACCGTACTGCTTAAGGACCTGTTCTCAGGGGCGCTGTCAAAGGAAGAAGGGACAGCGGCAAAGGATGTGAAAGAGCGGCTCAAGGCGCTGATTCAGAATGAGGATAAGAAAGCGCCGCTGAGTGATTCCCGTCTGGAAAAACTTCTGGCAGGAGAGGGAATCGTCATCTCCCGCCGAACCATTGCCAAATACCGGGAACAGATGGGGGTACCGGATTCCAGGATGAGAGGGTATTTGCAAGGGGGAATTCAGAGGTAATTTCCGCATAAAATTTTAATTATGAGTTTAATAAAAACTTTTAAATAAATTTTCAGAAAACTATTGACAAATAGAAAGAGATGTTGTAATATAAAATCACCAACAAGAAAGAGATACAAAAATCTCTGGAACGGAGGAAAGGTCCAATGGGAAGATGAGATTTCAATCATAATTAAGGAATATCAGATATTTGCAGAAAGCATGACGACATCTGACGAGAAAGGATGAGTCAAAGCTGATAAGTAAAGTGGACGATGGGTTCTTTAAATATGAACAGAGAGCAAAATGGAACAGAGGATCAGCACAATCTGGCAGTACCGGAAATAATCTTGAAAGGAGATAATTAAGGTGAAACTTCAGATTGACAGGTGAAGAGCCATTCGATGGATTAGACAATCGGATGGCTCTTTTCACTTGGAGATTTTATATTTTGGAGGCGGTTCGGATGGGGTAAGCCGATCGGCTCTGATGTTCTCTTAGAAGCAAAGCCGTAATTTTGGAGCTGCTTTAAAAAGATGTCTTTTGCTTTTATAGTTGGTGTGCATGGTTTTGTTTCGAGCTGAGTCAGAGGGGATAGTATGATATTTGACCGTACTGGCTCTTCCTGGGGATTTCTCACCCTGAATTCCAGTTGAAAGGTATTGCCATATGGGATTTCATCAGAAATATTTTGGGACCGGGCTTTTTTTATTTGACGAGTGCGGACTCAGTTGTTATGATGATGCTGGAGGTGGTTTCTTATGTTAGAAAATGGTTCAAAAACGAAATTATACATGCGGGAAGCGTTCAGCTATGTGATGCTGGTTGCAGGGGCAGCGCTGGCTGCTTTTTCGATTGAAGAGTTTCTGGTTCCGTGCACAATCCTGGATGGCGGAATTGTGGGTATTTCCATTATGGTCAATAACTTAAGCGGGATATCTTTAAGTATTTTGACACTGGTTTTTAATGTTCCGTTTCTGATTGTCGGTTTCCGGAAGCTGGGGATGAAGTTTATCGCCAAATCCGCGGTGGCTATGGTGGCATTTTCCAGCTTTTTGGAGGTGTTTGCGCCGCTGACGGATATGACGCAGGACTACTTGCTGGCTGTCTGCTTCGGCGGTGTGTTCCTTGGTGTAGGAGTGGGATTTGTCATCCGCTCCGGAGGCTGCCTAGACGGAACGGAGACGGTGGCAATCTTCCTGAACCGAAGCTTTAATTTCCCGGTGGGACGGACGGTTCTCTTCATCAATGTGGTGATTTATACGGTGGCTGGCTTTCTGTTCGGCTTTGACCGTGCCATGTACAGTCTGCTGACTTATTTTATCACATCAAAAGTCATTGATTTCGTGGAAACAGGTGTGGAGCAGGCGAAAGCAGCTATGATTATTACCAACGAAGGCCGCGGTATCGCAGATGCAATCTACAGGAAAATGGGCCGTACGGTGACGATTCTGGAAGGCGAGGGACTCATCAGCGGGAAAAAGGTAATCTTGTACTGCGTGCTGAACCGTTTTGAGATCTATGAACTGAGACAACTGATTAAGGAAGTAGACACCAGTGCGTTTATTACAGTGAGCGATGTGTCGGAGATTATTGGGAATCATATTAAGAGGAAGGCGGAGTGAGAGGGGGATGCCGAGGTGTTTTTATTTTTAGGAGGGCTCTCCAAAGGCTCAAAAAAATAGTTGACATTTCTCCTTCTTTCTTATATAATATAATAAGTGTCCGCAAGCGGATATCCGGAACGGGGTGTGGCTCAGCTTGGCTAGAGCGCCTGGTTTGGGACCAGGAGGTCGCAGGTTCGAATCCTGTCACCCCGATGTCCAGAGGATAGGGCGGAGCGGTTTGCAGTAAACAGAAATTTCTATGCGGGTGTAGTTCAATGGTAGAACACCAGCCTTCCAAGCTGGATACGTGGGTTCGATTCCCATCACCCGCTCTTTTTGTTTGATAAATAATTAACGAATTTCGGGAGTGAAGAAAGCCTGCAAAAAATTTGCAGAAAAATCGCAATTTCCAGATTGACAAGTCTGTCCCGTTATGTTAATATAAAATCCGGCTTGAGTGGTACGTTCGCCGGGACGACACAAAAGTTATGTGCTCGTAGCTCAGTTGGATAGAGCAACGGCCTTCTAAGCCGTGTGTCAGGGGTTCGAATCCCTTCGGGCACGTTTGACCGGGCCACATCGGTCAATAGGAATATATGGTGGGTATGGCGCAGTTGGTTAGCGCGCCAGATTGTGGCTCTGGAGGTCCAGGGTTCGAGTCCCTGTATCCACCTTGAATCAAAGATAATGGGCTATCGCCAAGCGGTAAGGCACAGGACTTTGACTCCTGCATCACGCTGGTTCGAATCCAGCTAGCCCAGTTTGGGCGCGTGAATGCGAGAGATGGGATATTAGCTCAGTTGGTAGAGCACTTGACTTTTAATCAAGTTGTCCGGGGTTCGAATCCCCGATGTCTCATGACAAGATCGGAAAAGCACTGGAAATCGGTGCTTTTTTTCTTTGCCGGTTTTGTCGAAAGGCATCATGAAAATGTGTGGAAAATCAAGGGTTTTTAGTTTTTTTGTTTTATAAAAAGTCGAAAAAAGTTGAAAATTTATCTGTTTTGTCAATATACAAATGTACGTCAGAGACGTATAATAATCACATCAGACGGGAAGGATAAACAGTGACTGCCCGACTGGATACATAAGATATTTATGGATGATGCTGCATCCCCCTAATCCCCCTTTTTAATGAATAAACCCTCCCTTTTGATTATTCTTTTTTTGCAGTATCGTCAATAAATATATACCTTAAAAAGTTGTTGCAGAAGAACCAGAGGTCCCCCGCCTCTGGTTTTTCTGGATATGGAGGAAAAAATCATGGAATATATACATAAAGCACAGTATTATGAGACGGATCAGATGGGTATCATTCATCATTCCAATTATATCCGGTGGATGGAAGAGGCCCGGATTGCCTATATGGATGAGATGGGGTTTCCCTATGGTGCGGTGGAGGAAGCGGGGATTATAAGTCCGGTGCTGGGTGTGGAATGTGAGTATAAGTCTATGACTCATTTTGGCGACCAAGTAGGCATCGAAGTGAAGCTGATGTCCTTTGGCGGTCTGAAATACGAGCTTTCTTATATAATGAAGGATGTGCGGACGAAAGAAATACGGGCTGTTGGACGAACGAAGCACTGTTATCTCCGAAAGGACGGGCATCCGGCCAGAATCAAAAAAGAATTGCCGGCTTTGTATGAGAAGATGATGGAGGCGCTGGAGGAAGCAAACTGATGGAAACTGGGGGAAAAGAACGATATCATCTGCTGGATGGTCTGAGAGGTCTGACGCTAATCAGCATGATCTGCTATCATGGGATGTTCGATTTGGTGGAATTGTACGGGGCGCCCGTGTGGTGGTTCTGGAAACTGCCGGGCTATGTCTGGCAGCAGAGTATCTGCTGGACTTTTATCCTGCTGTCCGGTTTCTGCTGGAAGCTTGGCCGGAATCCGCTGAAACGGGGAATGATTATCTCAACATGCGGAATACTGATCACCCTGGTGACATACTGCTTTCTGCCCGAAGAGCGGATTTTGTGCGGCATCCTGACCTTTACCGGTGCGGCTGTGCTGTCGTTGATTCCGCTTTCTGGACTGCTGGAGAAGATCCCGGCGCAGGCGGGACTCTTTGGCAGCGCGTTTCTCTTTTTCTTAACTCGAAATATCAACAGCGGCTGTCTGGGCTTTGAATCTTTGTTCCTGGGGAGTGTGCCGAAAGTTTTTTACCAGGGAATATTTATGACTGCTCTTGGTTTTCCGGAACCGGGATTTTTCTCCGGAGATTATTTCTCTTATTTTCCGTGGATCTTTTTGTACCTGTGCGGATATTTTCTATATGAGCTTCTGATGAAAAGAGAGCCGGTGCAAAAATTTCTGCAGTCAAGAACATATGTTCTTGACTGGATTGGACGGAAAAGCCTGATTCTTTATATGCTTCATCAGCCGGTGCTGCTTCTTGTATTGGAATGTGTATTCGTAGATTGACTTTTTCAGAAGTAAATGGTAACATAGTAAACGTGATCCGGCTCATGGGCCGGACATTCAGCGGGTATGGCGGAATTGGCAGACGTGCAGGATTTAGGTTCCTGTGTTCTTTTGGACGTGTGGGTTCGACTCCCACTATCCGCATAATATAAGCTTGACAGCCAGAAAAAGGAGGCCGAATATGAAGGTTATTGCGACAGACAAAGCTCCGGGAGCGATTGGTCCGTATTCTCAGGGGTATGAAGTGAATGGGGTGATTTACACCTCTGGGCAGATTCCGGTAGATCCGGCTACAGGAAATATTCCGGAAGGTATTACCGCTCAGGCAGAGCAGAGCTGTAAAAATGTGGCAGCCATCTTGGAAGCTGCAGGCAGCAGCATGGAAAAAGTTATTAAGACCACCTGCTTTCTGGCGGATATGGGAGATTTTGCTTCCTTTAACGAAGCTTATGCCAAATACTTTGTCTCCAAACCGGCCCGTAGCTGCGTGGCGGTTAAAGAACTTCCCAAAGGAGTTTTGTGTGAGATCGAAGCGATTGCATTAAAATAAGAAAAGATAAAATATAAACTGAAAATTAACAGGCCGTTATCTGACAGATAGCGGCCTGTATCTTCCTTACTGCGGGTGTACATCGTTGGGCGACTCTTCTCCCTTTTCGAACATTCGTACGTTTCCAAGGGTTGTCTGGGCGATATTCGCCAGGGCTTCCTTTGTGAAAAATCCCTGATGGGATGTAATCATCACATTCGGAAATGACAGAAGTCTTGCGGTTACCGAATGTTCCAGAATCTCGTCTGAGCGATCTTCGAAAACATTGGGCGTCTCTTCTTCGTAGACGTCCAGTCCGACTCCGAAAAACTTGCGTGCCCGGATGCCTTCGATCAAATCCTCTGTTTTTACAAGAGCGCCTCTGGAAGTATTGACCAGAATTACGCCGTCTTTCATTTTTTGAATCGTGTCCCGGTTGATTAGGTGGTAGGTGTTGTCTGTAAGGGGACAGTGAAGAGAAACCAAGTCGCTTTGGGCCAGCAGTTGATCCAGGGGGACATATTCTGCGATCCCCTTCAGGGACGGATTTTCATGGACATCATAGGCAAGGACTTTCATGCCGAAACCATGGCAGATCCGCACCATAGCCGCTCCGATCTTTCCGGTTCCCACGACTCCCGCCGTTTTCTGATAAAAGTTAAATCCCATCAGGCTTCCGAGACTGAAGTCATTTTCCCTTACTTTAATATAAGATTTGTGGAGCCGCCGGTTGACCGTCAGCGCCAGTCCCATGGCATGTTCCGCCACGGCTTCCGGAGAATATCCGGGCACGCGCAGAATGCGGATGCCAAGCCGGTGTACTGTGTGCAGATCCACATTGTTAAATCCGGCGCAGCGCATGAGAATGAGCTTTATGCCGTTTTCGTGCAGGATTTCAACGGTCCGGGTGCCGATGTTTGAATTTACAAACGCACATACGGCATCGTAGCCGTGGGACAGTTCTGCCGTATTGGGGGTCAAATCCGCTTTTAAGAACTTAACTTCAATGTCCGGGTATTGTTCCAGTTCTTTGGTAAAAGAATCTTTGTCATAACTTTTTGTATCATAAAATAAAATTTTCATGGGCAAAATACCTCCATATTTTTTAGTATTTTGCCCAGAGATGTGAAAAATATAAGGACCTAATCCGTGTCGCCTGCCTTGATGGCTACTCCGTTTACTTCGATATAATCATCAATCTGAATCAGCAGATAGGAACAGCCGTCGATTACGCGGGTTTCCATAAGCGCAGCCTTTTCCGGGGCAATCTTAACAACTACATCCGGTGTGCGCACTTCCAGCGTTTTGGTGCTGGTCAGATTGGTAGCGAGGAAACTGGTGTTCTCTCCGGCGGTCTGATCAAACTGCTCTTCGAAATGTTCCATCACTTCATCGGAAGCGCCGCTCTGGACGAGAAGACTTTTGACTTCCGGTTTGGACAGAGTGGGCGGTTCCGGCAGATCTTTCTTCTCTTCAATCAGTTCATTTAAATTTTCATGAATACTGATGACGGTTTCGTAATCGCAGGCATCTCCAAGGGTTCCGGACAGCAGCTCTCCGAAAGTTTCCTTCTGCTCTTTGGCAGACAGCGGTGTCTCGCAGCCAAACACTTCTTCCATCAGGATTGGCTGAAGAGATTCGGGATTTTTCGTATAATAGAGCATACTATGCAGGTCGGTGTTGCGGTCGTTGAAGGCGGGGAAAAGAAAGCCGGTTATGGGCATCTCAACGATCCAGTCCCGGATGCGGTCTTCAATGCTGTTCTTCTCTGCATTGTAGCATAGTCCTGCCTTGGACAGTTTTACCGGACAGATGCTGCAGAGCAGATATTCGTATGTATCGTCAGAGGCATCAAACATTTCCAGCCCGTCCTCTGCTCTTTTGGGGATATCGTAGGCAGCATGAATCAGAATGATATAATAATTTTCTCCATAGACGTAACTGTTTATGATCTTCTCATAAAATTCATCCAGCAGCAGATCGTCTGTCAGCCGGCTGTTCCGCAGCTTTAGAAGCCAGGCCTGGGTACCGTCCGGCATCTCCTGTTCCAGCGGAAACTCCAAATTGATAAGATTTCTTCCCAGGGTTCCGGAGAGCGTTTTTCGAAAGATTTCAAAATACTTGAACATCTCTTCTTCCGGAAGGGAGAGAAAAGCTTCTTTCAGTTCGGTGCGGATTTGCTTTTCTGCGTCTACATAGCATCCGCAGATACGGGTGATGGCGCAGTTTTCATTGGTAAACTGTTTTTTGATCTCCAGCGTTTCTTTCTTATTCATAGGCATCTTCCATTTCTATTTCAGTTCACAGAGAGTCTGTCTCTTCTATTATAATACAGAATCAGAAAAAAGCGAGAGGAAAATCAGGCGGGAAAATGATGGTTCGTCAGAATTACCAGAAAGCCCTGTTGTTTTCCGTGAAATGGCCGCGCCTTCACCAGACCATTGTCCAATTATACAAAGGAACAGATAAATGTTTGTGGGATACCCATATGGTAAAAGGACAGGAAAGGGTTTATACTCTTAAATAGATCAAATCAGAATATACCGATACGAAAGGAGCCTTCAAAATGGCAAGTATTTCATTAAAAAACATTTGTAAGAAATATCCGAACGGATTCGAGGCAGTGAAGAACTTTAATATGGAGATCGAGGACAAAGAGTTCATTATCTTCGTAGGTCCGTCCGGCTGCGGAAAGTCTACCACACTTCGTATGGTTGCAGGTCTGGAAGATATCAGCTCCGGTGATCTTCTTATTGACGGCCGCAGAGTCAATGATGTAGAGCCGAAAGACCGCGACATCGCGATGGTATTCCAGAACTATGCTCTGTATCCGCATATGACGGTATATGATAATATGGCATTTGCACTGAAGCTTCGCAAAACTCCAAAGGATGAGATCGATAAGATGGTCCGCGAGGCAGCGAAGATTCTTGACCTTGAGAAACTGTTAGACCGGAAGCCAAAGGCTCTGTCCGGCGGTCAGAGACAGCGTGTGGCTATGGGACGTGCGATTGTACGTAATCCGAAAGTATTCCTGATGGATGAGCCGCTGTCCAACCTGGATGCAAAACTTCGTGTACAGATGAGAACGGAGATCTCCAAGCTGCATCAGAGACTGGGCACAACGATCATCTACGTTACCCATGACCAGACGGAGGCTATGACGCTTGGTACGAGAATCGTTGTTATGAAGGACGGCGTGGTACAGCAGATTGATTCTCCGCAGAACCTGTACAATTCTCCGGCAAACCTGTTCGTTGCAGGATTCATCGGATCTCCGCAGATGAACTTTGTAGATGCAAAATGCGAAGTGAAGGGCAGCCAGGCAGATCTGAAGGTTGGTCCGTACACCATTACGCTTCCGGAGCAGAAAGCGAAAGTCCTGATCGACAAGGGTTATGCAGGAAAGACCGTTGTAATGGGTATTCGTCCGGAAGATCTGTACGATTCCGAAGAGATGCTTCAGAAATACGCAAACAGCGTAATTGAGGCAAAGATCAATGTGTACGAGCTGCTTGGCGCAGAAGTTTATCTGTACTTTGATCTGGAAGGTGCGAACATGACTGCAAGAGTCAGTCCCACCACAACTGCTAGAACCGGGAGCAGCGTAAAGTTTGCTCTGGATGTAGAGAAGATTCACGTATTCGACAAAGACAGCGAGCTGACGATTGTCAACTAGTCATAGACAGCAATCCGATGATAAGGGTGCCGCAGAAGCGGCGCCCTTTTTGACTGCTGCGCAGATCTTTTTGAATTTGACAACCGCTTTTTTTGCAGATATAATTTAAGAAAAATGGATGTGAAGAAGAGGAGGGTTTTTATATGGTATCCAATCGTCTGCTCCAGGAGTGCCTGGAGGATTTCTCCAATATTATGCGTTTGTCTATGGCGCTGTATGACAGGAACCGTGCTTGTGTGGCGGGAGAAGAGGACTCCGTGCCGGAAGAAGAGGTGTTCGACATTTTCTGCGATTCGCCTGCAGATATGCAGGCTCTGGGGAACCGATATTTGTTTAAAGTAGGGGAAGAAGACATGGGCTATATTCTGTCCGTGAGCGGAGGTTCCAAGGATGCATATCCTATGGGGCAGCTTGCGGTTCGGCAACTGGAGCGGATTCTGGAGATGGGATACAGCCGGGAGGACCGAAACCAGTTCATCCATAATCTGCTTCTGGACAATCTGCTTCCGGTAGATATTGCGACTTACGCAAAGCAGATGCATCTGGGTCCGGAGAACCGGTGGGTAGTGCTCCTGGTGGAAGGCGCAGGCTGCGATGCTTTTGATATTCAGATGATTCTGAAAAATATTATGTTCAACCGGACGGGAGATTTTATTACTCCTATGGAGGAGGACTGCGTAGTTGTGGTTCGGCGCCTGGAGGAAAGAGAAGGGCAGAAAGAGATTGACGAGCTGGCGCATGTTCTGTCTGATACGGTCAGTTCCGAGACTTTGTGCCGGGTGCGGGCAGCCTGCGGAACGATTGCGCATTCGCTAAGAGAGGTGTCCCGCTCTTATAAAGAAGCGAAGATGGCGCTGGAAGTGGCAGAGATCTTCTATTCTTCTAAGACGGTAATTACCTATGAAGAACTTGGCATCGGGCGTTTGATCTATCAGCTTCCGACTCCTCTTTGCGAGATGTTCTTAAAAGAGGTGTTCGGGGATTATGATCCGGGCAATCTGGACGACGAGATTCTGGCTACTGTCTATCAGTTTATGGAGAACAGTCTGAATCTGTCCGAGACAAGCCGCCAGCTTTTTGTACACAGAAATACACTGGTCTATCGTCTGGAGAAGCTGCAGAAGACCATCGGGCTGGATATTCGTCAGTTTGAGGAAGCTATGACCTTTAAGATTGCCATGATGGTGTCGGATTATATGAGGTATCTGGAAAAGAAGCAGAGGTGATGGCTTCATGACGAAAGAAGAGGAGAAGATCAGAGCACGAAAGACGGCCCTCCTGGCATTTGCATTGGTGCTGACAGCCGGACTGATTCTGGTCCTGGCAATGGTCCTTCTGTATGGGGGCGGAGAAGAGGAAATTCCGGTGCTTCGGGAAGAGGCAACTGCCGCGGAAGAAACCTTACAGGAGAAAGAAGAGGACCTGCAGGCGGAATCGCAGCCGGAGCCGGAAGAGGCAGACACAGAACCGTCAAAGCCGAAAGAGGTGCCGGGTGAAAATGATCAGATTACCTTAGGCATAGATGTGTCCCGCTTTCAGGAGGTGATTGACTGGAAGCAGGTAGCGGAATCCGGTATTGATTTTGCCATGGTTCGGATCGGATACCGGAAGTCTGTATCCGGTGTAATCGTGGAAGATGAATGTGCCAAATATAATTTGCAGGAGGCAGCGGCCAACGGGATTCATCTGGGAGCTTACTTTTTCTCTACGGCGATCAATGAGGCGGAAGCGAGAGAGGAAGCCCAGTGGGTCATTCGATTTCTGCGCGGATATCCGATTACCTATCCGGTGGTATATAACTGCGAAGGATTTCAGGAGGACTACAGCAGACAGAAAGATATGACTGTGGATGAACGTTCGGCGCTGGCGGGAGTGTTCTTGGACGAGATGGAAGCGGTCGGCTATACGGGAATGTTCTATGCCTCCAAGGGAGAGCTTCAGGACAATCTGTTCTGGAATACGGACATGCTGGAAGCGCGGTATCGAATCTGGGTGGCACAGTATCTGGCAGACGGTTATCCTGAGATTCCGAATCCGGAATATGATGGCAGCTATGTGATGTGGCAGTATTCGGATCAGGGGACCGTACCGGGCATTCGGACCGTGGTGGATCTGAATGTGGCATATTTTGGATATGACGAAGCAACTGCCCCGTTCGAGGAAGGTGCAGCGGAGCATGTGGAAGCGAATCTGGAAGTAGGAGTGACCTTTGAGGAAGTGAATGAGCTGGTGACTTCCAAAGATGTAACAAATCTTCGCAGTACCATGGAGCAGGCCGGCGACAGCAATGTGGCGGCAAAGCTTCGGAACGGAGAATGCATCACTCGCACAGGAATCGGGAGCAACGGCTGGTCCCGTGTGGAATATGACGGGAAGGTGCTGTATGCGGTGAGCAGTTATCTGATTACAGATACCAGTTATCGAAAGCCGGAGGCGGAGCTGGACGACGGTTTTAAGACCAAATTCACTCCGGTTACGGAAAATGTGACAGCGAAGGATGTGACAAACCTTCGAAACCGCCCCAGCATCGAAGAACCGTCGGAGGTCATCGTGCAGCTTCATAACGGCGAGGTCATCGCCCGTACAGGCGTATCAGAGATGGGCTGGTCCCGCGTGGAGTATAATGGACAGACCCTTTACTGCATCAGCAGTTATCTGGAAGTTGTGGAATAAAATAACACTTGCAAATATTGGTCGGTTGTTGTAGACTTATAAGAAAGAAGGGTCTACAACAATCGACCTTTTGCGCGCGCGAAAAAACGAAACTCTAAAACAGCATCCATATGGGTGGTGGCCGGAAATGCATCCCCATTAAGGTGTATGATTCCGGTGGATGCGGAACTCAAAATAAGAGGTAAACATATGACCAGTATAGAAATCATCCTGAACACAGTATTTTTCAAAATATGGAATATGAGCATAAGAGCCGGATCCTGTATTCTGGCGGTGCTTCTGCTCCGTTTCCTGCTGCAGAAATTTCCAAGAAAATATTTGTATATGCTTTGGCTTGTGGTGGCTTTCCGCCTGGTCTGCCCGGTAACGTTGAATACGCAGTTCAGTCTGTTCAATCTGGAGGTGCTGACAGATTACGGAGGGGTTCTTGCAGAAAGACCGGAAGAAGATCAAAAAAGTCAGGAAAAGACAATGGAAGCCTGGGCAGAAAGTGCTTCTTTAGAGCAGAGCCCAAAAAAGCCGGAAGAAGAAAGCACAGCGGTTTCGCTTGGAGAAATGATGCAAAGACCAAAAAGCATTAGGACATCTCTGCGGGAATTTCTGCATCTGGCCGGAAAAGGACAGCGAAAAGAAACAAGTTTATGGCGGATGGGGACCTGTGTCTGGATTGCGGGCATGGGGGTGTTTGCGGTGTATTTTGCAGTCGGCATCGTAAGGATGAGGAACCGGGTGCGCTGGGCTGTCCGCAGGAAAAGCGGCAGGAAAGATCAGGACAGGATCTATGAATGCGACAGCCTGTCCTCTCCCTTCGTGGCGGGCCTTTTTTCTCCGCGGATCTATCTGCCCTGGGGGCTGCCGGAAGAACAGCGGGAAATGGTGCTTCTTCATGAGCAGGTTCATATCCAAAGAAAGGATCATCTGGTAAAATATCTTTCATTTGCGCTGCTGGCGGTCTATTGGTTCCATCCGCTTGTATGGGCTGCGTGGGCAGGCATGTGCCGGGATATGGAGATGAGCTGTGACGAAAAAGTGCTGGAACTTCTGGGCGGGGACAGACGAAAGGAATACAGCCGGGCGCTGCTGGCGCTGGCAGCAGAACAGCCCATGTCCGGCCGGATGCCGCTGGCATTTGGAGAGCAGGACGTTAAGAAACGGATACGGCATGTGCTGGATTTTAGGAAGCCGGCTTTGTGGGTGGGTGCAGCGGCTATGGCAGTGCTTCTTGGAGTGCTGGTGCTTCTGGGAACGAACGGGATAAAAAGAACCGAGGAACCGGAAATTTTTGACGGGCAGGAAGTATGGGAGTATGCAGCGGCGCTTTACGAGGCCCGGAATCCTTATGTGGGAGATGTGTCGGCCAATGGGCGTCTTCTTGGTGTGATTGGAGAAGCATACCCGGAGCTTCTGATTTCGAAAACGCCTTTTAAGACCGAGCTGCAGACTTCGAAGGAACCTTATGAATTTTGCTTCTGGCTGGAAACGGAGCCGCCGAAAAGCGATCTGGAACGGGAACTTGTGGAATTGGATATGAATGTCACAGCGGCCCTGATGCTGGCTTTGACGGACAATCTCGGAAGTGTCCGGTGGTCCTACAGGTCACCGGAGGGAGAGGAGCTTTCACAAGGCGGTTCCATAAATGCGGCGGAAGCGGCAAAGTGGTGCGGTGCTGAAAATATCAAACAATTTGCAGAATCGGAAGAACAGATTCAGTGCCTTCTGGACCGGATCGAAGGTCTGTATGTTCGTGTATGGGACAGCGATGATCCATTTATGACCTGGTATGCAGATCTTCCGGTTCGGTTATATGAACAGGCGGTTCCCATTGACGCGGCTTCTTATGAGATGAGAGAGGAGACGGATCCCTGCATGTTTATTCTGGCAGAAACAGAAGATCAGGCTGTAACGATCTATGGATGCAGCAGCAAAAGGCTTGGGGATCGGGGGCTGACGCTTGTCTTAAGGGCTTTGCATCAGGAAGAATCCCAATATGTTTTTATAGATGAAAAATACTGGGGCGGTAAGCTGACCGAGTCACATACGAATGTATATATGGAAGATACCAATCGGGACGGAAAAGAAGAGATCATACTTCAGAGGCAGAACAGTGAAGGAGAGATCCGGCGGACAATATTTGGATTCGGAGCAGACGGACGATTAGAAACGCTTGAAGAATCTGAAGCGGAACAGATTTCTGAAGAACCAAAAGAAATACAAGGGGAATAAAAAATATGGAAGAATTTAAAATGTGCAACAGTGACTATCGATTTATGACGATTGTGTGGGATCATGCGCCGGTGGGTTCCGGGGAACTGGTCCGGCTTTGCCGGGATAAACTTGGCTGGAAAAAGTCTACCACCTATACGGAGATCAAACGATTGTGCGAAAAAGGATTTCTGAAAAATGAAAAAGCTGTGGTGGAACCTCTGGTGACAAGAGAGAAAGTACAATCCCAGGAGTCCGATGCTTTTGTAGAACGTACGTTCGGAGGATCGCTGCCTGGCTTTCTGACTGCATTTCTTGGCGGGAAAAAACTGTCCGCCGGGGAGGTGCAGGAACTGAAACGTCTGATTGACGACCATCAGGAATAGCCGGAGGCGGTTGGCAGAATCTGCCGCAGGGGCATATGATAAAGGGAAGAACAGAAAGGACTGTTGGAACATGGTAATGGACTTTAATCCTTTTGGCTGGAACCAAAGACCCGTATACCTGTCCGTAACAGGTGTGATTACCCAGATGCAGATGATGTCGGCAAATGGAAGCGGATACGGCGGCTGCTCGCAGATGATTACGGTGGAGGATGAAGAAGGCGGTGTCACGAATTTTTTCGTAACTGCTGACACATACGTTGTAAACTTTGAGACGTTATATGAAAGTATGCCTGTGACCGTATTCTACAGCGGCAACCAGGCAGCACCGCTTATCTATCCGCCTCAGTTCATGGCTGCTGTCGTAGCACCCAGAATCGAAGGACAGATGGTAACCGTAGCATACTTTAACAACGTGCTTCTGGCTTCGGATCAGTCTCTTAAGCTGAACCTTTCCAATGCTACGGAAGTTGTTACCCGCAATAACCAGACCTTCTACGGCAATCCCGGCAACAATACCCTCGTGGTCCTCTACAGTGCCGCCACGAGAAGCGTTCCTCCGCAGACTACGCCGGACAAAGTAATTGTCCTCTGCGGGCAATAACAGAATATGAAATAACGCAAAACCAAAAAGGCGCCGTTGTGCCAGGCAGCCGGCTCCTGTAATCTACAGGGCAGACTTACCTGGCGCAGCGGCGCCTTACGCTGATTTGCTTAATTTCTGTATTTATTTATCGATCCCACTTATCACACAGCGAGTTGATCTGGTTCATAAATTTGGTCAGATCTTTGTTTGCTCCGCCCTCGTTGTGGTAAATGACCTGAATCAGGCGCTTTCCAGCCTCCAGAAGTCTGGTGAAGACGTCGGATTTGCGTTTTGCGGCAGGTTTCTCCGGAGTTACAAGTACCGGTTCTCCTTCCTTAATCCATACCCCTTCCGCCAGATCATAGAGCGATCCGCTGAAAGGCGCACAGGCCGGAATCTGATGTTCCTCATTAAGACAGGATGTAAAATCTTCGCAGGTCTCATCTTCTCCGTGGACGACAAATACCATAGAAGGTGCCGGAGTGAATGCCTTTACCCATTTTAAAAGCCCCTCTTTATCGGCGTGGCCGCTGATTCCTTCTAATTTTAAAATCTCTGCACGGATCTCAATCGTTTCACCGAACAGCTTAACATAGTCCTCGCCCTCCAGGATAGCGCGCCCTAAAGTTCCGTTGGCCTGGAAGCCCGTAAACAGGATGGTACATTCCGGACGCCAGAGGTTGTGCTTTAGATGGTGCTTGATGCGGCCTGCCTCGCACATGCCGGAGGCGGATATAATGACTTTTGGCTGTGCATCAAAGTTGATGGCTTTGGACTCGTCGCTGCTTACGGCCAGATGAAGATTCCGGAACTTGATCGGATTAATGCCTGCGTTAATCAGTGCCATAGCATCTTCGTCAAAACATGCCCGGAAGTTTTTATTGAAGATAGAAGTTGCTTCAATAGCCAGCGGACTGTCCACATAGACCGGAAAATCTATGGAGATCAGATTGCGTTCTTTGATTTCCCGGATGAAATAAAGCAGTTCCTGGGTACGTCCTACGGCAAAGGCAGGGATAACCAGGTTGCCGCCCCGTCCCAGTGTCCTGCGGATCACATCGGCCAGATTGCTCACATGATCCGGCGGTACATTGTGCAGACGATTGCCGTAAGTAGATTCCATGACTACATAATCTGCTTTGTCTGTGTACTGCGGATCTTTAATCAGCGGCCGGTTGGTATTTCCCACATCTCCGGAAAATACAATTTTCTTTTTTACACCCTCTTCTTCAATCCAGATTTCGATGGAGGCGGAGCCGAGCAGATGCCCCACATCGCGAAACCGTACCTGTACGCCGGGACAAAGCTCAATCTGCTGCTCATAGCCGCATGGATGGAAAAGGGAAATAGCACCCAGCGCATCGTCCATCGTATAGAGCGGGACGTATTCTTCCGCACCGGAACGTTTTGCCTTCCGGTTCCGCCACTCTGCCTCAAATTCCTGAATGTGCGCACTGTCGCGAAGCATAATGTTGCACAGGTCATTGGTGGAAAAAGTGGAGATGATCTCCCCTTTGAATCCGTTTTTGTACAGAAGCGGCAGCCGGCCGGAATGGTCAATGTGTGCATGGGTGAGAAGAACAAAATCGATCTGATGTTCGGGTACAGGAATCTCCTGATTTACATAGACATCTTTTCCCTGTTCCATGCCGCAGTCAATGAGAATGTGTTTCCCGCATGCCTCCAGATAGTGGCAGCTTCCGGTGACTTCATGATCTGCGCCTACAAATCCAAGTTTCATATAATACCCCCTTTTAATAAGTAATATTCCGACTTTTTGTTATTCTTATCATACCAATTTCACAGAAGATTATCAATCCAATCTTTTGTTTTTTGGCTTGTGAATTAAAAACGGTCATGATAAAATGGAGCAGCGAACAAACTACAAAAGAAAGGCGGCAGTTATGTTTATAGCGGATAAATGGAAAGATTATGAAGTGATTGATACTTCTTGCGGAGAAAAGCTGGAACGGTGGGGAGATTATCTTCTGGTGCGTCCGGATCCGCAGGTAATCTGGAATACACAGAAAAAGCATCCGGGCTGGAAAGAGCGAAACGGCCACTATCACAGAAGTGCAAAAGGCGGGGGAGAGTGGGAATTTTTTAATCTTCCCAAGGAGTGGAGCATTTCCTATGATGCCCTGAGTCTGACATTTCATCTGAAGCCCTTCAGTTTTAAACATACGGGACTCTTTCCGGAGCAGGCGGCGAACTGGGACTGGTTCTCGGAGAAGATCCGAACGGCAGGGCGTCCGGTGAAAGTGCTGAACCTGTTTGCTTATACCGGCGGGGCAACTCTTGCGGCAGCGGCAGCAGGGGCCAGTGTGACCCATGTGGACGCTTCCAAGGGAATGGTCACCTGGGCCAAGGAAAACGCAAAACTTTCCGGACTGTCGGAGGCACCCATTCGCTGGCTGGTAGATGACTGCCAGAAGTTTGCGGAGCGGGAAATACGCAGAGGCAATCAGTATGATGCAGTGATTATGGATCCGCCATCTTACGGACGGGGACCGAAAGGAGAGATCTGGAAGATTGAAGATGCCATTCATCCGCTGGTAAAACTGTGTGTGAAGCTTCTGAGCAGACAGCCGCTGTTCTTTTTGATTAATTCTTATACGACGGGACTTCAGCCGGCAGTGCTCGCCTATCTTCTGGGAACGGAGCTTCGGGGATATGAAGGCAGAACAGATGCACAGGAAGTCGGGCTTTTGGTCCGGGAAAGCGGATTGATTCTTCCCTGCGGAGCCAGCGGAAGATGGGAGAGCGAAACATAAGACAGGCACATAAGGCGCGTTTTGTGTCGTTTTGCAAGATTTTCCGGCGCAGAGGTATATTTTCCTGATTTTGGGAGTATATATGTAAGGAATGGTTTTTTTAGGCCATTCCTTATTTTTATAAAATCAGGAGAAAGATATGAAACATTTATGTAAATGGTCGGCGCTTGCCATATGCGGCATCCTGGCGGTGCTGACGATGCTTCTGGCGCTGCCGGGCCTTTTTGGGGTTCATCCGCTGCTCGTAAAAAGCGGCAGTATGGAGCCGGACTATCCCATAGGCAGCGTGATCTACGTGCGGCAGGCAAAGCCCGAAAGTCTGCAAGAAGGGACCGTAGTGACCTTTTCTCTGCCTGACGGGGAGACGCTTGTTACCCACAGAATTGTGCGGGTGGACCAGGAGCAGGAGGAAATCTATACCAAAGGGGATGCCAATGAACTGGAAGATAAGGCAGCAACGCCTTTTTCACTGATTGTGGGGATCCCTGTGCTGTGCGTGCCGTATCTGGGCTACCTGGCAGGCTATCTGGCCAGTGCGGCAGGGAAAGTCGGCATTGTCCTTCTGGTTATACTGGTCTGCCTTCTGTCCTGGATGGAAGGTGCGCTGCTTCAGGAGGAAAAGGAGGCAGGCGGCGCATGAGGGAAAAGAGGAGAAAGATTCTGGCGGCAGGGATTGGCGGCTGTCTGCTGCTGGTCTTTGGAATCGGCATGACGGTGTTCTGGTCCCTGGGACAGAGAACGTTTGTAAGTGTATCTTCGATGGAAGAACCGGTATTGATTCGGACTTGCTTTTTAAGTTCCGGCGAGGACTATACAGAAGACCGGCTGACCGGACTTCTGCCGGGGGAGACGGTAGAATGCGAGCCTGCGGTTGTCCTGGACAAGGATTCTCCGGAAGCTTATATTCGAGTGCGTCTGACCTTCGGAGGCATACTTGGAGAGCAGCCGTCCGAAAACCGGAGGGAGCAAAAGGAGCGTCTGGAACGGATTCGTGAACTGCAGGAGGGCATTCGCTTCTGTGCAGGCTGGCTGGAGGGACAGGACGGCTGTATGTATTATCAGGAAAAAGTATCACCGGGAAGGACGGTGCCGGTTTACGAGCAAGTGCTTGTGCCAAAGAACTGGGATAATAAAATTGCAGAGAAAGTTTTTACTATCGAACTCACTGCAGAGGCCGTCCGTTCAGAACATCTGGAACCGTGGCTTTTGCAGAACAGTGAAATTCGAAGCTGGCAGTGAAGATGCACAAAAACAGATTTTAAAGTATTTGTTTTTTTGTGAAAAATATTTTTTCATTCCGCAAAAAAATGACTTGCAAAATGCGGGAATTTCCTATATAATGAAACACGTTGTGACATTGATAGCGATGAAGCGTGAGGTTGCCGCGCAAAAGCGCGGGTTTTCCGTGGAGCGAATGTCAAGTTAGCAAACTGGCGACAAGTCACTGTACAAATTGAAACCGTCCTTTTAAGAGAGAAGGAAACGACGTGTGTGAATCTTTGTGATACACACGGGAGAGTGTACAGTCACCGCTTGTCGTACTGGTAATCAGAAGTACGAATAAGGAGGCGACTTTTTTTATGGCAAGTCAGGTAATGAGAATCACAATGAAAGCTTACGATCATCAGCTCATCGATGCGTCTGCAAAGAAGATCATCGAGACGGTGAAGAAAACGGGATCCAAGGTGAGCGGACCGGTACCCCTTCCTACAAAGAAGGAAATCGTAACCATCATCCGTGCGGTACACAAATATAAAGATTCCCGCGAGCAGTTCGAGCAGAGAACTCATAAGAGACTGATCGATATCATTGCACCGACGCAGAAGACGGTAGACGCACTGTCCCGCCTTGAGATGCCTGCAGGTGTGTATGTTGATATTAAGATGAAAACAAAATAACCCATGCCAGAGGCAGGGTAAATCCTGCGGCTAGAATGAATGCCCAAAAGGGTATTCCGCTGTAGAGAAAACAGGAGGAATGAAGAATGAAGAAAGCTATTTTAGCGACAAAAGTCGGAATGACGCAGATCTTCAACGAAGACGGAGTTTTGACTCCGGTTACCGTATTGCAGGCTGGTCCGTGCGTCGTGACCCAGGTGAAAACGGTAGAAAATGACGGCTACAGTGCCGTACAGGTGGGCTTCGTTGACACCAGAGAAAAGCTGGTGAACAAACCGAAAAAAGGACACTTTGACAAAGCCGGCGTTGCTTATAAAAGATTTGTCAGAGAGTTGAAGTTAGAGAATGCTTCAGAGTATGCAGTGGCACAGGAGATCAAAGCGGACATCTTCGCAGCAGGCGACAAGATTGATGCGACAGCAGTTTCCAAAGGAAAAGGCTTCCAGGGTGCCATCAAGAGACTCGGACAGCACAGAGGACCTATGGCACATGGTTCTAAATTCCATCGTCATCAGGGTTCCAACGGTGCATGTTCCGATCCCAGCAAGGTATTCAAGGGAAAAGGAATGCCCGGACATATGGGTTCCAAGCAGATCACGATCCAGAATCTGGAAATCGTGAAGGTAGATGCAGAAAACAACTTATTGTTAGTAAAAGGTGCGGTACCAGGACCTAAGAAAGCTTTAGTTACGATCAAAGAAACGGTCAAATCCGGTAAGTAAGGTTTGAAGGGAAAGGAGGAACACACAAATGGCAAACGTATCTGTTTATAATATGGAAGGCAAAGAAGTTGGCACGATGGAGTTAAACGATGCGGTATTCGGTGTTGATGTAAATGAGCACCTGGTACACATGGCAGTCGTTGCACAGCTTGCGAATAAAAGACAGGGTACTCAGAAAGCAAAGACCCGTTCCGAAGTTTCCGGCGGTGGAAGAAAACCCTGGAGACAGAAAGGAACCGGACATGCCCGTCAGGGTTCCACAAGATCTCCCCAGTGGACCGGCGGCGGCGTTGTCTTCGCTCCGGTGCCGAGAGATTATACCATCCGGCTGAATAAAAAGGAGAAGAGACTGGCGCTCAAATCTGTTCTGACCAGCAGAGTGCAGGAACAGAAGTTCATCGTTCTGGATGAACTGAAATTTGATGAGATCAAGACCAAGAAGATGCAGGCAGTTCTGGATGCGCTGAAAGTATCCAAGGCACTGGTCGTTCTGAATGAAAATGATCAGAATGTTGTATTGTCTGCAAGAAACATTGAGAACGTTCAGACAGCTTTAACGAACAGCATCAACGTATATGACATCCTGAAATACAATACGGTGATCGTCACGAAGGCTGCTGTAGCCACCATCGAGGAGGTATATGCGTAATGGCTGATATTAAATACTATGATGTGATCCTCAAACCGATCATTACAGAGAAGAGCATGTCTGCCATGGGCGAGAAGAAATACACATTTCTGATCCATACAGATGCTACCAAATCCCAGGTGAAAGAAGCGGTAGAGAAAATGTTCGCCGGGACGAAAGTGAAGAGCGTCAACACCATGAACTGCGAGGGCAAGAAGAAAAGACGCGGCATGACAGTAGGCAAGACGGCCAAGACCAAAAAGGCGATTGTGCAGCTTACTGCTGACAGCAAAGATATTGAGATCTTTGAAGGACTGTAAAAAGTCTGAAAAACGACCGCCAGACTATATGTTTACTACAAACATGATGAGTAAAGTAGATCGAAAGGAGACAAAGTAATGGGAATTAAAACTTACCGCCCATATACACCGTCCAGAAGACATATGTCCGGATATGATTTTGCGGAGATCACCAAAAGCACTCCGGAGAAATCCCTGACAACTTCTCTGAAGAAGAATGCCGGACGTAATGCACAGGGTAAAATCACAGTGAGACACCGCGGAGGCGGACACAAGAGAAAATACAGGATTGTTGATTTCAAGAGAAGGAAAGACGGCATTCCGGCAAAAGTAATCGGAATCGAGTATGATCCGAACAGAACTGCTAATATTGCGCTGATCTGCTACGCAGACGGTGAGAAAGCATATATCCTTGCACCCCAGGGCCTGACTGACGGCATGACCGTTATGAACGGACCGGAAGCAGAGGTGCATCTGGGCAACTGTCTGCCGCTGGAGAACATTCCGGTCGGTACGATGGTTCACAATGTAGAGCTGTATGCAGGCAAGGGAGGACAGCTTGTCCGTTCCGCAGGCAACAGTGCGCAGCTTATGGCAAAGGAAGGCAAATACGCAACACTTCGTATGCCATCTGGTGAAATGAGAATGGTACCGATTAACTGCCGCGCCACTGTCGGTGTCGTAGGCAACGGCGAACACAACCTGATTAACATTGGTAAAGCAGGCCGTAAACGCCATATGGGTATCAGACCTACCGTCCGTGGTTCTGTTATGAACCCCAATGACCATCCGCACGGCGGCGGCGAGGGTAAGACCGGTATCGGCCGTCCGGGTCCGTGTACACCGTGGGGCAAACCGGCACTTGGACTGAAGACAAGGAAGAAGAACAAGAAGTCCAACAAGCTGATCGTCAGAAGAAGAGACGGCAGAACCATTAAATAATTAAGAGGAGGATTCACCAATGGCTCGTTCATTAAAAAAAGGACCATTTGCAGATGCCAGCTTACTGAAAAAAGTAGACGCCATGAACGCAAGCGGACAGAAGTCTGTAATTAAGACCTGGTCCCGCCGTTCTACCATCTTCCCGCAGATGGTTTCCCATACATTTGCAGTGCATGATGGAAGAAAACATGTGCCGGTATATGTTACCGAGGATATGGTAGGCCATAAGCTCGGCGAGTTTGTGCCTACGAGGACCTACAGAGGTCATGGTAAAGACGAGAAAAAGTCCAGACGTTAATCATAGTCAATTTTTGGAAGGAGGTTTCATCTAATGGCAAAAGGATCTAGAAGTCAGTTTAAGAGAGAGAGAAATGCCCAGAAGGATCAAAGACCGTCTGCAAAGTTATCCTATGCACGCGTATCTGTCCAGAAGGCATGTTTCGTATTGGATGCCATCAGAGGTAAAGACGTGCAGACTGCACTCGGAATCGTTGCTTACAATCCGAGATATGCATCCACGCTCATAGAGAAATTATTAAAATCCGCCATCGCAAATGCGGAGAACAATTACCCGGATAAAAACTACAAAGCTGAGAATCTTTATGTTGCAGAGTGCTATGCGAATAAAGGACCGACCATGAAGAGAATCAGACCAAGAGCACAGGGCCGCGCTTATCGCATCGAGAAGAGGATGAGCCACATCACCATCGTGCTTGACGAGAAGAAATAAGGAGGGCAATCATGGGACAGAAAGTAAACCCGCACGGCCTCAGGGTCGGTGTAATTAAGGATTGGGATTCTAAATGGTACGCAGAAGCTGATTTCGCAGACTGCCTAGTGGAAGATTATCAGCTCAGAAAGTTCCTGAAGAAAAAATTATACAATGCAGGAGTGTCCAAGATCGAGATCGAGAGGACCTCTGACCGCGTGAAGATCATTATCTCTGCTGCAAAACCGGGTATGATTATCGGAAAAGGCGGCGTTGAGATTGAGAAAGTAAGGGCAGAACTTCAGAAGATGACGACAAAGAAAGTCGTTGTAGATATCAAAGAGATCAAAAGAGCAGACCGGGAAGCGCAGCTAGTTGCCGAGAATATCGCGCAGCAGCTTGAGAACCGTATCTCTTTCCGCCGTGCAATGAAATCCTGCATGGGCCGTGCAATGAAATCCGGTGCAAAGGGAATCAAGGCATCCTGTTCCGGACGTCTCAGCGGTGCGGATATGGCGCGTACAGAGACTTATTCCGACGGTACAATCCCGCTGCATACATTAAGAGCAGATATTGACTATGGGTTCGCTGAGGCAGATACCACCTACGGCAAGATCGGCGTAAAGGTATGGGTCTACAAGGGCGAGATTCTTCCAACAAAGGCAGCAAAGGAAGGGAGCGATAAATAATGTTAATGCCAAAGAGAGTAAAACGCCGCAAACAGTTCCGTGGTTCCATGGCTGGCAAGGCGCTTAGAGGTAATAAGATTACAAATGGTGAATACGGCATTGTCGCTACAGAGCCGTGCTGGATCAAATCCAATCAGATCGAGGCAGCCCGTGTTGCCATGACCCGTTATATTAAGCGTGGCGGTAAAGTCTGGATTAAGATTTTCCCGGATAAACCTGTAACCAACAAACCGGCTGAGACTCGTATGGGTTCCGGTAAAGGAACACTGGA
Source organism: Lachnospiraceae bacterium (assembly GCA_910574965.1). GTDB lineage: Bacteria > Bacillota > Clostridia > Lachnospirales > Lachnospiraceae > Hominiventricola. The sequence continues at coordinate 58,977 of CAJTDB010000014.1, read as the reverse complement.
GTACTGGGTAGCAGTTGTCAAACCGGGACGCGTAATGTTCGAGATCTCCGGAGTATCCGAGGAGATCGCAAGAGAGGCACTGCGTCTTGCTACCCACAAGTTACCCTGCAAATGTAAAGTCGTCTCCCGTGCAGACTTAGAAGGCGGTGATAACAGTGAAAATTAATAAGTATGTAGAGGATTTAAAGGCAAAATCAGCTTCGGAATTAAATACAGAATTAGTAGCTGCAAAGCAAGAACTTTTCAACCTGAGATTCCAGAATGCGACCAACCAACTGGATAACACTGCAAGGATCAAAGAGGTTCGCAAGAACATCGCCCGCATCCAGACTGTTATTGCTGAAAAACAGGCGTAAGCTTCTGCGAGATCAGTTTGAGAAAGGAGATAGGAAATCATGGAAAGAAATCTGAGAAAGACCCGCGTTGGCAAAGTTGTCAGCGATAAGATGGATAAGACGATCGTGGTTGCCGTAGAAAACCATGTAAAACATCCGCTTTACGGCAAGATTGTAAAGAAGACGTATAAATTAAAAGCGCATGACGAGAACAATGAGTGCGGAATCGGTGATACCGTAAAGGTTATGGAAACCAGACCTCTGTCCAAAGACAAGAGATGGAGACTGGTCAGCATTATTGAGAAAGCCAAATAGGAGGATGCAAGAATGGTACAGCAGGAAACAAGACTTAGAGTTGCTGATAACACCGGTGCAAAAGAACTGCTCTGCATCCGCGTGATGGGCGGCTCTACCAGAAGATATGCAAACATCGGTGATGTAATCGTTGCCACGGTAAAAGATGCAACGCCAGGGGGTGTTGTAAAGAAGGGTGACGTGGTAAAAGCGGTAGTGGTTCGTACTGTAAAAGGTGCGCGCCGTAAGGACGGTTCCTACATCCGGTTTGACGAGAATGCAGCCGTGATTATCAAAGAGGATAAGAATCCCAGAGGAACCCGTATCTTTGGACCAGTGGCGAGAGAGCTTCGTGAGAAACAGTTCATGAAGATCGTATCCCTGGCTCCGGAAGTATTATAGGAGGTATCGGAATATGTCTACAATGAAGATTAAAAAAGGCGACACCGTCAGAGTCATTGCCGGTACTGACAAAGGCAGCGAAGGAAAGGTTATCGCAGTGAACCACAAGAAGAACACAGTTCTTGTGGAAGGCGTGAATATGATTACGAAGCATACAAAACCGTCCATGGCGAATCAGCAGGGCGGGATCATCCGTCAGGAAGGCCCAATCAATGTTTCCAACGTGATGTATGTCAGTGACGGAAAAGTTTCCAGAATCGGATATAAGATGGACGGAGACAAGAAAGTCCGCGTTGCAAAAGCGACCGGCAAAGTGATCGACTAGTATGGAAGAGAGGAGGGCATAAGAAGTTGAGTAGACTCAGTGAACAGTATAAAAATGAGATCATGGATGCCATGATGAAAAAATTTGGCTATAAAAATCCGATGGAAGTGCCGAAGCTCAACAAGGTCGTCATCAACATGGGCGTTGGTGAGGCAAAAGAGAATGCGAAGATCCTGGATTCTGCCATTAAGGATATGGAGATCATCGCAGGTCAGAAGGCTGTTGTAACGAAGGCAAAAAATTCTGTTGCAAACTTCAAGATCCGTGAGGGCATGGCTATTGGCTGTAAAGTAACACTCCGCGGCGAGAAGATGTATGAATTTGTTGATCGTCTGGTGAACCTGGCACTGCCTCGGGTGCGTGACTTCCGTGGTGTGAATCCCAATGCATTTGACGGCAGAGGAAACTATGCACTTGGCATTAAAGAACAACTGATCTTCCCGGAAATTGAATATGACAAGGTGGACAAAGTAAGAGGTATGGATATCATCTTCGTAACGACTGCCAAAACAGATGAGGAAGCACGTTATCTGTTGAGCTTATTCAATATGCCATTTGCAAGATAGGAGGGAATTTCATGGCTAAGACATCAATGAAAATCAAACAGCAGCGCAAACAGAAATTCTCTACCAGAGAATACAGCCGCTGCAGAATCTGTGGTCGTCCACATGCTTACCTGAGAAAATACGGAATCTGCAGAATTTGCTTCCGTGAGCTGGCGTATGCAGGCCAGATTCCGGGTGTGAAGAAAGCAAGTTGGTAGAAAAAAGTAAAGGAGGCAGTCAAAATGACAACGAACGATCCAATCGCGGATATGCTCACAAGAATCCGTAATGCAAATACTGCGAAACACGATACCGTAGATATTCCGTCGTCCAGAGTGAAACTGGCCATTGCGGATATTCTGGTTGACGAAGGCTATGTTGCGAAATATGATCTGGTGGATAACGGAAACTTCAAAGATATCCGTATCACCTTGAAATATGGAAAAGACAAAAACGAAAAGATCATTGCAGGAATCAAGAGAATTTCCAAACCCGGTCTTCGGATCTATGCCGGCAAGGACAATATGCCGAAAGTGCTCGGCGGACTGGGCATTGCCATCGTATCTACAAACAAAGGCATCATGACCGACAAGAAGGCAAGAGAGCTGAAAGTCGGCGGCGAGGTCCTGGCTTTCGTCTGGTAATTTTTCCAGAGAACTGAAAACAGAAGGGACGCAGACGTCCCTTCCGAAAATCTAAGTAAGGAGGATTTTAGATTATGTCCCGTATCGGAAGATTACCGGTGGCTATCCCGGAAGGTGTGACCGTGACAGTTGCTGAGGGAAATAAAGTGACCGTAAAAGGTCCGAAAGGAACGCTTGAGAGAGTGCTTCCGACAGAGATGACGATCAAAGTAGAAGATGGTCATGTGGTTGTAACAAGACCTAATGATCTGAAGAAGATGAAATCTTTACACGGTCTGACAAGGACTCTGGTATCCAACATGGTAACAGGCGTCCACACAGGCTTCACAAAGGTTCTGGAGGTCAACGGTGTTGGTTATCGCTGCGCCAAATCCGGCAAGAAACTTACGCTGAACCTCGGCTACTCCCATCCGGTGGAGATGACAGATCCGGAAGGTGTGGAAGCAGTTGTGGAAGGAAACAAGATTACTGTGAAAGGCATCGACAAAGAGAAAGTCGGACAGTATGCGGCTGAGATTCGTGACAAGAGAAGACCGGAGCCATATAAGGGCAAGGGTATCAAGTATGAGACCGAAGTGATCAGACGTAAAGTCGGTAAGACTGGCAAGAAATAAATAAGGAGAGTGTAAAGATGGTCAGTAAGAAATCAAGAAGCGAAGTACGCGCTAAAAAACACTACAGATTACGTCATCACATCAGCGGTACAGCAGACAGACCGCGTCTGGCAGTGTTCAGAAGCAATAATCATATGTATGCGCAGATTATCGACGACACCGTAGGAAACACTCTGGTATCCGCTTCCACAGTACAGAAGGAAGTAAAAGCAGAGCTTTCTAAGACCAACAACGTCGATGCGGCGGCATATCTTGGCAAGGTGATCGCCGAGAGAGCACTTGAAAAAGGGATCAAAACGGTCGTGTTTGACCGCGGAGGTTTTATTTATCATGGTAAGATCGCGGCGCTGGCAGATGCGGCACGCGAAGCCGGACTGGAATTTTAGAGGAGGAGGAGAGAGACAATGAGACATGAGATCATTGATGCAAGTCAGTTGGAATTAACTGAAAAAGTAGTGTCAATTAAGCGTGTAAGCAAGACCGTCAAAGGCGGCCGCAGCATGCGTTTCACAGCTCTGGTAGTCGTAGGTGACGGAAACGGTCACGTAGGCGCTGGTCTTGGAAAAGCCACTGAAATTCCGGAAGCGATCCGCAAGGGAAAAGAGGATGCTGTGAAGAAACTGGTGCGGGTTGCACTGGATGATAACAACAGTATCCCCCATGATAATCTGGGTAAATTCGGAAGCTCCAGTGTGCTGCTGAAGAGATCTCCGGAAGGTACCGGTATCATCGCAGGCGGCCCGGCGCGTGCAGTCGTAGAGCTGGCAGGCGTAAAAAATATCCGTACGAAATCCCTTGGTTCCAACAACAAGCAGAACGTTGTAATGGCAACCATTGAAGGATTATCAAATGTGACTTCTCCGGAGGACGTTGCGAAGAAGCGCGGTAAATCTGTAGACGAAATCATGGCATAAGAAAGGAGAATGAACATGGCAGAGAAATTAAAGATCACATTAGTAAAATCTCCTATCGGAGCGGTTCCAAAGCAGAAGGCTACCGTGGAAGCGCTTGGTCTTAGAAAACTCAACAAGACCGTTGAGATGCCGGATAATGAAGCAGTGCGCGGCATGATCTGGCACGTAAGACATTTGGTGAAAGTGGAAGAAATCTAATCAGTTAAGGAGGTGTCACAATGGACTTATCGAATTTACAGTATGCGGAAGGCTCCAAGAAGAGCGATAACTTCAGAAGAGGCCGCGGACATGGTTCAGGTAACGGTAAGACTGCAGGCAAAGGCCACAAAGGTCAGAAAGCCCGCTCCGGAGCTCCAAGGCCGGGATTTGAAGGCGGTCAGATGCCGTTATACAGACGAATCCCCAAGAGAGGCTTTACGAACCGCAATACCAAAGAGATCGTTGGTATCAACGTAAGTGTCCTGGAAAGATTCGACAATGACAGTGTAGTTTCTGTAGAGACCCTGATCGCAGAAGGGATCGTAAAGAATCCAAGAGACGGTGTCAAGATTCTCGGAAATGGAGAATTGACAAAGAAACTTACCGTTCAGGCAAATGCATTTTCAGCCGGTGCGGCTGCCAAGATTGAAGCTCTGGGTGGAAAAGCCGAGGTGATCTAATGTTCAAAACATTACGGAACGCATTTAAAATTGAAGAGATTCGGAAAAAACTGATCTTCACTTTTTTAATGCTCGTGGTCGTAAGGTTTGGTTCTCAACTGCCGATTCCTGGAGTAAACAGAGATTATTTTGCCCAGTGGTTTGCAGCTCAGACCGGTGACGCATTCAACTTCTTTGATGCGTTCACCGGCGGTTCCTTTACCAGTATGTCGCTCTTTGCGCTTGGTATCACACCTTACATCACTTCTTCCATTATCATGCAGCTTTTGACCATTGCCATTCCGAAGCTGGAAGAGATGCAGAAGGATGGAGAAGATGGAAGAAAGAAGATTCAGACATTTTCCCGTTATCTGACCGTTGTGCTGGCTCTGATTGAGGGCACGGCCATGACGATCGGCTTTGGAGGGAGAGGTCTTCTGCAGTCTGCAACGATTCCCAATATGATCGTTGTCGTTGCGGCTATGACTGCAGGAAGTGCATTTCTCATGTGGATCGGTGAAGAGATCACTGCGCACGGTGTGGGGAACGGTATCTCCATCGTGCTTTTGATCAACATCGTATCCAGAATACCAGACGACTTTATTCAACTGTATGACCAGTTTGTGAAAGGCAAGACGATCTTAAACGGTGTGCTGGCAGTGGTCATTATCATCGCAGTCGTTCTGGTAACGGTTGTATTTGTTATCTTTCTTCAGGGCGGTGAACGCCGGATTCCGGTACAGTATGCCAAGAAGATGCAGGGGCGGAAGATGGTAGGCGGACAGTCAACCAATATTCCTCTGAAAGTGAATACGGCAGGCGTAATCCCGGTGATCTTTGCTTCTTCTCTGATGAGTTTTCCGGGTGTGATCGCATCTCTTCTGGGGAAGACTGGAGGTACGGGTATCGGTGCGAAGATCCTGACCGGACTGAACCAGTCAAGCTGGTGTGATCCTAGTCAGCCTGTCTATTCCATCGGACTTCTGGTATATATCGTGCTGGTCGTATTTTTTGCATATTTCTATACGTCCATTACTTTTAATCCGATCGAAATATCCAATAATATGAAGCGTCAGGGTGGATTTATCCCTGGTATCCGGCCGGGCAAGCCGACAACGGAATATCTCAGCAGGATCTTAAATTATATTGTATTTATCGGAGCAGTGGGCCTGATTATAGTATGTGTGATCCCGATCATATTCAATGGATTTTTCAAAGCCAATGTATCCTTTGGCGGGACATCGATCATCATCATCGTGGGTGTTGTTTTAGAGACATTAAAACAGATAGAATCCCAGATGCTGGTGCGTAACTATAAAGGTTTTCTGAACGATTAATCAGATGCAGCAGAGTGAAGCCTGTATGGAAGCGCCCCTGTGGTACTTTCTTACAGGCTTTTTTGGAAACATATATGTGTGTATATTTTGGAAAAAAATGGAGAATACTATTATGAAGATCATTATGTTAGGGGCTCCGGGTGCCGGAAAGGGAACCCAGGCCAAGAAGATCGCTGCAAAATATCAGATCCCTCATATCTCGACGGGGGATATTTTCCGTGCAAATATTAAAAACGGAACAGAGCTTGGCAAAAAAGCAAAGACTTACATGGACCAGGGGCTGCTGGTGCCGGACGAACTGGTGTGCGATCTGGTGGTGGACCGGGTACAGCAGAAGGACTGCGAAAACGGGTACATCCTGGACGGTTTTCCAAGAACGATTCCGCAGGCAGAGAGCCTGGATCATGCACTGGAGGCCATCAAAGAAGCGGTGGACTATGCCATCAATGTGGAAGTTCCGGATGAAAATATTGTGACCCGCATGGGCGGGCGCCGTGCATGTGTGGGGTGCGGTGCGACTTATCATCTGGCTTATGCGCCGACGAAAAAGGAAGGAATCTGCGATACCTGCGGAGCAGAACTGATCTTAAGAGATGACGACAAACCTGAGACGGTGCAGAAGCGTCTGGGAGTTTATCATGAACAGACACAGCCGCTCATTGATTATTACAGCAAAAAAGGTATTTTAAAAGAAGTGGACGGGACTATGGATATGGAAGCGGTATTCCAGGCCATCATAGACATACTGGGAGCATAAAAGATGGCAGTAACGATTAAATCTGCAAAAGAGATCGAATTGATGCGTGAAGCGGGCCGGCGGCTGGAAATGGTTCATGATGAAATGGGCAGCATGATAAAGCCCGGCATTTCCACCATGGAAATCAACGAGTACGGAGACAGGCTTATTCGAAAACTGGGCTGCGAACCCAATTTCCTGAATTACGGAGGGTTTCCGGCTTCCATCTGTGTGTCGGTCAACGAAGAAGTGGTACACGGCATTCCGAGAAGGGATCATATTCTGAAAGAGGGCGATATCGTCAGTCTGGATGCGGGCCTGATTTACAAGGGATATCATTCGGATGCGGCCAGGACGCATACGGTAGGGAAAGTCAGCGAAGAGGTGCAGAGGCTTCTGGATGCCACAAAACAGAGCTTTTTTGAAGGAATCAAGAAAGCAAAGCCGGGAAATCACCTGTACGATATTTCCAATGCTGTCGCGGACTATATAGAAGGTTTTGGTTATGGAATCGTGGAGGAACTGGTAGGCCATGGCATCGGGACCAGCCTTCATGAAGACCCGCAGGTGCCGAACTTCCGGCAGAAGAAAAAAGGCATGAAGCTGCTGCCTGGTATGACGCTGGCGGTAGAGCCGATGATTAACCTGGGAACCTGGGAAGTGGTTTGGCTGAAAGATCAGTGGACTGTGGTTACAAAGGACCACAAACCTTCGGCACATTATGAGAATACGATCCTGATTACCGATGGCGAGCCGGAGATCCTGACGCTTCATATTTAAAAGATACAGGAGGAAGCTCATGGAACAGGTGCGGGAATTGGGACGGATCGAGGAAGGGATGCTCGCAAGATCCCTTGCCGGACACGACAAGGACCGGCTTTATATCATAATCCGCAGGGATGCAGAATATGTATGGTTAGTGGATGGTATCACACGGACGATGGAAAAGCCCAAGAAGAAAAAGGTCAGGCATATTCAGATCATCCATCGGTTTGCGAAACCGGTGAAAAGGGCTCTTGAGAGCAAAACAGCGCTTCAGAATGAACAGATCAAGCAAATAATTCAATCAGAAAGCCGGAAAGCGGCGGGAGGATAAACATGTCGAAAGCAGATGTAATTGAAATTGAGGGAACCGTAGTTGAGAAACTGCCGAATGCTATGTTCCAGGTGGAACTGGAGAACGGACATAAAGTGCTTGCGCATATCAGCGGCAAGCTTCGGATGAATTTTATCCGTATCTTACCGGGGGATAAAGTGACGATTGAGCTTTCTCCGTATGATCTGTCCAAGGGGAGGATTATCTGGAGGGATAAGTAATATTTTTACAAATTTTGCTTGCATTTACCGCATGTCTCTGGTATAATGTGTAGGCATGATTTTGGGGGCGTCTGCCTCCGGAAAGGATACGATGAAAGGAGGACTTTACAGTGAAGGTTAGATCATCGGTTAAACCTATTTGCGAAAAGTGCAAGATCATCAAGAGAAAAGGTAGTATCAGAGTAATCTGTGAAAATCCAAAACACAAACAGAGACAAGGCTGACCGGAAGAGTCGAAAGTCTGGAGAACAGATGTTCGGCTGCTTTTTGCGGATTAGTCAGCACTTGTAGTTTTTCATATGGCGGCTGCAGTGGAAACACACGGAAGTGTGGGACGACTGATATATATAAAAGACTGAAAGTGGACGATTATTCATTAGAGAGATGTTACCTGAAACCGGGAAGGATGACCGGCGCCGTGCCGGTAAGTACCGGAAAGAATGGGTGGATACCCATTTGGGCAGATGGATGGAATCCGTCATTCGCTGCCTCATTTAGGAAAATATGGTTGTAAAGAAAATGGAGGAATAATCACAATGGCGCGTATTGCTGGTGTAGATTTACCAAGAGAGAAACGTGTGGAGATCGGCCTGACCTATATTTACGGGATCGGCAGAGTAAGCTCTAACCGGATTCTGAAAGAAGCGGGTGTAAATCCGGATACCCGTGTTCGGGATCTGACAGACGATGAGGTTCGTAAGATCAGTTCCGTCATCGATCAGACACAGACAGTAGAAGGTGATCTGAGAAGACAGATCGCTATGGATATTAAGAGACTTCAGGAGATCGGATGCTATCGCGGTGTCCGTCATCGTAAGAGCCTTCCGGTTCGCGGTCAGAAGACAAAGACCAATGCAAGGACCAGAAAGGGCCCGAAGAAGACTGTAGCAAACAAGAAGAAATAAGGTTCACACATAGATTGAAGAAAGTAGGTTAGTTTAGAAATGGCTAGAGTTGCGAAAAAAGTGACAAAAAAGCGTGTTAAGAAAAACGTTGAACGCGGACAGGCACATATCCAGTCATCTTTCAATAATACAATCGTTACCCTTACCGATGCAGAGGGCAACGCACTGAGCTGGGCAAGTGCTGGTGGTCTTGGTTTTAGAGGTTCAAGGAAATCTACTCCGTATGCAGCACAGACCGCTGCAGAGACTGCTACAAAGGCAGCATTGATTCATGGCTTAAAGACCGTTGACGTATTCGTAAAAGGACCTGGTTCGGGAAGAGAAGCTGCAATCCGTGCATTGCAGGCATGTGGTCTGGAAGTCATCAGCATTACGGATGTGACTCCGGTACCGCACAACGGCTGTCGTCCACCAAAACGTAGAAGAGTCTGATCAGGAGGGTATGAAAGATGGCAATTAACAGAACACCAGTCCTTAAAAGATGCCGGTCCCTTGGCCTGGATCCGGTATACTTGGGAATTGATAAAAAATCAAAGAGAAATTCTCAGAGAGGCAATAAAAAAGTATCTGAGTACGGTATGCAGTTGAAAGAGAAGCAGAAAGCCAAATTCATCTACGGCGTACTGGAGAAACCGTTCCGCAACTATTATGAGAAGGCAGACCGCATGAAGGGTATGACCGGCGAGAACCTTCTGATTCTTCTGGAGTCCAGACTGGATAACGTAATCTTCCGTCTCGGCTTTGCAAGGACCCGTCAGGAAGCAAGACAGATCGTAGACCATAAGCATGTGCTGGTCAACGGCAAGCAGGTGAACATTCCGTCTTACCTTGTAAAAGCCGGCGACACCATCGAGATCAAAGAGAAATGCAAGAGCTCTGACCGCTATAAAGCGATCGCAGAGGTGACTGGCGGCAGACTAGTTCCGGAGTGGCTGGATGCGGATCTGGAGAATCTGAAAGGCCTTGTAAAAGAGCTTCCGACCAAAGATATGATCGATGTTCCGGTAGACGTAATGCTCATCGTCGAGCTGTATTCTAAATAATCAAAACCGGTAGTTTTGTCACCCAGCAAAGAACAGGAGGGGCTTTTTAGTGGTAGTATTTAACAAACCCAAGATTGACATTGCAGAGATTTCGGAAGATAAAAAATACGGTAAATTCGTAGTGGAACCATTGGAAAGAGGCTATGGAACAACCCTTGGCAATTCCCTGAGAAGAATCATGCTTTCTTCTTTACCAGGCGCAGCAGTAAGTCAGGTGAAGATTGACGGTGTACTTCACGAATTCAGCTCCATCCCGGGTGTAAAAGAAGATGTAACAGAGATCATCATGAATGTCAAGAGCCTTGCGATCAAGAACACCAGTGATTCCGAAGAAGCAAAGGTGGCATACATTGATTTTGAAGGCGAAGGCATCGTCACTGCAGCAGAGATCCAGTGTGATCCCGATATCGAGATCTTGAATCCGGATGTGGTGATCGCGCATCTGAACGGCGGTGCGGACAGCAAGCTCTATATGGAGCTGACCATCACCAAGGGCAGAGGATATGTAAGCGCAGACAAGAACAAAAATGATGAGCTGCCGATCGGTGTGATCGCAGTGGATTCCATCTATACTCCGGTAGAGCGTGTAAACCTGACAGTGGAGAACACCCGTGTGGGCCAGATTACGGACTATGACAAGCTGACACTGGACGTATTCACCAATGGGACACTGGCTCCTGATGAGGCAGTCAGCCTGGCTGCCAAAGTCTTAAGCGAGCATCTGAGTCTTTTCATTGATCTGTCTGAGAATGCCAAGTCTGCGGAGATTATGGTGGAGACAGAAAGTGATGAGAAGGAAAAGGTTCTCGAAATGAACATTGATGAGCTGGAGCTTTCCGTGCGCTCATACAACTGTCTGAAGAGAGCCGGTATCAATACCGTAGAAGAGCTTTGCAACCGGACGTCCGAGGATATGATGAAGGTCCGCAACCTGGGCCGCAAGTCCCTGGAAGAAGTCCTGGCAAAACTCAAAGAGCTCGGTCTGGAGTTAAACCAGAGCGAGGAATAAGGGAAGCCGAAGGCAAGCCCGCTCCTTCGGACTCTGCTCTGGCAGACGAAGAAGGAACCTTAAATGTTGAAATGCCAGACCCCCTGTCAGTAAGACCGAAGAAGCATGACTTGGGGCGCAACGAATGGAGGAAATAAAATGGCAGGATATAGAAAACTGAGCAGAACCTCTTCCCAGAGAAAAGCGCTTTTGAGAAGTCAGGTAACAGCTCTGTTATTTAACGGAAAAATCATTACCACCGAAGCAAAAGCAAAAGAAGTACGCAAAATGGCAGAGCATCTGATCGCTCTGGGCGTCAAGGAAAAGGACAACTTTGAGATGGTGAAAGTGACCGCAAAAGTTCCGCGCAAGGACAAAGACGGCAAGAGAGTCAAAGAAGTTGTTGACGGCAAGAAAGTAACCGTTTTTGATGAAGTGGAGAAGGAGATCAAAAAAGATCTTCCGTCCAGACTTCATGCCAGAAGGCAGATGCTGAAGGTGCTCTATCCGGTAAAAGCTCCGGTAGAGGGCAAGAAGAAGAAAACCCAGAACGTGGATATGGTGGCAAAGATCTTCGATGAGATCGCACCCAAATACACGAACCGCAACGGCGGTTACACCAGAATCGTAAAGATCGGCCAGAGAAAAGGCGATGCAGCGATGGAAGTGGTGCTGGAGCTGGTATAAGCGTATAAATGATCCCCGCGGACGGGCAGGAAGCCTGCAGCGGGGATATTTTATATTGCGGGGATATGGGAAATCTTCTATAATGAGAAAAAGAGGTACTGCAGAATGATAAACAAACAAATGTTCGAATACGGAAGCAAAAGCTCGGTCATCCGGGAGCTGTTTTCCTATGGCCTGGAGCGGAAAAAAATAGTCGGGGCGGATAAGGTCTACGACTTCAGTATCGGAAATCCCAGCATTCCGGCGCCTGCAATGGTGAAGCAGGTGATTCTGGAACTTCTGGAGGAGCCGGCGGAAGTGCTTCACGGCTATTCACCGGCGGCAGGAGATCCGAAAGTGCGGGAGGCTCTGGCGGATTCGGTGAACCGAAAGTTTGGTACCCGCTACAGGGCAGATAATTTTTATATGACCGCAGGTGCGGCGGCGTCTCTTGCCATCAGTATCCAGGCGCTGACTGTGCCTGGGGATGAGTTCATTGTCTTTGCGCCGTTTTTTCCGGAGTATGCTGTGTGGGTGGAGACAGCAGGGGCAAAGCTTCTGGTCACTCCGGCGGATACGGAGCATTTTCAGATCCATTTGGAAGCATTCGAGAATCTGCTTACGCCCAGGACGAAAGGTGTCATTATCAATTCTCCCAATAATCCAAGCGGTGTCGTCTATTCGGAGGAGACGATTATGAAACTGTCCGAGATCCTGGAGCGAAAGCAGAAGGAATATGGGACGTCCATTTATCTTTTGGCCGATGAACCCTATCGGGAGATCGTTTATGACGGACTGAAGGTACCCTTTATTCCCAATTATTATAAAAATACGCTGGTGTGTTATTCCTACAGCAAGGCTTTGTCCATGCCGGGGGAACGGATCGGGTATGTGATTGTTCCGGATGAAGGGGAGAATGCCCAGGAGGTTATGGCGGCCATAGCCGGGGCCGGGCGTGCCCTGGGCTATGTCTGTGCGCCGGTGCTGTTTCAGCGGGTGGCGGCGCGCTGTGCGGATGTGCCCAGTGATATATCGGCCTACAAACGGAACCGGGACTTGCTGTATGGAGGGCTGACAGAGTTTGGATATGAGTGTGTTCGGCCTCAGGGAGCCTTCTATCTGTTCGTCCGTTCTCCGGAACCAGATGCCAAGGCATTCTCCGAGCGGGCGAAACAGCACGATGTGCTTGTGGTACCAAGCGACAGCTTTGGGTGTACCGGATATGTAAGAGTTTCTTATTGTGTATCGGAAAAGATGATTCGGGACGCTCTGCCGGTCTTTGCAGACATTATGAAAGAATATTAGAAGTGCCTTTACACTTTAGAGCTGCCGCGCAGCGACGATAAAGGCACGAAGGCGCACGAGAGGAACTTTCATGAGTGCCTTTTCGAATGAAAGTTTCTCTCATTGCAAGAGTGCCGAAGTGCCTTTACACTTTAGAGCTGTCGCGCAGCGACTATAATTAGGAGGAAAAAATGGATATTTTATGGAATGACAGAAAGCGCTTAACCCTGTTTGGGCTTCCGTGGACCTTTACCAAATACATATGTACATCGGAGAAATTCCTGATACAGTCGGGGGTATTTTCCACAAAGGAGGAAGAAGTCCGGCTTTACCGGATCCTGGACATGACTCTGGAGCGTTCGTTTTTACAGCGTATCTTTGGTCTGGGAACGATCGTCTGCGATACGGTAGATAAGTCCAGTCCAAAACTTGTGATTAAAAATGTGAAAAATTCCAGAAAAGCGAAAGAGCTGCTTTCAGAATTGGTAGAGAAGGAACGGGTGAAAAAGCGCGTATCCTCCCGTGAAGTTATGGCTGCGGAAGACGAGGAAGAAGAATAAAATCGGATAATCCGTCGGGAAGGCGTCGCCGGCTGAAACCGGGATCTCCTTCCCACGGATTTATATAAACGGCAGTTTATAATTTGTCCGGCTCCGGGTATTCGGTGCCGAAAGTCTCTGCGGTCATGGACCGGATAACCTGCGGAACGATGGGGCGGTCGCTGTAGTCGGTATCCGTCTCTGCGATCCGGTTGACCACATCCATGCCTTCGATGACCTTTCCAAAAGCAGCATAGCTGCCGTCCAGATGGGGAGAGGTCTTATGAATGATAAAAAACTGGCTCCCTGCGCTGTCCGGATGCATGGATCTGGCCATGGAAAGAACGCCCTCCGTGTGCTTCAGTTCATTTTGAAAGCGGTTCTCGGTAAATTCTCCTTTGATAGAATAGCCGGGGCCGCCCATGCCGCTGCCTTCAGGGCATCCGCCCTGGATCATAAAGTCTTCAATAACCCTGTGGAAAATGAGGCCGTTATAAAAGCCCTTTTGTACGAGGCTTAAGAAATTGCGGACTGTATTGGGGGCAGTGTCCGGGTAAAGTTCGGCCCGGATGATGCCGCCGTCTTCCATTTCAATGGTGATGACTGGATTTTGTGCCATATAGATTCTCCTTTTTGTTTTAAGTCCGGTATCGGTTGGCTGGTTGCTAGACTTTTATTCTAACCGATAGAAAGGGATTCGTAAAGAGTGAATGGAAAATTTGATATAGAGCCGGATCTGGAACTGGATCCGGCTTTTGCAGAGCGGGACAGGCAGAGAAAAGCGGGGCTGCCGGTGGAGATCGCGCGGACGAAACGGCTTCTGATAAGAGAGACTGTAATGCAGGATGTGCCGGTACTCTATGACATCTGCCGCCTGCCAGGGATGGGAAATTATCTGGAACCGCCAAAGCCCACGCTGGAAGAAGAACTGGAAGTTACGGAGGCGTACATCCGCCACGCATATGCTTTCTGTGACTTTGGCCTTTGGACGGTGCTGGAGCAGAAAAGCGGCCGGATTGTCGGAAGGGCGGGGCTTTTTGTGTCCAACCTTCTGGAAAATGCGGTGGAGCTTGGATATATGATGGCGCCTGACCGGCAGAGAATGGGTTATGGGGTGGAATGCGGCCGGGCAGTTGTTGACTATGCGAAGGAAATGCTGGACCTTACAGAACTTCATATACTGACCGATGTGCGCAATCAGGCGTCTGTTCGGACGGCTGTGAAGCTGGGATTTGCAGAGCAGGAACGTATAGAATATGAAAGAAGAGAGCTGATACACTTTAAATGGGAAATTTCTTGATATTTTATGGAACGCATGGTATGATTCTACGTAGTTTTGGAGACGGTATGCGGCAGAAGGAAGAGGTGGCAGAAGATGATACGGGCAGAAGAACTGACGTTCGATTATGAGCGCCTGGACGAAGAGGGAAAAGTAGAATCAAGGAGGCGCGCGGTGGATCATGTGAATCTGCATATCCGGCCGGGCAAGTTTATCGCGGTGTTAGGCCACAATGGTTCCGGTAAATCCACGCTGGCAAAGCATATCAATGCCATCCTGACGCCTACAGAGGGAACTCTCTGGGTGGACGGGATGGATACAAAAGACGAAGAAAAGCTCTGGAATATCCGGCAGGATGCGGGGATGGTCTTCCAGAACCCGGACAATCAGATCATCGGAACCGTTGTGGAAGAGGATGTAGGTTTCGGACCGGAAAATTTAGGCGTTCCTACGGATGAGATCTGGGAACGCGTGGAAGAAAGCCTGCGTACGGTAGGTATGCTCAAATACCGTCATCACTCACCGAACAAGCTGTCCGGCGGCCAGAAGCAGCGGGTGGCCATCGCCGGAGTGATGGCAATGCATCCCCGGTGCATCGTACTCGACGAGCCGACGGCTATGCTTGATCCCAGCGGACGGGCCAGTGTTATAAGAACCGCGCAGAAGCTGAACCAGGAGGAGGGCATCACGATTGTCCTGATTACCCATTATATGGAAGAAGTAGTGGAGGCGGACCATATCTTTGTTATGGATGATGGTAAAGTTGTCATGCAGGGGAGTCCGGCAGAGATCTTTTCCCATGTGGAGGAGCTGAAAAAGCTGCGTCTGGATGTGCCGCAGGCAACGCTGCTTGCCTATGAGCTTCAGAAGCGGGGGATACCGCTTCCGGACGGAATTTTAAAAAATGAGGAGCTGGCAGACCAGTTATGTCAATTAAAATCAAAGATGTAAACTATATTTATGCAGAGAGCACGGCATATGAGATCCATGCGCTGAAAGACATCAATCTGGAGATTCCGGACGGGCAGTTTATCGGTCTGATCGGGCATACGGGTTCCGGTAAATCCACGCTGGTCCAGCATTTAAACGGTCTCATTAAGGCTACAAGCGGACGGATCTATTTTAATGGAAGAGACATTTACGGAGAAAATTTCTCCATGAGAGAATTGCGGAGCAAGGTGGGACTGGTCTTTCAGTATCCGGAACATCAGCTCTTTGAAGTAGACGTGCTTTCAGACGTGTGTTTTGGACCGAAAAATCTGGGTGCTTCTAAGGAAGAGGCAGAGAGAAGAGCAAAGGAAGCCCTCCGCATGGTGGGGATGGGAGAAGAGTACGATAAGAGCTCTCCTTTTGAACTGTCGGGCGGCCAGAAGCGCCGTGTGGCCATCGCAGGGGTGCTGGCCATGGAACCTGAGGTACTGATTCTGGACGAGCCTACGGCGGGCTTAGACCCGCGTGGAAGGGATGAGATCCTGGACCAGATCGAACGGCTTCAGAAGGAGCGGGGAATCACGGTCATTTTGGTTTCTCACAGCATGGAAGATGTGGCGCGCTATGTGGACCGTATGATCGTTATGAACCAAGGACAGGTTCGTTTTGACGGTGTCCCCAGAGAAGTGTTCCGGCACGGGAAAGAGCTGGAGGAAATGGGGCTTGCGGCACCGCAGATGACTTATCTGATGCAGGCACTGAAGGATAAGGGAGCGGATGTAGATACAGATGCGACGACCATCGAAGAGGCGGCAGACGCCATCGAACAATGGCTGAAGGGATAACAGGAGGAATTGCATGCTTCGAGACATTACACTGGGACAGTATTATCCTGCAAAATCCATCATTCATCAGTTGGATCCAAGAGTAAAACTGGTGACGACGATTCTCTATATTATTTCTTTGTTTGTTGCGAAAGGCATTGCAGGCTATGCGGTTGCTACGGTCTTTCTGGTTATGGTAGTGAAGATGTCGAAAGTTCCTTTCCGGTATATTACCAAAGGCCTGAAGGCTGTCATCATGATTCTGATGATTACGGTTATTTTCAACCTGTTTATGGTGAACGGGGAAGTGGAGCTTTGGCGCTTTGGATTTTTGCGAATTACAGATAAAGGGCTTCGGACTGCGGTCTTTATGGCAATTCGGCTGATCTACCTGATTATCGGTTCATCCATTATGACCCTGACCACTACGCCAAATGATCTGACGGACGGACTGGAGAAGCTTTTAGGACCTTTGAAGAAGGTCCGTGTGCCGGTTCATGAGATTGCCATGATTATGTCCATTGCGCTGCGCTTTATTCCGATCCTGCTGGAAGAGACCGACAAGATCATGAAAGCTCAGACGGCCAGGGGAGCGGACTTTGAGAGCGGCAATTTGATTCAGAAGGCAAAGGCTATGGTGCCGCTTCTGGTGCCTCTGTTTATCTCTGCTTTCCGCCGGGCGAATGACCTTGCTATGGCCATGGAAGCCCGCTGCTATCATGGCGGAGACGGCAGAACCAAAATGAAACCGCTGCACTATGAGAGCCGGGACAAGATGGCCTATGGCGTATCCTGGGGCTATCTTCTGCTGATGGCAGTCCTGTCCTTTGCACAGGGATTTTATGGTGTGATGCTGTTATAGGAGACTGCAGTTATGAAACGAATCAAATTGGTCGTTGCCTATGATGGCACTAATTATCAGGGATGGCAGATCCAGCGCAACGGCGAAACCATTGAATCCATGTTAAATCGGGCGCTGCAAAGTCTGACGGGGGAACCGATTCGGGTTATGGGGGCCAGCCGCACGGATTCCGGAGTCCATGCACTGGGAAATGTGGCGGTCTTTGACACAGAGGCGCGGATGCCGGGGGACAAATTCTCCTATGCCCTGAACCAGAGGCTTCCGGAAGATATCCGGATTCAGGCTTCCTGCGAAGTGCCTGGGGACTTTCATCCCCGTTACCAGGAGACTGTGAAGACGTACGAGTATCGCATTTTGAATCGGGAATTTCCGCTTCCTTCCTGCCGGCTGAATACGTATTTTACGTATTATACATTGGATGTGGACCGTATGTGTCAGGCGGCGGCTTTTTTAACAGGGGAACATGATTTTAAAAGTTTCTGTGCAGCAGGTGCACAGGTGAAGACAACCATCCGGACGATCTATGATCTGCAAATTAGAAAGGACGAAGATCTTCTGACCATACGCATTACCGGGAACGGTTTTCTGTACAATATGGTCCGAATTATTGCAGGGACGCTTATGAAGGTCGGGACCGGAGAATGGGAGCCGGAATATATAGAAGAAATTCTAAAAGCAAAGGACCGCAGAAAAGCCGGACCTACTGCTCCGGCAAAGGGACTGACCCTTCTTGAGATTCGTTTTCTGGGGGAGAAAAGTGCTCCATGACTTTTTGGACAGCAGTAGTTTGTACCTGCTATTGCCTGTGCCTGGCCCGGAGGGGAACAGGCACGGAAAAAGTGCTGAAAAACCGGCAAAAGATGCGTATTTTACGCTTGACACACACGGCCATGTGTCATATAATATGAAAATGTGACGACGCGAGAAAATGTCTGATCCAAAGCCCCGGTAAGACATTTTTACGTATAAATGATTTATCAGAATTCAATTTTAACAGGAGGAACACCAATGAACAGTTTCATGGCTAATCCAGCGAAAGTGGAAAGAAAATGGTACGTAGTTGATGCTGCGGGATATACATTAGGCCGTCTGGCTTCTGAAGTAGCAAAAGTGTTAAGAGGAAAGAACAAGCCTGTGTTCACGCCCCACGTGGATACGGGTGATTATGTAGTCATCGTAAATGCAGAGAAGATCAAAGTGACCGGCAAGAAGCTGGATCAGAAGATCTACTATCATCATTCCGAGTACGTCGGAGGCATGAAAGAGACAACTCTGAGAGAAATGTTGGATAAGAAACCCGAAAAGGTGATTGAGCACGCAGTGAAAGGTATGCTTCCCAAGGGACCTCTGGGGAGACAGATGTTCACCAAGCTTCACGTTTATGCTGGTCCGGAGCATCCCCACGCAGCTCAGAAACCAGAAGCACTGACATTTTAAGAGGAGGTAGAAGATCATGGCGAAGACAAAATTCTATGGAACCGGAAGAAGAAAAAAATCCATTGCAAGAGTATACCTGGTACCGGGAACCGGCAGTATCACGGTTAATAAAAGATCCATTGACGAATACTTTGGACTGGAAACTCTGAAAGTAATCGTTCGTCAGCCCTTAGTCGCTACGGAGAACGTGGATAAGTTTGATGTCCTCGTGAACGTACACGGCGGCGGATATACAGGCCAGGCGGGTGCGATTCGTCACGGCATTGCACGTGCGCTCGTACAGGCAGATCCGGATTACCGGAAGACGCTGAAGGTGGCAGGCTTCCTGACCCGTGACCCAAGAATGAAAGAGCGTAAGAAGTACGGCCTCAAGGCTGCACGCCGGGCTCCGCAGTTCTCCAAGAGATAGGGAAACGTTTCAGAACGATCAATTTCAAAAAAATTTTTGCAGCTTCTCAGGACTTCGGTCCTGGGAAGCTTTTTTGTTGTATAAATTTTAGCTTGGATATGATAAAATAAGTGTAGCATAAAGTATTGGAGGAGAGGTTATGGAACAAACTTTTTTGACTGGTATTAATATAGAAAATGTACGTCATTTATCAAATATCTTGATTCCTTTAGATAAAAATATAAGAAAACATTTGATATTAACAGGCAAAAACGGGAGTGGAAAAACAAGTGTGCTGGAAGCTGCAGTAAAATATATTCGAAGCTTTTTGGGTGAATACGGTACACCCTTTGACCATGTTAAAATGATGCATGAGAGTTCTTTAAATGCGCTTAACAACTTTAATTTGTCAGAAGATTCAGAAGAGAACAGAAAAAAGCTTTTTGATGCTAAGGAAACTTATGATCTATGGAAAAGGGAGTTGAAAAGATTAGATTCGGGGGTGACTTTAAACAGTACTTCTGATGCTATGCTGAGAGAAAAATATGAAAGTGGGAATTTTATTTTTGCATATTATAAAGCTGAAAGAGAACTTCAAGTGGAAGAATACAAAAGCATTGTAAAAGTAGAATTTCAGGACAAATATAGTATTGCTGAGAATCCAGGTAAAAAATTCACAAAATATCTTGTAGATCTGAAAGCTACGCAGGCTTTTACGAAAGATCGTGAAAAATATGAAAAGATAGACAAATGGTTTCATGCATTCGAGGATATTTTAAAGAGAATTTTTGAAGATGAAAATCTTCAGTTAAAATTTAATGATGAAACGTTTCAGTTTTCAATCTGCGAGACTGACAGAGAACCATTTGATTTTAATACAATGTCCAGTGGTTATGCAGCAATATTTGAGGTGATCAATGACCTGATCATAAGAATGGAGGCAAGGTCAGGACTGCGAACAGAGTTTGGCATGGAAGGGATTGTATTGATTGATGAAATCGAAACCCATTTGCATCTGGAATTACAGAAAAAGATACTGCCTGTCCTGACAACTCTTTTTCCTAATATCCAGTTTATTATTACAACACACTCCCCGTTTATTTTAAGTTCCTTGGACAATGCTGTTATTTATGATCTGCAGAACAAAACTCTTGTAGAAAACGGGTTGGAAAAATTACCATATGAAGGGATTGTAGAAGGTTATTTTAAAGCGGATACATTATCAGAAGAGCTAAGGAAAAAATTTGAAAGATATAAAGATTTGGCTTCTAAGGCTGAGTTATCAGATGAAGAATATGAAGAAATAGATAAACTGGAATTCTATTTGGATGAGATACCGGATTATCTTGCAAAAGAACTGACATCAGAATATAGTCGATTGAAATTAGAATTATTAAACAGGGGGTAAGGACAGTGGTCAAGATAGAGAGAAATCCTATTCCGCCTCCATCACTGACCGTTGAAGAACAAAGGGCGAATGGGGTTTATAATAAGCCGGATGTAATACAGAGATTAAAAGAAGATTCGCATGATAAGTGCTATATTTGTGAATTGGGAGGCCTATCCGATCCGGAAGTGGAACATTTAAAACCTCATCATGGGCGTACAATACCAGAGAGGATTTTTGATTGGAATAACTTATTTTATGTGTGCCCTCATTGTAACAATATAAAGAAAGAATCAAAATATGACGATAAAATTATAGATTGCTGTGAAGAGGATCCAGAAAAAATGTTAGAGCAGTGCTATGAAGAGGGACATGTAAAGGTACATAATATTGTGGATGAAGAACGGGCCATTATGACTGCTGATCTTATACAGGAATGTTTTGAAAAACGAAATACGGGCATCCGCGAAGCGGCATGCCAACACAGGATCGACCGCTTGGCAGATGAGATGAATATTTTATATAAAATACTGGAAAAGCATAAGAAAAATCCGGAACTGTTGCGTTATAAAAAAAGTTTGAGAGCCACATTAAGCAGAAACAGTGTATTTGCGGCATTTAAAAGAAATTATGTGAGAGAACATATTTCTGATTATCCAGATTTAGAAAAATTTTTAGACTTTACAAACTAATATGGGCAACTGACAGGTAACTTACAAAGTGCCTGAAAATGCCGAAAAATAAGAGTCTGAAACTGCCTAAGAGATAATCAGAACAATGATACAGATACAAGTATATGGACTCCGCAGGTTTTCCTGCGGAGTTTTTGCCGTCCGGTATTTGGAAATACAGGGCGGCAAAACCCCGTTTTTTCGGATGCTTGCGTTATCTTGCCGCATCGCAGGAAAACGTTTTCATAAATTGGCAATAAAAAGAGGATGAGTTAAACAATCGTGGTTGTAATTGCCAGTTCCGGCTGTGTGGTATCCACTCTTGTGTACTGGAGGGTAACTTCCTGGTCTGACTCGATCATGAGCGCATAGGGAACGCCTCTTGGGACAACGGTTCCATCGTCTCCTTTCAGTTTGTCCATTCGGATATGCATCGTCCGCTCTCCGGGAACTACAACAGAAAAACCCTCTATTTTCGGGCGGTCTTCAAAGAAAAGAGTGAGATGAAGGGTTGCGGAAGCGGTATTTGTGTTGAGTACGCAGACCGCTTCGTGGCTGACATAAGAGCCGTGATCCACCTCCGGCCAGTAGCAGTCGGGAATGTATTTTGTCATAGTATGACCTCCTTTGATGATATAATGGTTTGTTTTTCATTATATACAGGGGATGTTCATATTTCAACTTAAAATGTGTTATTCGGCAATTTGTACAAAAAATCAGGTGGTAATTTGTATAAAAATTATATTTACTTTTGACATATAATTGTGATATTATACAAACACCAAGTAGGAAAACGTTTTCCTATTTCTCACACTCATTTTTAATGGAATATGTATATGATTGATGATATGCTATATTTACTAAAAATGATGAAGGAGAAAGATAATGCTTGAAAGATTAAGAGAAAAAAATCCGGCGCTGGATATACTTCCGGTGAATTCGTCAGATTTTGCAGTTTATGGAATGGTGCATCCGGAGGTTGCAGTTCCCCAGATGAAGGAGTTTGTGCAGACGCATGAAGCTCAGGGGGAAGAATGTTATATTCCGTGTGAAGAGGTTTTGATGAACATGGAGGAGAGCCGGATATTCAAGGAAAATCTGTTTGGCCAGGTGGACTGCCAGATTGGTTATTACCATGGAAGAGGAACGAAGCTGAATGCTGTGGAATATCACAAGTGCAGCGAAGTGCTTGTCCTGTTTGAGCCGGCAGTTCTTGTGCTTGGTTCTGTGTGGGACATCAGAGATCATAAACTGGATTCTTCTGTTATGAAACTGTTCTATGTACCGGCAGATACGTGTGTGGAACTTTATGCAACAACGCTTCATTTCTCGCCGCTCATGGCTACGGGGCGCGGAGTCAGCCAGGTAGTTGTTCAGGCGGCAGGAACGAATACCCCTCTTGTAACGGAACAGAAAGAACGAATACAGACAGATAAATATCTTCTGGAACGGAATAAATGGGTCCTGGCGCATAAAGAGTACAAAGAGATTTTGGGTGAGAGTGCCTGGGAAGGCATTATTGGAGAGAATATTACTCTGTCCCCGTTAGACTAAAGAGCAGGGGGGAGAAAAATGAGTGTGAGTATCAAAGAAGTAGCGAGCCGTGCAGGCGTCAGCATATCCACCGTATCCAGAGTAATTAACGGTTCCAAAAATGTCAGTCCGCTTTTGAAAGTGAAAGTAGAAAAAGCGATTGCAGAGACGAATTATTCAGCCAACAGCATTGCCCGCGGGCTGAAAATTTCCAAAACAAATAATATTGCGGTAATTATAACTGCCATTTCCAGGACTTTTTTTACCGATATTCTGGAAGGAATCAGCAAGGAAGCAGAAGCAAACGGATATTCGGTAGTGGTTGCAGAAACCCATGACAGCATTGAGAAAGAGATCTATCTGGTGGATTATTTTGTATCTCAGTGGGTGGATGGAATTATTCTTGCTTCCAGCGCCTACGGAGACGGACTGAAAGTCCGGAAGTATTTGGACAGTCTGGATAAACTGAATAAAAAAGGAACCAGGATTCCGGTAATTACGCTGGAGTATCCGATTAACAATAAGAATGTCGACGCAGTGACCATTGACAACGAAAAGGCGGCTTATGAGGCAGTTACCTATTTGATTCGCCAGATTCACTGTAAGAATATTTTACATATATGTATTCCGTTTGAACATTATCTGGGGCAGAAAAGGATGGAGGGGTTCAGACGTGCCCTGGAAGAGAATGGACTGCCGTTTCTTCAGGAAAATGTAGTTGAGTGCGACTATACATCATATTCCGGTTATAAGGCTGTAAAAAAGATTGCAGAAGAAAGACGAGATTTTGATGGCATCTTCTGCGACAATGATCAGATGGCGGTGGGGGTGTTAAAAGCCTGTGAAGAGCTGCAAATCCGCATTCCGGAGGATGTGGCAATCATGGGAAATGACGATGTGTTTGTGGCATCCGTAGTTTCCCCCAGCCTTTCGTCCATTCATGTCCCAAAGTATGAAATGGGTGCTCTGGCAATGAAACGTATGGCAGAGGTGCTGGAGATGATCGAGGCAGGAAAAAAGTGTCCGAAACGTAAAGTGCTCCTTTTACAGCATGAAATAGTAGAGAGAGAAAGTACCGTGAAAGACAACAGAGAAAGTTTGCAGTATCTTTTCTGGTAATAAGGCAAAAAGACAGAGCAGCGTCCCGTCAGACAGCAAAAGCCGGCAGATGGTAGAAAAAAGCGGAGTAAGATTCCGGTACTGCGGGAAATTCCCCGGCCAGGATTTTAATAAATGCAGCAAAAGAGTTATCAGAAGCTGTGAGCAAAAATATAAGGAGGCTTAAAATGAGCAGAACTGAACAAAACTACCAGATTGCAAAAGAAATGTATGCAGAGAAAGGTGTGAATACGGATCAGGTATTAAAGGTCCTGAAAGAAACGCCTATTTCTGTACATTGCTGGCAGATCGATGATCTGACGGGTTTTGAGAATCCGGAGGCAGTGTTGTCGGGGGGCATTGCGGCATTC
This sequence comes from Lachnospiraceae bacterium, assembly GCA_910574965.1. GTDB lineage: Bacteria > Bacillota > Clostridia > Lachnospirales > Lachnospiraceae > Hominiventricola. Next base: position 34,671 of record CAJTDB010000014.1, on the reverse strand, counting down.
GGCAACGCTCCGGGGAAACCGCGCAGCAGAGAAGAGTATATGAAAAATCTGGATGAAGCATTAAGCCTGATTCCAGGTGCGACGAAGCTGGCCCTTCATGCGGTTTACAGAGACGAAACAGGAAAGAATGTGGAACGCAATGCTCTTGGTCCGGAACATTTTAAAGGATGGGTTGATTATGCGAAGGAGAAGCATATCGGTCTTGATTATAACCCGACGTACTTCTCACATCCGATGTCGGAATCTGGATTTACACTTTGCAGCAGAGATGAGGGCATTCGGCAGTATTGGATTGAGCACGGAAAGAAAAGCCGGGAGATTGGTGCTTACTTTGGAAAAGAACTGGGGCAGGTCTGCGTTACCAATCACTGGATCGGTGACGGCTACAAAGATCATACCATTGACAAGGTAGGGCCTAGAACTCTTCTGAAAGATTCTCTGGATCAGATCTTTGCAGCGCCGCTGGACAGAAACTATAATGTTGATTCGGTGGAGAGCAAGCTTTTTGGTCTGGGAAGCGAAAGTTATGTGCCGGGTTCTCATGAATTTTATACCAATTATGCCATGACTCATGATAATTGTATCGTTTGTATGGATGCAGGACATTTCCATCCGACGGAACAGGTTTCGGCAAAAATCTCTTCTTATTTGGTGTTTGGAAAGGAACTGATGCTTCATGTGAGCCGTCCGGTGAGGTGGGACAGCGATCATGTAGTTATGCTGGATGATGAGACAAAAGCCATCATGCAGGAGATTGTGCGCTACAATGCACTGGATCGTGTACATATTGGACTGGACTACTTTGATGCAAGCATCAATCGTATCGCTGCAACTGCTCTTGGAGCAAGGAATGCAAGAAAGGCGTTGATGCTGGCGCTTCTGGAGCCGTCAGAGGAACTGATCCGCGTGGAGCATGAAGGCAATCTGACCAGGAGACTGACGCTCAGCGAAGAGATGAAGTCCATGCCGTTCGGCCTTGTATGGGATATGTTCTGCGAGATGGAAGGCGTAGCAGGCAGCAACTGGCTGGATCAATACAACTAGAACAGAGACAGCAGAAAGGAGAGACAACAATGAAAAATATCGTAATCCCCAATACAGAATTATCTGTATCACCTTTTGGACTGGGAACTGTGGATGCAGGACTCTTATGGGACGGAGCGGATGCGGACCGTGTTTTTGAATCATTTCTGGAACTGGGAGGAAATCTGATCGATTCTGCTCATGTGTATTCGGACTGGGTGCCGCCGGAAATTGCAAGAAGTGAGAGAGTGATCGGAGACTGGCTTTCCAGAAGCAAAAAACGGGATAAAATCATCCTGATCACAAAGGGAGGACACCCGGATATGACAGGGGAGAATCCGGATACGCATATCAGCCGTATGCACAGGGAAGACATGGTAAAGGACTTGGATGAATCCCTGGGGAAACTTCGGACGGATTATATTGATCTGTATTTTTATCACAGGGATGACACAGCGATTCCGGTAGAAGAAACAATAGAAGTGATGGAAGACTTTGTGAAGCAGGGGAAGATCCGCTATTATGGCTGTTCGAACTGGTCCACAGAACGTATGAAAGCAGCCGATCGTTACTGCAGCGAGAAAGGATACCGCAGTTTTGTGGCAAACCAGGCGCTTTTAAATCTGGGAAGCAAGTATATGAACCCGCTGGCGGACGATACGATGTGCGCCATTGATGGTGAAATGTACGCTTATCACAAAGAAAACAGAGGAAATCTGGCAATGCCGTATATGGGGGTATGCAGCGGTTTCTTCCATATCTATGACAGCAAAGGAGAAGAGGGAGTAAAAAACAGCCCGTATTATACGGAAGGTAATCTGAAGATGGCCAGACGCCTGGCAGCTCTGAAGGAGAAATACAACGCAACGGTTACGCAGATCGTGCTTGGATTCTTCACGGTGCAGGAATTCCCGTGCGTGCCTCTGTATGGAGCGAAAACGGCGGATAACCTGAAAGAAGCGGCGGGAACCTTTGATATCAGGTTTGACAAAGAAGACTATATGTTCTGACCGTGTATCTGAGAGGGGAGGAGATGCATTCTTATGGATATAATTTTAAAACTGGAAGATATCTGTAAAAGTTTCCCAGGTGTAAAGGCGCTGGATCATATGCAGATTGAGCTTGCCAGAGGGGAGATGCATGCGGTCTGCGGAGAAAACGGAGCCGGAAAGTCTACGCTTATGAAGGTAATTACCGGAGTTTATAAAGCGGACAGCGGAAATATGTACCTGAACGGCGAAAAAGTCACCATCAGGGAACCCAATGATGCTTATGCAAAGGGGATTGCCATTATCTTTCAGGAAACCAGTCTCTTTAAGGATCTGACCGTATTGGAAAATATTTTTATGGGTCATGAACCGGTGAAAAAGGTCTTTGGAGTGATTCCCAATATCGACTACAGGGCGATGAAGGAGAAGGCACAGCAGATCTTTGAGTTCCTTGGCATCGATAAAGAGATTTCCTTTGATGCAAAAGTGGATGATCTTGGGGTGGCAGCAAAGCAGATGGTCGAAATCGCCAAGGCTCTTACCTATGATGCGAATATTTTGATCTTTGATGAGCCTACCGCGGCGCTGACCAGTAAGGATGTGCGGGCGTTGTTTCAGACCATAGCGAGGCTGAAAGAGAGCGGAATTTCTATGATGTATATCAGTCACCGCATGGAGGAAATTTTTGAGATCGCAGATCGTGTAACCGTAATCCGCGATGGTTCTTTTGTCAGAACTGCTGCTATCGGGGAAGTAACAGAAAAGGAACTGATTGCGTGGATGGTCGGACGGGAAATGAATGAAATGTATCCCAAAGCAGAAGTGGAGATTGGAAAACCAATTCTGGAAGTGAAAAATCTTTGCAAAGATGGATTACTGAGAAATATTTCTTTTGAGGTCAGACAGGGAGAGATTTTTGGCGTAGCCGGCCTTGCGGGAGCAGGAAGGACGGAGATGGCAGAATGCTTAAGCGGTCTGATGCAGAGGGATTCTGGGGATGTGGAGTTCTATGGATCGCCGCTGAATGTAAAAGCATACAGGGAAGCTGTGGACGCGGGATTTGTTTATATCTCGGAAGACCGTAAGAAATACGGACTCAGCGTACCCATGACCATCAAGGAAAATCTGACCATGTCGATTCTTTACAAGATATCAAAAAACGGATTTATTGATTTTAAGGAAGAGGAGAACATTGTAGACGATTATATGCAGAAACTGCGCGTGAAGGCTCCGAACAGAGAATTTGTTGTGGAGAATCTTTCCGGAGGAAATCAGCAGAAGGTACTTGTGGCAAAAGCGCTCTGTGCAAAACCCCGCCTGCTGATTCTGGATGAACCTACCCGCGGTGTGGATGTAGGCGCCAAATCAGAGATTCACAGAATCATCAGTAATCTGGCCAAGGAAGGACTTTCGATTATTATGATCTCCTCGGATATGCCTGAACTTTTGGGCATGAGTGACCGGCTGATGGTTATTAAAGCCGGAACGAAAGTAGGAGAACTGACCAGGGAAGAATTTTCACAGGAGAAAGTTCTTGAGATGGCTTTATAACAAGGGGGGAGAAGAATGAAAACTCAAAAAAATCCAATTACAGCATTCTTTACTTCCAGAGAAGGATATCTGGCAATCTTTGTTGCCATCCTGTTTGTCGTGCTTTACTTTACAACGAACTTAAGTGGAAGTATGTATATTTTCTTAAGAGATCTCGCCTATCTGATTGCGGGCGGGCTGGCTCTTATGATGGTTATTATGCTGGGAGAGATCGATATCTCTTCGGGTACAGTCCTTGGACTGATCGGATTCGTTACCGGAACGACGCTGAAAATGGGCATTCCGATTCCGGCGGTGCTTCTGATCGCTGTCTGCGTAGGAATGTTAAATTCCGCAATCATTGCTTTTGTTACGGTTCGCTTCCGTGTGCCGTCTATGATTGTATCATTGGCCATGGTAAAACTGCATGTAGGCGTGTTCCCGCTTCTTCCGGATGCGGGGTGGGTATCTAATATTCCATCCAGTATCTCGGATGTGGGAGGAGCCAGACTTTTCGGCGTATTTCCGGTTATTCTGCTCTTTGCGCTTGTGCTGCTGATCTTTTTCTGCTGGTTTATGAAATATACCCGTTTCGGGCGGAAGGTCTATGCAGTAGGCGGAAATAAAGAGTCTGCAAAGCTGGCGGGCATCAACGCGGATAAAGTAACGTTTCTGACTTTCCTGACATCCGGCGCTCTTTTGGGCGTGACAGCTATGATGTACTGGCTTCCGAAAACGCAGGTGATTCCAAGCGGAACGATTGGTATGGAAATGTACTTCCTTCCAATAGCAGTCGTAGGAGGTGTCAGCATCATGGGCGGAACCGGAAGACCCATCGGCATCCTGGTAGCAGGTATTCTGATTGCCATGCTGCAAAGAGCATGTCTGCTGTTTGGCCTTGGGAATCAGTATGTATATTTAAGCTATGGTCTGATCGTACTGATTGCAGTGTATGCAACGGTTTCGGATATCAAGATTTTTAAAGGAAAGAAAACCGTGGGAGGTGCGTCATGAAAGGGAAAGTGAAAATATCTTATGAATTGATCATGTTCTTGATTCTGGCTGCACTGGTTGTATTGTTTGGAATCCTGACAGGAGGCATTTTCTTCAATCCTTCCGTCATTTTGGGAACCACATCGGATATTGCTTACCTGGGAATTATGGCCATGCCCATGACCTTCGTGATTCTTACCAGCGGCATTGATCTGTCAGTCGGCTTTATGATGGTTTCTTCTGCTATGGTATTCAGTGTGGTCTATCAGGCAACGGGATATAATCTTCTGATTGCGGCGGCGGCATGTCTGCTGTCCGGATTCGTATTCGGTTCTGTCAACGGAGTGATTGCGGCCAGAACGAAAATCAATCCATGGCTGATTACTATGAGCACCATGTATATCTTTCAGAGTATTACCTGGTTTTTCGGCACATCCTATGCATTTTCCACCGGCTATGCCATTACGGATTTTGGTTATGGAACGATAGGAATTGTACCTACACAGTTGATTGTGCTCCTGCTTGTTTTCGCGGTTTTCTATATATTAGACAAGAAGACCACCTTCGGGCGCTATGTCCATGCCATTGGATATAATGAACATGCAGTCAATTATTCCGGCGTGAATGCCAATAAGATGAAATATTTTGTCTATATGATTATGGGCGTAGTGTGTGCTCTTTCGGCTATGATGTATCTGGGCAAAAGCTGGCAGGTAAATCAGACCACGGCAGTCAACATGAATATCGAAGTAATTGCCCTGGTAGTTCTTGGAGGCACCAGCACGGCGGGAGGCGTCGGAGGCGTTACAGGCACGCTTTTTGCAGCGCTGATTGTGGGCGTTCTGAAAAGAGGACTGGCGCTTATGGGCCTTGGCGGCGACATTTATAATTTTGTACTTGGCGGCGTTCTGATTGCCTCTCTGATTATGTTTGCTTATCTTGAAAAGAAAAAGAAAATCGTCAGCCGTGAGATGGCAATTAAAAATATGGACGAATAATACAGTGATCAATTCAGCCGTTATATGTCAGAGATTTTGAAACAGCGTACAGTTAAATAGAAAAGCGCTTAATATTTTCGGCAGGAGAATTGGACGTCCGGATATTTGTATACATCTTCTGCTGGAACAGTAAAGTTTGCTGTCTATGTACTGACAGGAAGAAAACAAAGACTTTGGCATATATGGGTGGATCAGATAAAATAAGGAGGAATTTTATATGAAGTTAAAAAAAGTAACAGCACTTGCATTAGCGGCAGCTATGGCTTTATCCCTGGCGGCATGCGGCTCTAATCAGGGTTCTGCTCCTGCAGCAACAGGGTCCGGGGAAACTTCCGGATCGGAGACTGGCACAGAAACTCCTGATGGAGCATCCGGCGATAAAATGGTGGTCGCCTATATTCCGAAGGAGAGAAATGAGGCGTTCTGGCAGGCAGTAGAAAGCGGTGCGCAGAGCGCGGCGGATACTCTTGGAGTAGAACTGAAAATGTACGGAGATCCGGCAGGATCGAATACAGCATCGAATCAGGCGACTTATGTAGAGACGGCTACGCAGTCAGGTGCGGATGCCATTGCTTTCGCGGCACTGGATGCGGACAGTACGGACGCAGCCCTTCAGGCAGCCATGAGCAAAGGAATCGCAGTGGTAGGCTTTGATTCCGATCCGGGCCCGGAGGCAAGAAACTGGTTTGTGAATCAGGCGGATCCGGAAGGTATTGCAGTTGCATGCCTGGATGATCTGGTGAAGAATCTGGGAGAGAAGTTCTCCAAAGAGAGTCCGGCAGTTGTATATCTGGTATCTACGAATCCGACAACACCGAACCAGAATACCTGGATTGAGTACATCAAGAAAGTATATTTCAGTGATTATGAGATTCAGTATGCAGCAGACGGAGTATCCATTGACTTTGATGCCTGCAAGGAGAATACGAAATCCAAAACTTTTACGGTAAACGATGCATATGCATGCCTTGATGTTAAAGTGAATCCGGATTCTGATATTATCTATGCAGGTGACGGTTCCGGTAATGATATTATTCCTGGTGTAGTTGCAGCTCATCCGGAGATCAATGCGTTAGTTTCTCTTACAACGAACGTAATAGATACTTGTGCCCAGACGATCAAAGACCTGAATATGCAGGAAACCTGTATTTTTAACGGAATTGCAGTTCCGGCGTCCTGTGAATCTTATCTGACGGACGGCATTATGACGGAAGTAATTTTGTGGCAGGCATATGATCTTGGCTATCTGGCAGTAGAGGCGGCTGTAGCAGCGGCTAAGGGAGAGATTTCCGGAGATACTTATGTATCTACGCTTTCCGGAACGACACAGGTAGAAGGTGTATCAACCTATCCGGAAGAGGGACATAAGATCAATGGTACAGAGATCATTCTTGGCGATCCGGCTACATTTACTTTGGACAGTATCAGTGCATGGAAAGAATAAGCCGGACAGATAAAGGAGTTTCTTAAATGAGATATCTGGTTGGAATAGATAACGGGGGAACCTTTTCAAAGGCGGCGGTTTTTGACGAGGACGGAAACCAGATCTCTGTTGCCAGCGTTGGGACGGTTACGATTACACCGAAGCCCGGTTATACGGAGCGGCATATGGAACAGCTTTGGCAGGTAAATGCCGAAGCTGTCCGTAACGCCATCGCGAAGAGCGGGATCGATCCGAAACAGATTGCAGGTGTATCCTTTTCCGGTCATGGAAAGGGACTGTATCTGGTAGATCAGGACGGGAAGCCGGCTTACAACGGTATCTTGTCTACAGACAGCAGAGCCTGGGAATATATTGAAAAATGGTACAAGGATGGAACGAATCAAAAAGTATATCCGAAGACTTATCAGGAAATTCTTGTTATGCAGCCGGTGGCGCTGCTTGCCTGGATGAAGGATCATGCACCGGAAGTTCTTCAAAAAACGCGCTATATATTTGCGGTGAAGGATTATATCCGATATATGCTGACAGGAGAAGCTTATGCGGAATATACGGATTTTACAGGAGCAAATCTGGTAAACCTGAATACCGGAGCATACGACCGGGAGCTTTTGGAGCTGTTTGGTATTGGGGAAGTATATGAAAAGCTTCCTCCGCTGCGCTATTCTTGTGATGTCTGCGGACATGTAACAAAAAAGGCAAGCCTGGAGACGGGACTTCCGGAAGGGATTCCGGTGGCGGCCGGCATGTTTGACGTAGACGCCTGCGGGATTGCGTCCGGTCTGGCAGATGAAGAACAGATGTGCATGATTGCAGGAACCTGGAGCATCAATGAGTTTATTGCCAGAAGCCCGGTGACCAATGGAAGTGTGGCTTTGAACTCGATGTTCTGTATTCCCGGATATTATCTGGTGGAAGAGAGCAGTCCTACCTCTGCCGGCAATATGGAATGGTTTATCCGCAATTTGATGGATTACGAGAAAAAGGAAGCGGAGGAGAACAAAAGTTCGATCTATGATATTACGAATGAATGGATCGAATCCATAGAACCTCAGGACAACAGTCTGATTTTTCTTCCGTTCCTGAATGGATCGAATGAAGATCCGCTGGCAAAAGGGACGTTTGTGGGACTGACGGCGTACCATACCAAGAAGCATATGCTGCGCGCGGTATATGAGGGAATTGTATTTTCTCATCTGACACATGTGAAAAAGCTGCTCTTAAACCATGGGGTTCCGGCGTCCATACGTCTTTCCGGCGGTGCGGCAAACTCTCATGTATGGGTGCAGATATTTGCAGATGCGCTTCAGATTCCGGTGGATACGGTATCTGACAAAGAACTTGGGGCTCAGGGAGCGGCTATGGCCGCAGGTATTGCGGCAGGCATCTATAAGGACTATCAGGAGGCAGTAGAGCGGACGGTAAAGATTACGGACAGAGTTCTGCCAAGACCTGAGTATAAAGAGATCTATGAGCAGAAATATGCGGCCTATCGGGGAGTGATCGAAGGTCTGGGCAGTGCCTGGCGTTTTTTCAAGAATCAGTAGCGTGACGGCATCCTATAACGGAATGTCCTGGAGGCAGGAACTGTATAGCAGGCAGTTCCTGCCTCCGATTTTTTCCCGCGCAAAAGCGGCTGCCGTATGCAGAAAATAAGGAGGATATTTTATGAAAACATATACACTTGGCATGTATGAAAAGGCGGTTCCCAACGACCTGAGCTGGAGAGAAAAATTAGAAGCAGCCAAAGAGGCGGGCTATGATTTTCTGGAAATCAGCATTGATGAAACAGAGGAGAAACTGGGACGTCTGAAAATGAGCCAAAAGGAGCGGCAGAATCTTTGCCGCGATATGTATGAAACCCAAATGCCCATTCGTTCTATGTGCCTTAGCGGGCATAGAAAGTATCCTATGGGAAGCTGTAATCCGGATACGGAAAGGCGGAGCATGGAAATTATGGAGGATGCCATCTGTCTGGCAGATGATCTGGGAATACGCATTATTATGCTGGCTGGATATGATGTCTATTATGAGGAGGGGTCAAAAGAGACGGCTGAGAGATTTCTGCACAATCTGGAAAGGGCAGCAGAGACAGCAGCAAGACGGGGAATTATGCTGGCCTTTGAAACAATGGAAACACCGTTTATGAATACAGTGGAAAAGGCCATGAATTATGTCCGTAAAATTGCCTCCCCTTATATGCAGGTATATCCGGATATTGGAAACATTACCAATGCCGCACTTGCTGACGGGAAAGATGTACTGGAAGATCTGAAAAGCGGAAGGGGATATGTGGCAGCCTTGCATCTGAAGGAAACTGCACCAGGCAAATTCCGTGATATGATGTACGGAGAAGGACATGTGGACTTTGAAAGCGCAGTCAGGACTGCCTGGGAGATGGGAGTAAGGCGGTATGTAACAGAATTCTGGTATCTGGGCAGTGAAAACTGGAGAGAGGATCTGAGAAAAGCCCGCAGCGCTATGGGCTGCGTTCTGGACCGGCAGAGTTCCCCGTCGCATAAATGACAGAAAACTTGGCAAGGTATGGAAAGAAAAAGTCCTGTATAGCGGTAGAAAAGGAGCTGGCTGTGCGTTCGTTTCACGAACGCACAGCCAGCTCCGGTTATGTGGGAAAGCGTTATAAATGCTTCTGATCAAGCCGGACTGTCAGAATCGATTCCGCAGGCAGTGCAGAGGAATAGAAAATGATAGAAAAACAGAATGCTTTATGATATGCTTATATATGAAACAACAGGGAACAGAAACAGAAATGGGAACAGACAGTATCATGGGAAAGACCTACGAAAATGATATCTTTTATCACTATACGGATTTTCAGGCGCTGGACGGCATCCTTCGCTGTGCCCAGCTTCGGGTGAACAACGTTCTAAATATGAATGATACCGCAGAGATGAGCCATTTCATGCGAAGATTATGCCATGCCATTATGAAAAGGCTGCAGGACGACGGAGAAAACGCGCGTGCGGAAGAAGTGCAGAAGCTTTTTCAGGAAGAGCTGAAGAAGGAGTTCTTTTACTCGGCCTATGCGGCCTGCTTCTCGTTTTATCGGGATGATGCAGCGCAGTGGGAACGGTACGGGAACCGGGGACGGGGGGTATGCATTGCATTTTATGGGGAACTCCTGAAGAAGATGGCAGAAGGAGATCTGTCTTTGCATAAGGTTTTTTATCGGGACGACATGACCGAACATAAGCTGACCAAGCTTTTTTATCGGCTCATTAAGGACGGGGCGGAGCTGTCCAATGACAACCCGAAGATCCGGCGTGCCATGAGCGAAGCATGGATTCGTTCGGTTGTATTCAAACATCCGTCTTTTTCTTCGGAGCATGAAGTGCGTCTGGTAGTGTATCCTTATGAAAAGGAATATTTTGATGTAAAACCCTGTTATCATGTATCCAAAGAACGCATTAAGAAATATTATCCGCTGGATCTGATGAATATGTGCCAAAAGATCGGGATTGGCCTGGAAGAACTGATTCAGGAAATTATTATCGGTCCGGAATCCACACAATCGGTGTCGATTCTGCAGGATTATCTGCAGGATAACGGCCTTACGAAACTGGCTGCCAGGGTATCTTTATCCAACTGCCCGCTGCGCAGACCGTTGGTATAAAAAACGAGGAACATGGTTTTGAAGTTTACATAACAAAGGGGGATACGCTTATGAATTTTGTACATTTGCATGTGCATACAGAATACAGTCTTCTCGACGGATCCAATAAGATCAAAGAATATGTGGGCCGGGTGAAGGAACTGGGGATGAACAGTGCGGCAATCACCGATCATGGGGTCATGTACGGGGTGATTGATTTTTATAAGGAAGCAAAAAAACAGGGAATCAAGCCGATTCTGGGCTGTGAAGTATATGTGGCACCAAATTCCCGTTTCGACAAAGAGACTGCAGGCGGAGAGGACCGTTACTATCACCTGGTGCTGCTGGCGGAAAACAACGAGGGCTGGCAGAATCTAATGAAGATTGTGTCCATTGGATTTACGGAAGGGTTTTATTATCGGCCCAGGATAGATAAGGAGATTTTGCGGAAATATCATAAAGGAATTATTGCTTTGAGCGCCTGCCTGGCCGGAGAGGTTCAGAAGGAGATCATAAAAGGCCAGTATGCGAAAGCCTGTCAGACGGCGAAAGAATATGAAGAGATTTTCGGAAAAGGGAACTTTTTCTTAGAGCTGCAGGATCACGGAATCCCGGAGCAGAAGCAGGTGAATCAGGCGCTGCTGCGCATGAGCCGGGAACTGGATATGGAGTTAGTCGCAACTAACGACGTACATTATACACTGGCAGATGACGTAAAGCCCCACGATATTCTGCTCTGCCTGCAGACCGGAAAGCGTCTGGCGGATGAAGATCGGATGCGCTATGAAGGCGGACAGTATTATGTAAAGTCTCCGGAGGAGATGGAGGAGCTTTTCCCTTATGTTCCGAAGGCCCTGGAAAATACGCAGAAGATTGCAGACCGGTGCCAGGTGGAGATTGAATTTGGTGTAACAAAGCTGCCCAAGTATGAGGTGCCGGAAGGATACACGTCCTGGGAATATTTGAATGAGCTGTGTCTGCAGGGCCTGGTCCGGTGTTATCCCGATGACAAGGGGGAGTTAAAGGAGCGGCTGCTCTATGAACTCTCAGTGATACAGAAGATGGGATATGTGGACTATTTCCTGATTGTGTGGGATTTTATCAAATATGCCAGAGATCATGGGATCGCTGTAGGACCGGGACGCGGCTCTGCAGCAGGAAGTCTGGTGTCCTATACCCTCGGCATTACCAATATTGATCCAATAAAATACAATCTGCTTTTTGAGCGATTTTTAAATCCGGAGCGGGTGTCCATGCCGGATATCGATATCGATTTCTGCGTAGACCGCAGACAGGAAGTGATCGATTATGTGGTGGAAAAATACGGAAAAGATCAGGTAGTACAGATCGTGACATTTGGTACGCTGGCGGCGCGGAACGTGCTCCGGGACGTAGGAAGGGTCATGGACCTGCCCTACGCCTTTGTAGACAGCATTGCCAAGATGGTGCCGAAGGAACTGAATATTACACTGGACAAGGCTCTGGGGGCCAATCCGGAGTTCCGTACCCTCTATGAGACAAACGAGCAGGTAAAGGAACTGGTGGATATGTCCAGAAGGCTGGAGGGGCTTCCAAGGCATACGTCCGTCCATGCGGCCGGCGTTGTGATCAGTCAGAAAAATGTGATGGAGTATGTTCCGCTGTCCAGAGCTCAGGACGGTTCTTTAACGACGCAGTTTACGATGACGACGCTGGAGGAACTGGGACTTTTGAAGATGGATTTCCTGGGGCTTCGCAATCTGACTGTGATTCAAAACACCGTAAAACTGGTGGAGAAAAGCAAAGGGATACGGCTGGACATCGATCATGTGGACGATCAGGATGCGGCGGTATTTACATCCATCGGGACCGGCAGGACCGACGGGGTATTCCAGCTAGAAAGTACAGGTATGAGGAAGTTCATGAAGGAGCTGAAACCTCAGAATCTGGAAGACATTATTGCAGGGATTTCTTTGTATCGTCCGGGTCCTATGGAATTTATCCCCCAATATATAAGAGGGAAGAACAGTCAGGGAACGATTGTGTATGACTGTCCGGAGTTGGAACCGATTCTGAAAGATACGTACGGCTGCATTGTCTACCAGGAACAGGTTATGCAGATTGTTCAGCAGTTGGCAGGCTATACTCTTGGAAGAAGCGATCTGGTCCGCCGGGCCATGTCGAAGAAAAAAGCCGAAGTTATGCAGAAAGAGCGGCAGAATTTTGTCTATGGAAACGAAGAAGAGCACGTGCCCGGCTGTATTTCGCGGGGGATTTCTGAACGGACAGCCAATAAAATTTATGATGAAATGATCGATTTTGCAAAATACGCCTTTAACAAATCCCATGCGGCTGCCTATGCGGTGGTTGCCTATCAGACTGCCTGGCTGAAATATCATTATCCGGTAGAATTTATGGCGGCTCTTTTGAACTCTGTCATTGACAATTCTTCCAAGGTATCAGAGTATGTAGCAGCCTGCCACCAGATGGGCATCTCCATCCTGCCGCCGGATATCAATGAGAGCGAAGGTGCGTTTTCCGTGTCCCAAAATTCCATCCGGTATGGACTGAATGCCATAAAAAGCGTAGGCCGTCCGGTCCTTGAGGGCATTGCAGAGGAACGAAACGCAAGAGGACCTTTCTCGGATCTCAGTGATTTTATCGAACGTATGTCCGGCAAAGAGATGAACAAACGAACCATTGAAAACTTTATCAAGTCCGGGGCTTTTGACCGTTTTCCGGCGAACCGCAGACAGATGATGATGGTGTATGGGCAGATGGCAGACCGGGCGGCGCAGAAGAAAAAGACGGAGTTTGCAGGCCAGATGAGTCTGTTTGATCTGGTGCCGGAGGAGGAGAAAGCGGCGTTTAAGGTACGTATTCCGGAGATGGACGAGTATTCAAAAGGAGATCTTCTGGCCTTTGAAAAGGAGGTGCTTGGATTTTATATCAGCGGCCATCCGCTGGAAGAATACGAGGAACAGTGGAGACGGGGAGTCTCTCATGTGACGACGGATTTTCTTCCGCCGGAAGAGGGCGAGACAATGAAGATCCGGGACGGGGAAAAGGCAGTCGTGGGAGGCATGATCTCCGGGAAAACGGTCAAGACGACGAAAAACAGTAAGATGATGGCGTTTATTACGGTGGAGGATCTGGCAGGAAGCGTGGAGATCATCGTATTTCCAAGGGATTATGAGAAATATTCCGGGCTTTTGAATATGGACAGCAAGGTGTTCGTCAGCGGGCGCGTAGCGGTGGAAGAGGATCGGGCGAGCCGGATGATTCTAGAACGGATTACACCTTTCCCGGAGCCAAAGACCGAGCTCTGGATACAGTTTGCTGACCTGGAAGAATATAGGAAGCGGGAGGAGGAGCTGTACCGCGCGCTGATGGACAGCGAGGGCAGCGACCGGGTGATCATCTATGTACGGAAGGAAAATCAGAAAAAGACGCTGCCGGAGAATCGGAATGTGCAGGCAGATCAGGAGCTTTTGGAGCGCCTGCAGGGAACATTTGGCGAGAAAAATGTAAAAGCAGTCAAGAAGTATATTGAAAATACAAGTAAAATGAATTAAAATAAAAGCAACAAATTTTGCGGAGGAAGGACCATGGCAAAGGAAATTAATACAATAGGTGTCTTGACAAGCGGCGGTGATGCTCCTGGTATGAATGCGGCCATCCGCGCGGTTGTGAGAAAAGCATGTGCAAACGGCAAGAAAGTGATGGGTATCCGCAGAGGATACCAGGGACTTCTGGAAGAGGATATCGTGGAAATGAGCCGGTCATCGGTCAGCGATACGCTGGACAAGGGAGGCACAATCCTGTTCACGGCACGCTGCTCGGAGTTTCGGACAGAGGAAGGCCAGAAAAAGGGTGCGGAGATCTGCAGACAGTACGGCATTGACGGCCTGGTCGTTATCGGCGGAGATGGTTCATTTGCAGGGGCGCAAAAGCTGGCTGCTCTTGGAATCAATACGGTAGGAGTGCCGGGAACGATTGACCTGGATATTGCCTGTACGGATTACAGCATCGGCTTTGACACTGCGGTAAATACGGCTATGGATGCCATAGATAAGGTACGCGATACGTCCACTTCTCATGAGCGCTGCAGCATTATCGAGGTTATGGGAAGAGATGCGGGATACATTGCTCTTTGGAGCGGAATTGCCAACGGTGCAGAAGATATTATTATTCCCGAAAAATATGACTATGATGAGCAGCGAATCATCAACGATATTATCCGGAACCGGAAAATGGGCAAGAAGCATTATATTATCATTAACGCAGAGGGCATCGGACATTCTACTTCCATGGCCAGAAGAATCGAAGCGGCTACCGGCATGGAGACGCGCGCCACGATCCTGGGCTACATGCAGAGGGGCGGCAATCCTACCTGCCGGGACCGCGTATATGCGACCATGATGGGAAGTCTTGCAGTGGATCTTCTGTGCGAAGGCAAATCCAACCGGGTTGTCGGTTATAAAGACGGAAAGTTCATGGATTTTGATATCGATGAAGCGCTTTCCATGAAGAAAGAGATTTCACCATATATGCTGGAAGTTGCAATGGACATGGCGACGTGATGCTTACCAGTACGTCCAATCCAAAAGTAAAAAGCCTGGCGCAGCTTATGAAAAAGGCAAAGGTTCGCAGTACAGAGGATCTCTTTGTGGCAGAAGGGATGAAAATGTATTTAGAGGCGCCTAAGGAGCGCATTCGGCAGGTTTATGTATCGGAGAGCATGTACCAGGCGCAGAAGGAGCGATTCTGCAGTGTTCCGAAGCTGGAAATACTTTCGGATCATGTATTTGCAGCGGTCAGTGATACAAAGACCCCCCAGGGAGTTTTGTGTGTGCTTCAGCAGTATCACTATAAGATCGGGGATCTTCTGAAAGCGGAGCATCCGCATTTGCTTCTTTTGGAAAATGTGCAAGATCCGGGAAATGTGGGGACGATTCTGCGGACGGCGGAGGGAGCAGGCGCAGACGGGGTGATTCTGAGCCGGGATTGTGTGGATCTGTACAACCCCAAGACCATCCGTTCAACGATGGGTTCCGTTTATCGAATGCCCTTTCTGTATATGGACTCTCTTAAGGAGATTCTGCCGGCACTGAAGAAAAAAGGTGTCCGGACATATGCAGCGCATCTTCAGGGAAGAGATTGTTATGACAAAGAGGATTATCGGACAGGCTGCGCTTTTTTCATCGGCAACGAGGGAAGTGGTTTGAGTGAGGAACTGAGCGGCTGCGCGGATGCTTTGGTCCGCATTCCCATGAAAGGGAAGCTGGAATCTTTAAATGCGGCAGTGGCCGCATCCATATTGATGTATGAGGTCTGCCGGCAGCGCCGGTAGGCCTTTTTTCTGTAATATTTTAAGAAAAATATGCATCAGAACGTGCAGTTTTCCGTTTGCAGCA
Organism: Lachnospiraceae bacterium; assembly: GCA_910574965.1. Taxonomy (GTDB): domain Bacteria; phylum Bacillota; class Clostridia; order Lachnospirales; family Lachnospiraceae; genus Hominiventricola. The sequence goes on along the minus strand of CAJTDB010000014.1, from coordinate 18,688 downwards.
GGAGGGAAAAAAGATGTCCTGATGCATTTATGATGCAATTTCGTAATGAAATATTGACAAATACTGTAATATCTGATAGACTCTTTGTAATATATGTAATATTTTTGTAACAAGTTATCTTGTTATAAGGATAAGACAGCGGCTGTCCGGGAGGGACTGCATTCGACTTCTTGGCGGCTGCGGAATATATTTAGGAGGGAATACAGATGTGGAAAAAGGGAATGGCGATGCTCCTTTGTACGGCGATGTGGCTGTGCCTGACCGGATTTGCAGGTCTGGGGACCGAGGGAGAAGATACGCTGAATGCATTAATGAACCAGCTCTCTGCGGAGGATGTAGAAGAGATTCTGGCAGAAGATAAGTGGGATGGGATGGTTATGGCCAAGGTGGACAGTTCTGTCAGTGTCCGTGCGGACGCAACGACGGAAGCAGCCGTGATCGGCAAGATGTTCAAAGGCGATGCCGGAGAGATCGTAGAGCAGGGAGAAGGCTGGACCATGATCCAGTCAGGAGATGTAACCGGGTGGGTCAGTGATGAGTATCTGGCCTTCGGACAGGAAGCAGAAGAACGGGCGGAAGCAGATGTGCCGAAAGTTGCCACGGTGACCGCACAGACATTAAAAGTAAGGGATACGGCCAGCATGGAAGCTCCGGTCATTGATCTGATCGGAAAAGGAGAGACGATCGAGGTTGGCGAAGAACAGGACGGCTGGCTGGAGATTATCTATTCAGACGGTGATATCAATTATATTTCTGCAGAGTATGTGGAAGTAAATTACGATTACGGAGAAGCAAAGACGATAGAAGAGGTCCGGAAAGAGGAAGCGGAGAGAAAAGCTGCAGAAGAAAAGGAAAAAAGAACGGCCAATCTTGGAGCCATAGCGGCTTCCGCCGATGATCTGACGCTGCTGGCGGCACTGATCCAGGCAGAGGCGGGCAATCAGCCCTATGAAGGCCAGGTGGGTGTTGGTGCGGTAGTTATGAACCGCGTCAGAAGCGGTGCTTATCCCAATTCCATTCAGGCGGTGATTTCAGCCCCAGGACAGTTCGGCCCCGTGGCCAGCGGACGCGTATCGGCTATTCTTGCAGCCGGTCCAAAGGCCAGTTGTATGCAGGCGGCACAGGCAGCACTGAACGGAGAGACGACGGTGGGAACGCTGACACATTTCCGCCGGGCAGGCGGGATTGACGGCCTTGTCATCGGAAACCATGTATTTTATTAAAGAAGGAACAGGAAAAGGAACTGTCACCGAGAGGGGCAGTTCTTTTTGTTTCGACAGAAAACCTCTGGTCAACGGGATGAAAGTGGTGTATAATGGATACAACTAAAGAAGGAATGGGGGAATTTATAATGATGTTTACAGACCCTGCGATTCTATGGCTTGGACTGGTGATTCTTCTTCTTGTCATAGAGATCGCAACGGTAAATCTGACAACCATCTGGTTTGCAGGCGGTGCCATAGCAGCATTTTTCTCCACCTTTTTAGGTGCAAATGCAGCTATGCAGAGGACAATCTTCGTGGTCCTGTCGCTGGCTCTGCTGGTACTTACGCGTCCGGCGGCTGTGAGATACATGCAGAGAGGGCATGTGAAGACCAATGCGGAGAGTCTGATCGGAAAGCTTGCGTCTGTCACAACGGAGATCAACAATCTGTCTCAGAGCGGAGAAGTACTTATAGCAGATGTGAGCTGGACTGCCAGGACCAGGAAAGACGGAGAGGTGATTCCGAAAGGGAGCAAAGTGAGGATCTGCGCGATAGAAGGCGTAAAGCTGATTGTGGAGAGAACGGAAGAGCAACTATAAACAGGTGTCTGCGAGAGGGAATGCTCACAGATGCGGGACTATTATAAAAGGAGTGTGTAAAATGCCCGTTTTAGTAGCAGTATTGGTATTGGTGATTTTAATTATTTTTGCATCCTGCATAAAGATCGTGCCTCAGGCAACGGCACTGGTCATGGAGCGTCTGGGTGCCTACAACGGAACCTGGGGCGTCGGTATTCATTTTAAAGCGCCGTTCATTGATCGGGTGGCAAAGAAAGTAACATTAAAAGAACAGGTGGTGGACTTTGCGCCGCAGCCTGTGATTACCAAAGACAACGTAACTATGCGGATTGATACGGTTGTATTTTTCCAGATCACGGATCCGAAACTGTTCGCTTACGGAGTGGAAAATCCGATTATGGCAATCGAGAACCTGACCGCTACAACGCTGCGTAACATCATTGGTGATCTGGAGCTGGACCAGACGCTTACTTCCAGAGAGACCATCAATACAAAGATGCGGGCATCTCTGGATGTAGCTACGGACCCATGGGGCATCAAAGTAAACCGTGTGGAGCTTAAAAATATTATCCCGCCGGCTGCGATCCAGGATGCTATGGAGAAGCAGATGAAGGCGGAGCGTGAGCGCCGGGAAGCGATTCTGAAGGCAGAGGGTGAGAAGAAGTCCACGATTCTTGTGGCAGAAGGTCATAAGGAATCGGCCATCCTGGATGCAGAGGCAGAGAAACAGGCGGCAATCTTAAGGGCTGAAGCGGAAAAAGAGAAGATGATCAAAGAGGCAGAGGGCCAGGCAGAGGCTATTCTAAAAGTCCAGCAGGCGAACGCGGACGGTCTTCGCTTCCTGAAGGAAGTCGGTGTGGACGAGGCAGTGATTCAGCTTAAGAGCCTGGAAGCATTTATCAAAGCAGCCGACGGCCAGGCAACAAAGATTATTATTCCGTCGGAGATTCAGAAGCTTGCAGGGCTGGTGACATCAGCTACAGAACTTGCCAAGAACTGATAAAACAGAACGTACATTCGGGGGCTGCCGTAAAATGAGATCGAAAGGAAAAGATCACATTTTGCGACAGCCGCCCATTTTTCATGGAGGAAGTGTTTAATTATGGATTTAAAAGGAAGAGATTTTTTGAAACTGCTGGATTTCACACCGGAGGAGATGGAGTACCTGCTGGATTTGGCGGCGGAGCTGAAAGACAAGAAGAAAAAAGGCATTCCCGTGGATACGCTGCGGGGGAAAAATGTAGCTCTGATCTTTGAGAAGACAAGCACCCGCACGCGCTGTTCTTTTGAAACGGCGGCCCATGATCTGGGCATGGGAACGACTTATCTGGAGCCGACAGGCTCCCAGATCGGCAAGAAAGAGAGCATTGCTGATACGGCCAGAGTGCTGGACCGGATGTATGAAGGCATTGAGTACCGGGGATTTGGACAGGAGATTGTGGAGGAGCTTGCAAAACATGCAAAGGTACCCGTATGGAACGGTCTGACCAATGAATTTCACCCCACACAGATTCTGGCAGATCTTCTGACGATTCGGGAACATTTCGGCACATTGAAAGTGAAAGTGGTCTATATGGGAGATGCCCGCTATAATATGGGTAATTCATGGATGGTGGGCTGTGCGAAAATGGGTATGGATTTTACAGCCTGCGCACCGAAGAAATACTGGCCTTCCAAAGAACTGGTGAAGCAGTGCGAGGAGATTGCGGCCAGGACCGGCGGAAAGATCACCTTGGAAGAAGATGTGAAGAAAGCAGTGACAAATGCACAGGTAATTTATACAGATGTATGGGTGTCCATGGGCGAGCCGGATGAAGTATGGGCTGAACGCATTCGGGATCTGTCCCCCTATCAGGTCAATCAGGCGGTCATGGAGCTTGCAGGTCCGCAGGCGGTCTTTATGCATTGCCTGCCCGCTTTCCATGATCTGAATACAAAGATCGGCAAAGAAATCAGTGAGAAATTCGGCATCGATGCTATGGAAGTGACAGATGAGGTATTTGAGTCCGAACAGTCCGTTGTTTTTGATGAGGCAGAAAACCGAATGCATACAATCAAAGCAGTTATGGCGGCTACCTTGGGCGCCTGAGAGATAAGAGGCTATGAAATATATTGCTGAGAGATACCGGCCGCTGTCTATATGGCTGAGCCTTTTGATTATAAGCCTTGCATTTGTAATCGGTTCTGATGAAAGCAGCAGATGGATCAGTATTCCCGCTGCTTTTGGCCTGGGTGCGCTTCTGTATCTGCTGGGCGGGATACGGGAGTGGTCTAGGGGACGTGTGCCGGCAGTCCTGATGGAGCTGTTTTTATCTGCCTTGATGCTGTCGGGAGCACTGCTGTCCTTTCTCTATCTGGGAGGGTATCTATGAAAACGGAACTGCTGAAGATCCTAAGAGAGACCGGGGATTATATCTCCGGTCAGCAGCTTTGTGAGCATTTTGGAGTGTCCCGGACTGCGGTATGGAAAGTCATCCGGCAGCTAAAGGAAGAAGGCTATGTGATCGAAGGTGTGAAGAACAAAGGTTACTGCATCCGGGAGACGCCGGATGTAATCACAAAGGAAGAACTGAAAAGCCGCCTTCGAACGGTCTGGCTAGGGCAGGAAGTCGTATATCTGGAGTCGGTGGATTCTACAAATACACAGGCAAAACGTCTGGCGGAAGAAGGTGCTCCTTCGGGAACTTTAGTCATAGCGGAAGAACAAACGTTCGGAAAAGGGCGGAGAGGAAGGAGCTGGACGTCATCGAAAGGGGAAAATATTATGATGACGCTGATGCTCCGTCCGCAGATCCGGCCGGAACATGCCTCCCGGCTGACGCTTTTGATGGCGCTGGCAACGGCAAAGGGGATACGGAAGGTAACCGGGCTTCCGGCCGGCATCAAATGGCCCAATGATGTGGTAGTCTGCGGGAAAAAAGTCTGCGGAATCCTGACGGAACTGAGCATGGAAATGGAAGATATACATTATGTGGTCATCGGTGCGGGCATCAATGTAAATCAGGAACATTTTCCAAAAGAGCTTCAAGAGACAGCGGGTTCGCTTTGCCTGGAGCTTGGAAGGAAGATTTCAAGGGCAGAGCTGGCAGCCGCCATTATAGAAGAGCTGGAAAGGATCTATGAGCTGTTCCTTCAGACAGAAGATCTGTCGGAGCTTTGCGAAGATTATAATACACTCTGCGTCAACCGCGGACACGAGATCCGGGTTCTGGATCCGGGCAGGGAATATACGGGAACTACAGAGGGAATCAACGCATCCGGGGAATTGGTCGTGCAGAAATCAGACGGGACTTGGACCACGGTGTATGCGGGGGAAGTGTCCGTCCGTGGTCTGTATGGTTATGTATAGAGGTGAAGAGCATGTATCAGGAGCGTGTAGTGCTCTGCGGAGCCAGTGCCTATGAACAGAAATATTATTTGAATGAAGATTTCCGGAGCCTTCCAGGGCAAATTCAGGATGAGCTTAAGGTTATGTGCGTCCTTTTTACCGAGGATGTAGGCGGAATCCTGACGCTGGTATTTGACCAGGAAGGCACGCTTTTGCTGGAAGTATCGGCAGAAGAAGGTGATTTTTTTTATGACGAGATTGGAAGCGAGCTGAAAATCCGGCAGATTCAGAGAGAGAAGGCAGAACTTCTGCAGGCATTAGAAATGTATTACCGGGTATTTTTTCAGGGGGAAGCTTTATGATCCGTTCATTGAAGATTGGCAGCGTGGAGCTTCCGAACAACCTCATTTTAGCGCCCATGGCAGGTGTGACGGATCTGCCCTTTCGTTTGCTCTGCAGGGAACAGGGCGCGGGGCTTTTGTGTATGGAGATGGTCAGCGCCAAGGCTATTTATTACCGGAATCGAAATACAGAAGCCCTGCTTACCATCCATGAGCAGGAACCGCCGGTTTCTCTGCAGCTCTTTGGTTCTGATGCGGATATCATCAGCGAGATGGCAAAGCAGATTGAGGAGCGTCCATTTTCCATTCTGGATCTTAATATGGGATGTCCGGTGCCGAAGGTGACAGGAAACGGAGAGGGATCAGCCCTTATGAAAGATCCGAAGCTGGTGGAGGAGATCGTCAGAAAGACTGTGAGGGCGATTAGGAAGCCTGTGACGGTAAAGATTCGAAAAGGCTTTGACGAAGGGCATATTAACGCGGTGGAGATTGCGAAAATCGCGGAGGCGAACGGTGCATCAGCAGTGGCGGTCCACGGAAGAACAAGAGAACAGTATTACAGCGGAAAGGCAGACTGGGACATTATCCGCCAGGTAAAAGAGGCGGTACGCATACCGGTGATCGGAAACGGGGATGTGGTCTCACCGGAGACGGCAGAAGCTATGCTGCAGGAAACAGGCTGTGATGGCATTATGATCGGAAGAGGTGCCCAGGGAAATCCATGGCTTTTTCGGCAGATCCTGCATTGGATGGAAACCGGGGAAAAGGAAGAAAAGCCGACCATAGAGGAAATCAAAACAATGATTCTTCGACATGCTCGTTTATTGGAGGAGTACAAAGGCACTTATACAGGAATCCGTGAGATGCGGAAACATGTGGCATGGTATACAGCAGGCTGTCCGGGTTCTGCAAAGCTCAGGGCAAGAATGAATGAAGTAGAGAGCTTTTCCCAATTAGAGGATTTAATTCAGAGACTCTGACATATACTGAAGAGAAGAACAGAGTCAGGGACAGAACAGGTGAGATTTTTTCGCAGGCTGATTGCACGATTCAGAAAAAAAGAAGAAGTACAAACGTCAAAAGAAGAAGAGAAGCGGAGGAGTTTCTTCCTATATATTGTGAAGACTCCGGAGATCGTGACGTATTTTCGCAGGGAGAAAGGGATTGCCAGGAGAAAGCTGGAATTGACGCTGATCGATGATGAAGATCGGCCTGCCTATCAGATTGCGCAGATTGCGGAGCTTTTGATGAAAGACCTGAATTTCTTTTACCTTGTGACAGAGCGTGAGGAGGCTTTCGAGGAGCTGGCAGAGGAAGCCATGGAGGAATATGGACTTCTGATGGTGATTCTGCCTAAAGGGGAAGAAGCGGTGCCGGGGAACGTGATGCTGGATGTGAGGGAGTGGGAAAAGCATCTTGACATTGTGACAACAGTAGGGTATAATACTTTGACTATGTGAGGCACTGTTTTTGGATGGTCCGAGCGGCAAAGAAGCAGGATAGTTCTGGTGTTTCAGCGGGCAGTTTTAAAGCGAATTGGAGGGTGTAGAGGATGGCAGAGAAAAAGAATATTCTGACGTATGAAGGGCTGAAGAAACTAGAGGATGAGCTTCAGGATCTAAAAGTGGTCCAGAGAAGGGAGATCGCTCAGAAAATTAAAGAGGCGAGAGAACAGGGCGACTTAAAAGAGAATGCAGAGTATGATGCGGCAAAGGATGAGCAGCGTGATATTGAGGCACGGATCGAGCAGATCGAGAAGATCCTGAAAAATGCAGAAGTGGTTTTGGATGAAGAGATCGATCTTAATAAGATCAGTATCGGATGTGTAGTCCGTGTGCTGGACATTGAATATGATGAGGAAGAGGAATACAAACTGGTAGGCTCTTCCGAGGCGAGCAGCCTTCAGAACAAAATATCGAATGAGTCTCCTATTGGACGTGCACTTCTGGGCGCTCAGGTAGGGGATGTGGTAGAGGTAGAGGCGCCTATAGGCGTTGTGCAGTATAAAGTACTCAGCATTCAGAGAGCAGGCTAAGGAGTGAAGAAAGTGGCAGAAGCAAAGAACGTACAGGAACAGGACCTGAATCAACTGTTAAAGGTGCGCCGGGAGAAGCTTGCCGGGCTTCAGGCGGCAGGAAAGGACCCGTTTCAGATTACAAAATACGATGTGACACACCACAGTACGGACATTAAGGAACATTATGATGCCCTGGAAGGACAGGTGGTCCGTGTGGCCGGCCGTGTGATGCAGAAACGCGTCATGGGGAAGGCTTCTTTTTGCAACGTTCAGGATCTGAAGGGAAATATTCAGTCTTATGTGGCAAGGGACAGCATTGGAGAAGAGTCTTATAAAGACTTTAAGAAATTTGATATTGGTGATCTTGTAGGAATTGAGGGCGAGGTATTTACGACGATGAAAGGAGAGATTTCCATTCATGCGTCTTCGATTACTCTTTTGTCCAAGAGTCTTCAGATTCTTCCTGAGAAATATCATGGACTGACGAACACGGATTTAAGATACCGCCAAAGATACACAGACCTGATTATGAATGAGGACGTGAAGGATACGTTCGTCAAACGTTCCAAGATCATCAGCGCTATTCGCCGCTATCTGGATGGACAGGGTTTTATGGAGGTGGAAACTCCCATGCTGGTGTCCAATGCGGGCGGTGCGGCTGCACGGCCCTTTGAAACCCATTACAATGCTCTGGATGAGGATGTAAAGCTTCGGATTTCTTTGGAACTGTATCTGAAGCGTCTGATTGTCGGCGGTATGGAACGGGTGTATGAGATTGGACGGGTATTCCGCAATGAAGGCGTGGATACCAGGCACAATCCGGAATTTACTCTGATGGAGCTTTACCAGGCATATACCGATTATCATGGGATGATGGAACTGACGGAGAACATGTTCCGTTATGTGGCCCAGGAGGTGCTTGGTACGACGGAAGTGACGTACGGCGATCAGGTGATCGATCTTGGAAAGCCTTTCGAACGTCTGACCATGATAGATGCAGTGAAAAAGTATGCAGGTGTGGATTTTGATGAAGTGGCAGACACGGAGGCTGCGAAAAAGCTGGCCGATGAGCGTCATATTGAATATGAATCCCGCCATACAAAGGGTGATATTTTAAGTCTGTTTTTCGAGGAGTTCTGCGAAGCCCAACTGGTTCAGCCGACTTTCATTATGGATCATCCCATCGAAATCTCTCCGCTGACCAAGAAGAAACAGGACAAGCCGGGATATGTGGAGCGTTTTGAGCTGTTTATCACCGGCAGGGAGATGGCAAATGCGTACTCCGAGCTGAACGATCCCATTGACCAACGGGAGCGCTTTGCAGCGCAGGAGGCGGCCTTTGCAGCGGGAGATGAGGAAGCGAATCATACGGATGAAGATTTCCTGAACGCGCTGGAAATTGGTATGCCGCCCACCGGCGGAATCGGGTATGGGATTGACAGGCTTGTTATGCTTTTAACAAACTCGCCGGCGATTAGGGATGTTTTGTTGTTCCCGACGATGAAAACTTTGGGTAAAGAAAACCAGTAAAATCAAATATTTACGGTTAGAGGGAAGTAATTTCAGATTAGGCGGTATAGCCCCGATTACAAGGGCTGTACCGTCTTTTTGAGTTCCTATGCGCCTTGCCGTTTCGGTTGCGTGGCAGAAAGGAAATTGATTTCCCCTACAAAGTTGAAAACAATATCTACTTTCTGTACCCGTTTCCCGTCCACCTTTTCCGGCGCATGGACTATGATTTTCTTGATAAATTCATTGACGATTGCGGGGGTGAGTTCCTTTATCCCCACATACTTGCGGATAATCGCGGCGAAGCTGTCAAAATCGCTCTTGTTCTGTTCGTAGGTATCGACTTCCTGCTGGTCTGCCTTGACCTTTTCTTCCAGTTCCCGCTGTTCTGCTTCATACTCTGCGGATAACTTCAAAAATCTTTCGTGACTGATTGCGCCGCTTATGTCGTCCTCATAAATCCGCTTGAAGATACGGTCAAGTTCTACAATCCGTTTTTTTGCCTGTCCGACTTCCCGCTTCCTGCGCTTCATTTCTTTTTCTGTTTCAGCGGAGCGTTGCTGATACATCATTTCATGGAAAGCCATGATGTCATCAAAGAAAAGGGCAGTCACGTCAAATATCCTGCTCCATACGATTTGCTTCAACACTTCTTCACGGATAAAGTGCGCCGTACAGCTTCCCGTATTGCTCTTGTATTTTGCACAGCGGTAATGGTCTTGTGAACCGTTAAAACTTTTGCAAGTGGCGAAGTGTAACTTGCTCCCGCAATCCGCACAGTATACCAAACCGGAAAACAATCCCTGTCTGTCCGCTTTTGTGGGGCGGCGTTTGTTTGCCCTTAGTTCCTGCACCCGTTCAAAAACTGCGTCGTCCACAATCGCTTCATGGGTATTGAAGAAGATAGCCTGCTGTTCCTTTGTGGTTGGAATCCGCTTTTTCAATTTGTGGGATTTGGAATAGCTTTTGAAATTTACGGTATGTCCGCAATAGTCCATACGCTCCAAAATACCGACAATGGTACTATCTCTCCAATCATAGAGATTGTCGGAAAATGGATTTTCTTTTTTCTTTGCATAGTAGGCTTTGGCAGTTAGCACCTTATCTTCTTTGAGGATTTTTGCTATCTGCATGGGACCTTTCCCACCAATACATAAATCAAAAATCCGCTTCACCACAGCAGCGGCTTCCTCGTCCACAATCCATTGCTTCCTGTCGATAGGGCTTACTATGTAGCCATAGGGCGGCTTTGTCAGATGTTCCCCCGCCTGCCCCTGCGCCCGTTTGATTGCCCGAACCTTTTTGCTTGTGTCTTTGGCGTAAAAATCGTTAAACAGGTTACGGAACGGGGTAAAATCGTTGTCGCCCTTTGCGCTGTCTACTCCGTCATTGATTGCGATATATCTCACGTCACGCTCTACGAAAAAGATTTCCGTATAGTAGCCGACTTTCAGATAATCGCGCCCCAACCTTGACATATCCTTGACAATGACTGTCGCCACGTTTCCGGCTTCAATCGCTGCAATCATGCGGTTAAATTGAGGTCTGTCGAACGTCACGCCCGATACACCGTCGTCAATGAAGAAAACGGGATTGGAAAAGCCGTTGTCCGCCGCATATTTGGAGAGGACTGCTTTCTGGTTCACAATGCTGTTGCTGTCGCCCTCTAACGTATCTTCCTGCGAAAGACGGGCGTATAATGCTGTTATCTGTCCGGGCTTATATGTATTTGCTGTCATGTGTTCATTCCTCCTGTAATGAACGCCCGACAAACAGTTGTGCTAACCTTATTATAGCGCATTTATCCCTGTTTGTCATTGGGCGGTTTGACGGTTTCCGATTTTATGAGCCGTATCATCTTGTCGCGGAGCCGTTCCGAGCCGCCGCAGGAGGTAGACACTTCATAGTATGTGCCGCCGATTTTGTAGCAGACGGTTTCCTCTGTCGGTTTTCCTTTTTTCGGCAGATAGCCACTGTCCTTGATTTCCAGTTCCCAATCCATTCTTTTCCATTCCTTTCCGTATTTGCTAAATGATAAGTTTCGGAGCAAGCATAGGAAACGGGTACCCATTTCCGTAAATCTGCCCGTCTGCGCTAGGGCTTGCCGGACAGATTTTGCTTGTTGGGAAGAATCCCAAACCCTCTTGAAAACCCTCTCACTACCTACAACACCGCACAGGACGTTTTTGACGGAGTTTTGGGAGAAATTCTTCAAAAAGTTTTCCTTATTCCCTACTACGGGGGAAGTTTGGAAAATGCCAAACAACAAATTATGCAATTTCAAAAATTTCACTGTCATTGCAATTATTCAGAAGTCCGTATATAATTATGGCGTGTCAAGAAAAGAGATTTTGTGTCATAAAATGGGAACAGCCATATTTTTGTTATTTCCCTCAAAATAAATAGAGGAATGCGACACACTTGCTGTCATATTCCTAATGCTAAAATACACACAAGGAGGATATGAATATGCCGTTTACAGAAATATGTATTTATCAAGTCAAGCCACAAAAGGTAGAAGAATTTGAAGCGTTAATGCTTGAAGCTAAAAGCCTTTTGGAAAAACAGGAGGGACTGCTTCTGCTCCGGCTTGTCAAAAGAGGGTATCACATAGACATGGAACAAATTAAAGAGGGACTTCCACCCCTAAAAATTACCCGCATTGTAAAAAGTGTTAAGTATATGCTCTATTGGGAATTTGATACGAAAGAAAGCTATGGGGCGGCACAGAAAAATCTTTACAACAGCTATTGGAAAGCGATTGAAAAGTGTTTAATCGTTCCACATGACAAATATTTAGGGGAGGCAGTGTTTTAATGGATTTAGCATATTGTGGATTGAATTGTGGGGAATGTGCGGTTTATCTGGCTTCTGTCCGTAAAGATACAGCCGGGCAAATCAGACTGGCAGACGAGTATTCAACGGATACTTATAAATTTTCAAAAGAAGATATGTATTGTTTGGGATGTCATTCTGATACGGTGTCCCAAAAGATGTGTGGTGATTGTGAAATAAGACTATGTGGCACTAAAAAATCTTATAAAAGCTGCGCCGAGTGTGACGGATTCCCCTGTTCCATGCTTGAAAAAAATTTAGGTGATAATTCAGACAATCTGAACAGGCTAAGGCAGCTTGCCGCTGAATACAAAAAAGAAGAGTGATGATATGCAGATAGACAGACTGATTCAAATTGTGTTTCTCCTATTAAGGCATGAAAATATAACAGCGAAACAACTGGCAGAAGAACTTTGTGTTTCTACCCGCACAATATACAGGGACATCAATATACTTTCGGTTGCAGGCATACCAATTACGTCACAAAAGGGATTTGGCGGGGGGCTGTCTTTATTACATGGTTTCTCATTGGATAAATCTTATTTCACACAGGAGGAGCAAAACAATATTGTACAGGCGTTGCAGATTTTAAAATCGTCAAATTACCCCGATGCAGACAAATCATTAAACAAGGTTGCCGGACTGTTTAGCCATAATTTACAAGCTGAATGGTTGGAAATTGACTTTTCCTATTGGGGCAGTCCTGAAAAAGAACGAAATAACATTACAGCTTTGGAACGTGCGATAATCAACAAATATGTGATTACATTTACTTATTTTAATGCCGAATTGACTGTAACTCATCAGACTGTTGAGCCGTTGAAATTAGTGTTCAAATCGCATTCATGGTATCTTGTTGCTTATTCAGAAAATAAAAAGGATATTCGCACTTTCAAAATGTCCCGCATAAGGGAACTTCAAATAACAAATCAGTTATTTGAACGTGAACTGCCAAAGGATTTTTCCATTACCCCTGTCTATAAGGAAGAATACAATACGCCCGTATTCATATTGCATTTTTCAGAAAAGATAGCGTATAAGGTTTATGATGAATTTCAAGAGAAGTATATTAAAAAATTAGATGATGGCACATTGGAAGTAACTTTCAGATATCAGCTTAGCGACTGGACTTTCCTTTATCTGCTTTCTTTTGGTGAATACGTTGAAATTATCGAACCGGTTGAAGCAAGAAACATTCTAAAGGAAAAAGCCAAAAAAATATTTTCTATGTATTAACAAAATATCCGCCACTACGGAAATAAAAAAAAACCGTTGTTGTGGCGGCAGAATTATCATGCGTTTTTAACAAAATAAAGCGGCTTGACGGCGGTTTTGAAACAACATTCAAGACCGCCGGTTCCCTTTTTCAAAAATGGATTTACAGAGGGTGTGTTAAAGTTACACTTTTTTAAGGCATGGCGGTATCAAATGCTTAGAAGCATTGGGGGTATCGCCATGTTGCTTTTTTATTATCCGAATCATGTTTCCTATGGTGAACTGTTAAAAAAATCCTGTCTGATAGAACGGGATTTTCTGCCTATGAATATGAACATACATATCATTTAGCGTGTCTTAATAACTCATATTATCGGAACCGTTTTGCAAACCCGATAATCATGTATTACCCAAATGCCTATGCCGCTTTATGCTATATAGGCGTTTGTTGTAATAGCCCCCTACTGGGAAGAAAGGGGGTGAGAGAAAATGAGATATTCTGAACAATTCATGGAACATATCGAATATGCGTTTCATGCGTTCTGCAAGGTTGTCCTGCGCCATGAAGCCATAAACGCATGGCGGGATTTGAAGCGGAAAATGGAACGTGAAATATCCCTTGACTATCTGATGTCAGAACGATATTTTGAACCGTCTGTTATGGACAGTTACTTTGAAAAGCAGGACAAGACGACCGCATTTCTTGTGTTGGGAAAGGAAGTTATCGTTGATGATAAACGGCTAGCAACGGCATTATCAAAATTGCCGGAGTTAAGGCAAGAAGTTTTGTTGCTATATTACTTCATCGGTTATCGTGATGAAGCAATCGGCAGGCTGTACGGGCGTTGCAGAAGTACGATAAACCACAGAAGAAATATTGCGCTGAAACAGTTACGGAAAGAATGGGAGAGATTGGAACATGAGGAACAAAAAGCTGATACCTTTTGAAGTAATCGAAAAAGCCGTTGCTGGAGAGCCGGAAGCGGTAGACGCAGTATTGCGGCACTACACCGCACACATCAAATATCTGTCTATGTATAAGGGGCATATCAATGACGATACACAGGACAGGTTAAAAGCAAAATTGGTTGAAGCCATATTGAAATTCCGCTTCGACCGATAGGAAGTAGCAAAGACATGAAAAGCTGTCAAGGGTAAACTTCGCGCTACGCGCCCTTGACAGCTTTTCCCGCCTTTGCTTGTGGGTAGTCAAGAGGGCGAAATCAGTAGACTGCTTTCGCCCTCAATCCAGTATGGAATGATTGTTACACGATAGAGGGTGTTTCTCGCTTGATTTAAGCGCATTACAGCGGCGATAAGGACAAGGGTAAGGGTTTTATACTCCTACCCTTAAAAACGGTGTTCTATTGCGTAACATAGTAAACAATATTTCTTTGTACTGCCGTTTCCGTTCCATTCTTTTCCATTCTTGCGGCTCTGTCACTATATTGTGCTTCAAAGGAAAGGGGTTAGGGGAAAGGATAGGAAAGGAATAGATATTTGATTAAGTCTGTATTTGGTTTTTCTTTAGTTAGTTATATCTTTATTTAATTGCGTTGGATTTTCCGATGTCGGATAACCCGGTGTCGGAAAATCCAATATCGGATAATCCAACACCGGGAGTTGTTACGGTGTTCAAAATCCGTCTAATCCAATCGCTTTATAAAACTAATGCTTTCTTGGGTAGGTATGTTACGCAGTAGAGGTTAAAAAGTCCTTGATTTATGCGGCTTTCAGAGCATGGAAAACACTTAGACGATATTTTATATCCCTACCCTCAAAAACAGCATTCTATTGCGTAACAAAAAGCAGAGAACCGACCACTAATGAAAGTGATGTGTTCTCTGCTCTTGCTTGCACCCTGTTTGTCAGCGTTGATGATAAGTTGTTGTGAATACTTCCTTATCAACGTAAAACTAAGGGTTTCAGCGATTTTGAGTTGCGATTTACTACAAATTTACTACAAATTTGCTACGCATAATACGGAATAATACTTGATAATACGTTTTGTGCGACATCTAATTTTAATATTTTGTACTTCAAGGACACTTTCCAAGTGAGAATTTGGGAGTGTCCTTTTGTTATGGTCAAAAATAAAATTGGAGGTAGAGATAATGAACAACACAGCGTTAAGAGCAGAGGCGCAGAGCGCCAACAACAAACACATGGTTTTTAACAGCGAGGAACATGAAAAGTTTTATTATGAGAAACTGGAGCAGGCGAGGTATCAGGACTGCTATCACAAGGCGTTGATTTACATTCTCGGTATTTCAGAGGACACAAGGAATCATTTCAGCCAGATCTATGATATTAAGTCCGGGTTCATCAAGCCGGAGTGTCTGCACCAGGGCTGGCAGACAAGCGGCAGTGTCCGTGTAGTAAGGCTTGCCTTTAACCTTTACACAGACGGAACGCCAAGTGTTGACGATTATAAGCGCAAGGACGAGCAGATCAGAGAGTGCAGGGAGTATTCGGTAAGTGATATTTTCTGCTGCGGCTATGCGATGTACTTCTGGCAGGGCATCAAGCTCCGTTATCCGGAATACTGCAAAAAGCAGAAGTCCATTGAGGAGATCCTTGCAGAAATGGAGAGGAAACGTGCTGAAAATTCGACTGATGGGAACGAAGAATGATATTAAGTGGTTCGAGAAGATTCTGAAAAGACAGCCTAAAGTGGCTGTGACGGAAGTTTCAGAGATGTACCGGAACAAAGGTACAAACAGGTATTACCGGGCTTATGTGGAAGTGCAGAAAGCCAACATCAAAGAAAAATCTAACTAATACGGAGGAATAAAACCATGTGTAAAATTATAGCAATCGCAAACCAGAAAGGCGGTGTCGGCAAGACCACCACAACGAGTAACTTAGGAATCGGGCTGGCAAAACAGGGAAAAAGAGTTTTACTTATTGACGCAGACGCACAGGGGAGCCTGACCGCAAGCCTTGGCTTTACGGAGCCTGACAAGTTGGAAGTCACCCTTGCAAGCGTAATGGAAAAGGTTATCAACGATGAAGAAATGGAACCGGGCTACGGTATCTTAAAACACGAAGAAGGGATTGACCTGATGCCGGGGAACATTGAGCTGTCCGGTCTGGAAGTTTCCCTTGTGAACGTGATGAGCAGAGAAATCATGATGCGTTCTTATATGGACATGGTAAAGGAACAGTACGATTATATCCTGATTGACTGTATGCCCTCACTTGGCATGATTACCATAAATGCCTTTGCCTGTGCGGACAGCATACTGATACCCGTACAGGCCGCATACCTGCCCGTGAAAGGTCTGGAACAGCTTATTAAGACCATAGGCAAGGTAAAGCGGCAGATCAATCCTAAACTGGAGATAGAGGGTATTCTGCTGACAATGGTAGACAACCGTACTAATTATGCGAGGGATATTACAGCGCTGCTTATTGAAACGTATGGGAGCAAGGTACGGATATTTGAGAACAGCATACCGATGTCGGTAAGGGCTGCGGAAACTTCTGCAGAAGGTGTCAGCATCTACCAGCATGACCCGAAAGGCAGGGTTGCGGGCGCATACCAGTCTTTGACGGAGGAGGTGCTTGGCAATGGGCAGTAAGGCAGGGAGCGCATCAAAAGTCAAACTGAACAGCTTTGACGATTTATTTGGCGGTGCGGAAAATACAGCAGGGGAGCAGATTATCCATGCGAAACTGACTGATTTACATACATTTAAGGGACACCCTTTCCGTGTCCTGGATGATGAAAAGATGGAAGAAACCACGGAGAGTATCAGCAGGTACGGTGTACTTGTGCCAGGGCTTGCAAGACCGAGGGAAGGGGGCGGCTATGAGATCATAGCCGGACACCGGAGGAAACGGGGTTCTGAAAGGGCAGGGCTGGACACGATGCCTGTCATTGTCAGGAATTACACGGACGATGAAGCCACGATAATCATGGTGGATTCCAATATCCAGAGAGAGGATATTTTACCGAGTGAAAAAGCAAGGGCTTATGCTATGAAATACGAAGCGATGAAACACCAGGGCAGCAAAGGCGGCAGTACCCTTGACGAAGTGGGGGAAGCTGCCGGGGAGAGCGGAAAGACGGTACAGAGGTATGTATGGCTTGCAAGGCTTTCTGATGGTCTGCTTGACATGGTGGATAAGAAAAAGATAGGGATAGCGCAGGGCGTGGATATTTCTTTCCTGTCCGATGAAGCCCAGCAGTGGGTATCTGCTACCTTAGAGGAAACAGGGGCGGGAGTGAACGCTTCCCAATCGGCAAAGCTGAAGGAATATGGCAAAAGCGGCGAGCTTACGCCTGCAATGGTAAGGCTCATATTGACAGAGGAAAAACCGAAAGAAAGAAAAGTGACAATCAAAGGCGATAAGATCAGCAGATATTTTCCAGAGGATTATTCCAATGACGATATAGAGGGTGTCATTCTTGAACTTTTGGAGGAGTGGCAGAGGAAACAGTGAAGGAGGCGGTAAAATGGGCGAGCCATTGAAATTTGATTATTACTATGGCATTGAAGCAGAACAGTTTTCTTTTTACCGTGTTCCCCGCCTGTTGATCAAAGACGAGCGTTTCAAGGGGCTTAGCAGCGATGCTAAGCTCCTATATGGATTGATGCTTGACAGGATGTCGCTGTCGATGAAAAATGGGTGGCTGGATGATGAAAATAGAGCATATATTATCTATGCTGTGGAGAACATCATGGAAGATTTGGGATGCTCTAAACCTACCTGCATAAAGGTCATTAAGGAGCTGGATGCAGATAACGGGATTGGGCTAATAGAGAAAAAACGCAGGGGGCTTGGAAAACCGGATATCATTTATGTGAAAAATTTTGCGTCTGTGCCGGAAAAAGAGAGTGAAGAAAAGCCTGCAAACGCTGATGTTTCCACAGAAGTAAAAAATCTTTACTTCAAGAAGGAAAGAAATTTGACTTCTGGAAGTAAAGAAACTGAACTTCAGCAAGTAAAAGAATCTGACTTCAAGAGGGAAAATAATTTGACTTCTGGAAGTAAAGAAACTGGACTTCAAGAAGTAAAAGAATTTGCCCCTAGTTATAACAATACTAACTATAACAATCAGAACTATACGGATATGAGTTATCCCAATCCTATCAATCTATCCGTGGGAAAAGATGATGTGATTGATGGGATGGATGAAACAAGCGCATATATGGCACTGATCCGTGAAAATCTGGAATATGAACACCACATGAAATATGAACAGTATGGAGAAAGGGAGATGTATGAGGAAATCTACGAAACTGTCTGCGATGTGGTCTGTGTGAAGCGCAGGACAATCCGCATCAATGGGGAAGATTACCCTTATGAGCTTGTAAAATCCCGGTTCCTGAAACTGAACAGCGGTCATGTAGCGTATGTCATGGACTGCATGAAAAATACCGCCACAAAGATTACCAATATCAGGGCGTATCTGATTACAGCCCTTTATAATGCTCCCTCAACCATGAGCCACTACTACCAGCAGGAAGTACAGCATGATATGTATGGCGGCGGATGGGCAGAAAAAGGGATTACTTAACTAACTTCTGGACACAATCGAGCTGTTGACAAACCCCCTAATTTCGTAAATGTCACAAGATATCATGATAAAAATCCAGCAAAAATAGCAGAAATATTCCAAAGAAAAAGGTCATGGTTCCCTATGCCATGGC
>CAJTDB010000013.1 GCA_910574965.1 Lachnospiraceae bacterium | reverse complement strand
TTCAGAAAAAAAGTAAGCGAAGATAAAACATTACTATATTTCATGCATACAGCATAAAGTGCCACCGTCCCAGTATTTATGAGGGATTGTGGCACTTACTTGATTCTTTAAGTGTCAAAAACGAGATTATATGCCGGGAAAGGAATGGGAGTCAAATCGATCCTCTAATCTATTGCTTCGGTTTCAATAAGGAATTTAACGCTTCCTTTCATGCCGGGGGCAAGCTGCGTGAACGTCTGGTAGGCTTCCCCCTGATCTGCAGCGGCTCTGGCGCGGTCAAGGACTTTCTGCATGTCACCGCAGACCATGTCGTAAAGCTTCTGGATCCCGTCCCGGTCGAACTCTTCCATGCCGTCCCGAAGCTCAATACTGCCATCATAGAGCTCTTGTACGCCGTCTTTCAGTTCCACAGTACCGTCTAAAAGTTCAGCCGTGCCGTCCTTTAGTTCCGCACTGCCGTCTACGAGTTCTTCCGTTCCTTCTTTCAGCTCCTTTGTCCCTTCAAGCAGTTTGCGGGAACCATCCAGAATCTGAGAGGCTGCAGGCTGAAGCTGCGTAGTCACACCGCTATAGATTTGACCGATGCCGGCGGACAGGCCGGACATGCCGCCTTTTAAGGTCATGAGGGACGTATAGGACTCCTTTAGCTGCGCCTGGGTTCCCTTTATCATCTGAATCAGCCCTGCTGCCTCCTCTTCCGTCATCTGACCCGCCTGTACCGCACCTTCCAGCGTTCCTGCAAGACTGTCTGCATCGAAGGCCAGAAACTCATCCACGCTCCCAAAAGAAAGTCCGTAGCTTCCCGCCATCGCATTGACCTGATCCACCATGCTCCCAAGCACCTGGTCCACCACCTGATCCACTCCTGCAGACAGTTCTGCCGCCACAGCCGCGATATCCTTGCCGTTCCCGTCTGCATTGGACATAGGAGCTGCCAGCGTGTCAAGGCCGGCGTTAAACTGCTTCAGTGCTTCTTTCAGATCTACCGCACCGTCCTGAATCTCAAAAGCTCCGTTGTCCAGTTGTACCGCCCCATCGTGGATTTTTTTCGCTCCGTCGTCCAGTTCCACGGCGCCGTCATACAGTTCTTCAGAACCATCTTTTAGTTCCTGCACTCCGTCCACCAATTCATGGGTTCCGTCCACCAGTTCCACAGAAGCATCTTTTAGCTCCTGCATATCATCTTTCAGATCCTCGTACTGTTCTAAGTCGTCCAGATCGATCTCTTCCGAGAAATCAGAAGTAATGGCCGTCATAGTAAAAGGCAGTTCAAAATCCGTCGTATAGGCAGTCAGCTCCAGATACTCCGGGAGATCCAGATCGTCCATATTCTCCACTTCCGAAAGAGCGATGCTGGCAGAAAGTCCTGGAACTGTCATCCCCCCTGCCATGATCCGGCTGCCGTCAGAGATCACTCTCCCATTCTCCATCTCCACATTCACAAACTTCTCTTCATCCAGAAAAAGACCCGTAACAACTACAAAAGGCGTACTGATCGTCCGATCTTCCCCATTTATATTCACAGTCTTTGTCTCATGGTTGATATAGTCAAAGCGAATTTTAATATGCCCGGATTTTCCGGCCATACGTTTCGGGTTCATCTCCTCCCCATCCAGATAATAGGTTACTTTCAGTTCTACCGGAAGGGTCTTCTTCGTCTTTCCCTGGTAGCAGATGTCATTTCCGTCTGCCTGCCAAATAAGCGTGCCGTCAGATTCTTTCTGAAAAGTCTCTTTTCCTTTTACATTTTTAATGCCGGTCAGGTCACTGCGGTCCTTTAATTCCGGCAGCGCCCCGGCATTTCTCAAGATATCGCTGACGATGATCTCTTTGACAGAGCCGTCCGCATCCGCCTTTACATAGACCGTCTCTTCCTTTTTCTGTTCTGTATTTCCCGACGCAGGTACAGCCGCCCCGGAAGGCTCCTCTTCGCTTTGTACTGCCGGCTCTCCTGTTTCGATCTCCTGTACCGTCGCTTCCTCCGTACCACACCCGTACACGCCTGTCATAAGCACCAGAACCGCAGTGCAAAGAGCTGCCTGTCTCTTTCTCTTCTTTGTCATTGTCATCCTTTTATTCCTCCTCAGAAGTCTTCCCTCCGCCCCATTTTCGGCTTTCGGATCTCTTATTTAGAACGTTATATCACAAAAATGACCAACAGTCAATATTTGAATGAAAAGACATTGCAATTTTTTAATAAATAAGATACAGTAATAAACAGAACGATACGTTTGAAAATGGGGGAATGATCACATGGGAAAAATCGATATAAAAAAAGAACATAAAAGAAGGGATCTGCTGAACGCAGCTTTTGAACTGTTTACTTCCAAAGGCTTTCATGACACATCCATCGCGGACATTGTGGCGAAGGCAGGGATTGCCAAGGGAACTTTCTATCTGTATTTTAAAGACAAGACAGATATCCGCAACCGCCTGATCTCTTCCAAGGCAACGCAGCTATTCCGGAATGCCTGTCTGAAACTGAATGAGACACAGATCACAGGACTTTCAGAACAGTTTATTTTTTTGACCGATGAGATCCTGCAGGCTTTAGAAACGGACAAGTCTCTTCTGTTCTTTCTCTCCAAGCATTTAAGCTGGGGAATCTTCCGCAGTTCCATGACAGAAGAAAAATCCCCTGACGGAATATCCGCCAGGGAATTATATGAACAACTGATCGCCCGTTCCGGCTGTCAGTTTCAAAGTCCCGAAATCATTATTTATCTGGTGATTGAACTGGTAGCAGGCGTCAGCTACAATGCCATCCTCTACCACGATCCTGCAGATATCGAAGAATTAAAACCCTATCTGCACACCTTGATCCGCAGAATCGTAAGTGATTTTGACACCGCTGCCGGCAGATAATTTCTGCCGGTATTTTACTTCTTGCATCGAAAGTGCTCATTTAAAAGTTCCATAAACCGCTCCTCCAATGGATGAAATCTTTCCTTTGCCCGCTTGATCCACACCAGATAGCTGGTCTGCGGATAAGGCATTTTGTTCATCCTAAGAGGGACAGAACGAATTTCCGTGTCTTCAAAAAAACCAAGCACCCATTTAGGCGACAGCAGAAGCGCCTCTGTCTCTTCCAGAAATTTCCGGCAGACTCCCATGGTATTGCAGAAGATCAGGTGCTCACGGTTCAGCCCTTCCTTCAGCTCATTTTTATAGCGCAGCTCTCTGCGAAGCGTCTGCTCCGCATCCAGCGCCACATGAAGATACCGCTCTGCCTCCTCTACATTTATGGCTTCATGATCGTACAGTGCTGATTTTTTCCCCATACTTACATAAGTGGACGACTGATCCAGTGTGTGTACTTCCAGATTTTTCCCCTGAACCTCGCTTTTAAACAGTTTGGAATCCCGCTCTGTTACGACCAGTATCCCAATATCCGCTCTGCGCTCTTCCACCATCTTTACAATCTCCCCCCGATCATTTTCCTTCAGATCGATCTGGAGACGCTCATTCGTATTTTCCTGATAAAGCAACAACAATATATCATAGATAAAATCAAACTGCTGACTGGCAATCGCCACCCGATGTATAAACGAAGGGTCTTTCTGCCCAAATGTTTTATTCAGTGCCTGTGAACTGTCCATCACTCCTTTCGCATATTCTAGAAAATCTCTTCCCTTCGGCGTCAGACTCAGTCCTTTTGCCGTGCGGTCAAATAACTTCAGATCGTACTCTGCTTCCAGACTGGAGATCGCCTTGGTGAGACTGGGTTGACTCAGATAAAGTTCCTGAGCTGCTTTCGTTATGGAACCGCATTCCACAACTTTAATAAAATACTCCAACTGATTTAAACGCATTCAGTTTCCCCCTTGGATCTACGTCCCCGAAAAAGCACTACTTGCATACCCCATTCTTACATTATAACCTAAACTTGGCAAATTTCCATAAAAAAATAGAATTTGTTAAATTTTTTTTGTTATGATATACTTTATACGAACCCGATAGAGAAACCCCTATCACCTTACACACCTTAAAAACAGCACTGTCCACCCCATAGACAGTGCTGTTTTTGCACCTTTAAATATGTTTGAATTCTTTTATATGTTTGGTAACAACCACGTCGCTTGCAAGCCCGCAGACCCCTTTCAGAATCACGGTTCCCGCCTCCACCGGCGCCTTTAGAGAAAGCTTTTTTATCTGCTCCATAACCGGGAAAATCATCTCTTTCGGAACGGGTGCCGTCAGCCGGACACTCGCTAACGGAAGCTCTCCGCCTTCCACCCGAACCGAAGTGGCAATGGTCCGCATGGGCGCTGTCAGCTCCTGGCGAACGTAAGTCTCTCCTTTGTCACAAGTATGTCCTTTTACAGACAGAACGTATGTTCCTTCTATTTCTGCTTCGATTTCGCATCCGTTGGGACAGATGATGCAGGTATATACTTTCTTCACTGTACGCACACCTCCAGTTCTCCCTCTTTCTGAAGCTTTTCCGCCTTAATATTCATCTGTATCATCTCTGCAGGAATGGCTTTTTTCATCTTCTTAGACGCGACTGTCTGCCCGCCCTGGCGGACGACAATCCGGCAGTCCTTATAATGATCCCGCACCCGAAGAGACAGCCGGAAATCCCGTTCTGCGCTGATCTTCTGCGGAACTATATGTCCGATGCCTTCCCCGGCCCGGATCCTTACGGTACACGGAACGAAGTTTGCGCCCCTGATATAGTCCGCCGCATCCGAAGCCAGTGCCTCCGCTTCCATGGATACAAAATCCACCAGATCATGAACATGCAGTACATTTCCCGCTGCAAAGACTCCCGGAATGCTGGTCTGAAAATGTTCATCTACCACTGCTCCTTTTGTACGGCTGTCCAGAACAACTCCTGCATCCGCGGAAAGCTGATTATCCGGGATCAGGCCCGCGGAAAGAATCAGCGTATCGCAGTCGTAGCGTTTCTCTGTTCCGGCAATCGGTTTCCGATGCCCGTCCACCTCGGCTACTGTCACGCCTGTCAGTCTTGCGTCTCCATGGATCTCGGTGACGGTATGGCTCAGATACAGAGGGATTTTGTAATCCTCCAGACACTGTATGATATTTCTCGGCAGACCGCTGGGATGCGGCATAAGCTCAAAAACCGCCTGTACATGAGCGCCCTCTAAGGTCAGGCGTCTTGCCATAATCATGCCGATATCGCCGGAGCCAAGAATCACCGCTTCCTTTGCCGGCATACGATTATACAGATTCATATACGCCTGGGCAGTTCCCGCTGTAAATACACCAGCCGGACGTTCTCCCGGAATGCCCAGTGCTCCGCGGCTTCGCTCTTTGCAGCCCATGGCCAGAATCACGGCCTTCGCCTCATACCGGCGCACGCCTTCCCGTGTGATGACGGTAATCTGCCGGTCTTTCGTCAGCCCCATAACCGCTGCACCGGTCAGATACGGTATCTTGTTCCGGATGATCTCATCTATAAAAGCCTGCGCGTACTCCGGACCGGAAAGACTTTTCCCAAATCTTCCCAGACCGAAACCATCATGAATGCACTGACGGAGGATTCCGCCCAGATGATCTTCTCTTTCCAGAATCAGAAGATCCCGGATGCCCTTCTCCCAGAGCTTTAAGGCCGCCGCAAGACCGGCTGGACCGCCTCCGATGATGACTGCTTCTTTACGTTCCATAATCCTTTCTCCTTCCCCGCTTTTGTACCGCGCCGCGTCAGCCCTCTTCTCTTAGTTTTCCGGATAACACCCAGGAACCCTTCCGGCTGTATACAACTTCTTCCGGTCTGATTCCCAGCTCCTGCTCCAACATCCGCTCGATTTTCATCTGACAAAAGCCTGCCTGGCAGTTCCCCATCATGGCTCTGGTCCGGTACTTGATTCCCGTCATGGTGGACACGCCCAGCGGATTGCGGATGGCCTCTAAAAGCTCCGCCCTAGTAATTTCCTCGCACTGGCAGACAATCTCGCCATAATCCGGATTCTGCCGGATCAGCGCCTCCTGCTCCGCTCTCGAACGCCCGGCAAAACGGACGATCCCCTTACGATTCGGGTTGAAGGACGGATTTTCTTCAAACTCCTCCCGCTCTTTCATAAGCTCCACCACATACTGCGCAATCGGTACCGCCGCAGTCAGGCCCGGCGACTCGATGCCCACAAGATTCACCGCATGAGGTGCTATATCATCCCGAATCTCAATCTGAAAGTCCTGAATCGCCCCATGTGCATCCACCCACTTGGGCAGGATGCCGGAGAAGTTCCGGATCTGGTCTTCCTTACGGATATGAGGCCAAAGCTTGGACGCACTTTCTGCCAAATACTCCATCTTCTTCTGAGGAACCCCATAATAGGCAAAATCTTCTGTATTTTCTGCATCCGGACCTACCGTTACATTTCCATCTACGGTAGGTGTTACATGAATACCCATATAGGTATTGCTCGGAACCGGATAGACCGGCATAGGAAGCAGCTCCCCCAGTTTTTTATTTAAAATAATATAATTGCCTTTCGAACCGATCACGCGGTACCCTGTGATTCCCAGCATATCGGATATCTTTCCGCACCCAAGACCTGCCGCATTTACTACCCAGCGAGTCCGAAAATCGCCGCGGGCCGTATGAAGCACATAGCCCTCTCCTTTTGTGATACCTGTCACTTCATGATCGAAAAAATACTCGGTCCCATTGGCGTGGGCATTCTCCGCAAGCGCCACAGTGTAGAGAAACGGATCCAGAATCCCGCTGGTCTTTGACCACATGGCAAATTTCCCGACGACCGCCGGGACCAGCTCATGCAGCTTTTTCTCATCAATCAGAGAAAGTCCTTCTGCCCCGTTCTTCGCTCCCTGCTCCATGGTCCGCCGAAGCTGTTCCATATCCGCGTCTGTATTTCCCACCAGCACTTTGCCGCAGCAAAGGAACGGAAAATCCAGCTCTTTGGACAACTGCTCCATCATTCGGTTTCCCTCCACGCAAAAACGTGCCTTCTTCGTCCCCTCATCGTAGGCAAATCCCCCATGAACCACTGCCGAATTACGCCCGCTGGTCTCATTGCATACATCCAGATTCTTCTCCAGTACCGCCGTCTTCAGATGATATCTGGACAGTTCTCTTGCCACAGCACTTCCAATCACTCCGGCACCGATGATGACTACATCATATGTCACTGTCATCCTTCCCCATCCTTTCTCCATGTCTTTTATGAAATATATTTCATTTATTCAAATATATTACAACATTCAAAAAATGTCAATGCCTTTCCGAAAACAGGCGAAAAAAAAGCAGAGCTGCATTTCCTGGCAGCCCCGCCCTGTTCTTCTGTCACTTTTTAAAATATTCCGGATATTTCTCCCGAATGGCGTCAATATTTTCCGTATACCGCATCAGATGTCTTCTGGATATCCGCTCTGCCTCCCCGGCATCCCCCTGCTCAATGGCCCGAATCAGTTCTTCATGATCGATCAGTATGTGTTCCATAGGCTTGCAGCGGAAGCTTAAAATCGTTGTCCGGTCAAAATGAGGGGCGGCGCTCTCCACCAGTTCCTGCCAGTAGTCCCGGCCGCAAATCCGGTACAGCATCCCATGAAACTGCTTGTCCAGAAGAAAGATCTTATCCTCCTGTCCCTTCTCAATGTACAGCTTCCACACGGCCAGATTCTCCCATAAGCCCTCCAGCTCCTTCTTCGTAATCCGCCTGCAGGCCATAACTGCAAGCTCCGCTTCCAGCACGCTCCGCAGATGGCGCACTTCCTCTACAAGAGTGATGTCAATGTAGGAAACGTAAGTACCAATCTTAGGCCGGATATCAATGAGCCTGCGCTGGGCCAGTACAAGCTCCGCCTCCCGGAAGGGTGTACGGCTCACTTTCAGTGCTTCACACATCTCCTGGTCCAAAAGCTGTTCTCCCGGCCGGAGTTCGGCATTGATAATATTATAAAGCAGCGTCCGCACTACATAATCCTTGGCAGACTCCCGTTCCGTTCGTTCCAGTATCGTGAGCATCGACGATCTCCTCCCTTTGCTGTCTGTGCGGCAATGGCCGGCTTTTGACAACTATTGTCTTCAGCAGATTAGCACATACCGGTAAGGAAGTCAATGCTCCTGGCTTCTTATCCCGCGGTAAACGCGCGAAACCTTCTAGCTGCTCAAATCTTATTTTTTGTGTTTTTTGGTATTTAAAACCTCTTCAAAAAATGAGACACACTGACAGAAATCAGACGGTTGAAAAAAACTGGAAGAAGCAAAAAAGGCGGCGCCTTCTAAAAAATTCATTGAACCTTCCTCCTGTTTTATGTTACACTGAATATATTATTTTTTACATTAAACGGTTAAGGGACGGAGAGCAACATGAAACTGGTAGAAAAAAGCCCCCATGAGAACGCAAGAATGTACGCACATCGTATGATTTTGGACAATATTATTAATCTGGAGCTTCCTCCCGGAAGTGCCCTCAGCGAAAATGAGCTGTCGCTCCTTTTAAAACTGTCCAGAACGCCTGTTCGAGAGGCTTTGATCGAGCTGTCGCAGTTGGGTCTTGTGGAGATCATTCCCCAAAAAGGGAGCTTTGTGACCAGAATCGACTATGATGTAATCGAAGAATCCAAATTTATGCGTCTGTCACTGGAAAATTCTGTTCTCCGGCTGCTCTGTCAGCAGGGCACCAGCGAAGATCATATGAACCGGATCCGGCAAAGCATGAACCAGCAGAAGCAGGAAGCCAAAGCCTGTACGGATTATATGATTATGATGACGCTGGACAAAGAATTTCACCGACTGCTTTTTGCATCGGTAGGAAAACTGCGCACCCATGAATTTCTTCAGGCTCAGATGGTTCATTTTGACCGGCTCCGTTCTTTGGCTTACCGGACGCTGAAAAAGGCAAAGGTGGAGCAGATGATTAATGACCATGAAAATGTTCTGTATGCGCTGGAAAAGAGAGACTGGGAACTGGCGGAGATGGTTATGACCAGGCATCTGACCCGCCATGAAATCGATAAAAAAGAACTGGACCAGTATTGTCCGGATTATTTCACAAAAATAGAAACTATGTAAAATGTACGCCGTACTGCACACAAACAGAGGGAACAGTTTTTCACTGCTCCCTCTGTTCTGCATTTTATTCTGCAATATTAACAACTACCTTCATATAATTTCCCGGATTTTTCTCAATGTCGCGAATGGTGTCCGGCGCTTCATGAATGGAAATTGTCTTTGTAAGAATTTTTGCCACGTCTACTTTTTTGCTGCAGATCAGTTCGATGGCCTCTTCGAACTCCCCTGCGCTGGTCCGTGCACCGCGGATATCAATCTCCTTGCGGGTAATCACATCCGTCGGAAGAGAAGTCTCTGTCTTGGGCCATCCGGTCAGTGTGATACGGCCTGCATGGCTTACGTAATCAAGAGTGGCGCGAACTGCTGCATTGGCACCGCTGCACTCCATCACCTGCTGGGCCATAGTTCCGCCGGTAATCTCACGAATGCGCGCCACCGGGTCCTCTTCTTTGGAATTGATCGTATATTCGATTCCCAGTTCTTTGCCGAAATCCAGACGCTCCTGTACCAGATCCAGAAGAATTGCATGAGCCCCGTAAGCCTCTGCAATCATACCCGCCAGAAGTCCGATCGGACCGGCTCCGATGATGGCACAATATTCCCCGGCCTTAAGTCCGCCTCTGTGGATTCCATGCAGGGAGATTGTAAGAGGCTCTGCCATAGCCGCATCCACCCAGCTCATATTCTCCGGCATGGGAATCAGCATATCTGCCGGATGACAGTAGTATTCTGCCATACCGCCTTCCGTCTGAACACCCAGTACCCGCAGATCTGTACAGCAGTTGGTCCGGCCCACACTGCACGGATAGCAATTTCCGCAGTAAAGATAAGGATCTACAATTACCTTGTCGCCCGCTTTCAGTCCCTTTTTGTTGTCTGCCGGTATGGATTCCACGATTCCGGCAAGCTCATGCCCGATGGTCCTCGGATAGCTTACCAGCGTGTTGGTCCCACGGAAAGCGCCGATATCACTGCCGCAGATTCCGGCGGCAGCGATCCGGATCAGTGCCTCGCCTGGCCCCGGAACCGGCTTCTCGCACTCGATAACACTGATCTCCCATGGTTTTTCAAGATGAACTGCTTTCATAATTTTATGTACCTCCTATTAAAGTTCCGCTTCGACATGTGCCATATACTGTACGGAGATGGAATTTCATTCTTACAGTTCAAGACTGAAATTCCATCTGTATATGGCACCTGCCTTCGCTGTTTTTCGTGTTCCGCTCCGGCACGTGCCATATACTATATGGAGATGGAATTCCACTCTTACAGTTCAAGACTGAAATTCCATCTGTATACGGCACATGCCTTCGCTGTTTTTCGTGTTCCGCTCCGGCATGTGCCTTCGCATTTTTATTCTCACTCCATCACGCATCCAGATTATCGAACGTCAGTACGATCTTGCGGATGGACGGATCGCGGCTGTCCGCAAAATCAAATGCTTCCTGTGCTTTCGTCAGAGGGAATGTATGAGAGACAGACCCCTTAAGGTCCAGTTTTCCTTCCTGAATCAGACGGATGGCGTCCCCGAACCTCTTATTCTGAAGTCTGGAACCCCGGACATCCAGCTCTTTGGAAGTAATAAGAAACTGGTTGATCTCAATGGGCGCTGTGGAAAAACCCATCACCATCACCCGGCCTGCATTCCCCGTAGCCCGCAGAAGTTTCATAAGAGAATCACTGGTTCCCGAAGCGTCGATGGATACCGTAGCACCATGTCCGTTCGTATACTCTCTTACTTTTTCCTCCAGATCTTCCTTCAGCACATGAATCGTATATTTCGCGCCATTTTCCTTTGCGGCTTCTAATTTATTGTCCAGGATATCCGCCACAATAATATGGTCGCACATCTGGCGCGCAATCTTCAGTATAGTACTTCCAAGAGCTCCTGCACCTAAAATCAAGAGCATATCGTCTTTTTCAAGCTGTGCTCTCGTACAAGACTGAATGGCTATCGTGGTAGGTTCGATCATAACCGCATCTTCATCGGAAAGAGAATCCGACAGCAGATAGCAGTCCGCTTCCGGAACAGCAATATATTCCTGGTAGCCTCCATCGATATGTACGCCCCTTACCGCCAGATGATCGCAGACATTTCCTCTTCCCATCCGGCATGGATAGCATTCTCCGCAGCTTGTCACCTGGTTCACAATTACCCGATCGCCTACTTTCAGCCCGGTCACAGATGCTCCGATCTCCGCTACACGGCCTACCATCTCATGTCCGATGATCCTTGGATAAGTAGCCGCCGCATTGGTACCATGGTAGATTCCCACATCTGACCCACAGATTCCGGCTGCCGTCATCCGGATTAATACATTATTCCTATTATCAATGACCGGTTTCTCCACATCAACAATTTTCAACTGTTCCGGGCTTGCAATCTGCACAGCTTTCATAATTCTTTTTCTCCTTTTTTCATCATATTTTACAGAAACACGTTTTGTCTGATATACAAGTTACTGTCGCACTTTTTTTGTAAAATGTCAATATTACCCGATCAAAAAGATTCATTTTGTGAATTATATACAAATTTTTCATAAAATTTTTATGAACTATTCCCTATTTATCATTTTACAGAAATATGGTACCATACAAGTACAGTTTTTAATCGGGCATGTCTCAGGACCGTTTCCTGAAGGTGCCGCACTTAAATCAAAGGAGGATTACAACATGAAAAAACTGAAAAGACTTGCAGCTCTTGGTACGGCAGCAGTACTGGCAGCAGGTGTACTGACTGGATGCGGAGGCGGAGGCGGAAATGCAGATACTGCCGCACCGGCAGCCGACAGCAGCAATGCAGCAGGCGACGACGCAGCAGCAGGCGATGCAGCAGCAAGCGGCGATGCAGCTTCTGTTGAGAAGATCGACCTGGTATTCAGCCATATCAATGCAGAAACCCATACCTGGCACAAGATGGCCGTAAAGTTTAAAGAACTGATCGAAGAGAAATCCGGCGGCAACATCACCGTTACCATCTACCCGAACAACCAGCTTGGAAGCGAGATCGAGACAGTTCAGTCTGCTATCGCAGGAATGGGAGATTGTGATATCGTTCTTACCGGCGAATCCATGCAGACTTATGTAGAGGAGCTTGGTATTATCGGTATGCCTTATGCAATCACCAGTGATGAGCATATGGAAGCAGTATTGAATGGAGAAGTCGGACAGGAACTGGACGAGCTGATGCTCTCTGCCGGCCTTCGGAACCTGGGCGCTGTCAGACGCGGACCGCGCAACATTACTTCTAATAAAGAGATCCACAGCCCGGATGACCTGCAGGGATTCATCATTCGTACTCCGGAATCCAGCATGACTATGGCTGCATTTAATGCAATGGGCGCAAAACCGACCCCGATGGCATTCTCCGAGATCTTTACTTCTTTGCAGCAGGGCGTTATCCACGGCCAGGAAAACCCGCTGGCAAATATTTATGATGCTTCTCTGTACGAGGTTCAGGACTATGTTATCGAGACTGAGCATTTAAGAGCATGGGTATACATGGCAATCTCCGAGGCAAGATTCAGCTCCTTCTCTCCGGCTGCTCAGGCTATGATCCAGGAATGCGCAGCAGAAGCTATCAACTACGAGCATGAGCTGTTCCTTGAGGAAGAAGCAAGCCTGAAATCCACACTGGAAGAAAAAGGCATGACCTTTATCGAAGTAGATCAGGCTCCGTTCAAGGAAAAGGCAGTAGCCGGCGTCCTTGAGGTCCTGTCCGACAGACAGAAAGCCATTTATGAGAAAATGGTAGCGGCTGATCCGGCAGCACAATAATCGAATAGATCGAATATTTGTTCGATTACATACATAAAATCGAGGCCGGTTTTCCGTATCCATGGAACCGGCATTGATTTTATCAGGCAATGCTAAGAAATTGCTAAGAAGTGAACATGTTATGAAAAACTCTTAACCGGTATCTGTCCCTTCTTCCAGTCCAAGGGTTCGAAAGGGGCAGATGCGGAACTCTAGTCAGTCTCATCCCGCTTAGAGCCCGGAAGGATTTTTCAGCACGAATGTGATGATAAATTCTTCCAGACCAAGTGGTTCTAAGCGGGATGAGACGGAACTCTAGTCAGCATCTGTCCCTTTTGGGCCGGAAGGATTTTTCGACGCGTATGCGGCGGAAAATTCTTCCAGTCCAAGGGTTCGAAAGGGGCGGATGCGGAACTCTAGTCAGTCTCATCCCGCTTAGAACCCGGAAGGATTTTTCAGCACGAATGTGATGATAAATTCTTCCAGACCAAGTGGTTCTAAGCGGGATGAGACGGAACTCTAATAGGAGGAAATATGGAAAAAATCATCAAAGTTTATCGGGAAGTTCTGACCGCCGTAGGTATCATCGGTCTTGTGGGCTTCATCATAAGCGTTCTGATTCAGGTCGTGGCCCGTACCTTCCTTCCGGTAGCACCTAACTGGACCGAAGAAGCCGCTCGCTATCTTTTCATCTACATGGTGGCTTTTGCCGGCAATGCGGCAGTCATCAGCGATGAATATGTAGGCGTGGAGATGCTCACAGAAATGTTCCCCCAGGTCATACAGAAAATCATCAAGATTGCCATCGCAGCGGTTCTGTGTGCTTTCTCCGGCTTTATCTTCATCAACTGCGTTGTCGGTCCTAAGGGCCTTCTGGCAGTGACACCCGTTTCCATGGTATCCACCGCACTTCTGATTCCGATGAAATACATCTATTTATCAGAAGCGTTTCTGTTTGGATTCTATGTCATCAGCTTCCTTATGAGAATCTATATGATACTGACTGCTAAGAAAGAGGGGTAGGATATGGTAGCATTATTATTCATTTCATTCATCGTATGCCTGGCACTCGGCGTGCCTGTTGCTTTCAGTCTGGGCGTGTCCTCCCTTCTGTATTTTATCGGAAACGGAATGTCCCTGTACATGTTTGCACAGAGATTTTTCGCAGGACTGAACTCCTTCACCCTGCTTTGTATCCCAGGCTTTGTATTTGCCGGAGCGCTTATGAACCAGGGCGGTATCACCGAGCGTCTGATCGGCTTCTGCAACAAGATCGTAGGCCACATCACCGGCGGCCTTTCCATTGCCAACGTGGTTGCATCCATGCTCTTTGCAGGTATCTCCGGCACCGCACTGGCGGATACCGTAAGCGTCGGCGGCGTGCTGATTCCCGCTATGAAAAAAGACGGCTATGACGCAGATTTCTCCTGCGCGGTCACTGCCGCATCTTCCTGTATCGGCCCGATCATCCCGCCTTCCGTTCCCATGATTATGGCAGCAACCATGACCGGCCTGTCTGTATCCAAGATGTTTATTGCCGGCATGGTGCCCGGTATTCTTATGGGCGTCGGCATGATTTTCGTGTCCTGGTATATTTCCAAGAAGCGCCATTATCCGAAGGCAGAGAGACGGGCATCCTTAAAAGAGATCCTCTCCACCGGCAAAGAATCCTTCTTCGCCATCCTTATGACGCTGATTATCCTGTCCAGTATCTGTTTCGGTATCGTAACACCTACCGAGGCTTCGATCCTGGCAGTTGTCTACGGTATCTTCGTTGGATTTTTCATTTATAAAGAGCTGACCGTTAAACGTCTGATCGACTGTATGAAATCCACCGTTACTTCCAGCGCAGCGATTATGGTACTGGTTGGACTGGCAAATGTATTTGCCTACATTCTGACCAAAGAGCAGATCCCGCAGATGGTAGCAGATGCCATGCTCTCTCTTACCCGCAACAAATACATTATCCTTCTCCTTATTAACCTCCTGCTGATTTTCGTAGGAATGTTTATGGAGACGATTGCGGCTATTCTGATTCTTTTCCCGGTGCTTCTGGGACTGGTGACTCAGGTAGGCGTACACCCGATCCAGTTCGGCGTTATGTGCGTTCTGAACCTGGTGCTTGGACTCTGTACGCCTCCCGTGGGCGTGTGCCTGTTCGCTGCCACTAACATCGGAGAGACAAAACTGACCGGTGTCGTTAAAGAGCTGGTTCCCTACCTGATCTCTAACTTCATCGTACTGATCCTTGTAACCTATGTACCGTTTTTGACCGCAGGCATCGCAGAGCTTCTTCTTGGAGCAGGCTGATAAGAAGTGCTGCAGTGCAAAAATAATATACTGCGCACCTCTTCAGATAGTAACTTTTTTATTTCGTTTTATTTTAAGAAAGGGTTTTTAGATTATGAAAATGACATTCCGCTGGTTCGGAGAAAACAGTGATTCCGTAAAATTAAGCCAGATCAAACAGATTCCGGGAATGACCGGACTGATGGGATTCCTTGATTACAAGGCAGCCGGAGAGGTCTGGACAGAGGAAGAGATCAAAACGTACATTGACAAAGTACATGAAGCAGGACTGGAGTGCGAAGTCATTGAGAGCGTAAACGTACACGAGGACATTAAAATGGGTCTTCCCACCCGTGACAAATACATTGAGAACTACAACATTACCATCCGCAATCTGGCAAAATACGGCGTGAAGGTCATCGTCTATAATTTCATGCCGGTATTTGACTGGCTGCGCACGGACCTGGCCCGTCCGATTCCGGAAGACGGCTCCAACAGTCTGTATTTTGACGAGAAAGATCTGGGTGATATGGGTCCTTTAGAGATCGTCAGAAAGACCGCAGCAGACAGCAACGGATTTACCCTTCCCGGATGGGAACCGGAGCGTCTGGCTGAGCTGGAAACGACGCTGAAACAGTATGAAGGCATGACTCCGGATAAGCTCCGTGAGAACTACAAGTATTTCCTGGATGCTGTAATTCCGGTATGCGAGGAAGTCGGTGTCCGCATGGCATGTCACCCGGACGATCCCGCATGGCCGATCTTCGGACTGCCCCGCATTGCACATACAAAGGAACAGTTTGACCAGATCTGCGCACTCCATGATTCACCGGCCAATGCACTCTGCCTGTGTACAGGTTCTCTCGGCTCCAACGAGGGCAACAACGTGCCGGAAATCATCCGCCACTTCGGAGAGAAAAACCGTATTGCAGCGCTGCACGTACGCAACGTGAAGTTCCTGGACGGCTATCATCATTTCCGCGAGGCAAGCCACCTGTCCAAGGACGGCGATCTGGATATGTTTGCCATCATGAAAGCCATCTACGACACCTGTCCGGATACTTACGTCCGTCCGGACCATGGAAGAATGATCTGGGATGAGATTGGCCGCCCCGGCTACGGATTGTATGACCGTGCTCTTGGTGCCACTTATCTGAATGGTCTCTGGGAAGCTATTGACAGATTATCAAAATAAAGTACATAGTTGTCTGACCGGAGGATGCCCAGGCACCCTCGGTCAGATGCGCAGCTTTAATAGGAGTGTATAAAAAGATGAAACTTACTTTAAACGGACTCAAAGACACTGCTGCCTGGAACGCAGCAGATATCGTTCTCCCGTCTTATGATGTGGAAAAAGTTGCTTCTGAAACGAAAAAATCCCCTGTATGGGTACATTTTGGTGCCGGAAATATTTTCCGTATCTTCATCGGCGGATTAGCAGACAAACTGCTCAGCCAAGGCGTTTCCGACAAAGGCATCACCTGCGTAGAAACTTTCGACTTTGATGTTGTTGACAAAATCTATAAGCCTTATGACAATCTTGTACTGGCCGTAACTCTGAAAGCGGACGCTTCCACGGAAAAACAGGTTATCGGCTCTCTGACAGAAGCGATCAAAGCCATCTCCGGCGATCCAAAGCAGTGGAACCGTCTGAAAGAAATTTTCGTAAATCCGGAGCTTCAGATGATCTCCTTTACGATTACCGAAAAAGGCTATGCCCTCTGCGGTCCGGACGGAACGTATTTCCCGTTTATCCAGGCTGATATCGACAACGGTCCGGAAAAACCCGGCTCTGCTATGGCTGTGGTCTGTGCGCTGCTTCTGGAGCGTTACAAGGCAGGAAAATTCCCTCTGGCCGTGGTTTCTATGGACAACTGTTCCCATAACGGAGAGAAACTGCAGAACTCCATTCTCACCATGGCAAAGGAATGGGAGAAGAAAGGCTTTGCAGATGCAGGCTTCCTTGCATATCTGTCAGATGAGAACCTCATTGCCTTCCCCTGGTCCATGATTGACAAGATCACTCCCCGGCCCGCAGACTCTGTATGCGAGGAACTGAAAAAGCTGGGTGTGGAAGAGATCGAGCCGGTCATCACTTCTAAGAGAACCTATATTGCACCTTTTGTCAATGCAGAAGGACCCCAGTACCTGGTCGTAGAAGACAAATTCCCCAACGGACGTCCTGCACTGGAAAAGGCCGGCGTCTATATGACAGACCGTGATACGGTCAACAAAGTAGAGCGAATGAAAGTAACCACCTGCTTAAATCCCCTTCACACGGCGCTGGCAGTCTATGGATGCGTACTTGGCTACACGCTCATTGCTGACGAGATGAAAGATCCGGAATTAAAGAAGCTGGTTCACCAGATCGGTCCGGTGGAAGGTATGCCGGTGGTTACGGATCCGGGTATCCTCTCCCCGCAGAAATTCGTAGACGAGGTTATCAATGTCCGCATTCCGAACCCGTTTATGCCGGATACGCCTCAGCGTATCGCAACGGATACTTCCCAGAAAGTGGGCATCCGCTATGGTGAAACGATCAAATCTTATGTTGAGAAATACGGCGACGCGAAGAAGCTTCAGGCTATCCCCCTTGCCATCGCAGGGTGGTGCCGTTATCTTCTTGCTGTAGATGACAAGGGCGAGAAATTCGAGCTGTCCGCAGATCCTATGATTCCGGAGCTGACCGCAAAGCTTGCAGGTATCGAAGTCGGAAATCCAGCGACCTACCAGGGACAGTTAAAGGAAATCCTTTCCAACGCAAATATTTTCGGTATAGACCTGTACCAGGCAGGCATCGGCGATCTGATTGAGGAAATGTTCCTGGAAGAGATCAAAGGCCCCGGCGCAGTGCGTGAAGTGCTGAAGAAGTATATGGCATAAATGAATTTTCATCTGCTGTCCATATGGGACGGCAAAATAGAAAATCCCAAAGCTGATGCTCTGGGGTTTTCTATTTTATTCTGCCTCTCTTACTCTTCTCCATCCTCCGAAGCTCCATTTTGTTTCCGGCGTTTCCAGAGAATCACAAACAGTACCACGAGCGCTGCCGACGCAGTTACACCTACGGCTGTGGCACCAAGCATATTGGCTGTGCCTTCCTCGATCCCGCCGATTCGATCAGCCAGAGGCACTTCCTCATCATCCAGATCAACCAGATCCTCCGGGCCTTCGTCCTGGGGAACCTGCTCATCGGGTACATTTACGCCGCCCGCATCCGGCTCCTCCAAGGCCGCACCTGCGTCACCGGCTCCTCCGCCGACTGCTCCTGCAGCTCCCGCTGCACCTGTGCCGTCTGGCGATGGAACTTCTACTACCGTTGTTCCGCCTGCACCTTCCACGACCGTTGTCGTTCCTTCGCCTCCGCCGCCGGATACACGGGAATAGACGAAGGTAAAAATATTGTCCGCTTCATTTTTCGAAAGGGTCTTTGTCAGATTGTAAGCCTGGGGTTCATAGCCATCGATATACAGAAACGCCACCACCGGACGATCTCCCACATTGCCGTAAAAGGTCCGGCTTGGAGACAGCGTACGCCCGGAGGCATCTTCGTAATTGATGACATAGGAAACCATCTCTCCTTTGATTCCATAGGCAACTACATAATCCTGATCCTGCGTCACCTTAAAAGAAGTACGGCTTACCTCATCATTGTCATATCCGCTTTCCCGAAGCCCGCGCACATAATAAGGACTGTTTTCATCCAGACGGATTCCGCCGCCCTGAATGTTTCCAAAAGATACCATATAGCCGGCTTTCAGGCCGTCTACCTGTATGGCTGAACCGTCTGCGCGGACATGAATACCGGCTGTCGCCAGTTTCTGATCCTCATCTAATACCTGTATGCCGGCTGCATCTGCAAAAGTACCCTGATTTCCCGCATAAAAGGTAACCTGATATCCATAAGGACCTTCCTGCTCTGCCGCCTTGCTGCTTACCGTACCCAGAGAAAAGATCAGACCGGCCGTCAGCAGTCCTGCCAGAAATCTACTGCATTTATTCATATTCCCGTCCTCCCCTGTTTCTCTGATACATCAGTCCGCAGATCAGCAGTGCCAGTCCTGACACCAGTGCAATCACCGACCAGAAGACCATGCCGCCGGGATCCCCCGTCTGTACTGCCCCTGGTGAATAGATCACCGATGTGCTGCCGGGCGTCAGAATCGTCTTATCGCTTCCTCCGCCTCCGCCGCCCGTCTTTTCCACCGCAAAATTTAACTGCAGTCTGGCCAGTGTATTCTGATAACCGTTTCCATGCGTCTCTCCATTCAAGGCAACGGTCAGCGTGATATAGCCCTGCTCTCCTTTTTTCAGATGATCCAGGTAGAAGAACTGCTCCAGATTATCTGTCGCCTCATGAAGACCTTCCCCTGCCGCGGTTACGCTCTCCCCGCCTACGCTGTCGCTGCTGTAGAGAACCGTCTCCTCCTTGTCTCTCTCGTAGACCAGTTCATAGCGGTATGCTCCGCCGTTGGCCGGACTGTTATCCTCCATGCTCTGAAGGACTTCATTGCTCATATACCAGTCTGTATTTCCGCCTGAAGTATTGGACACCGCGATCCGGATCTTTACACTGTCTCCCGGCAGCATCCCGGATATTTCATCCGCCAGAGACTGAGAGGAAAAGTTGCTTTCGATGGATTTGCCCGTAAATTCTGCTTTCCAGCCGTCTTTTCCTTCTTGGTCTTTTGCCTGTGCCGTAAGGACACTGCCCGCACTCAGCAGAGCCGCCAGGGCAAGACAGCTTAACCTTTTTTTCATTTTAATCACACCTCCATATAGGATTCTGCATCGGATCTCACCCGCTGCTCCTGCGCTTTCTCTCCAGCAGCGACGCCGCAAACTGCAGCAGCACCGCAGCTAAGATCAGTCCTCCTGCCGCCGCTTTCCCGGTCTGGCTTGTGAGAAGCTCCGCCAGTCTTCCCGCCGCCGGAATCGTATACGCCACACTGCCGATCACATTTTCATAAGGAACCGGATTCATATCTTCCGTTCGGTTCGCATCTCCTTTGGTGATTAGTTCTCCCATCACCACCCGATTTTCCACAACCCGATGAGTGATGATGGATGCCTGATCTCTTGCTCCGTAAAATGCGATCACATCCCCGGTCTGCATTTCCTCAGGTTCCATGGACTTGATGTATACAAGACTTCCGGTCGGTATGGCAGGTTCCATACTTCCGCTGATGACCGAGTAAATATGACAGCCGAAAAGCCGGGGAACCGTCAAAGGCACACACACTGCCACAAGGGCCGCCAGCAGAATCGTACTCAGAATACCTGATATCACAGCCAGCGGATTCCTGCGCCTTTTCTTCTGCTGCCCGCCCTTTTCTTTATGACTGCTCATCCGGTCCGCTTTCTTCGGTCTCTGCCGATGGATTCGCTCCGCCTCTTATCAGACTCAGCGTTCCGTCCTCTGCAATGGATACATCCACGCCCCAGGCACTCTTAATCGCTTCCGCCGCGCTGTGCGTCTGGACAGCATCCACCTCCGCCTTCAGGTTAAAACGGTATCCATCATATGCAAAAGCCGTCGTGACGGTTGTACCAACCACTTTCCCGTTCTCGTCCAGTGCCGGCTTTCTCGTCTCTGTCACCTTGGTTCCAATAGACGGATCAATCCGCAGAGTGTCGCAGAATGCCGGTGTTCTCTGGCCGCTTGGCAGAATCTTCGTATAGTAGAGGATTGTACGCTCCGGCGTGGAAGCATCCGGGTCTTCCACCCAGTTTTCGCCGGTCAGATGCAGCCCGATCAGCTTTGGAGAAAGCTCGGTATCCGCCGCTTCCCCGTCCTTCGTCCAGTTCCGGTAGAGGATTACCCGGACGTAGCTGTCAATCGTCCCGCTGTTTTCTACACTAAGCTCCTCCCCGTAGGTCTTTCCGAGCGTCAGTTTCTCGCCCTCCTCCAACATCCCTGTCAGAAGCTCTCCTGTCTCTTCCTGCCATGTATCGTCCACATAGTTTCGATGACTCACCACATCCCCGTTTTCCACAAGGCTCACGCCGATGCTGGGAACGCTGATCTTCACTTCATAATTCTCGCTGTAATAAGTCAGTGCCGCTCTGGTGCTTCCTACTGTACTCAAAAGCAGCAGTGCTCCGGAAAGGGCAAATAGCAGAACCGGCCTGACCGGATATCCACGTCTCTTCTTCCTCATTCCTTATCCTCCCCGCTGTTTACCGTCTCTGACGTTTCCGTTTTTACCACGTCCGCCGTTCTCGTCCAGTCCACCTGATCCCAGGCCGCAGGCACGCCGTTCTCATCATAAGGCACTGGTGTGCACTCCTGTACAATGATTACGTTGAAGTCTTCCTTCGCATCTTTCTTGTCAATCCTTACCAGAAGCGAACCGGTTGTCTCTCCCGGCTTTAGAATCTCCTGCCAGTAATAATAGCCGTCCGTTTCAAGCGCCGACCATCTGCTGTCGGAAGCTGCCAGATCATATTCCAGTCCAAACTGCACTCCGGCAAATGCTTTTACACGGACATAGCAGGGATTCCCGCCGGTGTTGGTGATGGTAATATCCTTCGTCCAGTTGGCAACCTCCTCTTCCGGTATGGTGGTTGTAAATCCCAGTTCCAGTTCATGACCGCCGGATGCTGTCACATATGTGGTAAAATACGCTAAAGTTCTGTTTGCCGTGACACCTGCTGTCAGCACGAGAGCTGCCGCCGCCAAAGCCATCGTTTTTTGATTCCACTTTCTCTTCATGGCCTATTCCTCCCCCGTCTGTCCGGTCGAATCCTTCTGCTGTACCACATTCCAGATTTCACGGCTTTCTGCCCCCGGTGTGTTCTGTCCGGAGCCGGTTCCCTGATCTGCCTGGCTGTCGTCTTTGTCTGCCTCAAAATGGTTGACGATGCTGGTGCCGCCGTTTAGACGCTCATCATAATCATTACGGAATGCTACCGACACCAACTGATCCGCAATGATTGTCTCCGACTTCTCTGTTCCTGCAACGGCCTCATAGCTTGCTCCGGAATAGATCTCCTTTACTGTCACAAGCGCGCCGGCCGGGATCCTGCCCTCAATTTTCACCGATTTCGTTCCTGCCCCGTCAAAGACGACGGACACTACGTCATTGTACACGATCCCGTCCTTCTCAGCAGAAATCTCGAAGATGAACGCTGCACCGCCCAGCGTGGCATTATAAGTATCCAGTGTCTTTCTGATTTCCAAATCACCGTAACGGTTCTCCCGGCTTGGCTTTAGCCCCACCGTCACATCATACAGCCAATCGTCACTGCTGTCAGGATCTGATGCATCATATGCATTGCCCGGAAGAGATACAAGGTAGGGCTGAAAGCTGTAAATGTATTCCGCCGTTACCACCTCCTGCGCCGAGACCAGATACAGGCCCGTCTCCAGATTCTCCGCCCTTCCGTGTGCATTCTCCAAAGTGAGTTCTTTGTATGGCTTATCGCCTTCTGGCGTGTTTCCCTCAGCATCCGGCAGCGGTTCTGCAATAGCATGTGCCGCGTCAGCAAAAGATGCCCAGGTCCCGGCATTTGTCCCGGCGTCTACGGAGCCAAGACCCGTCAAGGAAGTGTAGGGCGGCAGAGCCGTATATTTCCCGCTTACATTTACCGATGCCACCCGATACAGTTTCACCGGAATCGCAAGGCTCCCCAGATTCAGCGTCTCGTAATCTACTTCGCTCCCCTCCGGGCCTGTATACGTTTCCGCGCTCACTTCAAATTCCATCGAGCCTTTTTTATCCGTTTCAATACCAATGGCCCCGTAAGCCACATCCATTCGGACCGTCAGCCCCAGCAGAGCAAGAACAACGGTCAGCGCGGCCCATCTGTTTTTTATCTTCGCTTTCTTCACATCTTTCCCCTCCTATTTCAGTTCCTTCCGTATCTGCCGGGCAGACACCGGACAGATGCTGTTTTAAGTTTCCTATTCTCTTATTCCACTCCATCCTTTTTCTTCCTGGGCCGGAACAGGAATCTCATCACCAGGATCACCAGCACCGTAACCGACAGCCCCAGAATCAGATACAGCATATAATAATTCTGCACTGCCCGCAGCATCGTATCCACCGGCGTACTCGCAATCTCTTCTTCTCCCTCATAAGGAACACGTGTTCCCCTTACCAGCAGCCGGTGACTGTTCACTCCATAAGGCGTACAGGTGAACAAGGTCACATGGTCCTCTCCTTCTGCAATCTGCAGTGCATTTTCCAAAGTCTCCATATCATCCTTATCCACCATAGGAAGAATCTGGTCGACCTCATAAGCCAGGATCTCATCTAATATATGAATATAAAAACGATCCCCCCTGGCAAGCTGATCTACATCCGTAAAAAGTCTTGCACTTGGAAGGCCCCGATGGGCGGCCAGCACGCTGTGGGTACTCTCTCCGCCTATGGGAAGTTTCGTCCCGTCCAGATGTCCGATACCGGTTTGCAGGACCTCCTCCCCCACTCCATGATAGACCGCCAGGCGGATATTAATTTTCGGTATGGACAAATAGCCCATGATCCCGTCTCCCGCCGCATTCAGAACGGTCCAGTATTGTGTATCTGTAAGATCGGTGTCCGATGTGCCAAAGGCATCCCCGTACAGATTATTTTTCTCTAACGTATCGTTAAAAGCTCTTGCCGTCTCCCACTCCCGGCTGTAGTCTTCCGGTTTCATCTGGGACACTGCTTCCTCATAAGTGGAGATCAGCCTGCTCTGCCGATAAGTGTTCCACTGATCGGACACTGTAGGATAAGCCAGAATGCCGAACCCGGTCAGGAACAGAAGTCCGAAGGCAAGATTAATCAATGTTCTTTTCATGTCTGCGGGCCTTGACTTTCTGTAGATTCTGTCTGTGCTACTTCCGGCTCCCCTTGGGCAGCTCCAGCCGTCTTTCTGCTCTTTTTGTCATAGAGATACAAAAGGAGGATGAATAATCCTGTGGCGGACAATCCCACCATCACCCACAAAGCATAATTCGTATGCAGGCTGGGACCTGTATAGCTTGTTGCTGCAACAGCCTCATCTTCGATCTCTTCATAAGGCACCCGGTATCCCCGGACCAGAAGCCGATGGCTGTTCACCCCATAAGGCGTACAGGTCAGAAGCGTTACCAGATCTTTTCCATCCTCTGCTGCCAGCGTACTGGTATCCTCCGGCTCCACTACCGAGATCTGGTCCACTTTATAGCAAAGTACATCATCCAATATATATAATAGGAAGCAATCCCCTTCCGCCAGACGGTCCAGGTCGGTAAAAAGCGCCGCGCTTGGCAGCCCCCGATGCGCAGAGATCACCGCATGGGTCCCCTCTCCTCCTACCGGAAGCGAACTCCCCTCCAGATGGCCGGCTGCTGTCTGCAGAACTTTTTCTTCTACGGTATGATAGATAGGAATCTTCACATTGATCTTCGGAATCTGTACATAACCCATCATGCCGTTTCCTGTCAGATTCAGACAGGACAGATAGGCTTCATCCGCTTCCCCTGTATGTTCTGCACTGGCAAAAGAATCCGGAAGAACATAAGGCTTCAGCGACTCATTATAGCTGGCTGCCTGCGTCCACTCCTCATGATAATCAATCGCGCCCGCCGCCGTCTGCTCTGCCACAGCTTCGTCATAATCAGAAATCAGCCTGCTCTGCCGATAATTGTTCCACTCATTGGACACCAGCGGATACAGCAGCAAGGACAACCCGGCCAGAAATAAAATAGGAAATAATAAAATCGTAGCATATTTTTTCATCCGGACTCTCCTTGTTGTTGTATCTTTTTTTATGTCGGAGCGGCACAAACCGCCCCGACCTTTACATTGTTACAGTTTTATCAATCTCTTATGTAAGAAATGTGATTGTTCTGCTTATTTTACAGATTTTCTGCGGCTCATGAAGTACAGACCTGCCGCAAGAATCATGATAGCACATCCGCCGATGGTGAAGATGGTCGTGCCGATGCCGCCGGTGGAGGGAAGGGCTACCAGTTTGGTATTTACAATGTCCTTACCGTACAGAACAACGCCAGAACCCTCGCCCTGATTGGTCTCTATTGATGTAACAGTAGAAGATGCAGCCGTTCCATACTTCTTATAAGCAGCTTTTGCTCCGGCAGCTTCTGCTGTGTCAGCATCCGCATATTCATCCATGTCTTTAAGCTCTCCGTTGACTGCCCATCCGATCTGTACCGGATTGCTCGGATCTTCGGATTCATTTACATCTGTCGTCCATCCGATTGTCTGAGTGGTCACAGTCGCCGTACTTGTTGCACTCGTCCACGTAACCTCTACTTCGAACGGTTCCGGATTCAGCTGATATCCAGTCGGAGCCTCAAGCTCTTTCACCCAATACTTACCCGTCTCTGTCGTACCGATCTGAGTAGAGATTGCATATCCGTCCGCATTCGTAGTCATTGTGCTGACAAGATCCGTACACGCCTCGTCGGTATAGACTCCGAACACTGCTCCCTCAAGAGGTTTCGCATTCGGTGCAGGAGTATCATCTACCTTTTTAACCGCCAGTCTGTAGGTATATACGATCTCCTCATCCTCTTTTACCTTAATGTTATCTCCTTCTTCAGGCGTATCCGTTGTCGTATGTGTACTGCCGCTGGAGGAATCCGATGCAAAGTAAAGATTTACCTTATTCTCAAGACCCGGTTTCCCGACTGCTGCACTCTCATTCAATGTTGCGTTGTACGTAATGACCGGAGTAAAT
Source organism: Lachnospiraceae bacterium (assembly GCA_910574965.1). Taxonomy (GTDB): domain Bacteria; phylum Bacillota; class Clostridia; order Lachnospirales; family Lachnospiraceae; genus Hominiventricola. The sequence goes on along the minus strand of CAJTDB010000013.1, from coordinate 68,744 downwards.
ACATTTCCGGCATTGTCGTAGATCAGACTTACATAGTTAAAGTTGATGTTAAATCCGTCAGCTCCCTCTGGTGTTGTCTGAACTGCCTTTTTGACAGTCGGTGCAGCCGTTCCGATTACAAGAGCCTCCGTCTGTCCGGCAAAGGAATTGGCCGGAAGTGTGATCGTTCCGTCTGCCGCCGGAACCAGTTCCAGCACTTTTGTTTCTCCTTCCGGAGTTGCAGTTGTCAGGAAGTCCTTATTCGGATACTGAAGCTTCACTTTCAGAGAACTGTAGTCAAAGGTCAGACCGGTGTTCATTGTATCTGAGATAAACAGGGTCTGGTTCGCCGCATTCTGTGGATAACTGGGCATCGGATTCGGTTTTACTGTATAAGAGATTACATCACCCAAAGATGCCGTCTCTCCGCCTTCTGCATTTACATCCGTTCCGTCTGCTTTAATAGAGCTGTCTGTAGTTGTTGTTGTTTTATCAATCTCCTTGTCTACATCCGGAGTCGTATGCTTTGCCACTGCTGTCGTGCCCCACAGATACTTCTCATTAACAGAGACATTTCCTCCCACGACATGACCGGCATTGTTATATGTCACCGTCAGATAGATGGGATTGTACTGCTCAGGGCTGCCTTTTGGAGAAGCAATGATCGCAATATAAGCACCGGCACCAAGTTGGCCTGTATAAGTAGCATTGTCATATGTTAAATTCTCAGGTGTTACACTATTAGCCGTAATATCGCCGCTCTTGATCCCATTTGCGACTGCCATGATCTGATCCGCAGTCGGACCTTGATTGTTGTTAAGCGCCTCCGCACCTGTTACAAAGGTAAATTTCTCCAGGCCGTGCTCCTTGTACACCGGCTCGGCGATCCGATACAGTGTTATCTCTGGCTTTCCTACAATATTGGATATTGTTACAGTTGCTTTGTCATCCGCACTTGGATATCCGTGTGCAGTGTCAACTTTTGTGTCATCAGCCAGAGCCGTATCCAGGGGATCTGTTGATGCCGCCAATACCGTCGCTGACATCCCCATGACCATTGCCATAGCCAGCAGCATAGCTAAAAACTTTTTCATTTTCTTCATGTTTTCTTCCTTTCTTTTTGTGGGCTGCGCCCATAATTTACAGTTCCTTCTGTTTCCTTGTGCATCCTGCACTTCCATGCGGTCCCTGAAGGACCGCAGAAATCCTCATCATCTCTTAGTCCTCTCAGCACCTCCCCGCATATTTTCTCTTATATAAAACCAGCATTCCCGCGATCATCAGCAGGGTTCCGCTGATCGTATACCAATAGATTCCGGTACCGCCGGCAGAGGGAAGCACATAGAGTTCCCGGTTGCGAATCTTCAGCTCTATGCCGGAGATATCCGCCATATCGGACGCCCCTTCGTCCAGTTTTGTAATCGTTCCGTCTTTATTGACCTGAATCTTCACCGGTCCATTCAGAAGGACATAACCCGTAGGAGCGATCATCTCAGTAATGGTATAGGTGCCAGGTATCAGATCCGTGATCTTTAACTGTCCGCTCCCATCTACCGTCAGATTTGTCTCTGTTCCGTCTGCATTCTCAGCAGGAATCAGTTTCCAGTTCTGTGCAGCACTGTGATTTCCTGACCAGATCTGGATCTTTTGATTTTCCTGCACCTGTCCGCCGCTTATATCCAGAAAGCCCAGATTGCCCGCACTTGCTTCTTTCGCCTGTATCCGAATGCTTCCGTCCTTATTGGCCCGCATATACCATTTCTCATTTTTTTCCGGATGGGCTACGTCGGAACCTCCGTCATAGAACATAACGTTAATACCATCCGTATACGCAGTGCCCCCGCTTACATTGAGCCATTGGTTTGATTCCGCTCTTTTGAAAGCAAAGCTCCCGTCCTCCTGCGGAATGACTTCATACATCTGATCTCTCGTATCCGTCCAGTGTCTTAATACCGCCTTCCACCATTCATTCCGGTCCAGGTCAAGAACATATTCCGGATTATTTGCATGTGCGATATAATAAAGCGCTCCCTGCAGTCTGCCTTCCGTCTCAGTCTCTTCATAAATAGTGTCTTCCATCTGAACTGCCTGGTAAGTATCACCATTTTTTACAAAAGACAGAACTCTCTGCTCTGCGTCCATAATCGTAAAGGATGCCCCGGCCAGCCCTTTCGTCCCGCTTTCATCCGTCTTCCAAATGGAAAACTGCATATTGGGATAAAAACCGCTGTCATGGAATTTTGATTCCTGAATCAGTTTTGGTTCTGCAGTATCCTGTTCTTCTCCATAGATGGATTCTGCATCCTTCATTTCGATTCCCAGAATGATTGTCGACTGCAGTTTGTCGTTCTCATAAGAAGGCTCTGCGTCGGAGTCAATCTCATCATTGCCCCAGAGATCCTTACCTGTGGCTTTCAGATCCGAGATACTGCCTTCTCCTTCTCCGCTGGAAAAACGTACGGCATAGATTCCCGCAGGAAGGTCCAGGAATTTGTATCTGCCTGTATCACCGTCCGGCGTATAAGCGATGGCATTGCTGCCGTCTGTGTCCCGGATGCTGATCTGCTGTCCGGTCATGACCTGCACCGGATTTGTTCCCGGAGTACCGTCTGCCTTTGGATAGCAGACAGGAACATAGTCTTCTTTCTTCTGCGGATCGCCGCCTTCAGAAAGCTTCAGAAGTTCTATCCTCACTCCGTTCATCTGGTCCGCCTGCTCCTCATCCTGCACTCCATTGCGGTTATAGTCTTTCCAGGCAAGGCCCTCCAGCGTACGTCTTACCGTTGGTGTTTTTGTGGTCACAGTCGTGTCGCCTACGGAGAGATCATTCACATAATAATGAACTTCGGTATCTGCACTGCCGTCTTTGACAGAGGGATCCGGATTCAGCCGAATCTTCAGATTGACCATCACATTTTCCAGGCCCTTTAAGTCTGCTGTCACATACCATGCAACCGGCGTCTTATCTGGAAGGGAGATGGTGCCATCCTCAGAGATCGAAACAGGTTTCCAGTCCGGACTGTCGGCCACCGACGCAACACCCATTTCTTCCAGGTCTTTCAGTTTCTTTCCCTGATATTTAGGATCTGCCGTATAGTAAATCTGTATCCTTTCTGGTGCACATGTATTTCTCTTCTCATCCAGATTCCATCCCACAAAGCTGTAGTCACCGGTATAGATGCTTCCGCTCACACCATTTGCAGGCATGGTATCCATCATTTCCACATGCGCATCGTTCTCTGAATTATTACTGTAGTAGACAACGTAATCAATCTCTCCATCCTCGTCTGTCGCATGCTGAAGTGTAAATTTACCAAAAGACTCTGCGCTTCCGCGGATAACGGAGATCGCAGCCTCTGAATATTTCTGGTTCTCTTTTACAAGAGGATCCCGCAGGTCTTCCTTTGCGGAAATATAGACTTTATTCAGCAGGTTCGTTGTACCAGCCTTCACATCTGTCAAAGCATTGCCCGGAGTTCCGATCTCTGCGGAATAACGGATCGGTTCTAACTCTTCTCCCACTTTCACATTGCTTATTGTCCAGATCAGCTTCGTTTCTCCCTCGTTGTCTCCTGCCTGCATCTCCAGCCTTATAGTTTTTCCATCCTCTAATGTTACGGTCTCGTTTAATCCGGTCTCTGTTCCATCTTCAATATCTCCCTGTATTCCGCCGCCGTTCTGGACGTAAGTACCTCCATAGTAAGCAGAACCTTCAATATAGCTCAGATGTTTCGGCAGAGTATCCGTAATCTTTATCTCGATCAGCAGATCTTCCAGATTGCCGCCGCCTCCCTTTTCGTCAAAGGAAGTCCTCGGCTGCAATACAAAATCTACAACCCTCTGATTTTTATCCAGATCAAAGGATTTCTTTTCCTCGTCCCCGCTTTTTTGGAGCAGATTCTTGGTGATACTGGTTTTGCATCCGATGACCAGCAGCGTATCTCCCCAATGACTCCAGTCGGAGTTATGGGTTCCGAGCGCACCGCTCCCGTCAGGTGCATAGGTTTCCGGACGATAACCATTCTGTATATAATAGCCGTCTCTTTGCAGGTTATTGTTAGGATCCAGTCCAGGCGGACGCGTTCCGTCCACTTTTATATTTGCACTTACCAAATATCCCTGTGGGAAATCTGCAAGCTTCACATTCCCATTAGACCAGTCCAGCCCGGCGAGGTCCTCGACGGTCTTACCTGCTGCCTCACATTTTTCTTTTGACCAGACACGTGAAGTAGACGCCAGCGTAAAGGTCTTCCCGATCAGTTCCGGATTCTTAGCAACCTGCGCTTTATGATAGCAGTTAAAATAGGGATCGTTTTCAAGGAGCGGGTCCGTACCCGGACCTTTAAAGCAGACCAGCATACCAACGCATACTTTGCCTTCCTTAATAATTTTCTGATAACCTTCATAACCTTTATAAAAGAGCAGATCATCTTCATAGGTAGTCAGCAGCTCATCGTCATTCTCCCAGTCCTGCCCATCTTTTTTGGCTGCATAATAGATGATAAGATTTCCATTATTTATCACCTCATCCGTTCGATAGCGGTCCTCAAGCACAGCGCCGCCTGTAAAAGCAAGGTGCTTCTCATCTGCCATCTCTATGGCACTTCCATAAAATTTGGTAAGATTTGTTCCCCAGTACATCTGGTTTGCAGGTTCTCCGTTTGCTTTGTAAGAGAAGCCGCTTCCAATCCATACGGGCGAGCCTGTCGCGGCATAATCCCGCCCGTCTCTCACATCTGTGACTCCGGAACCGGGTGCTTCCCATTCTCCCGACTCTTTTTCATAGCCAGGACCCGCATAACGGATCCGGTTCTGCAGACCGCCTTGAAGAGTCAGTTCAAGGGTATAGGCTTCGCGGTCATCCTTCGTTACCATCTGATGAATCTCACCGTTTTCCTCTTTCATGGTCTGCCCGTTTACCGTAACCGTCAGATTTTTTGCTTCTATATTGGTGGAAAAGCTTCCTGTGCCTTTCTCGTTTACAATCTCAAACTCCGGCCCGTCAGGCCCCGGTTCATAAGTGCTGTTCTTTTTGGCGAAAGGCTGAAGGATCCACATCTGACCGGATGAAAAGCAGCCAATATTCGGTCCGTACACATCACTCCATCTGTCGCCGTTTCTGGTTGGCATATGATCCAGATCGATCTCCCAGTCCCACACCTTTACATGAATCTTGTTTCCCTCCTGGCTGGCATACCACTGACCGCTGTTATAGCAGGCATGATCCAGATAGGTATCTCCTGCGCTGTAATCATACGGAGCAAAAGGAGCGCAGCCCAGATTATCTTTGAGCAGACGGCCGTCCGTATCATTGTTGTTATTATAACCAACGCTGTAATTTCTGCCGAAGCTCCATAAAAGTGCTCCGTACTCTTTTGCATCCTGATCCTGATATTTGGAATTAAGCTCCAGGTCGAACTCAATGGGACTTCCCGGATCCGGGAGTTCGATTCCTTTCAATCCTTTTGCTGCATTATCGTTATACAACTGAAGTGTGACGCCGATCTTCATCAGACGGCCGGGGATGTTGCCGATCCCTTTGTTTGCAGCCTTTTCATTTCCGGACGCAAAATCAAAAGTATCTTTGTATGTACCGCTTCCATCTATCTGGATATTGTATTTCGGTGCGGCAGTCACAGTCACTTTATCTGCAGTGACACTTTTCTTTTCTATCTCTGTATGTTCTTCATTGGGACATGGCTCATCTTCCTGCCAGCCTTCTGCCATAACTGCACTGAAAACCGGCTGAAGGGACGTACCATTTTTCATACGCTTCACATTTATGACCACATTATTTCCAAAGCTTCCCGGAACAACTGACGGATTGCCGCCAGCCGGAGTCAAATGTCTGTAACCAGTCAAAACCTGACAGGTTTTCATCACTGTTTCTCCGTCAATGCTGATCTCCCGTTCTTCCTCACGGATTTCCGGATTTTCCATCCATCCCATGGCTGTAAGGTCAAACTCTGCCTCCTCTTTGCTTACCGGCAGCAAAACCTCCATCTTCACGTTGGCTTCGGCATAGGTTTTCTTTTCATCCCAGCTTCTCATGTTGATTAGAAATTCATATGTAACCGCATCAAATGTCCTGACACGCCTGTTATCAGGACTTGTATCAATTCCCGGATCATTTTCCGCATATACTTTTATTTCGCATGTTTTTCCGTCTTCCCGGCATGATTCACTGTGCTGATGAAGCACATCAAATTCTCCTGCCCCATCTGCAATATTTTTGATTACAATATTGTCTACATATGTTTCGCTGAGACATTCTCCCTGTTCCTCATCAAGCAGGGCGGCCTCTTCCATCCATGCGGCCCAGTACAGCAGCTTTTCTGTATTTCCCACCTCTTCCTGCTGTGCCTGCGTCAGTGCATCATAAGCCTGCTGTGCTTCTGTGATCTGTCCGAACAACGCCTCATACCAGGCCGCCATTCCTTCTTCGTCTTCTTCTAGTTCCGCCATCTTCTCTGCCGCCTCTTCCATGGAAGGCAATGCTTTGATCAGGGCAGTCACTTCTTCGATCTGCTGCTGTTCTTCTTCGGTCCAAACAGTCTCATCCAAAGTCTCATCCATCGGCAGTTCAGGAATCTCTGCATCTGCTGCCGGTTCTTCCGGTACCGGCTCTGTTCCTTCCGGCACCTCCGTATCCGTCGGCGTATTTTCATTCGGAAGTTCTTCTTCGGTCTGTAGTATATCTTCATCCGCTGACGGCTGGTCCGATGGTGTCTGGTCCGTCAAGGTATCTTCTTCCGGCGGCAGCGTTTGAACCGGCGGCTGATCTTCATCTGCCGAAGGCGCCTCTGCCGGCGGTACATTTTCATCTGCTGACGGCTGATCCGGCGCCGCTTCACTATCGGCCGGTGCTTCCGGGATCTCCTCTGCCGGCGGTTCCGCCGTATCTGCCGGCGATTCCTGAACCGTTTCTTCCGGCACTGCTTCTGCAGGCGCTTCCTCTGATGCTTCTGCCGGCTCTACTTCAATCTCTACCGTGTCTGTATCCAACTGCGCATCCGCCGTTTCTTCCGTTCCGGCTGCTTTCAGGCTGCCGATAAACGCCGAACTGTTGCTGCTGCACACCAAAAGCACCAGACAGAGCAGGAATGCCATAATTCTTTTTATTCTACTGTTCTTCATAATTCTCTCCTCCTGCTTCTTTTCTCCTTCTATTCTCGTTTCCTTCCCCGACGCCGCATCTCTTCAGGGGATGATGTCCGGCATTTTTTCTGTTTTTCTCTTTGTATATTTCTCTCATACCCATCATTCCCTCCTTTATTCTGCAAGAATCTCATCCAGCAACTGGATCAGTTCCATAGCACTGCGAAATACAATTTCCCGGTCTTCATTTTTCCAGATCAGTTTCCCCTGCCAGGTATAATGTTCACGGAAGAGTATCTGTATATAAAAGACAGAGGCGTTCTCTTCCTCACTGCACTTATGTCCCACCATGGGCAGCGGCCGGTCTATGCAGTCTTCTAAATCTACCAGACTGTTCAGAAGCAGGATTAACTGCGACAGACTCTCTATTTTCTCCCCTTCTCTTAACCGGGGATGCCTAAGACAGCCATCCATGATGCCTCTGTGGTAGGACACCACGGTAACGACCGCTTCCCGGCTCTGACAGGGAATCATTTTTTCCCGAAGCATCATACGGCTGCTGCCCCTTTCTATCATTTTCTGACCCCACTATAGCAGACGGCGGGTAGAAAACGGGTAGAGGACAGGCCTTTCAGACGATTTTAAAATAAATTCTGCACTTTTTTGCGACGGAAAATAAATGATTTCCCAGAAAACACAAACAGCCCTCCCGGAACCTGTCTTCAGGTTTCCGAAAGAGCTGCGATCTTAAACTGTCATTGATAACTGCGCCATATTACTGCTGTGCAAGCGGCTTGAGCTGTGATGTACGGAAAGTAATATGCGCATTGGAATTTGCATACGCTTTATGGAACATTTGTTCGACTCTTTGAAGAACCGTCCGCGTACTCTCTGCGGAGGCCCCGGTCAGCATCACAATGTAGGATCCTGCGTCTAATCTTGCCACCAGGTCCCCGGTCCGCAGTCCTTCCATAAGAACCCGCTGCAGGCGTCTTGCATCCGTTGTAGGCGTTGTCTGATCTCCGAGGCTGATAATTACCAGTGTAGAAGTCTGTTTTGATCGCGCCAGATGACGCCGTTCCAGCGCCACGATGTTTCGAAAGACCCCGAACGTACAGAAAAACGCACCTCTGGCTTCACCGCCCTCCGACACTAGTTTCAGAATATCCTGGCTGTCCATGCTGCCCTGACACATACTGGAAGCCAGTGCATACATCTGTTCCACTTTTGCTGCCGGCTCGATCTCGTATTCCTGCCAGAGCATTCTGCGGAACATCTGGTATCTCTGAACGGCTTTTTCCGCCTGTCCAAGAGCTACCAGCGCCTGCATATGATATACCACAAAGGTATCCATACTAAAATCAACTTCATACGCCTGCTCACAGATGCCGATCATCTCCGTCCACCGTTCTTCTTCCTGAAGCGCGGACAATACTTCTTTGCAGGCATCCAAATACAGCGTCTGATAATAATGCCGGATGGGAGCTGCCCAGTCGCTGTCGTTTCCTGCCAGAAAATCTCCCTTGTACAGGGCAACTGTCCCAAGAAGTCTTTGTATCCGCTCCTCCCCGCTTTCTCTGCGCGCTTCCAAATATCCATGTTCAAACTGTTCTGCATCTACTTCCACCCGGACATCCGGATTCCACACATAGCACCCCGGCAGCTTCTGAATCAGTTCCTTCTGCTCCGGAAACATCTTTTTCAGATAGCTGCGAGTCCGAAACATCATATTTTTCAGTGCATTGCCCGGATCGCCGCTTTCCGTCTCCGGCCAAAACTGCTCGATCAATTCCTCCAGCGAAATGCTCCGTTCATGGTTCACGATCAGATATTGCAGAAAAGACAGGACTTTCCTGCCTGCCTTTCCTGGTGTCATGTTTTCCCCGTTCTCTCCTTCTGCTGCATTTCCCAGGGAGAAGGAACCAAGCAGTTTAAAATAGATCACGTTTTTTCCATCCACACCCATTCCCCGCAAAACCCCCTTATTCTGCGTCTATTTTTTCTTCCGTACCAAGCGCGCTGTCTAAGAGCTTTACCAGCTCCAGTGCACTTCTGAAATATTCCTTCTTCTGCTGATCCACCCACACCACTTCACCCTGCCAGCTAGAATGCTGCCGATACTGCACACGGATTAAAAATGTAGCCCGTTCTCCCCGATGTTCTATTACCTTTTCAAACTCCTCCATTTTTCTCATTCCCTTTCTTTGGCTGTCCGGCTCTCTGTCTTCAGATGCCCGCTCTGTTTTTTTATCTCTCTGAAAACTCCTGAGCACCGTGGACGCCTGCGGAAACTGCAGTTCGTCATACAGTTCATTCATCCGGCTTAAAGCCTGAAGCAGAGACATAAACCTAACCGGCTCCTTGGTGTACATGTGATATAATCTGCCGCACTGCCTTTTTTCATCACAAGTGTCTACACAGAGACTGACCATATTGGAACTGTTCCAGATCAGTCTTTGTCCTTCTTCTTTCCTGGTTCCCCTCCACCTGCCCCCTGTGATCTCATATACCATAAATCTTTATCCCTCCCTGCAGACCCAATCTCAATCTGCACTCTGCCTGGATACACCGCAGACGTGAAAAAGCACACATTTAAAATGTCGTAAAGCATAATACTTTACGATATTTCCCACAGCACAAAAGAACCATTGCAGAGTACCTTTCGTCACTCTTTCTGCAATGGTTCTTTTTTACTTTATGATCTGCTGTACCGGAACCGATCATCTCTTGAAGATACCCTATTCTTCCTCTGCTTCCTCCGCTGCTTTCTTCCGTCTTCTCAGAAGGAAAATTACCAGCACAAGAAGTGCTGCCGCTCCGGTCACACTTACGGCTGCTGCACCAAGCAGATTGGCAGTTCCTTCCTCAAGACCGCCAATCTTGTCTGCCAGAGGCACTTCCTCGTCGTCTAGATCCAGCAGTTCTTCAGGACCCTCATCCTGCGGAACCGGCTCATCCGGTACAGCAACGCCTGCCTCCGGCTCCTCAGCAGCATCTGCTGCGTCTGCTGCCGCATCTGCGGCACCACCGGCCTGCGCCGCACCGCCTTCTGTAACGGCCTGCTCCGGCACACCGGCCTCCGAAGGCTGCTCTGTCACACCTGCGCTGTCTTCTGCGGCGGTTCCGCCGCCGCCTCCGCCTCCGCCTGAGATGCGGGAATACACAAAGGTAAAGATATTTTCCGCCTCGTTTTCGGATAGTGTCTTGGTCAGATTATAGGCCTGAGGCTCATAGCCGTCGATATACAGAAAGGCCACTACTGGACGATCCCCGATATTTCCGTAATAGGTACGGCTGTCTGCCAGCCTGCGCCCGGAAGCATCCTCAAAGTGAACCTGATAAGCCACCATCTCTCCTTTGATGCCGTAAGCAACCACATAATCCTGATCCTGTTTGACCGATAACGCTCCCAGCGCCAGCTCATCATTATCATATCCGCTTTTTCGGATTCCGCGTACATAATAGGGACTGCTCTCTCCTAAGCTGACCGCTGAACCCTGGATATTTCCAAAGGCTACGGAATAGCCTTCCTTCAATCCATCTATTTGTATATAAGAGCCGTCCGCACCGGTATGAATCTGCGCCGGAACGATCTTCTTCTGCGCATCCACTACCTGGATTCCGCTGGTATCCGCAAAGGTTCCCTGATTGCCTGCATAGAAAGTGATCTTATAGGAATACGGCTCCTTTGGTTCCGCCGCCTGGCTGCTCACGCCCCCTAGCGAAAAGGCCATACAGGACACAAGAAGCCCTGCGAAAAATTTTCTGCATTTATTCATATTCCTGTTCCTCCCTTTTTCTCTTCTGCCAGATCAGTGCAATTAAAAAGAGTGCCAGCCCGGAAACCAGTGCCGCTACGGACCAGAAAACCATGCCTCCGGGATCGCTCGTCTGTACGGCTCCCGGAGAAAAGATGAAAGAACCGTTTCCCGACCCGGAAGCTGCCTGTGAAGAAGAGGTCTGGCTGCCGCCTCCCCCGCTGCTGCCGCTGCCTCCCCCGCCTCTTGTCTTTTCCACTGCAAAATTTAGCTGCAGTCTCGCCAGTGTATTCTGATAGCCCGCATTCTGCGTCTCCCCATTCAGAGTAACCAGAAGTGTAATATAGCCCTCCGCTCCTTTGTCCAAATGATCCAAATAGAGGTATTGTTCCAGTTGTTCTGATACTTCGTGAAGTCCCTCTTTCCCTGCCGGAGAATTTTCACCGCCTACGCTTTCGCTGCTAAAGAGCGTGACCGGATCACCGCTTCCATAATATGTCAGCTCATATTTGTAGGCTCCGTTTTGGGCTTGTGTGCCGTCCTCCAAACTTTGCAGAACCTCATTGCTCATGTACCATTCCGTACCGCTGTCGGAACTGTTCTTCACAGCAATCCGGATCTCAATACTGTCTCCGCCCTGTAATCCGACGATCTCATCTGCGAAAGCCTGAGAGGTAAAATTGCTCTCAATCTCTTTTCCTGTAAATTCCGCTTTCCAGCCGTCTTTTCCCTTGATGACCTCTGCCTGCGCCGTGAGCACACTGCCCGCGAACAGGCATACTGCAAGAACAAGACTGATATATCTTTTCTTCATAATGCTTATAACCTCCATTTAAGTACCGCATCCGTCTTAGAAATACCCCTGTTCTGGAAGGATTTTCACCCACATTCGTGTCTGGAAATCCTTCCTGGCATTTCTCAGACAGATGCTGTTAAGTACCGCATCCGTCTTAGAAATACCCCTGTTCTGGAAGGATTTTCACCCACATTCGTGTCTGAAAATCCTTCCCGGCATTTCTCAGACAGATGCTGTTAAGTACCGCATCCGTCTCAGAAATACCCCTGTTCTGGAAGGATTTTCACCCACATTCGTGTCTGAAAATCCTTCCCGGTATTTCTGAGACAGATGCCGTTTAAGTACCGCATCCGTCTGAGGAGCCCCCTCCCCCCTTCTGTCTTCTGCCTGGTATCGATGCCAGCATCTGCAGCAGTACCGCCGCCAGAATCACACTTCCTGCCGCCGCTTTTCCCTTCGGACTGGTCAGAAGCTCCGCTGCCGTACCCGCACCGGGAATCGTCTGCACCACTTTGCCAATATAATGTTCATACGGAATGGGTGTCATATCCTCTGCCTGATTGGCATCGCCTTTGGTAATAAATTCTCCCATGACTGCCCTGTTTTCCACCACACGATGGGTAATGATTGACGCCCGGTCTCTGGCACCATAGAAGGCAATCACATCTCCCTCCTGCATTTTTTCCGGTTCCATAGTTCTAATGTATACAAGGCTTCCTGTCGGTATGGAAGGCTCCATACTCCCGCTGACCACAGAATAGATATGATAGCCAAAGAATCTAGGAACCGTCAGCGGAAGGCACAGCACCAGCAGTGCAACCAGCAGAACAGTTCCCAGGACGCCTGCTGCCGCAGCGAAGGACTCTCCTTGCCTCTTTCTGGATACGGATGCTCCTTCCCTGCGGCGCTCCCTTTTAGTCATCTGCCCCGCCAAGACTTAAAGTCCCGTCAGCACTTACAGATACGTTCACACCCCACGCACTCTTAATGGCTTCTTCTGCGTTATGATTCTGCACTGCATCAACCTCTGCCCTTAAGTTAAACCGATATCCATCATACGCATAGGCAGTTCGGATTGTGCTGCCTTCCCTTGACACAGTCACCTTCCTTCCAATGGAGGGATCAAGGCTCAGGCTGCTGCAGAATGCAGGCGTACGCCCGCCGCTTGGAACGACTTTGGTATAATAAAGAACCGTACGCTCTCTGGTTGATGCGTTCGTATCCTCAATCCAGTCTTCTCCTGTCAGTTCCAGCCGAATCAGGTCCGGAGAGAGTTCGGTATCTGCTGCCTCTTCTTCATCCTTTGTCCAGTTTTTATACAGGATCACCCGCACATAACTGTCAATGGCGCCGCTGTTCTCCACTGCAAGTGATTCCGAATATTTCCTGCCCAGAACCAGTTTCTCATCTTGATCGAGCATATTTTCCAGAAGCGGCCGGCTGGTTTCTGACCATTCATTGTCTATATAGTTTCGGCTGCTTACTACTTTCCCATTTTCCAGGAGACTTACGCCGATGCTGGAAACGTTGAGCCGGACTTCGTAATTCTCGCTGTAATAGTTTAATGCTGCTCTGGTACTTCCTACCGTACTCAGAAACAGCAATACTCCGGATACGGCAAATAACAGCGCTGGCCGGAGCCAGAAAACATTCTTTCTTTTTCTCATGACTCAACCTCCCCGCCGTATGGTATTTCCTCTTTTACTATATCCGCAGACTTCGTCCAGTCTGCCTGATCCCATGTCAGAGGCTCCCCTTCATCGCTGTAAGGTACCGGAATGCATTCCTGTACAACGATTACATTGAAGTCGCCTTCCGCCTCTGTATGGTCGATCTTGATTTGCAAAGCTGCCGACTCTGCCTGCGCTTCCAGTATATTGGTATAATAATAATAACCGTCATTTCCGCCTGTCCAGTCTGCACCGCCGTAAGTCAGTCCATACTGGGAGCCTGCAAATGCTCTTACCCGAACATAACAGGCACTGTCACCCGTATTGGCAATGAGGATGGTTTTGGTCCAGTCCGCCACCTCTTCCTGTATTTCCGTTGACACTGATCCAAGCTCCAATACATGACCTCCGGAAGCTGTCACATGGGCAGAAAAATATGCCATTGCCTCCTTCGTGGCTGCACCGGCCATCAGCACAAGAGCTGCTGCTGCGAGGACCATCCTCTTCTGATTCCGCTTTCTTTTCATGGGCTACTCCTCTCCTGCCTGACCGGCCGAATCTTTTAGCTGCTCTACATCCCAGACTCTGCTGTTTTCGGTATCCAAAACATCCGTTCCTTCTCCGCTATAGTACCCATCCTGTATAAAATGATTGACAATACTCGTACCGGAACTTAAACGGTCATCATCATAGGTATTGACAAAGCGGACAGTGGACGCATCCGCCGTACCCCATTCATCCGATGCGACAATCGGAGGCGCTGTCTGTTCAAGTTCTGATATTCCCTGATAACTGGCACCGCTGTAAACTTCTGTCACTGTAACTGCTGCTCCTGCAGGTATTCTGCCCTTGACCAGTACCGACCGAGTTCCCGCCTGTGAAAAAACAATGGATACCACATCGCGGTAATAGAACTCATCCTTTACGGCATCGATCTGAAAGACTGCTGTCGTCTCACCCAGGGATGCATTGTAAGAATCCAGTGTCTTCTCAATGAGCAGATCTCCGAAGCGGTTGGTCTGACTTGCCTTCAGCCCTACATTTACATCGTATTGCCATTCGTCGTTGTCTCCGCCGCTGTAATAATCGTTGCCCGGAAGCGATATGAGATAAGGCGTAAATGTATAAACATATTCCGGGGATACCGCCTCATGGGCGACAACCAGATACAGGCCGGGAAGAAGATTTTCCACGGTCTTCTCCTGTCCCGGAACCGGACTGTTTAATGTAATTGTTCGTAAACTGGTTCCCCATCTTCCGCCTTCTTCCACTCTTGCCGCAGCTTTCTCTGCCATCGTCATCCATTCTGCCGCTGAAGTTGCAGAACTGACTTTTGCCAGATCCTCTGCCAGAAGATCATACAGCGTGGTATTGCTCCCGAATGCTTTGTATGTACCGCTGACATCCACTGCCGCCACCTGATAGAGATCCACTGCAATCTCCAGTTCCTGCAGCTCCGCATATCCTTCGCCTTTTTCATATTCTGCGGACTCCGGCTCCTGTTCACTCTCCGGCACTTTCTGCTGATAATTGCCGTTCAGGCTGAAGGTGATCGAACATTTTTTATCTGTCTCAATTTTGACCGCTCCATAAGCCACCTCCGTCCGCGCCGTCAGCCCCAGCAAAGCCAGAGCGGCTGCCAGCGCGATCCATCTGTATCCTGTCTTTGCCCTTCTCACATCTTTCCCTCCTATTTAAGTTCCGCATAAATCCTTTTCATGCCCCTGTGTCTGGAAGCAGTTCCATCCACTTCCGTTCCTGCAACTCCTTCCGGGCATGAGCCGGATTTATGCTGTTTCTAAGTCCCGCATAAATCCTTTTCATGCCTTTCTATCCTTTCTCCCCGGCTTTTTTTCGGGGACGGAACAGGAATTTCATAAACAGGATCACCAGCATCGTCACTGACAATCCCAGTATCAGGTATAACATATAATAATTCTGCACTGCCTTCAGCATTGTATCTACCGGGGTGCCGGCCGTTTCTTCCTCGCCCTCATACGGCACCCGTGTCCCCCGGACCAGGAGCCTGTGACTGTTCACCCCATAGGGCGTACAGGTAAAAAGCGTTACATAGTCCTGCCCCTCCTCGATCTTCAGCGCCTCCTGCAAAGTGTCCATATCATCCTTATCCACCATCGGAAGGATCTGGTCCACCTCATAAGCCAGTGTCTCATCCAGCACTCGGATATAGAATCGGTCTCCCTGGGACAACTGATCTACATCCGTGAACAGACGGGCGCTTGGCAGTCCCCTGTGTGCCGCCAGCACACTGTGGGTCCCCTCTCCCCCGATAGGAAGCTTCGTCCCGTTCAGATGACCGATCCCAGTTTGAAGTACCTTCTCCTGTGTTCCATGATAGATTGCAAGACGAATATGAATTTTCGGAATGGACAGATATCCCATAACTCCGTCTCCTGCCACATTCAGCACCTTCCAGTACTCCGTAGCAGTCAGGTCCTCATCTTCTTCCCCGAAAACATCCCCATAAAGATCATTCTGAGAAAACGTATCATTGAAACTGTATGCCGTATTCCATTCTCTGGAATAATCTTCCGGCTCCATTTCCTCCACAGTGGACACATAATCCGAGATCAGACAGCTTTGCCGGTACGTATTCCACTGATCGGAAATGGTCGGATAGGCCAGAATACCAAAGCCTGTCAGAAACATGAGGCCGAATGCCAGGTTCATCAGTGTTTTCTTCATGTCTGCTCCTTTGGCGGTTCCTCACGATTTTCTGTATTTTCAGAATCAGAGATTCCGGGTTCCTGAGAAATGCTCTCTGCTGTCCCCTGGGCCAGAACGGACACTGACTTTTTGTTTTTCTTTCGGTCATACAAATACAGGCAGCAAATAAAAGTCCCTGTGACCATCAGCCCTACCAGCACCCACAGCAGATAACTGGTATGGAAACTGGTTCCCCCAAAAAACAAGGAAGCAGCCACCGGTTCATCTGCGACCTCTTCATACGGAATTCGATGCCCCCGGACCAGAAGTCTGTGACTATTCACTCCATAAGGCGTGCAGGTAAGCAATGTGACCAGATCTTCCCCTTCCACTGCTGCCAGTGCCGATGTGTCATTTGGTTCGATCACGTGAATCTGATCCACCTCATAGCAAAGGGTATCGTCCAGAATCTTCAGCAGAAAATGATCTCCTTCTGATAAACGGTCCAGATCCGTAAATAATGCCGCACTTGGCAGACCCCGGTGAGCAGAGATCACTGCATGGGTCCCCTCTCCCCCTACCGGAAGAGAACTTCCCTCCAGATGCCCTGCCGCTGTCTGAAGCACCTCCTCACTGGTCGTGTGAAAAATCGGAAGCTTGACATTGATCTTCGGAATCTGTACATATCCCATCATACCGTCGCCGGTCAGATTCAGCGCCGACATATACGCTTCGTTCTCCTCTGAAGCCTCTGCCACTGCAAAAGAATCCGGCAGAATATAAGGACGCAGTGCCTCATTATATGCGTAGGCGCCTTTCCATTCTGTTCCATAGTCAATCTCATTTTCCGCTTCCATAACGGCAATGGCATCATCATAGGAGGAGATCAGACGGCTCTGCCGGTAGTTATTCCATTCATTTGCCACAAACGGATACAGCAGCAAGGACAGACCGGCCAGAAATATCATGGAAAATAATACAGTTGTCATATTTTTCTTCATCCGGGCTCTCCTTGTTGTTGTATACTTTTTAGAACAGCCGGGACGGGCAGCACCGCCCCGGCCTGAATTGGTGTTAGAAATATTTTGTTATCCTATGTAACCGCCCTGTCTCTGATTATTTCTCAGTCCTTCTGCGAAGAGAGAAGTACAGACCTGCTGCAGCGATCATGATTGCACATCCGCCGATGGTAAAGATCGTAGTACCGATGCCGCCGGTGGAGGGAAGACCGTTCAGCTTGGTGTTTTTAATTGTAAAATGATTCATCACCGCCGTAGCAGAACCGCCATAAGGTACTGTTACCGTTTTCGTATCCTTAGCATCAGACAGATTCGTAACGGTTACACTGTACTCTGTAAGTTTTGTTGTTCCTTTTTCGTTAAAGCCGGCGGGATAGTTACACACAACGCTGTATACTGTATTGTTGATGGAGTATCCATTCGGAGCTTTTGTCTCTGTCAGATAATATGTCTTTCCAAATTCCAGACCGGTAAAGTCTACACTACCATCATTGCCGTCTTTTACAGATGTTGTTGCGGTGCTTCCTGTCGTTCCTGCAAACGGATTGCTTAATGTATTGTTTTCATACGTTTCATAAAGAGTAAAGGTTGCGTTTCCAAGTGCTTCATCCTTCTCATCAATCTTGACAACTGCACCGTTGATTGCCGCCGTATAGGTATAAACCGTCTTGGTATCTGTTGTCTCTTCCGGCTGGCCGGGCGTTCTTGTGTAGGATACATCAAACTGGTTCTCTGCTACCTGGCTGACTGCTGCATCAGTGACTTTGGCAGTATACGTAACATATACTGTACGCTGTGCATCTGAAGCTCCGGTAAGCGTCTGGATATAGCTGCTCTTGAGAGCGACGCTAAATGCTGCCGCTTCTGCATAGTTCGTCGTTGTCTCTGTCTTATCAGCGTTCTTGTACAGCGTAATATCATAGTTTGTTTCCGCAATCGGTGTTGTTGTATTGCCTACATACACTTTGATATCATTGTTGTATTCCAGTCCGGCATTTTTACTGTCGTTAAGTTTGTATGTTACGGTTCTCGTCTGTGACATATCAGAAGAAGCCGAATTAAAATATTCTGCACTGTAAGACGGGATCAGCCCTTTCAGCACATAGGGTACATTTTTTCCTACCTCTGCACTTGCCTTTGCCAGCGACGAGATTCCACTGGCATCCAGTGTTCCCACCTGCTTGCTTTCCTGTCCGCCAAGATCCGTCGATTTCTCGTATGCGTTCGTTGTGGTCAGTTTCCATGCTGCGTCCGCATCTGCGGTTCCGCCTGTCATGGAATCCTGCTGCGTATAGTAAACGCTGGCAATCATTGGGTTGTATACAACATTTACGTCATCTGCCGCAGAAGCCAGAATCATCCATGTACCTACTCCAAGTTCGATAGACGCCTCTGTGCCCGCTTCATTCCATGTAACAGTTGCATCTTGTATCGTACGGTCCGCTTTTGCAGCCCATGCGGTAATATTCGTGGAGGTCAGATCTCTCACATCGCCGTTTTCCTCATATTCCACCGGACCTGTTTTATCCGTATAAATATTGGACCACTGATAACCCGTAAAGCCTTTACCCTCTTCAAATATCGGCCTGATCAGCTGATAGACTTTAAATGTAACCTCACCTTTTTTAATAGACGTACCGGTAATGGTTACTTTGTCCGTATCGCCTTCCTGCGGTTTCGTGATGTCTTTTGCAAATGTCGTCACCGACATCCCCAGTACCATTGCCATTGCCAACAGTACCGATAAAAACTTTTTCATCTTTTTCATCTTTTTTCCTTTCTTTTTATGGACTTTGCCATGGTTTACAGTTCTCTGTTCTTTCATGCAGTCTGCACTTGTCTGCGGTCCGGAGGACCGCTGAAATATTTATCATTTTCTAAATGTTTCAGCACCTCCTTGCAAATTTTCTCTTATATAAAACCAGCATCCCCATAATCATCAGCAGGGTTCCGCTGATCGTATACCAGAATATTCCGCTGCCGCCGGTAGACGGAAGCTCATAGGCGGCTTCATTGGTAAATACATAAGTATACATTATCTTTCCTGTGACTTCATTCTGCTTATTGTCTTTAGACTCTACATCCTCAACTTCCATCTTCCCATATGCAAGAGTGATCTTCCAGGAGGAACTGCTGAGCATATAACCAAGCGGCGCCTTTGTCTCAGTCAGCGTATAAGTACCAGGAGCTATGGCGCCGGCAGATATGGGATTTTTCTCATTTTCTGCCTCCTCCTTCGACGCATACCAGGCAATCACGCCTGTATCTTTCATAGACTTCCCATAGTAAACTTGGGACGGTTCGCCTTTTTGGGGCTGCAAGGTTAAAGTAAATTCTGCACCTTCCAGATTCGGGCTTCCTTCCACGGTACCCTGCTTGATGATCTGCCAGTCATAGGAATAGGTCTTCTGCTCATAGACATTAGTCACTGTAACTTTTGCGTCGGTACTTTCGCGGATCACGCCTGTCACGATATTCGGCGCGTCCGCACCACTCTCCTTCTTCTCCAAAGGATCGCAGGTGCTCCAGTCCGCTTCCATGCTTTTTAGCTGATACTCCGTCTCTCCTGATAGATCTTCCGTTACCTCAAACTGTGTTCCGGGTAACAGATCGGGAATATGCGCCGTACCATCTGCCGGAATCTCGATCACACCTTTTGCAGATGTCTTCGTTTCATCTCCCAGTAAATAGGTTCCTTCATAGAGCGTCCATTGCTTTTCATCGGAGTTATATATGCGAACCAGAAACCGGAAATTTTTCTTTTCTTCCGGATTGTTTTCCGTCGGACTTCCTTCCAGCTTCTTTGTAATATCCAGTCCGCCGAGATTATCACCGGGCAGTGCATTGGTCACAAGCATCTGCGCATCTTTCTCGAACAGGATCACACCGCCCGCTCCATTCGGAAGTCCGGTGCTCTGCGTGCAGGTTCCGGAGACGATTTCCATCTGGGGAGTCTGGTAGATCTCCTTCTCTTCCTCCGTCAATATCTCTTCTGCACAAAATTCCGTTCCTTCCACCAGACCTTCCAGCACTGCTGTACAGCCGGACGGAATATAGAGCATACCATCCGAAGTCTCTTCGCAGATTCCTTTCTCTGTCAGCGCTTTTAATGCTTCCGTCGTGTGCGCGTTTCCTTCATATGTATAGTAAGTCTTTGTTCCCTCACTTTCCTGATACAGATAATATTTTCCCTCATAGCGAACCCAACTGCCGGACTGGTCTTTGAGCTGAACCAAAAAGGCAAACGGTCCTTTCATTTCATCGGCATTGGCGCGCATTCTTTTCGTGATCTGAAGCTCATTGCTGTTTGCTTCGGTACATTCATTTGTAAATACGACCAGCGACCTTTCTTTCGGCGTCTTCGTTGTTGATCTGGCGGAATTATTGGAATCACCTTCCGTTCCGTCTTTTCCAAAGTCTGCCACTTCTGTCTGATTTACCAGAACCTTATCGTATTTTTCCGTATCGATTCCGATTTCTTTGACATAATACGGCCGATCTTCTTTGATTCCGGGAAATACCGCCGTCTGTCCCGGCTTCAGGGTAAAGATCCCATTTTCATCAAAAGGAATCTTTCCGGCCTCTCCTTCCACTCCTTCAAGGCTTGCATCTTTTAATAGTTCGTATGCAGCTTCGTCCTCGCCTTCCACATATTCAGGAACCTCAGGCGTACTTCCTGCCGCCTCTTTTTTTGCAAAGACCTGGAACTGAAAATCTACATCCGCATATTTTTCCTGTTCCGTGTTGGACAGTCGTTTTGTGACTTTGATCTCATCTTCCCCAACTGTCGGAAGGTTGAAGGACATTTTCAGACTGGAACATCCGCTTTTTCTTCCTTCATTACGCTCCATATAAAACATTTTTAATGAGTGCCTGGTATAATCCGCGAACGTATTGCTTTCCGGTCTCCATTCGACATTGTCCTTTATTCCCTGAAAGCACTCTTTTAAGTTTGTTGTCTTGGTATAATTTTCGGATATCTCCACCATAACTTCCCCGGTGGAAAAATCAATGTATCCTCTGCGGGCATCGTGAACGCCTCCGATGTCCAGCACCAGCACACCGTCAATAAAAATCCACAGATCGTCGTCTCCGTTGAATTCATACCGCATCGGCCTTCCGTCATATATTCCGCCTTCTGCCTGAACAAACTCTGTTTCCAGACACATGCTGAAATGGAAATTCGGATTCTGTACAGCGTATAACTTTTCCCCTTTTCTGCTGTCTCCATCCGGAAGAGGCTTTCTATCTTCCCCATATTCATTGGTATACATGGAATAAATGCCTTCCTCAATCTCGTTATATGGGAAAAAATTGCCTCTTTTATAGGATGTTCTGTCCGTCTCTGTGGACTGTGCCCCAAGCTGGTTATATACGGTAAAGTTTCCATCGGATTTCTTATATGCATAATTATCAAAACTGCTGTAATAAAATGTATGTTGTTCTTTGAACTTATCCTCTCTGAACAGATGATTTACTTTTTCCACTTCTCCGGAAACTTCATCTGACTCAGCAAACCACGGAGCAAGAGAAACGCCTTTTGCCGTTACCGGATACCCGTCTGCACCCAGTTCCTTACTGACCAGTCCCTGCTTTATGTTCCCATCATCAATATTTCCGCCCAAAATACCATGCAGACCATTTGCATCGTAGTCATAGTCTTTCATGTATATTTCTATCTTGTTTTTTTCATTATCGATGGTAGCTGCTTCTGTTAACGGTTCAAGGTTTTCGATTTCGTAGATAAAGTAAAAGGTTCCTCCGATCCCCTCCGTTCCGTTTTTCGTTCTATAAGAAAACCATCCTCCTGTTTCAGCAGGCTCTCCCGCCCAGATTTCGCTTACCTCATCTCCGGTTTCCAAAAGATTAGCTCCGGGCTGTACCCCCAGGTCACAGCGCCTGGCCTGAACAAAGACAAACTGTTCGCCCTGCATTCCTTCTAATCGATAGTATTCTTCTAATTTCCCGCCGGGTTTTATTTCAGAAATAGAAATGCGTTCATCCCTGCCCAATGTCCGTTTTATCTCGCCATTTTTGTCACTGCCTTCAACTGCAATCTCTCTGAGTATTGCTGTACTGGGAATAATGCTCAGGCTGTATTGCTGTATCCCGGTCCATGTAATGACAAACGTCGAAAAACTCTCCACCGTGAATTTAGCCGTCTCTACTTCTACATTCTCGGTCTGACCGATCTCTGCATCCGTTAGGACTTCTGCCTTCAGCCCTGTTTTTGTGTCTTCATTTTCCTTCATATGGATAACATCCACATGATCGATCTCAACGGATACGCCGTCTCTTTCTGTGATTTCCTTAATCTCTTCCGGAAGTGCCGCTGCCGCAAATTCCATCTCTACAGATACGCCCATGCCTTCCTTCGGCTCGATCTCCACCCGCTTGCTTTCTCCGGTCTCTTCGTCTTCTGTCTCCGTCCAGAAGCTGATATCATAGGCAAGAAAGCCGGCGATCTCCTTGGTCTCATCTTCTGCCATCGTCTCTTCCAGTTCTTTTTGAACCGCGTCGAATTTTTCCTGGACGGCTTTTGCTTCCTGTACTTCTTCCTCACTGACTTCTGAATCCGCTTCCAGTGCCTCTATATCCTGCGGTAGAATTGCCTTTACGACCAGCTCTGTATTTTCCGGAAATACGCCTTCCTCTGCTGCCACATGGACGGTCACTTTCCCATCATCGCTGAGACCGTCTCTAATATACTCCGGCCATTTCTCTGCCTCTTCCTCATCCAAATCTTCTGCAGGCACTTCCGGCAGTACTGCCTCGATATCCTCCGGCTGTTCATCCTCTGTCTCTGCGCTGTCTTCCGGTACTTCCAGATCAGAAGGTGTCTCTGGCATCACCGGATCCGCTGTCTCCTCCGGGTCAGAAGGATCCTGTGTGTCCTCCCCATCCGTATCTTCCGGTATGTCAGCAGGATCGTCCGGTTCCGGTACTGTATCAGGTACTTCCGGTGCAGGATCTGCCTCCGAAACAGCCGGCTCTTCAGGAGCATCCGAAGTCTCAGGCGCCAAAACTTCCGGTACAGATTCCTCAGAAGAGGCTTCCGGTTCCGGCGCTTCAGGAGCAGGAGCTTCTGGTTCCTCAGGTTCATCTGCCGGTTCTTCCGGCTGTACTTCGATCTCTGCAGTCTGGACATCTGCCTGCGGTGCATCAAATTCTTCACTCTCTGCGGCAAACAGATCCCCTACTATATTGGTCAGCCCTGTCAGCTCGCTTCCGGCAAACACGGCCAGGCAGAGCAGGACTGCGATGATCCTTTTCCCTAAACGATTTTTCATGGTCTTTCCTCCTCCTGCTTTTTTCTATCTATCTTAAAATCCCATTTCAAAATGCAGTTCATCCATTTTAAAAATTTCATTCACACCCATCCCCCTTTATTCCCCAAGGATCTCATCCACTAGCTGAATCAGCTCCAGCGCACTGTGAAATACATATTCTTGTTTCTCGTTCTGCCAGATCAGTCTGCCCTGCCAGGTATAATGTTCCCGGAAGAGAATCTGAATACGAAATACCGCCCTGCTCTTTCCTCCCATACAATCCGTCGGCACCAGCGGCAGAGGGTGGTCCAGACAGGCCTCCAGATCCAAAAGGCTGTTCAGAAGCAGAATCATCTGTGACAGACTCCTGACCTTCTCTTTGCCGTCCAGTCTCGGATGCTGCAGGCAGCCGTCCATAATGCCGTCATGATAGGACATAACTGTTACTAATGCTTCCCGGCTCTGACAGGGAAGCATCTTTTCTCGAAGCATCATTTCACGCCGCCCCTTCCTCCTGTCTATGCATCAATATAGCAGGGAGCGGTTATCTGCCGGTTATTTTTCAGAAAAATTTGACAGTTTTTTCAGGCAAAAAAAACAGGCCCCACACCTAAGGTGTGAAAACCTGTAATAAGATAACCGTTGCCGGCAAACTATAAATTCCTTTATGTGGTCTGTACCGCCCTGACTGCGCCTTTTATTCCCTGTCCGGCCAAAGTTTCCCTTTGATCTGTCCTCTCCCGACTACGCCGAAGCTTCTTGAATCCATGGAAGCCTCCCGATTGTCGCCCATGACAAAGATCTGGCCTTTCTGAAGCCGGAGAGGATACCGGACTGTCCCAGGCTGCTCCAATGTCCTTCCTTTAATATAAGGTTCTGCAAGAAGCTCGCCGTTTAAATAGACCTCCCCATCCTTCAGATCGATCGTATCTCCTTCCAGTGCAATAATGCGCTTTACATAATATTCCCCGGAAGGGGTCCTGACGGAAACTATGTCCCCTCTGTCATAGGTCTGTCCTGCTCTTACATACATAACCAGTTCTCCACTGTGCAGTGTGGGCTCCATGGAATTTCCATTTACAAAGGAAAAACCAATCACAAGCTGCAAAGCAAGATATATGGCCGCAAGAAGCAGCACAAATCTTCTGGCGTCCTTCAGCCATCCATATTTCAGCCCATCATATCTGCCATGCAGCTTTTTATTCATGTCCTTCTCCTCCATTCCTCCCCATTCTAACACTTGATTTTGGGATTGCAAGTAAATTTTATATGGACATTCAAAAATTTTGTGTTATACTGTCCCTAAAATACCTGCCGGGAGGAGTTTCCGAATGAAGAAATCTGATTTTATCTATAAAACGATACAGCTTGTCCTATATTTGGTGCTGACTGCCTGCTGCCTCGGCCTGATCCTGCTGGACCAGAACGTCTATCATCTGATCGCCTCGGACTTTGCTTACCGTACCTTGTGCATCTTTCTCTGGCTGGCACTGGGCCTTTCCTTTTTGTTTATTTACAGGGACTTCACCTATTTTTCTTCCTACAGCAGACGCTACCGGGAACTGAATCATGCCGTCCATTCCGATCCGCTCTCAGGACTGGCGAACCGTTTTGGCTGTGATGTTATGATCGAACGATATCTGGACAAGCCGATTCCGGAAAATCTCGGCTGCATTATGTTTGACCTGACAAATCTTCATGAGGTCAACACCCACTATGGCCACCTGCAGGGCAACCGGCTTATCCGGGATTTCTCCAATATCCTTCATCTGGCATCCGCCAATGTCTGCTTTGCCGGACGCAACGGCGGGAATAAATTTCTCGCCATCTTTGAAGATGGCGACTCCTACAAAATGGACAATTTCCTGAAAAAGCTGGATCAGAAAGTACAGTCCTATAATCAGGACCCGTCCAGCCATCTTCGGATCGAATATCACTATGGAATCGCATTTCACGAGGATTCGAATATATGTTCGATTACTGATCTGATCGCACTTTCCAATCGGCGCATCCCCCAGAGGGAAGACCTATAGTATATAAGGCAGGAACATAATATGGCAGACTTAGATCATCAGTACATTGCAACACTTGTAGACTTTTCCAGAAGGGGAGACAGCGACGCTTTTGCAGAGCTTTACATGGCCACCTGCCAGGAACAGTACCATTTCGCATATGGATATCTGAAGGAGGAGAAAACCGCGCGGGATGCCCTTCGGGACACTTATATTTTTGCCTTGAAAAATATATCCGCCCTGGCCGATGTAAATCTTTTCCTCCCGTGGCTTGGCCAGATTATGCTGCGCACCTGTCTGAACCTGCAGGCAGCACGGGAACCCTCTGCAAAGACTCGGAATCCGGAAGATACGGCCGTACAAATCGAAGGGCAGGACTTTATCCTTCGACAAATCTTAAGTCTTCCTTTTACAGAATCTCAAGTGCTCATACTCAAATATTACAGCAAGCTGAAAATCCGGGAGATCGCCCGGCTGATGAATATGAAAAGCAGTCAAGTGAAGCATTATGCAGACAGCGGGAGTAAAAAGCTGCTGCAGTTGTCCCGCTCATGAAAGGAGAAAGCGTATGAGGAACATTCTGAAAGGGACTTTTAAGCAGACGCTGGATCTTTCGACGGCGGAAGAAATTTTAAAAGAAGTATTTGAAGCATGTGAAAAAGAGCCAAACCCTACTCCTCTGGAAGTGCTCGCCTCCTATCAGAATTATCGCCAGGAGCGCTATGCACTTCAGAAAAATGTGCTGGACATCGTTCTTCTGCTTTTCTTTCTCCTTCCGCTGCTCTTTTTCATGCCCGCATTTTCCCTGGTTTTGGACACGGAAGCAGAACCCGGAAGGCCGGTCTATCAGGTTCATGTGGATGCACTGCTTCCTGTTTCCCGGATAACGGCCAAGATCGACGGATATACGATACCTGTATACGAGACAGGATTTCACACCTATTCCGTCGAACCGGTGCGAAACGGCACCATGACCGTAACCGTGACACTTGCCAATCGTCAATACGCCGAACATGAAGTGCTTGTAGAGCATGTGGACCGGACGGCTCCTTGCCTTGTCTCCAGCCGCCAAGGGGACGGACGGCTCTTCCTCTATCTCTCGGACGACGAATCCGGCATCTATTACGAAGGTATCTATGCAGAGGACCTGAGCGGAAACCAGACCAAACCGCTTACTTATGAACCGGAAACGGGATGTGTGGAATTTCTCTGTCCTTCGGCTACGATGAATGTTTTCATCCCGGACCAGACGGGCAATCTTCTGCAGTTGGTTGTGTCCATTGCTTCCGACAGACAGAAAGAGGACGCCGTCCTGGCACCCTCTGTCCGCACCATATATGTTCTTCCTCAAAATTCATCATAAAACGGAGCGTACGGTCATCTGTTACGACACCTGTACCGCAGGCGGTTCCAGCGCGGACACCCGGAAGGAGATGCACGCCCTGGAGTGCGAATAAGCTTTATGGAAGGCGCGGTCAATTCGCTCCATGATCAGCCGTGCATTTTCTTCAGAGGCGCCTGAGAGCATCAAAATATAAGAGCTGGCATCCAGCCTTGCCACCGGATCTCCCGTGCGCAGTCCTTCCAGCAGTACCCGCTCCAGCCTTCGGGCATCGGTACTCGGCGTCACCTTATTTCCCAGACTTACCACTACCAGAGCCGTGCTGTGCCTGCTTCGAGACAGGTGACGCTTTTCTAACGCCACAATGCTTTGAAAAACACCAAAAGTGCAAAAAAACGCATGGTTATCAAATTCTCCCTCAGCCACCAGTTTTAAAATGTCTTTTGCTTCCATATTGTTCTGGCACATGCTGTCTGCCAGTATATGGATCTGTTCCACCTGTTCTGTAGGTTCAATCTCAAATTCTTCCCAAAGTGTCTCGCGAAATGCCCCATACGTCTCTACTGCCCGCTCCGGATGGCCCATAGCGATAAACGCCTGCATCTGGCAGACCACAAAAGTATCTTCGCTGAAATCCACTGCCAGTGCCTGCTCACAGATACCGATCATCTCTGTCCATCGTTCCTCTGCTTGCAAAAGCGGCAGCAGCATCTTACATGCATCCAAATACAGTGTCTGGTAATAGCGCCTCATGGAAAATGCCCAGTCCCCGTCATTTCCGGAAAGAAAATCCCCCCGATACAGACGGACCGCCTTGAGAAGCGTATCCAGGTACCCCTTTCCGGACTGTTTTCTTGCCTCTAGACACATCTTCTCAAATTCTTCTGAGTCCAGGCACAGTTCAATCGAAGGGTTCCATGCATAACATCCCTGAAGTGTCAGAATCAGACTGCTGTGCTCCGGAAACATGATTTTTAAAAGGCTGCGGGTTTTAAAAAGCATATTCTTCAGCGCATTTGCCGGATTGCTGCTGTTGCTTTCGGGCCAGAACAGCTCGATGAGCTCCTCGGATGATATATTTCTCGTATGATTTACAATCAAATACTGCAGAAAGGACAACGCTTTTTTCCCGATTTTATCCGGAACCACACTGTTTTTTGTCTCTCCTCTGTACGCTTCCCGGCACATAAAAGAACCCAGCAGGTTAAAATATAAGACGGTCCGTTCTTCCACTATCCCTCACCCCAAAACCAGATTTAGTCATCTGCTGCCCCCATAGCACTGTCAATCAGCCGAATCAGCTCCAGTGCACTGCGAAAATATTTCCGCTTCTGTTCATCAACCCATGTCACTTCCCCCTGCCAACTGGAATTTTGCCGGCACTTTACACGGATGAGAAACGTAGCGTCTCTCCCCCTGTGCCCGATCATTTCCTCAAACGATTCCATCACTTTGATTTCCTCCCTTTTCTCACTGGGCGATTCCAGGGTACTGCCGTATGCAGGTTTGGGACGGCCTTCCGAAAAACTCCGGATCCTGGTAGCAGCCTGCGGATAACATAACTTATCATACAACTGTTCCATCCTGCCAAATGCCTCAAATAGCGTTGCAAACACAATAGCGTCCGGCGTATACTGGTGGTACAGCTTCCCCCTCTGCCGTTCATTATCATAAGAATCCAGACAAAGATTTATGATATTGGGACTGTTCAGAACCAGTCTTCCTCCGTATTCTTTTCCTATACTGTCCGCTGTCCACATTTCATTCATGGCCCTGCCTTTTCCCCTGCAGTCAAACAGCCTCCTTCGAAAAACGTCGCAAAGGTTCATACTCTGCGACATCCCGGAAAACGCTCTCTCTGACGGGTCTGTTTTGGTTCTGACTGCGCGGCTGACTGCCTGCTGACTGCTTGTTTGTTTAAAGGCAGATCACCGTCCTTAGACGGCTCATATTTTCCCGTTTCAAAGCCATATTCGGGTGTACATACTGATTCATGGTAATATGGATATTAGAATGTCCCAGAATTTCACTTAACGTTTTCATATCAAATCCTACCTCAATGCAGCGGGTGGCAAAGGTATGGCGGAGCGTATGAAAATGTACCTGTTCCATCCGGCATTTATCTGTATATAGTTTCAGTTTCCGCTGAAGTTTCCTTGGTTCTATACAGACTCTGCTTCCGGAAAGGACAAAATCCTCCGGATCCCCCTGGTAAAATCGGACACAAAGTGCTGCCACATCCGGCATCAGAGGAATCATCCGGCAGGAACTGTCGCTCTTGGGTGTTCCGATCATTACCATAGTTTTTGCAGTGCCTTTTCCAGAAGCACACTGAACTCTCTGAACCGTGTGACAAACAGAAATAGTCCCTGCCTTTATGGAAATATCACACCACTTCAGAGCACACAGTTCTCCGATCCGAAGTCCCGTGCGAAGTGCCAGATAGACACCGAATTTATACAGATCCATTTCCTGAGACAGATGCAGAATCAGTTTCTCCTCCTCTCGTTCGCTCAGCACCCGCGTATGTGTGCGGTTTTTCTGCGGATAGACAATTTCCGGCTCCGGTATTTTCTGTTCGATACGTTTATTTACATACACGAATATGGAATGAAAAAGGGCCAGAATATCCCTCGCCGTTTTGGCAGACAGACTTTTCTTCTCCAGCAACACTCTGGAAAATTCATCCACCTTTTCCGAAGTAATCTCCCAGGGCATCCAGTCGCCAAAGAACGGGATAATATGATTTCTTATATTGGAACGGTATTTTGCACTGCTGGAGACTTTCAGACGGGCACTGTTTACTGCAAGCCAGTTGGTACAGTGGTCTGAGAAAGTGAGCCTCATAGGGTCCCTTGGCTTTACGGGATATCCCAATGCCTGAACCGCATTTGCGGCTTTTCTTTTTGCCTCCTCATATGTTCTGCCGTAGCAGAAGCCATAGATAAGCTTCCCGTTCTCATCCCTTCCTTTTGCATAACGTGCTTCAAATCGCCCATCCTTTCTCAAAAAGATGTTTTCTCTTTTTTTCATGATTGCAATACCTCCATTTTTGCTTTTAAGTCTACCGGATATGCAGTCTCTATTGCACCTAATTCTCGTTTTGTGCAAAAAGCTTTTCGGAATCTATTGCAAAACCCTTTGGAACCAGATATAATATTACAAATAGCAGACGTTTTCCGGGATGTCGCAGAGTATGAACCTCTGCGACATCATTTATGTCAATTATGCCTGTTCGCACAAAAAACTCCCCCGGCGGAAAAGCTCCATAGAGCCTTCCCGCCGGGGGAGTTTTTGGTCAGCACTGCTGCTTTTCGCACAATTACTGCGCCTTTGCTGCCTGCTTCTCTTTGTAATGATGTGTCTCTTCCAGCATCATATCTTTTACTTTCATCAGACGGATCTGAGTGGATCTCTCATTCTCATCCAGCTTCATGGTGATATACTTGATATTCGCCTGTGCCTGCGGGATAATTACATGTTCCAGCGCATTTACACGCCGGCGGGTCTTCTCGATCTCCGCAGCCATAAGCTGACATGCCTTCTCAGCTTCTGCCAGACGGAGCATCTCAGGCAGGACATCCGCCAGAGACTTCACCGCGTCGTCCAGATCACTGGAAGTAAAGGCAAATCCATAGGAATAAATGTCATTTTCATCAGCAGTCCTGGTCTTGTATTCAAAGACCGGAATATCCACACTCATAACATTCTTTTTATCTGTCTCCAGATAAACTTCCTGCTTGGGCGCCATCAGAGCAGTGTGCAGCGTCTCCTCAGACATGCCTGCCTTGGCAACAACGAAGTTCTTATTCGCCGCCAGGATCCCTGCTTCTACTTTCTGGCGAAGCGCCATATTCTCCCGGACCAAGTCCAGGAACTGCCGCATGAGTTCGTCACGCTTATCCTTCAGGAGCTTATGGCCTTTTCTGGCCGTCGCCAGCTTTTTCTTCTGGCGGGTCAGCTCCATACGGGTCGGGTTTACCTGTGTAGCTGCCACTTTGCACACTCCTTTCTATTAAAGTTCCGCAGCACCCCAAACGATGCCCATAGGGCTGGAACATTTTCCGGACGCCATGCGTCCGTAAAACGTTCCGGGCATCGTATGGGCTGCTGCTGTTTAAAGTTCCGCAGCACCCCGAACGATGCCCATAGGGCTGGAACATTTTCCGGACGCCCTGCGTCCGCAAAACGTTCCGGGCATCGCATAGGCTGCTGCTGTTTATTGTTTCCCATAATACAGATCCAGATATTTATCGTCGATACGTTTCAGCTCGGATCTTGGAAGGATTGAAAGCAGCTTCCAGCCGATGTTCAGCGTCTCTTCGATACTCCGGTCTGCCTGGAAGCCCTGAGATACATACTCCTTCTCGAACTCATCCGCGAATTTCGCGTAGATCAGGTCCATATCGGAAAGTGCTGCCTCACCGAGAATCGTCATAAGCTCTTTCGCGTCTTTTCCGCGGGCGTAAGCTGCAAACAACTGGTTCAGTGTATTAGAGTGGTCACCGCGGGTCTTGCCTTCGCCGATACCTTTATCTTTCAGACGGGACAGAGACGGCAGTACATCAATAGGCGGGTTGACACCCTTTCTGTAAAGCTCACGGCTTAAGATCACCTGTCCCTCGGTAATGTAACCGGTCAGGTCAGGGATGGGATGGGTCTTGTCATCCTCCGGCATGGTCAGGATCGGAAGCATGGTGATGGATCCATCTTTGCCTTTCTGGCGTCCTGCACGCTCGTATAACTGAGCCAGGTCTGTATACATGTATCCCGGATAGCCGCGGCGTCCCGGAACTTCCTTACGTGCCGCAGAAATCTCACGAAGCGCATCTGCGTAGTTGGTAATATCCGTCAAAATAACCAGCACGTGCATGTCTTTTTCAAATGCCAGATATTCTGCAGCGGTCAGCGCCATACGCGGCGTTGCGATACGCTCAACAGCCGGGTCATTTGCCAGGTTGACAAACAGTACCGTACGATCGATCGCACCAGTCTCTTTAAAGCTCTCCACGAAGAAGTTGGACTCCTCGAAGGTAATACCCATAGCTGCAAAGACAACGGCGAAACGCTCATCTTTTCCGCGAACTTTCGCCTGTCTTGCGATCTGCGCCGCCAACTGTGCATGAGGCAGACCGGACATGGAGAAGATCGGCAGCTTCTGGCCGCGGACAAGCGTATTCAGTCCGTCAATAGCAGATACTCCTGTCTGGATAAACTCATTGGGGTAGCTTCTGGCCGCCGGATTCATAGGCAGGCCGTTAATATCCATTCTCTTATCCGGAAGGATTTCGGGACCGCCGTCGATGGGACGTCCCATACCGTCGAAGACACGTCCGAGCATATCCTCGGATGCGCCCAGTTCTACACCTCTTCCAAGGAAACGTACCTTGCTGTTGGAAAGGTTGATACCGGTGGAACTCTCATAGAGCTGTACCATCGCATCGCTTCCGTTTACCTCCAACACTTTACACCGGCGGATCTCGCCGTTTGCCAGCTCGATCTCGCCCAGTTCGTCATAGGTAACGCCTTCCACACCCTGTACGAGCATCAGCGGTCCGGCTACTTCCTGTATAGTTCTATACTCTTTCGGCATTTAGAAGTCCTCCTTTCCGCATGCTTCTTTAATCTGGGCTGCAAGTTCATTCATAATCTTCTCATATTCTGCATCCAGATTCTCTTCTACTACATATTTGTAACGTCCGATCTGCTCACGGACCGGAATATCAATCAGTCCTTTTACGCCTGCACCGTTTTTCAGAGCTTCCATTGTCTGGTCATAGTAAGCCAGCACCAGTTTCATCATCAGAAGCTGTTTCTTCAGGGAGGTGTACGTATCTACCTCGTGGAAAGAGTTCTGATGCAGGAAGTCCTCACGGATGGAGCGTGCTGCTTCCATTTTCAGACGGTCCGGTGCGGAAAGTGCATCCATACCTACCATCTGCACAATCTCGTTCAGCTCTGCTTCTTCCTGTAAGAGAGACATCATCGCCTGACGTCCTGCCATCCACTCTTCAGATACGTTCTTGTCAAACCATCCGGAAATATTGTCCAGATACAGGGAGTAGCTGGTCAGCCAGTTAATCGCCGGGAAATGTCTCTTGTAAGCAAGGGCGGAGTCCAGACCCCAGAACACCTTGACGATACGCAGCGTTGCCTGGGAAACCGGCTCGGAAGTATCACCGCCGGGCGGAGATACGGCTCCGATTACAGACAGCGCGCCTTCTCTGCCGTCTTTTCCAAGATTGATCACATGACCCGCACGCTCGTAGAACTGTGCCAGACGGGATCCAAGATAAGCCGGATAACCTTCCTCACCGGGCATCTCCTCCAGACGTCCGGACATCTCACGAAGAGCCTCTGCCCAACGGGAAGTGGAATCTGCCATCAGTGCCACGGAGTAGCCCATGTCACGGAAATATTCTGCAATCGTAATACCAGTATAGATAGATGCCTCACGAGCAGCCACAGGCATATCGGAGGTATTGGCAATCAGCACCGTACGTTCCATCAGAGATTTTCCGGTCTTCGGGTCCTTCAGTTCCGGGAACTCGTTGAGAACGTCCGTCATCTCGTTTCCGCGCTCGCCGCAGCCGATGTAAACCACGATATCTGCTTCTGCCCATTTTGCAAGCTGATGCTGAATAACGGTCTTGCCGCTTCCGAAAGGTCCCGGTACGGCTGCCACACCGCCTTTGGCGATGGGGAAGAACATGTCAACCACACGCTGTCCTGTAATCAGCGGCATACTGGGCGGCAGTTTCTCCTTGTACGGACGGCCTTTACGAACCGGCCATTTCTGCATCAGAGTTACATCCTTATCGCCCTCCGGAGTTGTTACGACAGCGACGACCTCTTCTACCGTAAATTCTCCTGCCTTGATCTCTTTGATCGTTCCCTGGATACCATAGGGGATCATAATCCGCTGTTCTACCACTGCGGTCTCCTGTACCGTTCCTATAATATCGCCGGCTTCCACTGTATCACCTACATTAGCTGTAGGTACAAAATTCCATTTCAGATCACGCTTCAGAGAGGGAACCTCCACACCGCGCTTTAAGTTATTGCCGCCGGATACTTTCATAATATCATCCAGCGGTCTTTGGATACCATCATAGATGCTGGTAATCAGTCCGGGTCCAAGTTCCACGGACAGCGGCATCTCGGTGGATTCCACCGGCTCGCCCGGTCCAAGTCCCGCGGTCTCCTCGTACACCTGGATGGATGCCTCGTCTCCATGCATCTCGATGATCTCACCGATCAGGCGCTGTTTGCTTACGCGCACCACGTCAAACATGTTGGCATCACGCATACCGGTAGCGACGACCAGAGGCCCCGCCACTTTTTTAATCGTGCCTTTACTCATTTGAATGGATTCACCCACTTTCTTTAATTGTTGCCGAACAGAATATCAGAACCGACTGCCTGTTCTACGGATTTCTTCACGCCCGTAATTCCGGCTCCCGTATTCCCGGATACTCCCGGAATCTGGATAATAGCCGGAATCACCTGTTCCTGATATCTGCTCATCTCATGCTTCAGTTCCGCGGCCAGCGCTTCGGTAATATAGATTACCGCATACTCGCCTTCCGCGATTCTTCTGAGCATCTTCTCCCCTTCCTGGGCATCGGATACCGGAAATGTATCCAGCCCCAGGGCTGCAAAACCATAGATGCTGTCATAAGCGCCGATTACTGCGATCTTATACATACATTTCCCTTACCCTTTCCCGGATGGAATCATCTGATAAGCCATTTTGCTTACAGGTAAGAATGATTCTCACCGTCTTAATCTCATTTTCCCTTGCAATGACATATGCCACCAGAGGTCCTACGGAAAATGGATTGGACTTCTGGGGTTTGATGGTCTGGATGATCCGGTTGTCGCACCAGCGTTCAAAGGCTGAAGGAGACTCCTTCAGAGCCTGTGCGCCCTCCGCATATCCATTCCCGTTTAAATATTCGATGATCGAATCCATGCCTGCCAGCGCCGCATGTGCCAGACTGTCGATATTCAGCGTATCACAGGGCGCCATAGCGCGTTTCATAAATTCCAGTGTCTTAGCGGTCTTAGAAGCCCTCACAGCGATCTTGATATTGGCCACTGCTACGGTAGATTCCGCATAGTCGCAGATGATTTCATCTTCGGCCGCTCTTCCGGCTTCCTTGATGGCTTCCATGGTCGCACGGTCGATGATAACATCACAGAGCTGTCCGTCTCCCGAATGAAGCAGTGCATCCACCGCCTCTTCCGCCGCAGCCTGCATATTTTCCGGCAGCGCTTTGTAATCCTTTTCTTTTATGATGCGCACCAATTCCCCTTTTGGTATGGGCGTTCCCTCATAAAAGATATTCGCACCGCTCTTGCCGGTACAAACCTCCTTGACAGCAGCTTTCAGGTTATGGAACCAGCTCGTATAGGACAGGACATCGAACACATCCATATCCACATGCATCTCGCCGATCGTCTCCCAGATCTTCTCCCGTTCCCGCGTCAGGATGGCATCCGCATCTGCGGGCACATCCGCACTGCCCCAGCCTCTCTCCTGGAGAAACCGGATGGCCGTCTCGTCATCCTTGCAGGCAATCAACTGCTCAATGGTTGAGGCAGAGAACAGAGAGACTTCCAAAGCACGGATTCGCGCAACCGCATAGGCATATTGTGTTTTAGACATTAAAACCCTCCTTTTTTGGCGAACCGGCTTCTATGAAAATAAGATCGCATTCACTTTATCCTGAAGCTGATCTCTCTTTGCATCAAACAATGCTTTCAGCGTACAGTTCTCCTCCACGCCTCCATAGACGAGGACAAAACCGTCCGCGATGGCTTTCGGCTCTTTTTTCAGAACCAGGCTTCCGCCCTTCTCCTTTGCAGCCGCCTTGATCTTTTTCTCAAAATCGGCCGGCATTCTGGCAAGATCTTCGGAAGAGAAATAAATCTCTCCATCCTCTGCCAGTGCATAGGTCTTCAATATCTTTTCCATGGTCAGGAAATAACTCTGTACGTCTTTTTCCTTCAGAGTCACATAGGCTTCCTCTATCACTTCCGCGATGATCTCCTGCTTTGCCCGCAGAAGTGCCGTCCTTCTCTGCTGTTCTGCAGAGGACTTCACGCGGCCTTCATAGTTTGCCTTCATGGCCGCAGTTTTCTCTGCCGCCTCGGCTTCCATGGCTGCACATGCATCCTTTGCTTCCGCAAGGACTGCATCTGCTTCCTTCTGAGCCGCTTCTAACCTTCTGGCTGCGGAGGCTTTTGCTTCTTCCTGAATCTGGTCCGTAATCTTTTCCAATCCGGTCATTCTAAAGCTCTCCTTCTTACAATTTGTTCGTTGTCAACAGGCTTCCTCATTAGATGGTCGGAAGTGCAAGAATGGAGATCAGAAGTGCCAGGATGGCATAAGTCTCAACCATTGCCGGGAACAGCATTGCTTTACCAAACTGATCCGGTTTCTTTGCCACGATACCGATAGCTGCAACAGCCGTCTTGCCCTGATGTCTTGCAGAGATCAGACCTACGATACCGATCGGAAGGCATGCAGCTAAAACCATCAGTCCCTGAGCTACGGTCAGTTCCATTCCGCCGCCGCCAAGAAGTCCATATCTGGAAAGAGCCACGAATGCGATCAGCAGACCATAGATACCCTGGGTACCCGGAAGAAGCTGAAGAATCAGAACCTGCGCAAATTTACCAGGATCTTCTGTTACCACGCCGCAGGCTGCCTGTCCGGCAACGCCTACACCATAAGCGGAACCGCAGCCCGCAAGGATCACTGCAAGTGCTGCACCTAATAATGCCCATCCATTTCCACCAATCATCTCTAACATTGCTGCCATTGTTAATTTTCCTCCTTAATATCTACATATTTTGTTTTTAACATAAACGGCTCAAATGCTTTTCCGCCGCCCTCATAGAATTTTCCAAAAAATTCTACATACTGGAGACGGCAGGTGTGCACATACGCACCTAAAAGGTTGATGCCGATATTGAATGTATGTCCGATCAGGAATACTATGATAAATAAGATCACACCCACAATGCTTCTGCCGCCCATACTGCCCATCTGGTTCACGACTGACGCGATAACGCCGGTGGCAAGGCCAAGGGCCAGCAGACGGGAGTAGGAAAGCACATCACTGAGCCAACTGGTCATGCCATACAGATCATAGGCTCCAAGGGCAATCCGCACACCAAAATTTTTGTTTGCTCTTCCTGACATGAGCACGATGCCTACCGCACCGATAATGGCCATCCATTTGGTCGCTGCTTTCAGCGCCTCCGGGAATACGATTTGCTGTCCGGCAATACCCGCAAACAGCTCCGTAGGAAGAAGCATTCCCACAAGTCCCAGAAGAAGCAGGAACCATAAAACGCAGTCGCACAGGAAATCCACATATCGCCCTTCACGAATGCACATATAACCCTTCAGGGCCAGACCTGTAAACAGATGGATCAAACCAAAGAGCATGGAATACAGCAAAAGTCTCATAGGATCGTTCAGCGGAACAAACCAGAGGGCCGGTATCGTCACCTTATGTCCAAAGAACGTCTCTGATACCACATCCACCACATCGCCGAAATATCCGCCGAACAGAACGCCCCACACCAGTGTGGAAATTCCGCACCAGAAAAAGAGTTTGATCGACTTACGCATATTTTTTGCCATACGCGGACACTTCATCAGCAGAATCCCGCATGCCAGTGAGACAATCAGTCCGTACGCCGCATCACTGAGCATCAGTCCGAACAGGAACACATAAAAAATGGACGTAAAAAACGTCGGGTCCATCTCTCCTTTGCCCGGAAGACCAAAAGACGCGATTACGCCTTCCACGGATTCGGAAAAGCTGTTGTTCTTCAGCAGGATCGGCGGCTCTTCCTCTTCTTTAATCGGCTCCGTTTCTGCTACTGCGTCATATTTCTCAGAAAATTCCCGGACTACTTGATCCGCCAGATGAGCCGGAACATATCCGCTCAGGGCAAAGGTGTTCTTTGTCTGGGGAATCTTTCCAAGGATCTCGTACTTTTCTGCACGGATACGATAATAATCCGAAACAATACGCAGGTCCTGCCTGCTTCCTGCACAGTCTGCGATCTCTTTCTGAAGAGATTCAATCTGGCGGATGGACTGCTCCATCTCTGTCTGAAGCTCCTTTTGGTATTCTGACGGAACTTTATTTACAGTCTGTGCCGGTTTTGCAAAACCGCCTGCACGAAGTGCTTCCTCCACCTGCTGCACATCTCTCGTCAGGCAGACAACCGCAAGATACGTATAGTCTTTGTCAGTCGATATCACTTGGACATCCACCGCATCCACATCCGGCGCATATTTCGCCAGAAGTCCATACACTCCCTCAAGGCCCGGCGCTCCTGCAATCGTTCCGATCAAGACGGAAGTCTTACGGGTTCCTGTATAGCTTACCGGTACAGTCAGTCCCATCCATGGGACCAGAGATTCCATCTGATTCTGGAGCTTCTGAATGTTCGCTTTCTGTTCTGCAATCTGCTTATCCAGTGCTACAATTCTTCGGGCAGTCTCAATGTAATTGTCCTGTCCTTTGGCCGCCTTGGTAAACAGTTCATGACCGATGAGCGGTTTCCCGGCCAGCGATGCCAGCATGCCGGCCTTCTCCGGCACATATTCCTGCAGGATCTCTAATGCCCTGTCTGCAGTCTGTGCCTGCTTTTCAAATGTGGCTTTGGAATTGCTGATGTCCATCTTCTTATAATCGCTTTCATCCTGAAGCTGGATATCAATCTCCATGGCACCCAGTTCCTGCAGACGTTCCAGGATCGCTTTCCTGTTCTTTTTCATCGCACAGATACTGATCCGCTGCATCTGCAATACTGCCATATCCACATCCCTCCTTTTCTATTTTCTCTTTCCTCCTTAAACCAGTGCTGAGATGATTGCATCCACTGCCTCTGATTTCTTCGGAACAATCAGCTCCTTCAGAGCTTCGATCTCCCTTTTAGCTTCTTTGGCTGAGGCCTCCAACTGCATATCTCCTTCTTTCTGAGCATCCTGCGTTGTCTTCTGCCGCAGAGTTCTCACCTTCTGAGCAGCCTCATCTTTCATCGCCTGGGCATTGATCTTTGCTTCTTCCAGAACGGAAGCCGCCTTGGCATCTGCTTCTTTGATGATCTCTTCCGCTTTTGCCTCCGCAGCTTTCACTGACTTTAAAGTCTCTTCTAACACCATTTCACCACCTTACTATTATAAAATAAGTTGAACTGTAGGGCCATAATCCTGAATTGCGTCGTTCAGTATTTTCTCCTGCTGCATGGCTTTACATTTTCCAGCATATTATAACACCTTTTTTGGGCAACTTCAACAGAAACGTTGCCCTGTATTACACCATCAGCGTAATCTTTCGGCCGTTTTTTTTGTACGGAGTCATTTTTACGCCCGCCGCCTTCAGCATCCGCTTAGAGGCTATATTGGCAGGTGTGCCGTCATATTTGTCATCCGCATAGACCAGCTCTTTAATTCCTGCCTGAATGATGGCCTTGGCACACTCATTGCACGGAAACAATGTCACATAAATTTTTGTTCCCTCCAGGCTCCCGCCCCGGTAATTCAGGATGGCATTCAGCTCACTGTGGGTTACATAAGCGTATTTGCTGTCGCACATACCGCCCTCACGATCCCAGGGAAATACATCATCATCGCATCCCGTCGGAAACCCATTGTATCCCATAGATAATATTTTATTCTCTTGGCTGACGATACATGCACCAACCTGTGTATTTGGATCTTTGGAACGCATGGCAGACAGGTACGCAATACCCATAAAATACTCATCCCATGATATGTAGTCTGTTCTCTTTCCGGTCATCTTATCCTCTTATTTAAAGTTCCGCATCCACAGGTCCAAATCCCTGAACGGAGAAGAAACTTCCGCCGCTTCCCGACGTAAGTTCCTTCTGGGCTTTGGACCTGCGGATGCTGTTTTAAAGTTCCGCATCCGCAATTCCATATCCCGCAGCAGAGAAGAAACTTCCGTCGTTTCCCGACGTAAGTTCCTTCTGGGCTTTGGACTTGCGGATGCTGTTTTAAAGTTCCGCATCCGCAATTCCATATCCCGTAGCAGAGAAGAAACTTCCGTCGTTTCCCGACGTAAGTTCCTTCTGGGCTTTGGACTTGCGGATGCTGTTTTAAAGTTCCGCATCCGCCTTCTTATTATTTTGTTCCGAAGATTCGATCTCCTGCATCTCCCAGTCCTGGCACGATGTATCCAATCTCATTCAGGCGTTCGTCCAAGGCTCCGATAAAAAGATCCACATCCGGATGCTCCTTCTGCATCCGCTCCACGCCCTCCGGCGCGGCGATGATGCACATAAAACGGATGTTTTTTACCCCTTTTGCCTTCAGCATGGTAATTGCCGCAGATGCGGAACCTCCAGTGGCCAGCATAGGATCCACAACGAAGACCACACGCTCTGCACAGTCTTTTGGAAGTTTACAGTAATATTCCACCGGTTCTAGTGTCTCCTCATTCCGGTACAGACCAATATGGCCCACCTTCGCCGCTGGTATCATCGTAAGCATCCCATCCACCATACCCAGACCGGCACGCAGAATAGGTACGATAGCCAGCTTCTTGCCTTCCAACTCCTTCACCGTCGTCCGGCATATAGGTGTTTCAATTTCCATATCTACAAGTTTCAGATTCCTTGTCGCCTCGTAGCACATCAGCATGGCGATCTCGCTGATCATATGGCGAAAATCCTTCGAGCCGGTATCCTTCCGCCGAATGATGCCGATCTTGTGCTGAATTAACGGATGTTCCATGATTACTGTTTTTGCTGTCTTTTTCATATTTATCCTCTTATTAAAGTTCCGCATCCGCAAGACCGATCCCCCTTGGGGAGAAGGAATTTCCCTCTGGAAATTCCTTCTGGGAATCAGCCTTGCAGATGCTGATTAAAGTTCCGCATCCGCCGCATCCACCCTCTGATGTCCTGCGGCTTTTAGCAGCCGGTTCATGATCGCCTGTCCAAGCCCTGGCGTGTCAAAAGATTCGGAATAGATCCGCTCCACACCATCCGCGTCAAACTCCCGCAGTATGGCGAAGAGATGACTGGCAATGGATACCTCATCCTTTCGGGAGCCGATGCATTTGACATCACCGTTTACATAGCATCCCTTTGTCTCTTCCGTGCAGATGATACCCGTTTTGGAACCGGCAGAGTTCTTATTAATATAAGAAATAACTCGTTCCATAGGACCTTCTACAATGCACAGTTCTGCCTTTGGTGCATAGTGACGGTATTTCATGCCCGGAGCTTTTGGACGAATGTTCGAATCATCTGCAGTCAATCCCCGATCCATCTCCGCCTCCTTTGCCACCTCCCGAATCATGGAAAGCGTGATATACCCTGGACGCAGAATCACCGGACGTCCTTCCGTCAGATCTACAATCGTAGACTCAAGACCAATCCGCACCGGACCTCCATCCAGGATCAGAGGAATCCGCCCATTCATATCTTCATATACATGCTGCGCCGTCGTAGGACTTGGACGTCCGGATATATTGGCACTGGGCGCAGCGATATATCCGCCCCCCTGGCGAATCAGTTCCCTGGCAATCTCATCCGCCGGCATACGCACTGCTACAGTGGAAAGTCCGCCTGTCGTTCCCTGCGGAACACATTCCTTTTTAGAAAGAATCATCGTCAATGGTCCCGGCCAGAAAGCCTCTGCAAGCGCCTCTGCCTCCTTTGGAACTTTTTCGGCGATCCGCTCCAGCGCCTTCCGCTCTGCAATATGCACAATCAGCGGATTGTCAGACGGGCGCCCTTTTGCCGCGTAAATCTTCCGGGCCGCCTCCTCATTCAGCGCATCTGCCCCCAGTCCATATACCGTCTCTGTGGGAAATGCCACCAGGCCGCCTGCCTGAAGAAGCGCTCCTGCCCGTTCCATGACCGAAAAAGGTATATGTTCTCTGTCAATCCTGATTAGTTCCGTCTGCATGACAGCCACCTAGCAGATCGTATCAATGTCATAAGGCGTACTCTGGTATACATAGTAATTCAGCCAGTTAGAGTACAAAAGCTGCCCGGTAGAGCGCCACGTCACCTGCGGCGCCTTAGAAGGATCATTATCCGGGAAATAATTGACGGGCAGATCCACGGTCGTAAGACCTTTCTCCATATCCCGGAAATATTCCAGCGCCAGCGTGTCGGAATCATATTCCGCATGGCAGGTCACAAAAAACTGCCGGCTGTCCTTCGTCTTTGCTATAGCCAGACTTCCTTCCTCTGTCACTGCCAGCACTTCCAGCTCAGGAACGGCCTCCACATCTGCAAGATGCACATCCGTTGCACGGGAATGAGGGGCCATAAATACATCATTAAAGCCCCGGAACAAAGGCGATGTGTTCTTTAACATTTTATGGGGAAATACACCGAACAGCTTCCGTTCCAGGTCCCGTTTCTCAACTTTGTGATGGTAATAGAGTCCGGCATAAGCGCCCCAGCACAGATGGAACGTGCAGTGCACATGGGTCTTTGTCCACTCCATGATCTCGCACACCTCGTTCCAGTACGCTGTATCCTCGCATTTCACATAATCCAGCGGCGCACCTGTAATAATCATTCCGTCAAAATGCCGGTCCTTGATCTGGTCAAACACACAATAGAACTGTTTCAGATGGCCCGGATCCGTATGTGTAGATGTGTAGCTGGCTGTCTGTAAAAATTCCACGTCAATCTGCAGCGGCGTATTGGACAGCTTCCGCAGAAGCTGCGTCTCCGTCACGATCTTTGTAGGCATCAGATTCAGGATCAGCACCTTCAAAGGACGGATGTCCTGGGATATGGCCCGTGTCTCTGTCATCACAAAAATATTCTCTGATTCCAGTATATCATGGGCCGGCATGGACCCTGCAATACGTATTGGCATAGTATCATTTCTCCTTTGCTATAAATTCTGTAATAGTTACAGTATAAGATACTCTATTTTAAATGGCAATAGAAAAGACATGCAGCACAACAACAAAAATCCCAGGAAACCGCATTTCCTTTCAAAAGCTGAAAGACTGCCGTCTTGCCGGAGAACGCCTGATTGCGGACGCCCAGCCGGCAGGATGCGGGCACAGCGCCCGGATGCTGCCGGGTGAAAGAAGCAGGACTCCTGTCGCAGATCGTCTTAAGCCTTGACACGGCCAATCGGCGGCACCAGGCAGAAGCACAGGCAAAGAATCGTAACTTTCATGTTTACGACGGATAAATGTATTTTATTTATGGATGGGCTCAGGTAATCGCAGAAGTATTTCATCAGGAAATTCTTGGGGAAAAGTTAAAGCACATGGACCAGATTGCCGCAAAATGCAGCGGCAGGGCATAGATTGGAGGAATATTTATGGCACATATTTTTTCCCTGCACTTTTTATTTGTAGTTTGGATTTCTTTATCTGATAGTGTTTTTTTACATTCTATTGCTATCAGTTTTGATATTCCTCTGTTTTCCACATTAATGACAACATCTATTTCTCTTATATTGCTTCTATCTCCATCACGGAAAAAATTAAATCGGTTTCCCGGCATCACGTGTTTAACTGTGTAGGGAGAAAAAATCGACCGTTCTAAAATTTTTACCGTAAAATCTTCAAACCAGTTTTTTAAATAATATCCCAGCAGACTTGGTTTAAATGTATACACATATTCTTCAATCTTCTGATCGTTTGGCATCTCATTATGAAGGCATAAGATTTCTTTCTGATTTGCACGAATAGAATATTTCCAATATGGCGAAAAAACTTGCTCACCTGATTAATTGGAACTGAAATTCTCGCCCCGTCCGCCAGCACTTTTTCCTGAAACATAACTTCTTTATAAAAATTCTTCTTAAAATAACCATCTCTGTCAATTTTCTTAAAAATTTTCATAAACCTTGAAAAATTACTGTTCACCAAAGTTTTTTCAAGAAACTCATCACGTTGTTGATCCCGCACTTTCTCCTGTCCTTCTACAATATACTGCTGCAATTCTATCCAGCGTATGTCTTCCGTCACAGTAAAGTTAATTTCGTTTTTTCCACAATATTTTTTTATTTTTTCCCAAAAATCAGCAAGCAAGTTCATACTCATTAAAAAAGTATATATCATTCTTATAAAATGAGACTTTCCATTTCCGTAGTTGCTTTTTAAAAAAATAATTTCTAATCCTTGTGATTTATCTTTATCAAAAAAGTTACAGAATTTTTCTATCATTTTATTTTTTAAGCTATCTTGATTAACTAAAAAAGATGGTTTCTCAGGAGCTGTCCCCACTGAAAAATGTTTCAGCTCAATTCCCATTTGTCTCACCCGCTCCCAGGTTCTTGCGTGCCATAATATACCTGTGATATAATTGTTTTGTTGCCGCCCCTAGACTGGTGCAGAAAGGGGGTGAACTGCGTGGAAATGCTTATTACGTTTTTGGTTGCCGTTGCGGCTGGTGTAGCCTGCCACTACATCATCAAATGGTTGGACGGTGACAAATAGTCGGTAACCAGCCTATGGCCTTAAACCCTGCCATGCCAGAATTGGGAATAGAAAAACCCCAGAGCGTCACCTCCGGGGTTTTTCATTTGTCGTCCTGCATGGACTGCTTATTACGTTTTGCCTATCGGCATTATAGCATATGCAAAAATACTTTGCAATATGTCTTTAGAGAAGATTTTCGTTCAGATACCTTTTACACAACGCCAAAAACACCTGACTTATGCCAGGTGAAAAAAGTTCATATGAGTTTCAGAACTATGAAGCCAGATACATCTTTTGTGTTCTGTCTTGACCTTACTTCGATCTACAGTACAGTAGATCATTGTAGTGTTAGGGCTGGCATGCCCGGCCAGACTCTGTACATCCTGTAGGGGCATCCCCCTGTTA
The DNA here is from genome assembly GCA_910574965.1 of Lachnospiraceae bacterium. Classification (GTDB taxonomy): domain Bacteria; phylum Bacillota; class Clostridia; order Lachnospirales; family Lachnospiraceae; genus Hominiventricola. The sequence goes on along the minus strand of CAJTDB010000013.1, from coordinate 24,264 downwards.
GCCGCATTCGTCAGCGCAGTCCGCCGATATCGGTGTGGATGTACATTGTCAACCCCCGCACTGTGCCCCAGACGCCGCAGAATCGCTTCAATCCCGCTCCTGCCAAGTCTTTCATGTGGTCTGCATAAACTGACAAAAAGCGCCGGATTGCTGTCCGTACGCCCCTGCCCTACTCTGCCAATTAATCTATCATCTTTTTGTAGCACAGATTTTTCAAAATATTTGCCGAAACCACTTATAAATTGTTTATGCTCATTGGAAATATACAGTTTTTTTACGTCTGTCGTGTGGATAAATCTGCTGCCTTTCTCAGAAAGCAGATGTTTGTTCTTCGCAATAGATTTTCCCCGTCTGCAGCTCTTTATATAACTATTCAATATAGTTTTTTCAAATTCTGCACAATATATGAAATCATGTGACAATAGCCGCTGATACTCCAGATCCCATCTTTTTACTCTTGATGTTAACGCTACTTGTCTGTCCAACAGTTTATAATTATCTGATAAATACGCTATCGTTATTTTTTCCTGAATACCCTGCTTATGACCTCTGTCTTTTTTCATTAAAACCAGACAAGTATCTGCATCAATTTTATCAAAACAATGATTAAATATTTTTATTATTTTCAGTATTGTTACTTTCTCCAAAACTTTTGTTCGGAACTTTTCATACAAATCTAAGGATAAAAAACCATATGGAAGAATAATGCAGATAAATCCATCATTCTTCACAATATTAATATATTTCAAAAGAAAACGCATTTCAATCGGCAATAACACTTTTTCTTTATTTAACCGCTGCTCTTCTTGGTCATAAAAGTTAAATGGGGGATTTGCAATCGCCAGATCAAACCCTTCACCGTTTGCTATCATATGATATCTATCCCATTTTTCTATAGCACCAGACAAACTGTCTCCTGAATAGGTATGAATATAAGGACATTTCTTATGAATTTTTTTTATTAATGTCTCGTCTATATCTGCACCATATAAAACAGCATTTTCCCATCTTTTATTTGCTTCCTCCAATAAGCCGCACTCTCCCATTGACAAATCTACAACCGATCTGATGGAGTCATCCGGAATCAAATTTACCATATACTCTGCCAATCTGTCAGGCGTAAAATATTGTTTATAATCCTTTTTTAAATACAAAACAACTGCTGAAAGTAAAATAAAAAGGCCCGCCGGGAACCCGCCTGCTTTCCTGCAGTGCGGCCGCGTTCCCAGCGGACCTTATATCAGCATCCTAAAACCACGACGGTTCTTCTTCCGGCTTTTCTTCTATCTCAGCCGTATCCACAGCACTGGCGATCAGCTTCACCATTTCCCAGATGGAGCGGAAGCTGAGCGTCTGGTTCTCCTCCATCCAGGTAATCCGGCCCTGCCAACTGCTGTTCTGGCGGTGCTGGACACGGACGATAAAAGTTCCCAGGTCTCCATGCTTGCCCAATAATTCTTCGTCTTTCATAAGTTTCGTCCTTTCCTGCCTGGGGACGGTCTTCTTCCGTCCCGTTCCAAATGTGCGAGTATTCGTTCCCGGATATGGATAGTTCAGATAGTCATACAGACAGTCCATCCGAAAGACGATTTCATCCATGTTGAAAAACTCCGACGCCTTTTTGCTGTAAGAATGGTACAGTCTTCCGCATGGATCGCCTTCTCTCACATGATCCACGCACAGCACCACTCCGTTCGGCACACCTACATACCACTGCGATCTCTCCATATGTCTATCCTTCTTTACTTTTGAGTGTACTCTTCTGGTCCGGGGAACAGATCACACTATTTACATAATACTGAACCCCTGTCTGCTGCCACCCGGATAGAAAACGTTCATTGATTCGGTCCTGGATAATGCTGCAGCTCTCCAGTGCCGTATTGACCAGAAGCACCAGATACTGGCCGCTGCCGTATCGGCTGACCGCATCGCTGCGCCGCAGAGAACATAAGACGGCATCCTCCAGCCGTTCCGTCAGCCCTTCCAGTATTTCCCGGTCCCTGATCGTCTGCCCGCTCTTATCTACTACCATACACATCATCAGATAAATGGACTGTCCGCTGCGCTCCATCATACGTTCCACCATACGATAGATGCCCTGAAACACAGGATACGGACACAGATACCCGCCTGGTGCATCATTTGATTCATCGGTAAGTTTCAACTGGATCTCATCCAGCGCCCCATGCCTGTGTTCGATCTGAGTTCCCAGTCTGTGAAACAGCTTCATCATCTGCGGAGAGGGCTTTAACCCCTGCTCCCGAAAATAAATGTCCACTGTATCGTCATAAAATCTTCGGGCGTCCTCATGCCGGCCCATGGATACCAGCGCCTCCATCGTGACGGTTTCCCAGTCCGACAGCGGACAGATTTTCGCCGCATAGAGCCCAAGCTCTTCCATCTGCTGAAAATGCTGCCCTGCCCGCAGAAGCCGCACCGCCCGATTCACGCAGGTGCAGAACAGACTGTGGTACCGCCTGGCCTCCTGTGCTACCCAGAGGACACCTGCGTGGGCAGGCAGAAACTCACCTGTATAATGATAGCAGGCATCCAGATAGAGGCCCGTCTGGTCCTTCTGGTTCTGTTCCTTTTCCGCTTTCTGGTACGCCTGCTCAAATTCCCATGCATCTTCCACCACCGGCACTTCATCCGTCCAATAATAGGTCCCGTCCCGGCGCACGATATAATTTACATTCGGCATACCGGCCGCCCGGAGCTTTTTCTTCGCGTTGTAAATGATGCTCCTCATGGCATGACGGATATCTCCCACATCTCTCTCTGCAAATAAAACTTCCTCCAGCCGGTCCCGGCTGACCCCCTCTGCCCGTTCGTGCAACAGAATCTGCATTAGATAAATGAACTGGGATTCTTTGGATTTCATACTGCCTGTGATCACTTTTCCTTTGTATGACAGTGAAAAACCTCCGAAAGTCTGTACATACAGTGCATCTTCCCTTAGTCCTGCCTTCATTCTAATGATCCACTTCCTGTCCCCACATCTATTTTTGCTGCTTAGCTGTCCCTTCTGTCATGAAAGGAGGGGCTGTTATGACTCTCAGCCCCTTTCTATAAATCACTCCTCTTCTTCGCTGTCTCTTCTCTTACGAACAGACCGGTACTTAAGTCCTGCGCACACTGCCAGTACCAGCGCCAGAATCAGACTGATAGACGCAAACACCGGCAGACTGTACAGAGCACCCGCCTTTGCCGTCTCCCCATCTACAGGGAAATCGGAAAGCGGCGTCTCCTCGTCATCCAGATCTACAAGATCTCTTGGCCCTTCGTCAGCAGGCACCTCCCCATCCGGCGCCTCTGCGCCTGCACCGGCGTCTTCTGCCGGTGTTTCTGTTCCGGCTGCATCTCCTGCAGTTCCGACCGCTCCGGCTCCTCCGGGAGCGGCTGCAGCTCCTCCGGCTGCTCCCCCTCCGGTCTCTCCGGTTCCTGGTGCTGCTGTATCCGGTGCGGTCCCTGCCGCACCGCCGCCGGCCGTACCTCCTCCGGTACTGCCGCCTCCGCCGCTGCTTCCGCCGCCGGTCCGCACACGGGAGTATACAAAAGTAAATACATTCTCTGCTTCGTTCGTTGACAGCGTCTTGGTCAGATTGTACGCCTGCGGCTCATAGCCTTCGATGTAGCGGAAAGCTACCACCGGACGATCACCGGCATTTCCGTAATAGGTCCGGCTCTCTGCCAGTGTCCGCCCTGCACGGTCTTCATAGCGTATCACATAGGAGACCATCTCTCCTTTTACTCCATACGCCACCACATAATCCTGGTCCTGCTCTACTAAGAAGGAAGCCGGCTTCTCGTCGTCGTTGTCATAACCGCTCTTACGGATCCCCCGCACATAGTAGGGACTGTCCGCCCCCAGATCGACCGCGCTGCCCTGGACCTGGTCAAAGACGACCCGGTCTCCGGCCATAAGACCCCGAACCCGGACTGCATTCGCACCCGCCTCCACGGACGCTTCCTTCCGGGCGCCGTCTGCACCCAGAACCAGAATGGAGGGAGACGCTGCAAAAGTCCCCTGATTTCCGGCATAGAACGTAATCTGATAGTGGTACGGCGCATCCGGCGCCTCTGTCCCGGCCGCCAGGCTGCCCATGCCGCACCAGGGAGACAGGGCCAGGACCGCTGCCAGACAGATGCCTGAGAGCCCTTTTATAAATCTGCTGCACTGTTTCTTTCTCATTGCTCCTCCCGCCTTTCTCTCCTCATGGAAACCACTGCGCACACCAGCAGCAGAAGACCGCTGAGCAGTGCCAGCGCCGACCAGAAGGCCATGCCGCCTGGATCGCCGGTCTGCACCGCACCGGGAGAATAGACTGCCGATCCGGGCGTGGGAGAACCGCCCCCGTTCCCGCCGCCGCTGCTGCTCCCGCCGCCTCCGCCGCCGTTCCCTGCCGTCTCTTCTACGGCAAAATTCAGCCGGAGCCTTGCCAGAGTGTTCTGATAGCTGGCCACCTGTGTCTCACCGTTTAAGCCCACTACCAGAGTAATGGTTCCTTCTTTCCCGCCGGATAAATGATCCAGATAGAAGAACTGCTCCAGACTGTCAGATGCTTCATGAAGACCTTCGCCGGCTCCGGAGACATTCTCTCCGCCTACGCTTGTGCTGCTGTAGAGCACTTTCGTCTCCCCGCTGCCCTGATAAGACAGTTCATATTGGTAGGCGCCGCCCGCTGCTGGGCTTGCGTCCTCCAGACTTTCCAGCACTTCATTGCTCATATACCAGTCCGTGCCCTTTTTCGAGCTGTTTTTTACCGCAATCTGTATGCGGATGGTGTCCCCCGGCTCCAGCCCTGAGATCTCCTCCGCAAAGGCACTGGAGGTAAAATTGCTCTCGATGGCCTTTCCTGTAAATTCCGCTTTCCAGCCGTCTCTGCCTTCCTGCTCCACCGCATACACCGGAGCCGCACCGCCAAAGGCCAAAAGCGCCGCCAGGGCAAGACAAGCATAATTCTTTCTCATCATTTCTCTGTTTACCTCCATTTGGGTTCCGCATTGGTCCGAAAGATGCCCCCTTCTCTGGAATGATTTCCGGCCGCCTTCCGCGTCCCGAAATCTTTCCGGGCATCTTTCCGACCAATGCTGTTTTGATTCGAGTTCCGCATTGGTCCGAAAGATACCCTTTCTCCGGAAACATTTCCGGGCATCTTTCCGGCCAATGCTGTTTTGATTCGGGTTCCGCATTGGTCCGAAAGATACCCTTTCTCCGGAAACATTTCCGGGCATCTTTCCGGCCAATGCTGTTTTGATTCGGGTTCCGCATCGCTCTGAAAGATGCCCTCTCCCCTCATTCTCTCCGTCCCGTCCTCTCTGCCGCAGAGGCCAAAAGCTGCAGCGCCACTGCCGCCGCAATCACGCCCCCTGCCGCAGCCTTCCCTTTCGGACCCGTCAGAAACTCCGCCAGAACTCCTGCTCCTGGGATGGAATGCGCTGCCGTTCCAATATAGCGGGCATAGGGCACGGGCGTTAAATCCTCCTGGGGATTTGCATCCCCCTTGGTCACGAACTCGCCCATAAGTGCCCGGTTCTCCAAAACCCGATGGGTGACGACAGCGCCGCCCTCCCCGGCTCCGTAGAAAGCAATCACGTCCCCTTCCTTTACTTCTGCCGGTTCGCCCCCTTGGATATAGACCAGACTCCCAATCGGCAGAGCAGGCTCCATACTTCCGCTGATGACTGAATAGATCTGGTATCCGAACAGCCGGGGTACCGTCAGCGGCAGACAGGCCGCCACAAGCAGCAGAAGCAGAAGCGTACCGAGGGTCCGAAGCACCGCCCCCAAGGGATTTCCTTTTCGCTTTCCCACGGGCCTGCTCCTACTGTCCCTGAGACGTCAGACGCAAAGTTCCGTCCTCTGCAATCTCTGCGTCCACGCCCCATGCACTTTTGATGGCTTCTTCTGCATTGTGAGTCTGCACTGCGTCTACTTCCGCTTTCACCTGGAACTGAAATCCATCATAGGCAAAGCGAGTGGAAACGACCGTCCCCTCTGCGGTTTCCGTATGCGTCTCCGACACCTTTCTGGCAACGGCCGGGTCAATCCGAAGGGCCGTACACAGAGGCGGCGTCTCCTGGCCGCTCTTTAAAATATTCCGATAATAAAGCACGGTACGCTCACTTGTTGCAGCGGACACATCTTCGATCCAGTCTCCGCTGGACAGATCAAGGCCGATGAGCTTCGGAGAAAGCTCCGTATCCATGCTCTTCCCGTCCTTCGTCCAGCCCCGGTACAGCGTCACCCGCACATAACTGTCAATGGAACCGCTGTTCTGAACGCTTAAACGCTCTTCATAAGACCGTCCCGGCATCAGGCTTTCCCCTTCCTCAAGCAGATTGGTCAAAAGCGCTCCGGACTCCTCCTGCCACTGGTCATCCACATAGTCCCGTCTACTGACAGCCGTTCCGTTCTCCAGCAGCGTAACGCCAATACTGGAAACGTCAAATTTCATCTCATAGTTTTCGCTTCGGTAAGTCAGCGCCGCACGGGTACTCCCTACCGTACTCATCATCAGCAGCACTGCAGATGCCGCAAATAATAGGAAGGTTCTGTTCCGATTCTTCTTTCTCTTCATCCTTCATCCCCCCTGTTCTCTGCTCCTGCGCTGTCCGTTTTCACCTCTGCACGCTGGGACCAGTCCGTTTCTTCAAAGCCAAGCGGCTTTCCGTCCGCTCCGTAAGATACCGGCGCGCATTCCTGCACAACAATGACATTAAAATCGTCCTTGGCAGCTCCTTTGTCAATCTTCACGGAAATCCCGCCCGCCGTACTTCCCGGACTTAAGGGCGTGCGGAGGTACCAGTAGTCCTCCGGGCCTTTCGACCAGTTCCCGTCTGCTGTCCACTGCAGTCCGATGCCCTCGCCTGCAAATGCTTTTACGCGGACATAACAGTCTTCATTTCCTGTGTTCTCAATCTCCAGATATTTTACCCACTGGCTTACTTCCTCTTTTGGCACAGTCGTCGTAAAGTCCAGCTCCAGTTCATGTCCGCCGGCGGCGGACACATGAGTGGTAAAATACGCCAGGGCCGGTTCCGTGCAGGCTCCGGCGGCCAGAAAGAATGCCGCTGCCACAAGGCCGAGGGTTTTCTTCTCTCTCTTCATATCTTAGTTCCCTCCTGATTTTCCGGTGGAATCCTTAAGCTGCTCATGGTCCCAGACATCCGCCTCCTGCTCCCGCGGGGAAAAGGCATTTACGATGGTGCTTCCGCCGTTTAAACGATGATCATATGTATTGGAAAATTCTGCTGCGGCCGTCTTCTCTGCCTCGATGACCGGATGCTGCTCTTTTGAGGTTCCTTCGCTCACCTCATAACTGGCGCCGCTGTACACCTCTGTCACAGTCACTTCCGCCTTTACAGGGATTTTTCCCTCAATCTTCAGCGATTTTCTCCCAGGACCGTCAAAAACAAGGGAGCACACATCGCTGTATACGGTCTGGCCATTCTTCACCGCTTTGATCTCAAAGATAAAGGAAGCGCCCCCCAGGGTTTCGTTATAGGAACGAAGGGTTTTCACAATCTCCAGATCTCCGTATCGTTCTTCCTGGCCGGGTTTTAAACCGACCGTCACTTCATATTCCCAGGAATCCTCCTCTGTTTCCGGCGGCGCATAGCCATTGCCCGGCAGGGAGACGAGATAGGGGGTGAAATGGTAAATAAATTCTTCCGTGATGACATCCTCTGCCGTCACCAGATAAAGTCCGGTCTCCAGACCGTCTGCCGTACGTTTTTCCGGAGCATCCGTACTCTGGAAAGATATGCTTTTCTCCGGCTGCGCACCCGTCTGTGTTCCGTCTTCTCCAGGAACTGCCAGTGCATACGCTTCCCCGGCCAGCGTCATCCATTCCTGGGCTGTTGTCTTGTGGTCTATGCCGGAAAGGCTTTCCTCCAGGCTCTGGTACGGATTCAGCGCTTTGTAATGTCCGCTCACATCCACCGAAGCAATCCGATAAAGATCCACGTCGATCGAACTGGCGTTCAGCTCTGCAAAACGGTCCCCGGTGACCGGTTCCCCTGCTTCTGCATCCGGTGCTTCGTCTCCGGAAGCGGCAGGCTCCTGGTAATGAACGCTCAGATCAAAAGTGATCCGGCAGTCCGTCCGGTCCGTCTCGATTCCGCCCGCACCATAGGTCACTTCTGCCCGGACGGCCAGCGCCAGCAGGACAACGGCCGCGGCCAGTACGGGTCCTCTTTTCTTCTTATTTATCGCTCTCACTCCATTTCCCTCCTGTCTGGGTTCTGCGCCGGTCCGTTCCTCCGTCCGGACCAGGCTATGGTTTATCTGGGTTTTGTCTGCCGCGTTTTGCCGCGGCCAAACAGGAATCTCATAAACAGGATCACCAGCAAGGTCACTGACAACCCCAGTATCAGATACAGCATATAATAATTCTGCACCGACCGCACCATGGTTTCCATGGGGGTGCTCGTTTGCTCTTCTTCCCCGTTGTAGGGAATTCTTGTACCCCGGACGAGAAGTCTGTGGCTGTTCACTCCGTAGGGAGTGCAGGTGAAAAGGGTCACATAATCCTCTCCTTCGGTGATCTGCAGGGCTTCCTGCAAAGTCTCCATGTCGTCTTTGTCCACCATCGGCAGGATCTGGTCTACCTGATAGGCAAACGTCTCATCCAGTATATGAAGATAGAACAGGTCCCCCGGTTCCAACTGGTCGATATCGGTAAAAAGTCTGGCGCTTGGAAGCCCTCTGTGGGCTGCCAGTACACTGTGTGTACTCTCTCCGCCTATGGGGAGTTTCGTCCCGTTCAGGTGGCCGATGCCCGTCTGCAGGACTTCCTCCGAAGTGCCGTGGTAAACGGACAGCCGGAGGTTGATCTTCGGTATGGAAAGATATCCCATCACTCCGTCTTTGGAAATATTCAGCACCTTCCAGTACGGCGTGTCTGTCAGCTCCTCTTCCAGATCCCCGAACGCATCGCCGTAGAGGTTATTTCCTGCAAAGCTCTGATTAAATGCCTCCGCCGCTTCCCATTCTCTTGTATAGTCTTCCGGTTCCAGCTCGGAAAGGACCGTTTCATAACTGGTAATCAGCCGGTTCTGGCGATACGTATTCCACTGATCGGAGATCGTCGGATAGCACAGTACCAAAAATCCAGCCAGAAACAAAAGGCCGAAGAGGATCGTGGTCAGTCGTTGTCTCATGATGCCCTCTGTTCTTTCTTCTTCATCTTTTTATCATAAAGATACAGGAACCAGATAAAGATGCCGGTCACCCCAAGCCCGATGAGCACCCAGAGAAAGTAGCTGGTATGCAGGCTGGCACCTACCACACCGGCTGCTGCAGGAAGCAGATCATCCTCCACGTCTTCATAAGGCACCCGGTGTCCCCGGACCAGAAGTCTGTGGCTGTTCACGCCGTAAGGGGTACAGGTCAAAAGCGTCACCAGGTCCTGACCGGATTCTGCCGCCAGGGTACTGGTATCTGTCGGATCTACCACAGTAATCTGATCCACCTGATAGCAGAGCGTCTCGTCCAGTACCGACAGGAGAAAATGATCTCCTTCTTTTAACCGGTCCAGATCCGTAAAGAGCGCCGCGCTGGGCAGTCCTCTGTGGGCGGAGATCACGGCATGTGTCCCTTCGCCGCCTACGGGAAGGGAACTGCCGGGCAGATGGCCCGCTGCTTTTTCAAGCACGTCTTCATTGGTCGTATGGTAGATGGGGATTTTGACGTTGATCTTCGGGATCTGAACGTATCCCATCATGCCGTCCCCTGTCAGGTTGAGACAGGAAAGGTATTCCTGGCTGCCCTCTTCGGGCATCTCTGCGGTAGAGAACGAATCGGGCAGTATATAGGGAAGGAGGGCCTCGTTATAGGAAAGGGCACGCTCCCATTCGCTGTCATAGCTGAAAACACCGGCCTCGGCAAGCTGCGTGACGGTTTCGTCATAAGTAGTCAGAAGGCGGGACTGGCGATAAGTATTCCACTGGTTGGCTACAAAAGGGTACAGCAGCAGGGACAGGCCGGCGAAAAACAGAAGGCTGAATATAATTGTCGTAATATATCTTTTCATCTGGACTCTCCTTGATGTTGTACTTTGAAAATGCACTGCAGCCTTTGACTATGGCGCCCGAAAGGACAGGGCACCAGGTCTTTGTAAGCACCGGACCCCGCCGCCGCTGAGGATGCCCCTGCAAAGGATCTGCAGGGAACTCCTCTTTCTGCGGCGGCCGGACTCCGGCCATCGGCTGTAATTACCGGATTGTTACATTTTTATCAGACAGCCGTCTTCGTCTTTCGGAAAGCAGTCCGGAAACGAAGGGCTTCTTATTTTGCAGTTTTTCTGCGGCTTGCAAAGTACAGAGCTGCTGCAAGAATCATGATGGCACATCCGCCGATGGTGAAGATCGTAGTACCGATACCGCCGGTGGAGGGCAGGCTGGAGAGTTTCGTGTTCGGAATTTTCGTCACATTATTATCGCCAGCCACGACAATCTTTTTAATACTGCCCGATTCATAAGTTGCACTGAAGTTCATAACAGACTCATTATTGATTTTGATCTCCAAATTCGTTAGCTGTCCGTCCTCGTTATATGTTGGTGTAATAACAACTGGATATGTTATATTGGAGAGCGAATATCCTGCAGGCGCTTTTGTCTCTTTCAATGTATATTCTCCTGCATCAAGTCCCTCAAATATCAGTTGACCATTCTCATCTGTCGTTTCTTCATATACTTTGCCTGTCGTCTTATGTGTCAGCTCAAAGACAGCTCCCGAAGCAACCTTATCAAACAATGTTGTATTGCCTTCTACTACCGTTTCACTTGTAGACAGAATCTTTCCGGTTGTAGAATCAATCTTTTGAATGATATTTGTTGTTTCTGTAGTAATTTGATCATTTGCTGTCAGTCTTGCACCAATGGAGAAAGTATAATGATAAGTTTTCTTATCCGGACCATCCGTTGTTCCTGCATCAGTATCAGTTGCTGGTTTATTGCTGTATGTTACTTTTGCAGTATTCGTGCTTGGATCAAAGTTATAAGAGCTTCCGTTTAATACAGCACTATATACAAATTTAAAGGTTCTATCACTTGTTGCAGCATCATCCGGAATTTCGTTATTCTCAGGGTATCCGGCAATCGTCTGCAAGTATGCAGGATCAACTGTCAGAGTAAACATTCTTCCATTTACTTCTATGCTACTATTATTCTTCCCAAAAATCTCGTCTGCTTTCTCCTGCAGAATCTCCTGTGCAGTCTTTGCAGATGTTCCTGCTTCAGCATCAGCCTCTACAGTTACAAAATCGAGTCCATCAGAAAGAGTATCTGTAATCTTATATACCGGACTGGTATAGAATTCCTTATCATAGGACGGAATAGTTCCTTCAATCGCAAAGCTTACTGTTGTGCCTGCTGCAACATCATCACCTTTTCCATAGCCTTCACTGTTTTCATCTCTGTCGCTGTCTACGATTGTCTTTGTGATATCATTATCATCAGAAGATTTTGCATATACAATATCCCCTTGAATATCCCACTTGCTATCGGCATCTACAGTGCCATTTTCAATCTTATCGTCTGTTCCTTCTGTTACATAGTACACGCTGGCTACCATTGGATTGTATACTGTAGTACTGCCCTGGCCTGCAGTTACCTTGACCAGATAGGTTCCTACTTCAAGATCTGAAAATTCAATCTCTGTCTTGTTTGCATCTACGGTGCCCTGTTTCGTTACCTGGGAAGTATCACAATCACCATGATTAGTTCCTTCAATATGAGTCAAAAGAGCAGCAATCTCATTCGCCGTTGGCAGATTTACATCTGCAATCATTGAAGTTTTTACTCCATCAGCATTCGTATAATGCACCGACTCATATCCGGTAAAACCGTTTTCTGTATAGTTTGCTTTTACAATTTTGTAAATATCAACGGTATCACCTGCCTTTAAATTGGTAACCGTGATCTTACCATTGTCTTTGCTACTTGGTACATCTCCAAAAAGATCCGTAGTAGTAGAAGATGCAAACGTCGTCACGCTCATGCCCAGCACCATTGCAAGGGATAATGCAAGGGCCAGAATTTTCTTGAACTTTTTCATTTCTTTTTCCTTTCTTTTTTTGAAATAGGTTCGATGAACTGGTTACTATTGGTTTCTTCCGCCGTATATACGGCGGGGTCTCCCCCGGCAGAAGTTTGTGCCGGAGGGGATCATGGTTCTTTTGATCGCTCAGCACCTCCTCTGCCGTTTGCTTTTATATAAGATCAGGGCCGCTGCAAGCATAAGCATTGTACCTCCGATCGAATACCAGTAGATTCCGATACCGCCGGAATTCGGCAGTTCGTAAAGCTCGGTGTTGCGGATGCTCAGGCTGACCTCTGTGTTGGTCATCCCCGGCCCTATTATCATACCGTCGGACACTGCCCGGCTGTCTCCGCCGTCAGCGCTTAGCATCTGCATAGGAGGACGCTCCGTATCACCGCCCGGCAGTATCCCGCCGGAAATCCATTCAGACTCTTTGATCGTAATAGAGCCTAAAACATCACTCTTGACGTTCTCCGCATCCTCCGGTCCCCTGTAGGGCTTTCCGTCTATGGTGACTGTCAGGCCGTCTGCGCTCCAGCTCAGATCGATCTCAACAGGTTTCGGAAGAAGCGCATAGCCGCTGGGCGCTTTCAGCTCATGCAGCCAGTAAGTACCCGCCTTCAGGTCCGGAATCTTAAGCACGCCGTTCACTGTCTTATAGACAAAGGAATCCGCATCCGCTCCGTCCGGAAGAGGCGTTGGAAGGACAGGACTGTCTTTCCCCTGGGTTCGGTAAAGCATGAAATGAGCTTCACGGTCTGCGATCGTCTTATCGTTCCCGTCGGTCTTTGTCAGAACGAGATCAATCTTTTTCGGCATGTAAGCGTTCTCGAATGCCAGAGACAGGCCGCCCGGACGGACAATCTGCCCTGTACTTCCCTTTGCCACAAGCCCTGCCTGAGCAACTCCGATCTGCTGCAACGCATCTTCTGACAGGCCGTACACCACTCTGTGCCCTTGTCTGATATCCCCCCAGCCGTCGTATATTACTTCCCAATACTCCTCCGACAGGTCAGCTTCCATGACCAGATATCCGTCGCCGGCAGCGACTTTTTCCTCAAATCTCGCCGTCTGTCCGGCCTTCAGGGTAAATTCTCCCGGCCGTTTCCAGTCCTTGTAAGGACCGGTTTTATAAGTAGGTGTTTCCAGACCTTCCGGAATACCGAAGAGCATTCCTTCCGCAGGCGCATATACCTCATACATCTGATCGCCGATCCCGGCAAACCACATATCCGGTATCAGTGTGTTCATACCGTTTGACAGACTGCCGCGGCTTTGGGCCTTGGACTGCTCCGAACTTATGTTCTGCCCCTCGTCCGCCGATAAGGAAGCAGCATCCAAATCTGACTGCACTATAATGCCGCCCATATCTGTATCTGGATCACTTCCGGATGAGTCATCCGGCATTGCCAGAATGATCTTGTTATCTCTCAGACCTTGCAGAATACTCTCTTCCGTGGTATCGCCCAGCAGCTTTGAAGCTGCCTCCTGCGTCAGCCGCTTATACAGGATAAAATGAAACTCATCCCCGCTCAGCTCGCCTTCTCCGCTTCCATAGGTTACATTTTTGGTTACGGTCAGGACTCCGTCCAGGTTCTCCGGCTGATTGACAAAATCAACGAAAGAAATCTGACCGTCCGCACCTACGGTGTGAAGCGTATCCTCTGTCGGAAGGGGCAGAATCTGCGTATACTCCGGATTCTTGGTCTCGGTCACCCGATAGGAGGTCCCCGGCTTCAGCCCTATGAACACCGCTGCCTGCCCGGGCGCAAGATAGAATTCTCCCTGCCAGCCGGTCTCCTGAACCTCGATCTGCTTTCCGTCTGCTTCAATAATCGGTTTCCGGTCGATCGCCGCTAACTTGTTGCTCTGTTTGTACACCGGCTCACCGTTTGTATTATACAGGTAGTATACTACCTGGCTGAGAGCATCATTGTTTTCATCTGCCAGACGGAACTCAAACTGAATATTTTCCGGTTTACTGTTATCTTCCAGCCGCTTTGTCACCACAAAGGAAACATTGGAATTGTGGAAATCCAGTGCCGTCAGCGGCGACTGCGTCGCTCCGGTCTGAACCGTATCCTGAGTGGGCCACCAGCCTTCGGGCCACATGGACTCGGCCGGTTCCTCCTCTCCGTCTCCGCCGCCAAGGCCAAGGCCTCTGGATACTGTCCGGCTGACCAAAACAGCCGGATCCTCCGCCTGGACACTGCCGGTATCCAAGTCCTCTCCCGTCTCGTCTGAGACAGTTCCGGCTGATTCCTCCGTACTTCTCTCCAAAGACAGACGGTTCATTTGATCTGCCTCATCTGAAGAGCCCGGAGGTATCTCGGTTCCTGCATCCTCGTAAACCGCTTCCGGATCCTCGTAAACTTTGTAATCCACATCTGCGGGAACGTTCTCGAACCTGGCCGTCCAGCCGCCCCGCAGCATAAACCTTCCCTTGCCGTCCGTGGTCCCGGACTGTGTCTCTTTAGTCTTTTCACAAACTGCGGTGAACGGTTCATTGGCATAAGGAGCGCCGTCCAGCTCGATGACAAACGGAAATTCCGGTGTTGTGTCAGGAGCTTTATAGTTTTCCGGAAAAGATACGTTTTTCGTGATTTCCAGCGTCGTCGTATCTCCGGTTCCCTTTCCTATATAACGGTTCGTAAACTGCTCATAACTTCCATTCGGAAGAATGCTCTGCTCTCCTGTGGAACCGCCGGAAGGGCTTTTCTTCTGCCAGCCGTCCGCACTTAAGCTTCTCGTCTCGTAGTCGAACTGCTCATGAAGAAGTGTGGAAGAATCCTCTCCGTAGAACAGTTTGTAGCCGCCGGAAACGGTCAATTCTGAACCGGTTTCATCCGTCTTCGGGAGCAGGTAGGTATCCTGCTCGATAACCTCATACCGGGAACCGCTGCCCATTCCCTCGAACCACGCCTGCTGACCGGCCTCCAGAGTGAAGACACCCGTCTGATCTGTCCGGAACGGATAACTCATACCCATGGAAGTCTTACGGACAATCTCTCCATAGGCCGGGTCAAGGACCCGATAAGTCACGTTCTTTGCAATCTGGCCGTTCTGTTTCAGGACGAAGCGAAAGACCGCATGGGCAGGTGCCTCGTACTGTTCACCTTCCAGAGCGTTCTCCACTGTCTTGGTGACGTAGAGATCCGGCGAGTTCACAGGCTCATTGGTAAAGGTCACCCGCGGGACGGACGTGCCGTCCCCCGTACCCGATGCATAGACCGGTGTGATGCTTCCTGCCAGACAACAGAGAATGGTCAGGAAGGATAACAGTTTTCTTATGCACTTTTTATGTTTCATAATCTCTTATTACCGGGCCCCGCCCAGGGGGAGGGGCCGGTCCTCCTTTCCATTATTGTTCTGGTGTTGAAGATGTCCCATCTATCTTCCAGTACCGCAGTATCACATGGATTGTTTCATCACTACCAAGCTCTGGTAAAACAAAACTCCCGTTTGAATTTACTGATATTTCTTTTATTTCAGTTTCATCTTCATACTCACATTGTACTGAATGAAGTTTGTAAACGCCCCAGGAAGCATTCATTGTCCCTTTGTCACTAACGGTTTCGCCCGGACTCCATATTACCTTCTCATCACTTTGAGCGCGCTCTGCCTCTCCCTCACCATTAGAATAGAACAGCTCTATCCATAGCTTATATTTTGGTGACCAGGTAGCAGTATAAGTCACGTCGTTCTCCACTGTACCACAGAATGCCGGCGACCAGCCCTTGAAAATATAACCCTTGCGTTTTGGTATGACTGTACCGTTAGATAATGTCTCTGTCTTTCCGTCTTCCTCGTGAAAGTCAGGCGTCTGACTTTCAAGCAGACAGCCCTCCGAGCTCTGGTCGGAAAAAACCGTTTCATTTTCTACACCATCTGTATACTTGACCGTATATTTTTCTGTAACCTGGAAAGTTACCGGTATCGCAGATTCTGCATTCCACTTTAGCGTCTCTTTGTTCCATACCAGTTTTATGGTCTTATACCGATCCTCTCCGGTTATCAGCCCATGGTTCTCTCCGGTTCCGAAGGACGGTTCAAAACCATAATAATTTGCATAAACTTCTCCGTCTAACCGCAAATCACAATAGTAAGAATCCCCATCGGCATAAGGTTCCCCAACTGTTACGTCGGACTTATCGCCCATTGTAGAATAATACTTCTCTTCATGATCAAATGACTGACCGACACATTGAACCTTTACAAAGCCAGTGCCGAGGATACCAAAAAGATCCTCTCTCTTCGGAGCATCCGGAACTGCTTCTTCCCAGCGCGCAAAGAGCTCCATACTTTTCCAGCCATTTTTCAGCTCAACCTTATCTCCCGGTTTATACTGACTTTCATCTGGAATCACCAACGCCGAAGTGCTGTCCGTCCAGTACAGGAACCTGTATCCCTCCCGCGTCGGCACAATGTTCGGAATCGTGAACGTCACCGGTCCTGTCTCTCCGCCCTTCTTAAGCTGCGTCAGCACGCCCGGTCCGCCGGAGCCTCCGTTGTCGTCGAAGATCAGCATATACTGCTCTGAAGCCGGAATGTCCACCAGCATAAGATTTTCCTTCAGCTTTGTCAGTCTGCCTCCGCCCTCTCCATAGTCCGGAGTCAGCCCTGCCAGCTTATAGTTCGGTGTCAGGAACGTCTGTTCGTGCACGGTCCACCTGGTGCCTTCCGGTATGTTCAGAACTGCCCGCTCACCGGCGTACAGCTCCAGCTCGCCCTTTGGTCCGGTGACACCGTTCACCCTGGTCCCGTCGGCTTTCAGAACGGTATAGGAGATACCGGCTCCCGGACGCGTCATGATAATATCACTTTCGTCTTCGATCGGTTCCTCCGCCGACAGCACCTGCTCCAAAATCATAGTAAATCTGGTGTCGGAAGCCTCCGACATCTTCTTCTCAATCTCCAGCGCTTCCTTTGTGTTGGAGTTCATAAAGCCTGTCGTAAGTTCCGGCGCTACGTCCATGGAATAAGGGTTCTGCACCGGAGCCATCCCATCCTGAGTAACATCTCTCGCCGCTTTTCTGCGCGTTTCCGGATTTTCAGTCTTTGGATTATAGGTATAGCCTGCCAACAGGCCCCATTCACCGTCGGACTCCTCAGGTACTTCCACCATACGCAGAAGCTGTTTTCCTTCTGCCAGCTCTTTTGACAGCTTTTCAATGTCTTCCGCTTTATAAAGGTTCAGATATACCTGATCTTCCTGGAAATGTACGATGGGATAATATCCTTCCTGCTTCACCAGCAGGATCCTGCCGTCGGCTCCGGTTTTCTCAATCTTACCGGAGACGGGTTCATAGCAGTCCGTAAACACTGCATAGGAAATCCCCTCGGCCGGAATCCACCGGCTGCCGGCAGCGTCGTACCGTTCTACACGCCATACCAGCTTCGCGCCTTCCGGCACTTCGCTGGAGGCAGGCGTCATATATTTTCCAATTTCAGTTCCCGTAAATTCCGGAAGTGTGCTTATTTCATTGCAGATTACAGCAACCGGTCTTTCCGAGACGGACTTTTCTGTCTTTAAGACTTTGGAGCTTTCGCTTTGACTGATCTGCATCCAGTTTGTCGTGACATCATTAAGACCTCGCTGTACATACATTACCATCCGGTTTTCTTCCACTTCTTCCAGCGTATAGACAGCATTCGCAGGAATCCCCGACTCACCGCCAACAGGAATGGAGATTGTCATCCATGGAGGTGTGAAGAAGAGAGCACCGGCTGTAATGTACTCCCCCTCTAAGGTTTCACCCGTAAGCTGATTGATCTCTGTTACCTCAATATTTCCTTTATAAGGTTCACCATCTATCCATATATTGAGTATCAAACGGACGCTTGGATCCCAGTTACCTGGATGACTGTTATAATCACCGCGAACAAAATCTTTCAACTGTTCTGTCAGCTTTTTCCCTGTCTCATCCAGTCCTGTATACTCTTTGCTGATTAACAGGCTTCCGGATGCTCCATTGACAAAGGATACTTCAGCGCCGTCTCCGGATAAAGTTCCCGTATGAGATCCCTGATTGGCCGGATAGATCTGATGCTCATTATCCAACTCCCAAACTTCGAACGAATCTCCCAGCATCCCGATATCCTTAAAGGCCGCTGTCTCACCGTCTGAGAGAGTGAAAGTTCCATCCTCTTTAAGCACATCTGTCCGCGGCTCTGCGCCCTGTTTTGTTACCGTATACGAAAGGTCTGCTGTCGGGACCGGAAGACTGTTTCCGTCCGCCTGGGGTCTTGTGATCTGCACCTGGAATCTATAGGACTGTGCTTTTGCATCTTCATCATTGCCGCTGTTGTCTCCGACAACCGTCTTTGTTACAGACAGAGAACGTTTCTGATAATCGTTCGTGATTGTCACGTCTTTCCCGGTACTGTAGACAGGCACTTTTACCTCTACGGTATCGTTGTTGGGCACATAGAGCTTTCTGCCGTTCTCTTCCGGTATCCCGTCGGCCAGCTCTTCGATGATATAGATCTTCCCTGCGTCCAGATGCCGGAATTTTACCGTCCGATAGCCAAGGGCATAGGTAAAGGTACCGTTTTCTGCGAGGATGCCGCGGTCGTTTTCTTTCTGGCTCTCCTGTCCGTTTTCGTCCAGAATTACCCATTCGATTCCGGAAGTGGTAAGCACGCCGTTTGAATCCTTTTTAGCCACCGGATTGCCGTCCGCATCCGTCACCGGTTTTCCTTCGCTGTCCAGCTCTGCTTCAAAGAGACGGAAGGTAAATGTATTTTCCGTCATCTGCTCATAGTCCGGCTGGCTCTGATGGGTGATCTCCTTCTTCAGCCGGAGATCTTTCCACCGATAGTAGTTGGTGATCGTTCTGCTGTCACCTCCGGAGGGCAGCTTCCCGGTCAGGACACTGTTCTCACAATGCCAGCTCCAGTCTGTATTCGAAGGAATCACCTCGCTGAGTTCGTACTGGGTTCCTGTTGTTCCGGGGAAGAGGGCGATAATATCCCCCACCTGAATGGTAAATTCTCCCTTTTCATTGGTTTTCAGCGGCTTCTTCGTCTCCAGCTTTGTGGGAATGCCGCCCTCCAGGCGAACGCTGTCAACCATCCAATATTCCGCATTGGCCACGGGATGGTATTTGCCGTCGCTGCCTTTGGTCTGGATACGGAATGTAAATGTCCGTTCCTCTTCTGTAAGCTCGGTCCCTTCAGGTACAGAAGAAATACGCTTCTGTACATAGAGCACCGGGCGGTAAATGTTGGTCACGGTCAGGATGCGCAGATCGCCGTCTGCGGCGCCGATGCGCCTGCCGTCTGCGCTTTTTACAGTCTGGTCAGAGACTTGCGTCTCCCAGAACACATTTTCCGTCTCCTTGACAATCAGATGTTCTGCGTCTGCCAGTTCAAAGACCGCCTTCTCATCCGCATGAAGATAGAAGTATCCGCTGCCGTTGGTAGCATAGGGCTGATCGGTCTGCTGTATCCATTTCCCTTCTTTATCCTGTTTGAAAAGCTTATACTCTGTGTATGCAAGATCCCTTCTGGCAGTCTCACCCTCATATGTATATTCTTCATAAATATGAAACTCAAACTGCTCATCCAACAGGGCCGTCGGCACATTTCCGGATGTCCTTTTGATGATCTCCAGCGTTTCCGGACGGCTGATGCAGACACGGACGGAATTGCCGTGAACGGTGGATCTTGTGCCGTCAGTTTTTGACACGGAAGAAAAGGATGCACTGTTGTAGGTGTAGATGCCCTTTCCGTCTTCCGGCATCGGCGCTGTCATCTTAATTCGGAAAGAGACAGAATTGTTTGCTTCCACCTCCGTATTCTTCAGGTCTACAGCGACTGCTTTGACATACTGCTGCCAGTTGTCCTTATACGTCTCCTTCATCTGCTCTTCGGTGAACCAGTGGTTCTCTTTTGTCAGAATGTTCTTCGGCTCTTCGGCATCTTTTGTAATCGGTGCATCTGACTGGTCACTGTAGTAAATGGTGTAATCGTTAATCCCCTGCTTTGCCAGACCGCTGGTGTCGACTTCGCGGAAAGTACCGGACCAGGGATTCTCTGTAAAGGGATCAAAGGGGTCATTGACATTCTGACGGTCTGCCGCTGCTGTCTCCAGGCGGTTAAAGATCACAATATTCTTAGTGTTTGTCTTGACCGTTACGGTATTGTCATAAGTGTACAGGTTCATCATGCTTCCGGCCGGCGGGTTCTCGCTCACCGGAACCGTAGCAACGGGGCCGAAAGCGCCCAGACGGTCCGCATCGGCATGGACAAGGGTTTCGATCTTCGAGCTGGAAGCCGTCGCCACGTTGTCGCTCAGACTGTTTTTTGCGTAGAGAACGTTGCGGTAAGTCTCGTCGAACCGTTTGTTGCCTGCCTGCACTGGATCATATCCGTCAATATTTCCAAAGAACGTCCTGCCGTTTTCTATATATGCTTTGACCATATCCGCATAGGCAGCCTCTACCTTCTCGCGGTTTTCGTCTTCATCCCCATGTGTACCGTCGTCATAATCGACTTCGGATTTCAGTCCGCACAGAGACGGATGGTCATCGTTGCTGCCTTCTGCTACTTCGCTGAAGTCGGGCATAAAGGCACAAAGATTGGCATTGATATCTACATCGTTGATCTGGTTAATGTCTTTCCAGTCATAGTAGGCCCGGAACGTCACTCCCCAGCCCTCGATCCATTTCTGAGCTGTGTAGGATGTAGCGTCTGCGCCGGTATAGATCACATGGAACGCTACCATGGTGCGGCCGGTTCCCCGGTAATCGGGGATGATATCCCGTTCGGGATCCACGACTACGGACACCTGGGTCTTATTCCAGTTGTTCGGCCTGGTCTTGTAATATCCGTTTTGGTCCAGATCGGTTATCCGCCCTGCCGTCGGCGCCGTAGAAGCGTCGTACTGCATCCCATAAGGCAGCAGATCATAGAACACTACATGGGTTCTGCCCGGAGAGATCAGACTCATGTCTTCTTCTTTCAGGTAGTTCAGAACGCTTCGGTCGTAGATCTCATAACCATCATAGGCGGTCAGATAGTAATCCACCAGGACACGGTTGTTGTTGACGTCATTGGTGCTTTGGGACTCTTTGTTCGCCTGAGCGATCTCGTTCAGCCATGTGAGATCGCGGGAGGCATTGTCACGGATCGGAAGTCTTGTATCTGCATCCAGATCCGGATACAACTTTGCCGTCGCCTCTTTCAGTCCCGGTTCTTCGTAGTTCTGCTCTATGTCTTCTTTTCCAAAGCCGTAGAACGTTTTCTTCTCTCCATTCTCATATGCACGGCACATGGCACCGGACAGATTTTCCAGACGGATAACGGGACTCTTCTTCTCGTTTCTCGAAGTATTTTCGTGAGCTTCAAGAACTCCGGCCATGATCTGGCCTTCATATGCATCCTTGTCAATGGCTCTTAAACGTACATTGACATTGATGGTGCATTGGCTTTCGAAGTCAATGGAGTCATGTTCTACTTTGATGCGGTAAGGCTGCTGTTCCAGAAGTTCCTCGTTAAACTGAAAGGCAAACTGGCCTGTGTAAAGGTTCATATGTCCTGTATGGACCAGTTCCCAGCCCTGGGCATCCTTATCATGTGTACCATTGGACTTTGCAAGCATCGCGTAGACGCGGACTTCGCTGCCGTTATCAAAGATACCATCGGGCAGTTTGTCTCTATCTACGGTCAGAAGCTCGGATTCTTCCTTCCGTTCATCTTCCCATATATCGTACCCGTAATCCTTCTGCGTAATGCTGACCTGGGAGAAATAGTAGTCCTTCTCCGTCAGCGGACGCACATTTTTCCCTTCATCCGTGTACAGATACACAAAGTCATCTGCCGTCGTAAAGGTATACCAGGTATTCGGAATATAGTCTCCGGTTGTATAGCTGACGCCGTCTTCCGTACCGCTGTTCGTTCTGTGGGTATCGGAATAGCCATGCATAACGCTGGAAGTGGAGAAAGGAATCTCTCCGTAGTCTTCCCCTTTCTCGCTGGAGCGCTGATATGCGTCCAGCCAGCCGGTATACTGAGTCTTGTCATCTTTGGGACCTGTGCCGTTCTGCTTGGAAATGCCGATCTTATCTCCTTCAAAATGCCAGTCATAGTCCGCATAGGACCAGGAAGCGGGCGTGGAGTACTTCTCCTCCGGATCATCTTTTTCGTCCCCCGGAATGATGGTAGCACAGATCTTATTCTGAAGTTTCGTTCCCGAAACGACTCTTTCAGCCGGATAAGCAGTGACTACATAAAAACGGCTGCCCCAGGATTCCTGATACTGAACCCCGCCATAAAGATCGCCGATCTCGTTCATACCGGAAGAAAAGCCGGGCGCCTGAATGGGGAGGCGATACGGCGTTGACACGTCTGAGTTATCCTTATAGCCGATCACTTTCATATCCGCGTCTTCTTCGTCTTCGGACAGGAATGGTATATCTTTTATGGAAAGCAGCCAGGGCTGTGTCGCTTTTCCCTGAAGTTTTACATCCCAGACAACAAAACGCCAATGTTCTGTATCCAGTTTCCCTGCATTGTTCAGGTATTCTCCTGGTACGTTTCCATTTATGTATTTCTCTACTTGTGCTCTGGTATAGAGTCCGGGCGTGTAATTCCTGCCCGGTTCGCTGTACGAAGTCTTAACGACACTGGTCAGAGATACGGAGGAATCAATCCGTCCGGTCAGAGAGGTTCTTGTCTCTGCCTCTTCTTCGAATGTCTCCAGGTTGTATGGTTTTGCTTCTATGCCTTCCGGCTTCTCCTCTGTAGGCGCCTTTGCCCCTGTATCTACGCGGATCTGCGGCGTCAGTGTCCAGGGGGTCTCATCTACGATATTCATCAGTTTCTGATTTTTATACAGCACCTGCCAGGCGGCGTTGCTGCCGGAGGGGATTTTCTTATAGTTGAAGAAGATGAGATATGTTTCATCGCCTTCTTCTTCTATATAGTAGTTAAACGGAGTGGTGCGGTTTAAGACCGGATCATCCGGCCTTCCTTCCGGCACTGCGATCTCTGTCGGCAGAATGACATTTCCGTAACGGTCTGTATACAGCTTTGCGTTGATCTTAATGAACACGGCGCCTTTTGCCAGATCCTGGCTGGCGTGGAACTCCATCTGATATTTGAGATCAAAGTTGCTGGTCTTGGTCACGTTGTAAGGATCGGCCTGATTGACATAGTATGTATCAAACGTCCAGGCTTTCTCTTCATCTTCCTGCGGAGCCTCTAAGTCATACAAGGCAAAAAGCATCGCTTTCGGTGCTCTGGCCGCCCAGATAGTAGCTGCGGTCCCTTCCTCATCGGGAAGTCTGCTCATATCTTCAATAGGAAGCTGATCTTCAAAGTCCAGCGGGTCCTCTTCTTCAAACTGCTCTTCGGACTCTGTGTCTTCGGGCTGTTCTTCCTCCGGGGTCTCTTCTGCCGGAGGTGTTTCCGGCTGCTCTTCGGAAGGAACTTCCGGCGCCTCCGTCGAAGGTGCTTCCGGTGCTTCTGCGGAAGGTTCTTCCGGTTTTTCTGCCGGAGGCTGTTCTGCGGAAGGATCTGCCGGGTCCTGTACCGGATCATTCCCGGAAGGTTCTTCCGGTTCCTCTGTATCTGCAGAAGGTTCTTCCGTGGGAACGGTCTCTGTGCTGTCCTCCAAAGCGTCCCCGATTCCAGGCGCAGAAGGCCCGGATTGCTCCGAACCTGCTGGATCTTCTTCTGATACGGGCGCTTCGTTCTCCGGTTCTTCGGATGCCGGAGCTTCCTCCGTGACGATTGTGTTCTCTTCCGGCAGGCTCCCTGCGGATACCGGGATGTTGGAGCACATGATCGCCAGCGTCAATGCGGACACCACGATCCTTTTAAAGATTTTCTTCCCTTTCATGAACCTCTCCTCCTTGCAAAAAGGTTTATAGCTTTCTATTCACCTCAGAATGTTTATTATGTAGTGATAAAGATGATTTCCATCTGTGTATCTCTTTGTTTTCCCCTGAATGTATATCCAGTATAACAAATGGACCGTCAAAGGATGCGTCAAAGAACCGGCCTAATTTTAAAAAAATTTAAAAATTTATTCATTTTTTGAGATTTTCTTTGCGTTTTTCAGGGACGAAACCATTTTTTTGGGGCTGTCGCACTAAGTGATTAGTGCGCAGCTCCTTTTCTATGAAAAAAATAACTGCCGGACCTCGAAAGAATCCGGCAGTTGGTGTAAAATTAATGTATGACCAAACACATTAACTTACACAAAAATTATA
>CAJTDB010000012.1:90623-127840 GCA_910574965.1 Lachnospiraceae bacterium | reverse complement strand
CTGGTATTTTCAAGATCAAGTCAAAACAGAGCGAATCGGTAATCTGCACCAGTTCATAAAAAATGGTGCGTCACTTGAAGCTGTTTTGAAATTGGTAGGGTAGTTTTGTGCAAATTTCTATATTTGCTCATTTATAGTTATTTATATAAATCACGGCCAATCAATATTTTCTCAGAATCAATTTGCCGCGCAAGCAATTCTTTTACCACTTCCCGGCAATCCTTATCATTCTGAATCATGACCAAAATCCGGTCATATGTATATTGGTCTATTTTCTCTTTTTTAATAATCCGCTTACCTGCAAACCATCCCTGCTGTTCTCTGTCGACAAATGCTTCTACAAAATATATATTACAAATCTGCCGTTCATTTCGTAAATAAAAATTGCCCAATCCATAAACGAGGATCTTTTCTTTCGTTTCCTCACTGCCATTCACTGCCGTATAACTGCCAAACAGCGGTGTAAGTGCTTCTGACGTCTCATCTGTTATATCAATATCTTCAGGCAGATCAAATTTTTTCTTTTGTCTGCCTATTAATGCCACATCAAATTCATCCGAACACTCACAATGCGTTCCGGAACCATCCAATCCGATATTTTGAATCAAAGATTCATAGGGATTCAAACATATTTTCTCTCTATAAATTGCATCTAATGCCCAAAAAACCGCCCAAGAATCGCATATCCCCCTAATATTTCCCACCAACATACTCTCCAGATCACTTCCCCACATGGCAAGGTTTCTAGATATTTTCTCCGCCTGCTTCATTTTTTTTACAAGCTCATAATCTTTCTCAAAGTGAGCCCATCTATCCTTCCATGTTCCCCAGCCCCACGAAGAAATACGCCCGCAGGCATATACATCATACTTATTCTTTTTCAAAGAAACCGGATATGCATATCCGCTGACAGAATGGATTTTTTCATTATGTTGATACTTGCAAAAGCACTGCTGCATAAAATCCATAAAAGCAGGCGCTGGGACACAATCATCTTCCATGACAATAACCGCATCATATTCTCTAAATACATATGTAACTCCTGCTATAATTGAAGCCGCCAAACCCTTATTATATTCAGATACAATAATCTCTGTATCGCACCAGTCAACCTCATTTATCAGCCTGTTTACTCTTTGCCATTCATCTTCATCTTCATCTTCTTTCAGTCCGTCTTGGAACACAAATAGCTTCTCCGGATACCTCATATTATTTTTTAATGCTTTTAAAACCGTTTGTGTATGATGGCTTCTGTGATAGGTAAATAACAAAGTTGCTGTCTTCATTCTTCACTCCTTATTTCATGGATCCATTTCCTGCAAAAGCAGCCGTCTTATTTTTCAAGTTTTAGCTATATTTGTACACCCTCAAACCCATATCCAAAATAATGATATTTTTCATGCTATATATCCCGTTTAATATTATATATTCTACAATTCACCAAATTCACATCATACGTGTATAATATTGCGTTTTCCTCATAACGCCTTCTATGCAAATCAAATTCAAATTTTCTAGATTTAGGAATATAAATTCCACACATATTATTATCCGTCACATATACATTTTCAAATTCATTTCCTAGTATATCATTTACTGCCGTTACCACATTCACATTATACTTATTATCTTTTTTGAAATCGTGCCATACTACTATTGCATCTTCTTTTTTATGATCGAAAATATTTTTTGTATCATAATATACTCCCGAATAACTGTGGTCACCATCAATAAAATAAAGATCAACTGTATCTGCATGCTTTGAAAAATCAAATTGCTTTGAGTCGGTAAAATAATGAACGATTCTTTCATTATAGGTAAGTCTTTCCGAGTAATCGGGTAATTCAGCCTCCCTGCACCAATATTTCATAGAATATGGACTTCCCGGAAGTGCCGTTACACTATAAAGTCTTTCACAACACTCCGTCAAAACATTTATACTTTCACCTATATATGTTCCTATTTCTAAATATTCCCTGCACTCATATAATATTGCAATCTGTTTCAGAAACACAAAGTCCAAAATTCTCGATCCACCCGGTATAAATGTTAATTCTTTACAATGAATTGCTGACTGAGTAGATAAAAAACTGCCTAAATTAATTGTTCTTCTGTCTAAAGATTCTTTAATTTCATCCGATAAAACTGGATCAATTCCTATTTTAAATATTTCCATATCTAAATCTATAATTCCAAGATCCTTGATATCATCTAATATTTCGCGCCACCATATACTTGCAATAACAATTTTTATGTCCCTTTGATAGTTAAGCAACTCCTTGGGTTCATATACGGGAATCTTAAATTCCTGTATTTCTTTTATCTCTTTCGCATTTTTATCTACAAAAAAAAGGATTTCATTCTTATCTTTTAGATATGTATACGCTGTTTTTCCAATATTTCCACATCCATATATAACAATCCTATTCACTTTGCTCTATTCCTTTCAACCATGTCTGCATCTTCTTTTCCCGTTATTTTTTCGGATAAAAGTTAGTATCTTTTATCCTCCAAATATATGGATTATCACTCAATACATCCTTTCCGCCATCACGACTAGTCGTCGATCGTAATATGTTTATCCTCACAAGCAACAAATTGAGTGTTTTTTATTCTCCAAGTCGTTTACATTCAATCTTCCTGCATTATATCCTTTCATAAAAATAAAAATCTGACCATGATGTTTCATCCGGATTGTACTCAGAATATGGATATATATTGCGAACAATCTTTAACAGTCTCCATTCATTATTTGTATGTGACGCAACCCAGTCAGTAAATTTTCGATTTCTTACGTGTGTAGCTGAACGTTCTTCAAAATCACTTGAATAAATACAAATAAATCTATTGCTGGACGAAAACAATCGTTCCATATATTGTTCATACACATCGTCTTCAATCAAATGATAAATAACATCAAGCGATATAGACAAATCTCCTTTTTCCCTATTTTGGAAATTATCGTCACCACACCAGATAAACTGCTTAGTCCTATCACCCGAAAATTTTTCTTTGCATATTTTCACCGCTCTTTCCGATACATCAAAGCCAATATATTCCGGATATTCCGCCAATTTTAGCTGATTTCCATCCCCGCATCCCCACTCAATTATTTTGCTAACATTATTTTCCTGAACAAATTTATTAATAACCTCCGCCTTAAATTCTGCCAGTTTATTATAAGAACCTGCTCCGGAATTGCCTCCCGCCACATATCTCTTTTCCCAATATGTCCTACTATTAAACGGTAACCAAACTCTTTTCATCAAAGCGTTTTTTTCGTAACTATTCATGGTAATAATTCTATCTTTATTCATCCCCTCCGCAATAAGTCTGTATTTCACTTGTTCTTCTTGTATTTCCTCCAGTAAAGCTATCAATACCTTTTCATCACTGTTCAAAAACTCCTTATAACTTTTTACCTCTATATTTCCAACTTTCTGCGCATTATTTGAGGTATCTTCTACAACGAATGATTTAATCAAGTCGGTTAATTTATCCTTTAACAGGTAATACACTCTATTTCCAACATTACCAGCACCATAAATAATAAGATTTTTATAGACACTAAGTCTTCCTATTAATTCATCAAGGATACTATCCATTTCTTTTTCTTCAATTCTTCTGGCTTCCTTACAAGTCATACGTCCCCCGCTAAATATACTATCAATCAGGTTCTCCTTGTAGTATGTATATGGATACCATTGCAACAGTGCTTTTAACTGTTTGTCGTTACCACCATCCTTATTGTAACTCTGAAACAAGCAAGTGGTCTGATGTTCAGTTAATACCACATCATCCCATCTCCTTTCTGCCAGCACCGTTGGTATTCCGCTATAGACCTCCATCACTTTCATCCACAGGTCGTCTGCATATCTGCTTTTCTCCATAAAAACATCCACACTGAAAACTTCATTCGTTTTGAACAAATGTACCGGATATAAAATTCCGCCATTTCCTATAGCACATAAGTCCATCCGAGGTGCCCCAACGTAATCAACGCTACTAGAACACCACATTTCATACGGTGCCACCCAATCGCCTTTATCACTGGTGATTACCGCAGCATTCCTTGCCACTACACATTCCGGAAACAGTGTGTGATACTTTAGAAGAATTTCTAACGCTGTATTCTTATACAAAATATCATCATCGATCGTCACTACAATATCGTTCGGATATTCCTGAAACGCGTAAAACCATTTTTTATGTGATTTCAAATTTTCTTCATTCCAATGAATTTCAAATCCATATTTTGTATATTTCGAAAAATCAGGCAAACAACCAAATTCTTTGAACTCCGAGGACGAAAGATACAAAACAATCTTGTCCGGTAAAACTGTCTGCCCAATTATGGAATCAAGCACCTTATGTACCGTATGTATTCTTTTTGGATAAGACGTAAACGAAACAATAATCTGTTCCATGCGCTCCTCCTTTTATTACTCATCGCTTATTCTTTCTTCAGGGATTGCATATAACACCAATTCTGCTGTTCTTCTTATATTTTCAACATTTGACTCATATTTCCTCTTTTCCCTTCTTTATTTAGATCAGAATCCAAAATCCCTTTTATATCAATTCTCAAATTCCTGTCCATCATTTCGTTAATTCTCCCTTAACTGCGTTTAACAAAGTTTTCAGGTCATATATGGTCCCTTCTGTCATCACATTTCTTTTCTTCATAGCATCCCAATATTCCGGTACATCAAACTGCTTCACACATTGGAGACGAAAACTATTGTCCACCTCAAATATACCGTTTTCTACTGAGCAATATATCCCGACTGTATCTCCGGATTTCCTATAACAAAAAGAAAAAAGACACTCTTTTTCATCACCACTATCTACTAAGACTACTTTCTGATCAGATTTCCTGTACGCAATCAGTCCGTTGCTGAATGCATCTAGAAAATTCCACGGCAGGAACAATATATATGATTCCATCACAAGACTACGATAAAAAATCGGCATATCATAGAAATCTGTTTCTAATCCTTGTTTGTTTAGTACATGATATTTTTGTGGAAACATGTCAAGCGGTACAATGCTATCTCTCTCTTCATTCCATATATAAATCGCCTTTTTATATCCCGTCAGATAAAACATATTTTCGTCTGATACAATCGTATTAAACCCTTTATCATTCACTTGTGGGTTGTAATATTTTACGCTTTTCGTTATAGTATTAAATTTGAAAATTTTCTTTGTATTTCTTGAAACACAATATATGCATTCCCGATGCATTGCAGCTTCATAACCAATTAGCGTTTCTTCATCTTCAAATACGGGATATATTCCGCCAACACATTTATTGTCAATATCTATTTCTATAATGTTCTGCAAAAAATAGGAAACACACCATATTTTGCTTCCGCATTTCCATGCATTATAGATTCCTATACGATTTTCGCTCCTATCAATCAAATATGTATGGCTTTCACCTATATCAATCATAAATGACTCTGTGTTTTTTGTGATGATATCATAAATTACTATTCTGTCTGCGCGGTCCGGCAGGCAGAAAATGTTATTTCCCTCCTTAATACACCGGGTATTCATGCGAAAAGTATTTTCTTTATTTTTTGTGGGTAAAGTTGCCATATATTGAATTTCATCCGTCAATATGTTCATGTGCCATAACATATTATCTTCATTTCCGACAAACCATATCTCATTGTTCTCCTGCCATGTACCATCAATTGAACATGGAAAAAACGTGATATCATTTTGGCGATAATCCACATTCTGCACCATCGCCAGTACTCCTTTCTCCCGGCACAGTTTTACAACACTGCTCCCATCCCCATAATACGCATCACATATCGCCACTGCCCGATCTATATCCGCCGTATCATCATAAATCCCCCATCCATCCTTCCGATACGCTTCCGCCATTTTCTGGTACTCGCTCCACAGCTCCGGCCTCATACTCTCAATCGTCGCCTTTATAAGCGGATGCGGTCTCCACAGCAGCGCCACATCCTCCCGATTCTCGTAAAACACCCGGAATACGTCCTTCATCTTTTCCAAATAGTGTTCACTATATTGCAGAAGCGTCGTCACACTGGTATTATAGAAGATAATCTTCTTCCAGCTTCCGTCCGGCTTTTCGATGATCCTAAGCCATTCTTTGGGGATTTCCAGATCCTCCCGCCTGGTGTTCAGCACCTTATCTACTTTCGGCGACCCAAGCCCTAGGATCTTCTCTTCCCAGTACTTCCGGTCCATGCCTTCCAGACTGTTTTCCTCTGCAAATTCAGTCATCACGTTCACATACGCCTGCCGCATATTTTCCGACTGTACGATCACCTTATCTGCATAAATCACACCCGGTACGGTACAGAAATGTTCTATTCCCTTTACTGCTGCCGCATTTTCCGGATCAATTTCATTTAATATAAAATAAGGTATATATACCAGCTTATCTGTATACTGTTTTAAGTTTCTGGCATAGAAAAAAGGATGAACGCTTGTCACATAATTGCATTCATCATATGGATTATGGATAAAAACGACATCCGGCCGGTGCTCTTCAAAATCATAGTCCTGATACGATGTCACCGGAACATACTCTGGATACAAACTGCCCTCATAATGCTCCTCCCGAAAGCTCCCGTCCGGATTCCGGTCATAATACGGAATCGGAATCACATAAGCATCACACTCCGGATCTTCCTCCGCCGCCTTCCATACGCTCTCAAGTGAATCCCACATAGACGCCTTATATGGCAGAAATACCACCTCTGTCCGCACATGAATATCATTGCGGATACTGTTCTTTACCTGCGTCAGTGACCGGCGCAGGCCCTTAAAAGCCTGATTGGCGCTGACACTTTGCCCCTGGCGAAGCTTCTCGTAAATCTGGTAGACCGTTTCACAGTACTCTTCCAGATGTTTAACCGTCACAAAGCCTTCTCCCTCGGTTTCCTCAATAGCCTCTCCCAGATTGATAGCTCCGCTCTGGCACTGCCCTAAAAAGTCCAGAGCCTGATCTTTCTGCCCTGTCTCTATGGACATTTTTATTCCGTCATGTACCCGGTCTAACAGACAAACCAGTTTTTCTGCCTGTTCTTTCTGTGCTTTTCTCATGAATTCACTCCTGTCAGCGCTGTTAAGTCTTATATAATATAAAATATATACTTTAAGCCAATAGATATATCGGCAGGCACAGTTAAAACTTTAGCATAACATGGTCAAAAAAGCAAGGACCGGATAAATTTCCCACGCTCCGTCACCCATCATGAAAAAGAGCCGGAGGCAAGGATCTCTCCTTCCCTCCGGCTCTTTTTCATGTCTGCGCAAATCCGCACACTTATCCGATCGTATTCATCAGCATTCCAACTGCATAATAGTTGCTCAGATTAAATGCTCCCGCTTTCGTAAAATTATAGAACGAAGTCAGGGAATCCGGCATGGACGCGCTGCTTAAAGCAGAGCTTCCTTTGTTAGAGCTGCTGCTGTTGCTGCTGCTTGTATTGTCCTTGTTCTCCGTCTCATTTGTTCCTTTTGTAGAGGAACCGGAGCCAACGATCTTGTCCACAGGACTGTCCAGCACGGAAGTAGCCTTAGAGCCTACACGCTCTGCAATGCCAAACTGTCCGCCCATGGTTTCCTTCACATGAGCATACGATTCGTTCAGAGCCTTATCCAGCCCTTTCTCATCCACATGAAGCTTTCCATATGCATCCGTGCTCAGACCTACGGTCTTCAGTGCATTGTTCGTCATCAGGGATCTCTTCATGGAAGCAAGATGATTCTCTACCGTGCTGCTGCGGCTGGAATTGCTCTCCAGGAATGACATAGTCTTGTTGAACTGATCTGCAAAATCAGTCATTGCAGTCTTAATGTCCTCTTTGGCCTTGTCAACTGCTTCCTGAGCCGCCTTCCTCTCGTCATCTGTCACTGCCTTGTTCAGATCACTTAATGCACTTTCATATTTGGAGAATACATTGTCCTCTTTGCTCAACTGAAGTTTTGCCGATGCGGCTTCCAAATCCGTAAGCTGCATCTGGTAATTCATCAGAAAGACCGAAGAACTGGACGTATCCACGCTGCTGGTACTGCCTGTCTTCTTCGAACCGCTGGTTGAAGAGGTGGAATTCACCTTGTTCTGCATGGACTCCGCCTTCGCATTCGCGTTGCTCACCCAGCCTTCATAATCCATCAAAGAATTATTGGATATTCCACTCGTTGTCATAATTCACACATCTCCTTTCTGGTATGACCATACCTGTTTGAGCAGGAGTGCCAAAGGGGCCCTTCTGCTGTAAGAGAAGTCCTTCTCCTGCAGGCCGATGGCAAAACCTGCTATATCAATAATATCGCCTGTTTTTTCGAAAAAATAAGACGCGCAAAGCCGATATATCCAAAAACAGCCCTGAAAAACTTCGTTTATACCAGAGGGCCTTTTAGATGCGCTTAAGACGCTCTGCTGCCGGTTCATAACCCTCCTGGGCCGCCATCTCATAATATTTCACTGCCAGCGCTGTCTGCCCGGATACCTCATACCAGGTTCCCAGATTGTAAGCCGCCTTAAAGGACCCCGTTCCAACAACACCGCCGGCTTCCGGATGCTCTCCGATCTGAAGACACCGCAAGTAGCAGCGCTCAATGTTCGGAAGAAGGCTCATATATCTGCCCACATCGGACAGTACCCGTTTCATATAGAAAAGTCCGCACACAAAGCAGTAATCGCTCCAGCCTCCAAGAACAGGTTCTTCCGCTTCCACGATCTGTGCCGCCTCGTCCAGATGTGCCGGTGTGCCTAAGTCCAGCAGCGTGTACAGATAAAGCACCACGCCCCCGGCCCGATAGCTCTCCGTCCGTCCTGCACAGCGATAAAAATTCCGAAAATACGGAAGACTTTCTTCCAGACGCTTCAGATTCCGCAGAGTAGATGCCAGTTGAAACTGATAGTATGCGTCTTTAGGACACTCCTGCACTGCCTTTTCCAGATAGGAAAGATTCCGCTCCCCTTTGTCTGTATACAGATAGCCGTCATGATCCGCTTCCAATGGAATCCGGTAACAGGGATAATCCCCCTCCGGCTGCTCATGAATCCTGCCCGCATAGCGGACACTTCCCGGCAAAAGCCGCGGCAGGATGGAGGTGCTTATACTGACTTTGCCTTCCTCCGGATAGGAATCGTACCTGATGATTCCGCCGAACCAGAGTCCGGGCCGGGACGCAAGTACACGTTCAAGTTCACGCCGGTCTGCAGACCGTACATATTCATCTGCGTCCAGCACCAGATTCCAGTCCCCGTCCGACTGTTCCAGAGCAAAATTACGGGCAGCCGAGAAATCATTCACCCAGGTGAACGTACTTACCGCTGCCCCCATCTCTCTGGCGATCTCTGCCGTACGGTCCGTAGATCCCGTATCCGTTATGAAGATCCCATCCACCAGAGGCGCTGCCGCCTGCAGACATTTCCTCAGAGAACGCTCTTCGTTTCTTACGATCATAACCAGATTTATCTTCATTATGTTTAATATCCTATTTTATCTTTTCGTTTCAACTGCTTTTCGATCTGTTTCCGATAGACAAATTTCCGGATATCCGCTTCATCATCCGGCGACAGCTCCACAAACTTGCATCCATAACCATAGCTGCTCTGGGATGCGATCCTTGTAACGCGCAAAACTCTTGCGGTAACCCGGCGCTGTTCATTCTCAAATGTATAAATAAAGGAGAAGTATTGTCCCGGTACCATCCGATAGGAAGTAGTAATATACAGACCGCCCGCACTGATGTTCTGTACAATGCCGGAAGTAAATGTACCGTCATCGGACACAATTTCCAGTCCAATATGCACCTTTACCCGCAGATCTTTCTGCCTTTGCACCACATCAAATACCTTGCTGATGGTACCTTCCGCCATCCACTCCCCGTCCAGTCCCTGACCGGCGTTCTTTTGCTTCACCACCAGATCGCACTGACAGCGGACCAGTCCCTGCTGCCCGTCGTAAAAATCCACGATCGTTTTCAGCTTTGCATTCCGCAGCTTATAATTTCCAAAATACAGCCGGAATACATTCTCTTCTACCATTACCGCCCTGGCTCTGGCAAGCGGCTTTTTGTCCGATCCATATACCAGACAATTGTCGCAGTCCTTCAACTTCATGACATCCGTTCCCCCTTATGCCCTTGATTTATCTATATCGTAATGGAACCTATCTCACTGCCGGCGTCCATCATCATCTGCAGGCGCATCAGCTCCACCAGATTGTATACATTCTTCTTGTCATCCTCCTGATCGCTCTGAGAATTTTCCAGCACTTTGCCGAACAAAAGGCTCATCATATCTGTGGAGGAACCATAGATGCTGCCAAAGCCTGTCTGTATGGAAGAGCCGTAAAGACTGCCGAACCCTCCGCCCAGATCGGACGTCCCATAAAAGCTTCCAAGTCCGGCCGCCGTACCCATACCGCCGAACAGACTGCTTCCCAGGCTGCCCATCGAGGAACCGTAACTGCCGGACATAAGGCCCATAAGCCCTGCATTCCCATACCCGCTCCCCAATGCGGAAAGCATAGAAGAATAGCCGCCCGCTGACTGTCCGGTGTTTACCATCGTCCCTGCATAGAGCGGATCTCCTTCCATATAAGAACATACCTTTTTTACATAATTCTGCGTCTCTGCATAAGGCGGGACCCCGCCGTACTTCGCCACGCTGCCGGGACCCGCATTGTAAGCGGCCAGCGCCAGACTCACATTCCCGCCGTAACGGTCCAGGTTTGTCTTCAGGTATTTTGCCCCTCCCATAATATTCTGTCTTGCGTTAAAAGGATCCGTGACTCCCAATGAACTGGCTGTCCCCGGCATCAACTGCATGACACCGATGGCGCCGGCTTTGGACACTGCAGACGGATTAAAGTTCGATTCCGCCTTTGCCACAGCTTTCAAAAGACTCACCGGAACCCCGTACGTGGATGCCGCCTCCTCAAAGATGGCGTCCATGCTCTCCTGTCCTCCTGACTGTTCCTCTATAGCGTTTCTCAGTGCCGTCTCAAAGCGGTCCGACGCCTTCTGCGTCTGGCTGCTCTGTCCGGCCTGCTCCGGCACTCCATAGATTCCCAGGAGTGCCGCCTGATTTATCCCCTGCATAAACATCTGCTCCTTTTCTCTTTAGAAAAATATATGTCCGGACAACCCTTATGATTCCTCCGGGTCCGCCTCGTCCGGCACTGCCCCTTTCGCCTCCGGCACAGCGCCTGCCGGAGAGTCCGGCTCCGGCACATACCCCAGAAAATAAATATAAATATCCACAATGGCCTGATACAGTTCTGTCGGAATCTCTGCTCCAAGCTTCAACTGCGTCAGAAGCGTCGCCAGCGAATCGTCCTCATACACCGGCACCCCCGCCTTCATAGCGGTTTCCGTGATCCGTTCTGCCATGTATCCCATACCCGAAGCCACGATAACCGGCGCGCCGTTCTTTTCCGGGTTATATTTCAGAGCTACGGCTCTTTGCCGCATCAGTTCATCAAATTCTGACATTGATCGTTCTCTCCTTTTCCCGAATCTCAGGAAAGATCTCGTCAATCCTCCTGTCGCGGATATGGTCATACACGGAAAGCTGCCCCAGCTTCAGACCGTTCTTTTTAAAGATATCCGATACGTCTGTTTGAATCTTTTTATTTTTCCCTGACAGACTGGAGGGGACAAAAAGCTGCATTTTAGACTCCCGATCCTGCAGCGTCATCACCAGTTCAAATTTTCCCAGGCTCTGAATATCAAATTTCAAAAATAACTTGATCTTCCTGCCCCCGTCCTCATTATCCTTTTTCGCATCCGGGTCCACCCACATCTCCGACACCACATTGTTTCCCTCAAACTGGAAAGGCAGGATAAAATGCAGAAGCGGCATATATACGCTTTCGTTTAAAAGCATTCCGTTCATGATTGTATAAAACTGCTGGACATTTTCCAGGCCCGCCTGCCCATTGGCCCCCCGGAGAAGCAATTTGGAAAGACTGTCGGCAAAATCCGTCATCACCGACTTCTGCGCCGCCTGAGATGCATTGCCCTCCTCTAAAAGCTTCATGAAACTTTCCCTGGCGTCTCCTCTGAACATACGTTCGAAGTCGTGATTGTCCATCATGCGTTCAAACATCCGCATGAGCATCCCCATCTCACCGTCCTGATAACGGGCTGCCCCGAAGATCAAAAGCATCGTCGCATCCCGGATGGCTCCGTAATCATGTGTCTTAGAAATATAATCCGAAAGAAAGGGAATCATCCTCCCCGTCAGCAAAGAAGCATTCCGCAGAGTATCCCCGTTGGCTGCGCCCCAGTTCATAGCATCTGCCAGCTGCCGGAATTCCTCCCGGAACGACCGGAGCATCAACTGCTCAATGTCATCCGTCAGCGCCCGCATCTGTTCCAGCAGGTGCGCGCCGGATGCATAATTATTGTATCCTTTCAGAAAAGCGATGACCGCTTCTTTAAAACTGTTGGACGTATTCTGGGTCAGCATAAAACGAAGCTGATTAAAAAAGTCTCCTGTAAATCTGGCCTGCAGCTCCTGCTGTCCCTGCAAAAAGGCAAAAAGATCATCGGAAGAATCCATGTGCATGGTCATTAGGAACTGGTCTATCAGTCCTCCGATCTCCGTACCGCCGGCTTCCAACAGCCCTGCCATATCCGTAAACAGCAGCTTCTCCAGCGCACTGCTCAGATCCCCGTTCTCTCCAAGGCTCTTAACAAAAGCGCCGTAATTACTCTCATAATTAATAACAGAGAACACATCGTTCTGAGCGGTATTCCCTGTCTGCTGTCCGTCCCGGTTGTCCGCCCGGACGACACGATTAGGGTCTACCGGATTGCGCACATTCAGATCCGCCCCGTGTCTTGGGTCCATCGGATTTTGCAGATTCCGATTGTCTGTATTTACATTTGGAGTCGTTACCTGTAATATATTCGCCATATCTCCCCTGACTACCGTCTCTTTTCTAATTTTACTTCATTTACAATATGTCGACGTAGTTTGCATATATATTAGCATTTTTTCGGATGCGTTGCAAGCTTTTCAGAAATGGAAGAAAGTATTTTTCCGTAAATTTGAGAAACAATATCTTATCATTTGCAAAAAAATGCCGATAAAATAAGTAAAGTTATGTACAGATACAAAATGAAACAAAAAGCCTGTACCGCACAGGCCAGAAAGGAGGTTCTGTATGAATGTCAAATTCCAGACCTTAAATCCTTCTTACCGCACGCCGGTTTCCGTACCGCGCAAACGCACTGCCCAGTCCGGTAAGGCACAGGGGAATTATGATACGGTAATGATCAACGGACCGCGTACGAACCAGAGCGAAGATGTTGGTTTTGCCCGTATGCTGGCGCGTACAGCAGCCGCACAAGTTCGTGAGGGAGCCAGTCCGGAACGAGTCCGGGAACTTGGACAGCAGGTGTCCGAGGGTTCTTATCAGCCGGATCCGCAGAAGATCGCAGGACGGCTTTTAGGACTGAACTGAACAGATAAGCATAAATAGAAAGGGATTCCAGTACACTCTATGAATCAAACGACACAGGCAACACTACAGGACTACATTCAGATTATTCGGAATCTGACTGCTGCTGCCAGACAGATTACCCGTACGGAGGAGATCAAGACAGCCGCTGCCTCAGAGAAGCGGCACGAACTTCTCGACGGCTGCATCCAGGAAGAGCAGGCCCTTCTGTTAAAACTTCGGGGACTGGAACAGCACAGGACCCAGCTCCAGAAGACTCTGGGCTGGGATTCTCTCACGTTCCGGCAAATCCTTGCAGCGGCCTCTCCGGAGCAGTGTGCACTTCTCGCTCCGGTTTTTCAGGAGCTGGATCAGCAGATGCAGAAGCTTCAGAATGCCCGCGAGGGCGCAGAACGGGTCTTAAATGTACGGCTTAGGGAAATAAAGCATTATGCTCAGCAAGGCACGTCCTATAACAACGGCGGCGGCGTAAATCCACCCAAAAGCCCGTCCCAGGGCAGGATTCGCAGCACCTATGTCTGAGATTTCAGATATTGGCACCCTGTTCTTTCACATAAAATAGATTTTTGGAGGAAAAATATATGGTACGATCTACTTTCGCCGGCTTTGGAACGGCGCTCTCCGCTCTGCAGGCCAACCAGAAGCGGCTGGATATTGTGGGGCAGAACCTGGCCAATATGAATACGCCGGGATATACAAGGCAGGAGCTTCAGACGTCCAGTCTGAACTACACCTCTCCTGTTTCCAAATATATGAATGGTTCGGAGATTATCGTAGGCTTCGGCGTGCATATGGATAAGGTTGCGCAGATCCGCGATCCCTATCTGGACATTCAGTACCGGGACCAGATGCAGAAATCCGGCTATTCAGACAGCATCCAGACAGCCCTGGACCGGCTGGCTAAGGTATTTGACGAGTCCAACATCACCGGTATCAACAATGCATTTGTCGATATCCGCGACGCCCTGATTAACATGCAGGAGATTTCCAATGTCAATGATCCCATCTTCGAGACAGAGCTTCGCAACCGTATGAAAGCACTGGCAAACCTTCTGAACGATGCAGACCGGCAGATTACGGAATCCGAACGGCAGGAATTTGTCAAACTGGACGGCACAAGCACATCCCAGAACGGAGCCGTTCAGCGGGTCAACGATATTCTTCAGCAGATCGGCACTCTGAACCGCCAGATCAAGCAGAACCAGATTCTCGGCCAGCAGAGCCTGGAGCTGATGGATGAGCGGAATCTGCTGCTGGATGAATTATCAAGTTTTATTCCTATTGAGGTTACCTATTATAAAGATCAGGACCACGACGGTGTTGACGCTAATGGCGGTGACGCACTGCAGGAAATTTACCACCTCGACAGCAACGGTCAGCCCCTGTTCAAAAAGGAATGGCCGGACGATCTGCGGGTGGAGATGCTCTACACCGACGAAAACGGCGATACGCAGCGGCTGACGCTGGTGGAAGGCACCGAAGGAAAAGGAAATGAGAACTACGGAAAGCTGGAGCTTACCAAAAATAATGCAAATCAGCCCTATCCCCATGACTTTACGCTTACCTTCACGGGCAGCGCAAAAAATTTACTTGATAACAACGTGCAGGAAACACTTATGCTGAAGTATAATACAGGCGGCGGTGTAACCGGTTCTGACGGCCATGGCAATAACAATATCGCCGGCCTTACCGGAGGTTCCATCCAGGCCAGCCTGGATATGCTGTGGCAGCACGGTGTTCCCTATGATCAGAATGCCGGTACCAATAAGAACAATGATATCCGCGGTTATGAATATTACCGTGATCAGTTGGATACTCTTGCCAAAGCATTTGCAGATGTTATGAACCAGATTAATATTTCAGGTACAACCTCCGATCCAACTGCCAAGCCAGCGGATGATACTTGGTTTCTGTTCGCCAACAAAGAAAATGGCGGCAAAAACGGTATCACTGCCGGCAATATCAGCATCAATCCCGACTGGATCAGCGGCAAGGTGCATATCAGTATGGCGGGAAAAGACCCCAATGATACCATCCTTTATATGATCGAAGCTATGGGTACGACCTACCCATATGACCCAAATAAAGTTACAGAAGGCACAACAGCTATGGGCGGCATAAATCCGGATCTGAAGAACAATACCTTTGCCGACTTTATGAACCATGTATCCACTACCTTGGCCACCGACTCTTACAGCAATTCGTACAATCTGAAGAACAATGTAACAATACTAAACGCGGTTGAGAACGCCAGAGACTCCATATCCGGCGTCAGCATGGACGAAGAAGCATCAAATATGATGATGTTCCAGTCTGCTTACAATGCTGCTTCCCGTCTGATGACCGCACTGGACGAGGTGCTGAATACACTTATCAACAGCACCGGTGTCTGCGGACGTTAATCGAATCCTTAGATAAATAACCGTTTCGCATCCCATAGAACAAGGAGGTAACCAAGTTATGCGCGTAACCAATGCATCTACATACAGAAATTATACCAGTCAGGTAAACAGCGTACACCTGAATCTGAACAAAAGTCTGAACAAGATTTCCAGCGGAAAAGCTTATGAAGCCGCTTCCGACAGTCCGCTTTCCTACTACAGAGGAAAAGAAATCGATACGCAGTATCGTGAGGTTTTGAGTAAGTCTAAACTTCTGAAAAATGTACAGAACCGTCTCTACCAGCAGGAGCTTGGCGCCCGCGACATCCAGGAACGGCTCTCCACTGCCAGAAAAGAAGTCATCAAAGCCAGAAATGCCACCACTACCGATACGGCAAAGAAAACCATCCGCGATGAGCTGCTTCAGTTAGAGCATACGATGGTCAACGATTTAAATGCACAATATCAGGATTTCTATGTCTACGGCGGCAATGATGTAACAACAACTCCTTTCGAACTCAGTTCAGATGGAAAAACACTTACCTATCGGCATACGTTCCCAGGAGAAAGCACTGCAAAAGAATTTGTTATGAAGCTGACTGATGAGAATCAGGATGGAAATTATGCGTTTAAATTTGATGCTGCGAACAGCACCGGTACAGAAGCCGAGCTGATAAAGGCAATGTCCGAGCAGGGCTTTATGGATCTTGGCTACGGCAACATCCGTGATCACAGTACACTCCTGGATACTTATACCGGCGGTATGAACCTGCTGTCCGGATATACGTCCGACGCCATCATTGAATCCAACGGCACTATTACAACAAACGATATCATGAAGGGACTGACCGATGGTCCTCTTGGTCTCGTAGCGCAGGCAGTCTCCGCTCTGGACGATTACATTGACGGCAAGGAGATCGATCCCAACGAAGGCCATATTGCAAACCTGGGCCGTGTCCTGGATCAGATGACGGAAGCAGAGCACAAAACCAGTACCGTTTACTCGGACCTGGGCAACAAGTCCAATCTTCTGGACAGCCTTGCAGAGAAATTGGGAAATATGGAAGATTCTCTGGAAGAGCAGTACAAAGACATTCTGGGTGCAGATCCGTACGCTTCTATTCTGGAAATGTACGGCAACCAGTATGCCTACAATGCAGCTCTTCAGGTAGGTTCAAAACTGATGAGCAATTCACTGTTTGATTTCGTAAGATAAAGAAAAACCTGGCATCACCAGGAAAGGGGGTTCTATATATGAAACAGCTTATTAAGATCACCTCTGTACCCATGCAGACCGTACGCTATACACAGAATGCCCGATTGGTCAGCTCCGATTCTGTCGCTCTGGAAAGAAGGAAAGCTATTGCACGCCAGATGTCTTTCCGCCGCAGCGCCGGCAGGAACTCTGTTCCTGTGGAAGATCTGACGAAGATCAATCGGACTTTCTCCAAGCGCACCCCACCGGCACCCCAGGCGCAGAATGTGTCCCGGCGCCAGGCTGCTTTTCAGCAGGCGCAGGCACAGGCTTCTGTTCCGACACCATCCTCTGCTTCCGCTCCGGCTCCTTCTGCGGCTTATGGAACTGCGGATACCACTTATGCTGCTGATATTGCAGCAGCGGTACCGGTTCAGACAGCCAGCAGCCATATTGATGTATCTGCAGAAGCAAGCTCTTCCTATACTGCAGAGCGCGGAGCTCTGGAAATGAGGGTTGCCAAAGGAGAACTTACGTTCCTCCCGCCGATGGTCATGACCATTGTTACCCAATACCCGGAACTGCATTTTGAGTACCTCGGTGATTTCAATTATGTCCCTCCAAGACCGTCAGCAAGCGGCGGAAATATCAATCTGTTCACATAGGAGTGTATTTTTAATATGACAATAGAGACCGATTATGGCACAGTGGAGTACGAAGAGGAAAATCTGATCCTGTTCCCCGACGGACTGTTTGGATTTCCGGAATTAAAGCGTTATCTGTTCCTGAATCTGAACGATGACGGTGAGGATGATTCTATGCTCCTGATGCTGTCCGTAGACAAATGCGAGGTAGGATTTGTGCTGATCAATCCGCAGTTTCTCTGTCCCGGCTATTCACCTGCCCTGACCCCGGAAGAACTGGCGTTCCTGGGTGCACGTGAAGAAGGGGATCTCTCCTGCTATGCCATCTGCGTGGTGCACAACAATTATCTGGATAACACGGTAAATTTAAAGTGTCCTCTGGTAATCAATCCGGAGACCCGGCAGGGCATCCAGGTAATTCTGGAAAATTCTTCTTATGGATGCCGTCATGAGCTGCGTTCTTTTCCATCCATCGCAGGCTCAGAAAATATGGAAGATGGAGAGTAACGGAACATGCTGATACTTCGACGCAAAAAAGACGAGAGCATTCTTATCGGCGATAACATTCGCATTACCGTAATCGAATGTGCCGGTGACGGAGTTCGCCTGGCTATTGACGCGCCAAAACAGATCTCCATTCTCAGGGAAGAATTGTCAGAAGCCGAACAGAGCAATAAGAACGCTTCTACACCTAATATAGATTCTGTTATGATGCTCAAATCGATTCTGAAACGAAAAAATCCGGTCCAGGAACCGGAAACTGCAACTACAGAAGAATAAAAAAATCCCCTTTCGAATCATAGATTCTTAAGGGGATTTTTATACTGCAAAAGGCTGACACAGCCAGCCTCTCATCTATCCTTTTATAGCCCTCGTCAGAAGCCGTACCCCCCGAATGATCCAGAACACCGGAAGCAGAGGCGGTATCTTCTCCACCATCGGATAAATCGATGCCATATAATGATAATCCGGAAAACACCAGCGAACTTTCCGAAGTGCTTTTTCCCACTTTTCCTTTACCTTTTCCCGGAACTGGCGAATCCGCTCTTCTCTCTTCACCTTGTCCAGTTCCTTTTGAATCATCTTCTGCAGCTTTAGAGCCTGAACATCTGT
Source organism: Lachnospiraceae bacterium (assembly GCA_910574965.1). Lineage (GTDB taxonomy): Bacteria > Bacillota > Clostridia > Lachnospirales > Lachnospiraceae > Hominiventricola. Next base: position 109,029 of record CAJTDB010000012.1, on the reverse strand, counting down.
TTCATGGTTGACCATTCCCTTTGTCAGCAGACGTTCTTCCAAAACATCGTACGGCGTCATATCTTCCGGCAGATTCTCGTAATATGTATCCGCCCGATCTCCGAACCACATATAAGAAAGCCGAAGAATCTTCTCCGCCAGTTCATCAATCTGAAATTCCGCCAATCTTTTGACCACAGTATCCATACGGACTGTATCCCGGCAGTTCCGATGAAAGAGCTGCAGATCCAGCACCTCACGCATGGTCAGCTCGTCTGTTACATAGTGATAGGCCGCCGCCGCCATACGGTAAACCAGCTCGTTTTCGGCCGGAAGCATCCGAACATACCGATAGGGTTCTTTCAGACTGGCCGATTCCAGCAGCCGCTGCATACCCTTGACATATTTTGCTGTCTGGAAGGGCAGTCGGTAATACAGCGTAATGCAGATGCCCTGAGGACGTGCCAGACGCTCTCCCTCCCCTTCGTAAGCCTGTTCTGTCTCATAGCCCAGATCGATCAAATATCCCCGGACCAGCGAATAATTCTTCTCGTCCAGACAGATCATCAGAGGTGTACAATCTGCCATCTCAGAAACAGCATACAGACTGCGCATGGATTCTGAACACAGTACCGTACAGGAGATATTTCTCGTATCCATCCAGGTAAGCATCTCATTGACCGCTTCCTGATATCCTGCTCCATACAGAAGTGCTTCCTGATACCGGGTGAAGAAGCGTTCTTTCCACTTTGCCGGTATTGCATCTCCATATCCTAAAATCCCCAGATGAACAATATTGGCAACCTTATGATAATCTGCCATACGGTACATACGCTCCCAGTCCATACGGCTGTGCGTCAGATGCAGATCATTCCTGCGGATGATCGACGAAACAATCCCTTCCAGAGAACGTCCGTCAAGCAATAATTGGTTCATAATACATCAGCTATCCTCTCACTGGTCTTTTCGCGCATAATAGGATTTATCTCCGGCCACTTTCCGGTTCAATCTCTCATCCACTCTCCGCAGTTCGTCCAGAAGATGCTGCGTCTTCCGCCGAATCTCGTAGATCTTTTTCTCTTCTGGAGTCTCTCCCGCGCCTTCCTTCGGCTCTGACGTCATGAGGAGACGCAGCTTTCTCTGCGCCTCCTGTCCGTTCTCAGCCATCTGCCAGATTTCGTTGGTGCATTCGTCGATCTTCGCCATCTCATCCGCCCGCATCTGAAGAATCATGGCAATGGAAATCTCATCATTGCGCCCCATCGCCTGTTCCAGCTCTCCTGTCAGACGGCTGACCTCCCAGATAAAATTACGGCGTCTTTGGAGAAGGATCATTACTCTTGTTATATCCAGCTCTGTCTGTGCCATATCTTATCCTCTTACCTCTCTTGGTACTACAATATGCATATCATTCACTTGTCTGCTGGCACCGTCAAACGCCTCGCGCAGCTCGGAAAGGATATGACGGATGCGTCCAATCTCGTCCCTTCTGCGCTCTCTGCCGGCACTTACGATACTGATATCATAAACCAGATATACATAGATCCGTCTCAGGTCGTGACTGATCGGATAACTCATATCCAGAATATCTGTCAGATATCGAACGATTTTCGATGTCCGCTGCAGACAATCTTCAAAATCATCATAATTCTTCTCGTCCAGCGAGAGCTCTGCGCGGGTCAGCCGCTTAATGCTCTCATCAAACAGAAGCAGCAAAAGCTCCGGACCGGACATGGAATATATGCTTTTCTCTTTGTATTGACTGTATCCGTTCATATGATCCCCTTTATTTTTATTTCAGAAATTCCGCAAACGCCCTTTCAGTACCTGTTCGAAAAACTTTGGCACTGTCCGGGCATCTGCTGGTTTCAGAGTTTTAATTTCTGGATTGCTTATGTAGTTTTTATATCATTTATCCATCAGCCTGACAGATTCGCGAGATAACCAGACTGTGAATTGTACTGATTAATCAGCGTCTCCATACTCGTAAACTGCTTAATGTAACGCTCCTGCTGGCTCTTTAACTGAGCCTGCAGTGTCTGAATCTTCTGATTCATCTCTTTGATCTGATCATAAATGAAGTTGTTCAATGTAGAGGTCGGTACCTTCTCGGAACCTGCTTCCTCAATAAGTCTTCCATAAGAGCCTTTGTCGCTGCCGGAGCCGCGATTCTTAGAAGCCACACGGGTAGCATAAGGTGTAAGCATATCTTCAACAGTCTTCACAAGACCGACACCGCCGGACTTTCCTGTTCCGGTGAAAATATCAGACACCAGTTCCGGCTCATTTTCCATAGCGGAACGGAACTTGCTCTCGTTGAAGACGATGGTAGATGCACCGCCGCTCCAGCTCTCGTCGTAAGTAATGCCGATCTTCTCCAGATCCTGGTAACTGATGCCGCTGCCCATAAGCTGGGTCAGGAAGCTTTCCAGTGTGGAGTTCAGATCACGGACGATGGAATCATTATACAGGATTCCCTGCTTCGCCTTTGTCTCCCAGTTCTCGATGGAAGTCTCGCTCATTTCCGCTTTCTGTTCATCCGACAGCGGACCATAGGAACTGTCGGAACGGGTAGTAAGCTGGTTGTAACTCTCTGTGATAAGCTTATTGAAATCTTCGAAGAAGTTTTTCACCTTCTCGGTAACTGCTTCTGCATCTGCCTTGGAACTGAAAGTAACGCGTTCGGAAGAATCCGCCTGCCATACTCCATTTGCATCTTTTGTTCCGCCGAACTCACCTGTTACCGTAACGTTCAGACCTTCCAGATTGAACGTATTGGAAGAGTTCTGTACCACAACGCTCATACCGTTGCCGTAGTTTACATGGATGATGGCATCTTCGCCTTCTTTAAAGCCTTTTCCTGCTTCGTAAGCGCCTGAAGCATCATTCTGACCAAAAAGCTTCTGTGCCAGTTCAGAATCCAGCTTGATCTGTCTGCCGGCACCAGTCTCCTCAGACACCAGCATAAACTGACCGGAGGACTGTACATAAGTCGCCTTAACTCCTGCGTCCGACTTATTGATCTTGTTCAGAATATCATTAATGGTGCTGTTCTTGGTAATCCCCTCGATCTTGGTTCCGTTGATGACCAGACCCTCTTCCAGCAGTTCATCTAATTTCTCAGGGTCAATACCAAGCGAATCCTGTTTCAGATCACCATTTAAATTTACCTTATTGGTAGCACCGGAAATGATGCCCATATTCCCAAGAACACTGCCGCCGCTGCTTCCGGTGGTAATTGACAGGCTGGTGTTGTCGGAAGCCGCCTCGAAGGCCAGTTTGCCGTCCTTTACAACAGCCTCCACATTCGGCCCGTCTTTTCCGACACCAAAAGCTTTGTCCAGACGAGGCTGAAGAAGCTCCGCCATTTTCTCCAGTTGTTTTCCATGAAGGGCATCGTCTTCAATCTTCTGCTTCGCCCTAGCAAGCGCCTCTGCTTCTGCATCCTTTATCGCTGTATTCAGATTTGTCGTATAATTTGGATCTGCTTTTACCTTATCGACTTCTTCTTTATATATCTTCGCCGCATCCGCCATAATAAGCTGATCGCCTGCAGCTATAAGTGCTTCTTTCCTGTACTCGGCATCAACACGCTTATTATAGTCTTCGTCCGATTCGCCTTCATTCTGTTCGAGTCTTTTCTTAATCGCTTCTTTTGTTATCCCTGCGTCTGCTGCATATTTGTCTAACTGGTCCTCTGTCAGCGAACCATCCTTTAACGCCGCTTCCGCCCGTTTCGTGCTTGCCGCGTCCGCAATCTCCTGTTTAACCTTTGCTTCTATAGCTTCCGTGCGCGCTGTCTGATAAGCTGCCTCAAGCTCTGCATCATAGTCGTTGCCGGTATCTTTCTTGTACTCTCCCTTTACATAATCAGAGAAAGCAGTTTCGACATCCTTTACAAATTGCTCATATTTCCCATCCAGCCATTTTCCGTTCTCATCCTGGTAATCTTTGGGATCAATACGAGTAACATCGGGAAGGTCATCTCCGCCTTCGCCTACAACAAACTGTTCTCTTTTTATATTGTACTTTTCAGCTAAGACATTGATTGACAGATTTGCATCTGCATTTGCTACGCTGTCTTTTGAGATTCCGAACTCTTCTTTAAACTGCTCCTCGCTGTAATTGTTATATTTATCTTTCCGATTGTTGACTTCTGTATCATAATTACCGCCAAACTGATCTTTTATCACATCCGACGTGATACTTTCCAGACTGATGCCTTTTTCAGACAGCATCTTTTCCAGCACGCTCTTCTCCACGGCTGCTCTTTCTTCGTCTGTAAGATCCACACGCGTCAGCTTATCCTGCTCTTCTTTGATCTTTTTCAATTCCTCTTCGGTAAGCTTTACTTTCAGGATCTCCTCCTTATCATCCGCCGTAACCAGTACGATCTCTTTGGTGCTTCCGTTATAGGTAAAGTTCACCTTTGCTCCGGTCAGAGAATCCAGAACGGACATTCTGGTAACGGAACTGTCTGCAAAGGAACCAAGATTTTTATTATATTGATCCACATCAATGGCGCCGCCGTCGCCGGAATAACCGAGGGAGCTTAAAGCGGAAGATGCGGAAGAATTGATCTTATAGTTGCCAAGTCCTTTTTTACCGTCCGTTGAGATCTGCATCCTGGCGACCATAACCGGCTTGCCGTCATCACCCAGAATTGTATTTCCCTCTTCATCTTTTGCTTCTTCCTTTACACATTTGAACTCAAAGCACTCGCTTAATTTGGTGCTCTTTCCATTTATATTAATGGAAGCGGACGAATCCTGAAGTGCATAATTGAGCTGCTCGGCAATCTTTTCATAATCTTCCGACGTATAGTCGATATTTTTCATGACTTTATTGCCGTTCTCATCATACAAAAGCTCGTTGTTTTCCCCGCGCGCCTGGTACTGTGCCGGGAAGGTAAAGGTCGTCTGCCCGGACCAGCCGCCAATGGACGAATACATGCCAAAGGTCAGCGTCCTGCCGTCCACACCGTTGTTCAGTCTGGAAACAGAGATATCTTTCTCCAGATCGTCCAGGCCTGTCATCAGACCATTGCTGGACTGCTTGATCTCGGACTGCTGCACCGCAGAAGAAGCCAGCTTCTCTACGCCCTCTAATGCAATGGTGTTAATCATATCCGAGGTGCCGGAAGCCTTTACATATTTGGTAGATTTGTCGCTGCCCTCTACCGAAATGATGCTCTTTGCAAAAGTCATGGGATCCAAAAGACTGGTGGAGGAAGAAAAACTGGTATATTTGTCTGTAATGTTAAGAATCTGATCGCTTAAGCTCCGATAAGCCTCCTGCTTCCACTGAAGTTTCGTGATGTCATTTTTTACATTGTTGATCTTTGTAGTTGTCCCAAGAGTCATCTGCTCGATGATGGAATCACGGTCAATACCGGATACCATACCGCCAAAACCCCGAAGGGAAGTATTACCCAGACTGTTGGAACTGGATACACTGCCTGTGCCTGATAAACTTGCCATAATCTCTATACTCTCCTTTCATTTATCCGCAGACCACTGCCGAATATCTAATGAAAATATCCGTACAGCAACTTCTAAAAATTTCATTTTTCATCTATACTTATTTATCGACATGATGTATAATAAAATTAATACTTTGGAAATCATTTTTATATTTTTTCACTTATGGAGGTACCGTCTTGTCCATCATAATCACAGTTTCCAATCAGAAAGGCGGAGTCGGCAAGACAACCACATCCGCGGCGCTGGCCTCCGGGATCGCCCTGACGGGCAGGAAGGTCCTCGGTATCGATCTGGACCCCCAGGGGAACCTGGGGTTTTGTCTTGGCGGCGGCCGGGAGAACCGGTATACGGTCCTGGATGTCTTAAAGGGTACGGTTTCCGTGGAGGAAGCGCTCATTCAGAGCGATACATGCGACCTTCTGTTTTCAGATATCACCCTGAGCAGCAACGGCCTGGAAAATATGCCGGGCAGACGGGAATGTATCTTAAGAGATGCCCTTGCACCGGTGATCGACCACTATGAATATATCATTATCGACACGCCGCCCGCCCTGAACCTTTTGACGGTTAATGCTTATTCCACATCGGATTTTCTTATTATCCCCATGGCTTCCGATATTCTAAGTCTGGTGGGACTGGCGCAGTTAAAGGAAACCATCGAATCTGTGCGCAGTACATTCAATCCGGATTTCCGGGTACTGGGGATTCTGCTTACCAGATTTAACCGGCGTACCCTTCTGTCCAGAGACGTGCTTGATATGGCGAATCAACTGGCACAGCAGATCGATTCAAAGGTATTTGAAACAAAGATCCGCAGCGGTGTGGCCATCGCAGAGGCCCCTGCTCACGGAGAAAGCATCTTCACCTACAATCCCAACTCACTGGCAGTGCAGGACTATGCAGAATTTCTTCTGGAGATTGCACCGGAGATCCAACTGCAGACGGCACCGGCCGAGGGGGATGTATAAATAAAATTTCAGACCGCAGACGCGGAACGATCATAGGAGGCAGTAACCAATGGCTAAGAAAACCAACAAAACTTCACATGTATTAAACCTGCTGACCAACGGAGCACGGGCAGATGAGGCTGACAACAGCGGACAGGACACTAAAATTCCCGGAACGCATACCGCTTCTTCTGCCAAAGTCACAGTCGTAGACGAAGGCAGCCGGAATGACCGGGTATCTCATGAGATCCTGAACAAACTGTCTGAAGAGCTGGGCGAGGAAGTTCCGGTGACGACCGACGATCTGCCGATAGAGCCGCCGGTGATTCAGGAACCGGAACCCATAGCAGAGGCTGCACCGGAACCAGAGCCGGAACCCGAACCGTTAGAAGAAATTTTAGAACTTGAACCGGAAGCGGAAGACACAGTCGTTCTCAAATCCGGCGGACGATTAAGTGAGCAGCTTCAGGATGAAGATTTTCGTTTTATTAATGTAATGGAAGAACTGATTATGCAGCACGATCTGGAACAGATTCTAAGTCAGTACAATGTATGTACCTGTACCAGATGCAAGGCAGATGTGTGTGCACTGACTCTCTCCGGACTTCCGGCCAAATATGTAGTGGCCGGCAGCCGTTCCCTCTCCCCGGTTCTGAACTACTATAAGAACCGTTATCGGATCAGCATTCTTGCAGAGTTAAGCAAAGCTTGTACAACGGTACGTGAGCATCCGCACCATAAGAGATAAGCAGGAAAACAGCCAGCCTGATAAGGAATTTATCTATCCCTTGTCAGGCTGCTGTATGTTCAGATATCTTCTAATATTCCCCGCACTTCCATTAGCTGCAGTTTGCGTTTTTCATCGCCTTTTATTGATGCTTCTTTTATATCTGCCAGCAACTGTTTTTTCAATATTTTTCGCTTACTCTCATCTGCCGTTCGGCCTGCAAAGATCTCCTTTGCCTGTTCTAAATGTTCCTGTACTTTGCGGCTGTACATCTCATAATCCGCTTCTTCCCAGCTCATGAAATTCCGGTCTGATGCGCTGGCAGTCATCAGTATGCGGAAAGGATCAAGCTCGTAGTCTTCTCTGTGTTCTTTCTCATAAAACAGCCGGAAGAGATCTTTTAGAAGCGGCGAGTCATTACAGCAGCATATGAGCATCCCGTCTGCAGCCGCCAGCTTCGAGGCATCCAGAATTACCTCTTCAGGATCGGCAAAATCCACCGTTCCGTTTATCAGCACCACATCAAAGGAACCAGGTGCCAGAGGCACTCGGCCATAGTCTCCGGCCAAAAAGTTAATTCGCGGGGATTCCTCCGCCGTTTCCATCTGTCTAAGCCATGCTTCATCCATCCGGTCACAGACGCAGACCAGGGAGGATTCTTCATGAAATGCTCCTAATACTTCCGCCAGATACCTGCTGATTCTGCCGCCCAGGCAGCCGTATTCCAGCACGCGCACCGGCCGGGAAGTTTTCACCAGTTCAGACACCAGCAATACGGTCAGAAGTGCGGTTATCAGTCCTGTCCCGTCCTGGTTTTCGGACTCTTTTTCCATCAGGCCGGCCAGCAGAATCGGTATCGTTCTCGTCTCCTGATCCTGCAGGCTGTGCATAGAAATTCTGCTTTTATTGGACATCAGATCCGTACAGTCCAGAAGGACTTTTTCTCTTCTTCCTTCTGCAAAGATAAATCTGGAATTTTGATAAATCAGATCACCCATTTTTGTTCTCCATGAAAGTTCCGCAGCAGTCCGGATATGCCCCTTTTACGGAAGCATTTTCGGCCGCCTTCTGCGTCCCAAAATCCTTCCTGGCATATCCGGACTGCTGCTGTTTGAAAGTTCCGCAGCAATCCGGATATGCCACCTTTACGGAAGCATTTTCGGCCGCCTTCTGCGTCCCAAAATCCTTCCTGGCATATCCGGACTGCTGCTGTTTGAAAGTTCCGCAGCAGTCCGGATATGCCACCTTTACGGAAGCATTTTCGGCCGCCTTCTGCGTCCCAAAATCCTTCCTGGCATATCCGGACTGCTGCTGTTTGAAAGTTCCGCAGCAATCCGGATATGCCTGAACTGCTGCCTTCTGTTTGAAAGTTCCTCAGCTAACCCGGATATGCCTATTAGGATAACTGCTCATCCGAATCAAAGATCAGCTCATACAGTCCATCCACAATACGCTCCATATCATAATGTCTGCAGGCATAGGTATGCGCGTGCCGGGACATTTCCTCCAGTCTGTCATCCCGGCAGAGACGAAGCAGAAGCTTTCCAAATTCCTCCGGATCGCCGATCTTTGAGGCGCCTCCGCAGCGTCCGTCATCCGTCGCCTCCTGATATTCGTCAATCTTTGTCACTGCCGTCACATCTCCCGCGTACAATGCTTCCGCAATCACATTGGGGGTTCCGCCCTCCCAGGCAGAAGTCAGTGCAAAAATCTTCGCTTTGGCATATTTTTCATAAAGTGTCTCCCGATCCGCAATATGCCCCAGAAAATGAATTCTATGCTCCATCAGCTCCGGAAAACGCTCCCGGAACTGCTCCAAATACGGTTCAAACTCCGGCTCCACACTGCCTGCCAGATGAAGTTCCCACTCCGGCAGTTCCCCGGCAATCTCTGCAAATGCCTCAAGCAGAACATGTGTTCCCTTTTGTTCCGTCCCAAGTCTGCCCGCAGTCAGGATAATATTTTCCTTTTCCGAAAATACAGGCGCCTTTCGCTCTTCCCCGAAATGATAAAAACCATTGGGAATATGTTCGATGACCCAGGGCCATTTCTCATTTAAATGTCTCTGCATGGCTTTGCCGGAAGCGCTGATGACCTGGCACTCCTTCATAAAATCACGCATAAACCCTTCCTGCCAGGGAATCCGATCCACAAAAAAGGAATTGGCGTCCAAAGGCAGATAAATCTTCCCTGTTGGATTGCACTGCCTGTAAATTTTAACCACACCCAAATAATCCGGATATGGACGGCGCAGCATCAGGCAGTCAATATTCTGCGCCTCCTGCCGGATATAGGCTTCCTTTGTCTCCGGTCTGCCGTCCGGCAGAAACAGAAGCTTCACGCCATCAATATATTTTAAATTGGAATAATCCGTCATAGGCGCACTGACCATGGTAACTTCGCAGCCATGATTTTTGTAGAACAAATACGGAATCACGCCGCAGTCTTTGACCAGCTCCGCGTTGCTCCATCCTCTCTCATAAGGTGCCAGCGCTACGATCCGCTTCGGTCCTTCCCGACGGACCGGATCCTCTCCCTTAGCCGGAGGCATAACGGCATAGAGAATGGCCTGCGCCTCCCCGCCTTCTATTTCATATCGCAGCCGAAACCTGTATCCCGGCCGGATTGCATCCAGCAGACGCGGAATTTCCCATAGACCGCTGCTCGTATGACTGACACAGACTGACAGCGCAAACGCGGACTCCCGGATATACTCCTTTGCCTCCAGAATGGCATCAATCTCTCCGCCTGCTGCCCCCAACGTCCGGAACGTATCCCCGCCTTTATCCAAACCGCCGGACAATTCTCCGGCCTTGTTTAAGAAAGACACCGCCGGCAGTATCCGGTACCGCAAAAGCTCCATCAAAACCGCCCTGGAACCGTCGTCTTCCAGCCGTTCATAAAGCCAGTCATAATGCTCCGCATGTTTCACCAGCTCCTCAAGCACATGTCCAAAAAGACCGTCCAGAGGCTCCGCAGGGCATTCTACTACCGTAAGCCATTCCATATCCTTCGCCGGAATTTTCATCAGCGATGCTGTCTGTTCCAGCATTTCCCGCACACTGCATGTCTTCAGCATCTGAGAAATCCCGGCATAATTTGTCAAATAATTACCAAAGTCGTTCTGATTCATCGTTTCTCCCCATATTCTGCTGCCGTACTAAGAAGCCATCCGGCACAATTCTGCCATGTAAACGTCCGGCTTACTTTCTCGTATCCCTTCTGAATGATATGCTCCGCCAGTTCGCTGTCCTTTAAAAGCCGCTGTGTAATCTGCGGCAGCATTTCCAGATGCTTCAGGTCGTACAGCGCTATATCTGTTCCGTCTGTAAAATGCTCCGTAATCCAACTGCTGGCATCCGTAAGCGGTACGCTTTTTTGCAGCAGGGCATTGAAAATCCGGTCATGGGTACCTGCCTTAAACCAGGGCATCACATTCAGATTGATCCTGGCATTTCCCATATAGGCCAGCGTGTCCTTGTAAGGGATCCGGTCGTCAATGCGGTGTACATTGGGAAGCCCCGCGGACGGATGGTTCTCCCATCCCCGTCCCAGAAGGTACAGTTCCTGTCCGGATGCAGCGAGCACTTCTACCACCCGCTCCCTCTGGTACATGCGGATGGCCCAGTCCACAGACTCTGCACAGTACATGACCACTTCCATAAAATCATGAGGAATCTCCCACTTTATCTGCTCTGCCGTCCGAAGAGCCGCCTGCTCGATATTCAGGCTGCTGTCCGCAGTCAGATTCTGATACATCTGCTCATAAAATTGATACAGCGCCGTATCTCCCGGAAAAGTCTCTTCCAGCTCTCTCCTCAAGTCTGCAAATTTATCCGCCGGACGGTAATAAGTTCCGCAAAACAGAATATCGAACGCACGTTCTTTGTAAGGGATGACTTTTGCATGTTCTTCCGGCAGCACACCCACATGCGGCAGAAATGATATGTTTTTCACGGTTTCGCCGTAATATCGCCTGACATAATCCACATGATCCCGGTCACAGCAAAACAGATGATAATTCTCAGGCGGCTCCAAAAAAGCCGGATAAAACCGGGGCGGCGCATCCATAAAGAAATCCATAACTACCGTCTGATGCCGGTTCCAGACAGCATTGATTCCCGGATACAAATCCTCCCGGACCCCCAGCGCGTCAAAACACACGGCTGCGTCCACTTTCTCCGAAACAAACTGTTCAAAATGCTTTTTGGAGTGAGGATCCTCCTCGGAAGGCATACGAAGATCAAAAATAAAGACTTCATGCCCTTTTTTTGCAAATTCCTCAGCCAGTTGATCTGTAAAAAAGTTAAAAGATTCTACCTGCGAATAAAACAGTACCATCCGTATGGTCCGGTCTAAGACCGTCTCCGGTTTTGGCGCGTCTGCAGAACCCTTCCCCACAGCCCTTTCAAAAGCCGCCAGTTCTTCCGGTGTCAATGTTCTGCGAAGGACTGCCGTAAGTTCCGGATACCCCGCCGCCATAGCCGCCCGCAGGACAAAGATCCGGTCTTTCAGATTTTGAAAATTATAAAATTTCGTTCCTAAAAATTCCGCCACCTGGGTAGCTCCGGCCTCTCCCAGCCGCAAAGTTCCCTCATCTTTGGCAAACGCAGAGATTAAAAGCACCAGTGTGCTCATCAAATAGGCATCGCCTTTTAAAAGCATCGTCGTATACCGGACGCACTCCGCAAGATTGTTATTATTATAACAACAAATGGCCATCAGTTCGTAGACCTTCACCAAATGTCCGGAAAGAACCGTGGATTTTCCCATATTGCCGTACTGTTCCAGCAGGGCAAGCCCCCGCCGAAGGTGCTGTTCCGCTTCCCGATACCGGCCGGCAGCGGCATAATATTCTCCCATGTGATAGTCAAAGTCGCCTTCCATGGGCGCCCGTTCGATGGCCTGTTTGTAGACTTCTAATACAGACTCCTCATCCTGTTTCGTAAGAAATGCCTGCAGCACCAGCAGTTTTTGGTAAATATACGGTCCCATTAAGTCCCTGCCGTCCAGCAGTTGTTCCGGCATAAGGGAAATGCCCTTCAGATAAGCCTCCTCCGCCTCTTTGTATCTCTCCTCCGCGCAGTATTCATTTCCCAGATATCCCCACATATCGTAGGCATTCGGGTGCTCCTTCAGCTCTTCCAAAATCAGCCGGGTGTTCCTTCCGCTTGCAGTCTTCTTTTTCAGCGTTGCTTCCACATATCCGGTATGGAAAATACTGAAGTTCTCAATCCGGTCTGCCGCCCGGATGGGAACTCCGTTCAGAGCCAGATATTCGTGTACTCTCCTGTGGTACCGAAGCCCGGAACGATTCCGAAATACCCGGATTTGGGTATCCAGCTCTGTCACATTTCCATTTGCATCCAGGTGCAGCCATCCCATAGCAATGCCGTCATTCTCCGTCTCATGAATCTCTTCAATGCAGGGAAGAAGCTTCTGTGCATCCTCCAGGGACAAATATTCATCCGCATCCAAAAGGGCAATCCACTCATACTGCGCCTGTTCGATGGCAAAATTCTTGGCCGCCGCAAAGTCGTCAATCCACGTAAAATGACAGATCTTCGCTCCCATCCGCTCTGCGATCTCCACAGTCCGATCTGTAGAACCAGTGTCTACTACAATCTGTTCCGACACAATCCCCTTTCCCCAGGAAAGAGCTTTCTCGATATTTTTCTCTTCGTTTTTCACGATCATACACTGTGAGATCCTGATTCTGCTCTTTTTCATAGTGTGCTCCTTCTCACTCACGGTTCAGCGCCTGGTCTGCGGCTGACGGCTCTTCTGATACAAACAGTCTTCGAAGCACAATCGCCAGCTCCGGATACCCTGCGATCATAGCGCCTTTTAACACAAACAAACGTTCTTCCGGCTCCTGCAAATTATAAAAGTTTCCAAGAAATGACACAATTTCCAGAAGTCCTTCCTCTCCTTTCGAGGCAGTCACAGGATCTTCGTGAAATGCTTTCAGAAGTACCATGAGTGTATTCATCAGATGCGGATCTTCTTTCAGAAGAAGCGTCGCATATCGGACGCATCCTGCCATATTTTCATTATTATAGCAGGACACAGACAAAAGCTCATAAGCGCTGCGAATCTCTCCGGACAGCATCATAGCCTTTGCCATGTTCCCATACTGCTCCAGAAGCTGGACGGCCCTGACCAGATGTTTCTCTGCCGCCGGAAAATTCCCCTTCAGGGCATAGTATTTCCCCATGGTATAATCATAGTCCGCCTCTTCCGGCCAGATAGCGATGACTTCCTCGTATGTCTTGTTGATCTCTTCTTCTGTAGCATCTTTACAGTGAATCACACTTTCCAAAAGCCGCAAAGCCGCCAGAGATGTAGGCACATCATAACTTCCTTTCTCGATCTCCGGCATAAGGTCCATGGCTTTTCGAAAAGCTTTCACCGCTTCCTCCCATTCATCCCGGATCTCATATTCCTGTCCCAGATACCCCCACATCTCGTAGTCATCCGGATGATCTGCAAGCTCTGCCTGAATCAGCTTCAGATTCCTTCCGGCTTTCTTACCGGACTCCATCTCTCCATAGCCTGTATGATACATCGTCAAAAGCTCCACGGCATCTGCCATCCTAAGCAGTGTCCCGTCGCTCATGTTCAGATGTTCATGAATCCTTCGGATAAATTTTAAGGCAGGCAGGTTCCGGAACACCCGGCACTGAGTATTGACCGCCATAATATTTCCCTTATTGTCCACATTGGCACGGCCTGCCAGAATACCATGAAATTCTGAATCCTGAAGCTCCTTTACCAGCGCCAACAGTCTCTTGGCATCTTCCATGGGAAAATACTCGTCTGCATCCAGAAAAGCGATCCACTCATACCGCGCTTTGCTCAAAGCAAAGTTTTTAGCTGCCGCAAAATCATCAATCCATGTAAAATGGTATACCTTTGCTCCCATCTGTTCCGCGATCTCCACAGTCCGGTCTGTGGAGCCGGTATCTACTACAATCTGCTCCGATACGATCCCCTTCCCCCAGGAAAGTGCCTGCATGATGACCTCTTCCTCATTTTTGACGATCATACATTGGGATATCCTTGCTTTTTTTGTCTTTTTCAAATGACTGTCTCCTCTCTGTTCTTTCCGCATTTCTGCTGATGATGCCTGTCTTTTCCCGGCCTGATTAAAGGCCTAAACGCTCCCGCTCTTCCTGGGTAAAAAAACATCCTGCCGCAAATGCCGCAAATGCCGGCAGATTTGACCGCTCGGCTGTCTTAACCAGGAACAGACGATCTTTTAATATAGAAGTATCGTATATTTTTGTCAAAAATTCCAGTACAGCCCCATTCTCTGCATTGCCGCTGGAAAGAAGGGCTTTCATAAGATCAGACAAGACGGCCATATTGTATTTCTCATATTTTAAGCAGGTGACTGCATAATGGACACAAGACTCCCCTGCCCCTGTCTCCTGACAGCACCGGACCAGCAGTCCGTAGGCTTCCAGCAGATTTCCCGCCAGCAGAAGGGCTTTGTTATTACAGCCGTATGTATTTAATTTCTCGACTGCCGCTTCTAAGTACCGGACAGCCAGATCTGCCTGCCCGCGGGAGGCGAAAAAGCGGCCCATCATATAGTCCAGATCTGCTTCCTTCGGAAGTGCCTGTACCGCCCGATCATACAGTTTTGTAATCTCCTCCAACGAAGTCTCTTCTCTGCCAAAAAGTATCGTCAGAAGTCTTGTGAACGTAAAAGCACTCCGTTGGTCATATTCATCCAGCTCTGCCGGCATATACTGTACGGCGCGCCGGTACCACCTTTCCGCTTCTGTCCACTGCCGTTCATCAAAGCATTCATCCCCCATATACCCCATCATCTCATAATCTTCCGGATTATCTTCAAGTTCTTTTAAGATCAGCTTCCGGTTTCGGCTGCTTTTTCCTTCCACGGAAACAGTCTGGTAGCCTGTGTGAAAGATGGAAATATCATTGACCACATCACCGATATGAAGCGCTCTTTTATCCGACGCCTCCAACTGTTCGTGAATGCGCCTGCGGTAACGGATATCCGGATGATTCCGGAAAAAGCGGATCTGGGTACCGGAGGAAAAGATCTGCCCCTTATCATCCAACTGCTGCCATCCGGTGGAAATCCCGTCAAAATGCCGGTCCCTGGAGCTGTCCAGGACTTTCTGCATTGTCTTAGCGTCCTCCGGCGTCATATACTCATCCGCATCTAAAAAAGCAATCCAGTCCCCCTTTGCCTTTCCTATAGCATAATTTTTCGCCGCTGCAAAATCATCCGTCCATTCATAAAAGTAAACCGATGCCCCTGCCTTTTTTGCCAGTTCCACAGTACGGTCCGTGGAACCTGTATCCACTACAATTTGTTCGCACATAATGTCTTTCCCCCAGGAAAGCGCTCTTTCCATGTTGCGTTCTTCGTTTTTTACGATCATGCACTGAGAAATACGAATCTTTTTGTCTGCTGCCACTTTCAGCCCTCCTGTCCTTCTGGAGCGTGTTTGACCACTATTTCTAATTATAAAATCTTTTGCAGGATCGGGCAACTGTATTCTGTGTTTTTGTCAAATATTTATGGGATTGGGGGGGAGGCTTTTCCAACCTACACCCAGCAGCGGGAGGAGGTGTTCAAATGGAAATCATCATTACTTTTCTAGTGACTGTCGCAGCAGGTGTGGTTTGCCACCTCATCAGCAAATGGCTAGACAGGCATGAGAAGGGCAGCAGATAGCCTAGCGGGTGCTTTGCCGCTATAAAAGAAAAGAAGAATCCCTCGACTGTACGCGATTACGGTCGGGGGATTCGTTCTTTCGTCCAAATGGACTCATCATTACTTTTTGCCTAATGGCATTATAGCATATGCAAATTCTAATTACAAGATACGTTTTTTCACAAAATATATCCTTATATGGTTACCATCAAGAATTACAATAAAGCAGAAAGCCATCTCCAAAGCTTTCGGTTTTGGAGATGGCTTTCTGCCTTGCGGCCCTTTTTATGGACGGGGCCGGACGATGCCGGACCCCGGATAATCTCTACTGACTGTTCAATTACTGAAGCAGGCTCAGGATACTCTGCGGTACAGAGTTGGACTGTGCCAGCATGGACTGAGATGCCTGCAGAAGAATGTTGTTCTTCGTGAATGCAGTGATCTCGTCTGCCATATCGGTATCGCGGATACGGCTCTCTGCTGCAGTGATGTTCTCGGATGTAACTTTCAGGTTGTTAATCGTATGCTCCAGACGGTTCTGTGCAGCACCGAGTTTTGCACGGTAAGTAGATACGATGTTGATTGCGTTGTTGATACGGCTGACTGCTGCGTTTGCAGAAGTAGTATCACTGCCGGTTACACAGATATGCTTGGTATCTGTTGTAAATAATGGAGAGGTTCCCTTGGTAGGATTGAAAGTACCAAAGCCATTTCCTTTACTCAAACCTAAAGCCGCAGAGGTCATAACTGCCTTGCTGACTTTAATTGTCTCATGCTGAGTCGGACCAATCTGGAAGGTCATCTTCGCAGTTTTACCATCTGCTCCAACCTCTTTCCAATACTGCACTTTGGTAGTATTGTTCATATTGATTCCACTAGTTCCGCTTGTAGTAGGTCTTTGATCATTCGGGAAATTAGATGTCAGAGTATGCTTTCCGGTTTTGCTGTCATATCCCGGATCCGCCAGCGGCTTAATGCCGTTGAAATCGGTATTGTTTGCGATACGGTCGATCTCGTCCAGAAGCTGGTCAACCTCACTCTGGATATTTGCTCTTGCTACGCTGTTGTACGTACCGTTTGCAGCCTGGGTTGCCAAAGTCGTCATACGCTGCAGCATGGAGTGCGTCTCGGTCAGAGCACCTTCAGCCGTCTGAATAAGTCCGATGGAGTCGTTCGCATTGCTCACTGCCTGATTCAGACCGTTGATCTGAGATCTCATAGCCTCGGAAATTGCCAGACCTGCTGCGTCATCGCCTGCACGGTTGATTTTGTAACCGGAAGACAGTTTCTCCAGGTTCTTGTTCAGGCCGCTCTGGTTGATGCCTAAATTTCTATAAGAGTTAATAGCTGCTATGTTGTGTTGGATAATCATAAAATATTCCTCCTGTTTTTATGATCGCTGTTTCCAGCTTTGTCCGGAACCTCCCTGTCCCGTACGCTCCTTCCCGCATCACCCAGGAAAGGGCCCTGCCTTGGGTGATGGAAAAAGAATATAGTATCTATAATACTATATACTATTTTTTATCGTCATTATTTCCAAAAACTTAAGTACTACTTTCCATTTTTTATCTTAACTTTAAAAAATAGAAAAGCACCGCCTTCTTTTTCTGTACTGTTTTTATCAGCAAGAAAAGAAAAAAAGCTGTCCCGGAGCGATTTGCTCCGAAGACAGCTTTTTCAGGCCCTTTTTGTATATGGGGCCGGACCATGTCCGGACCCGGATAAATCACTGCCGACTGTTCAATTACTGAAGCAGACTCAGGATACTCTGCGGTACAGAGTTGGACTGTGCCAGCATGGACTGAGATGCCTGCAGAAGAATGTTGTTCTTCGTGAATGCAGTGATCTCGTCTGCCATATCGGTATCGCGGATACGGCTCTCTGCTGCAGTGATGTTCTCGGATGTAACTTTCAGGTTGTTGATCGTATGCTCCAGACGGTTCTGTGCAGCACCGAGTTTTGCACGGTAAGTAGATACGATGTTGATTGCGTTGTTGATACGGCTGACTGCTGCATTTGCAGAAGTGGTATCACTGCCGGTTACACAGATATGCTTGGTATCTGTTGTAAATAATGGAGAGGTTCCCTTCATGGTATTAAATCCAGCATAATCTTTTCCTCTACTCAGGCCTAAAGCTGCAGAGGTCATAACCGCCTTGCTGACCTTAATAGTTTCATGCTGAGTCGGACCAATCTGGAAGGTCATCTTTGCATATTTTCCATCCACACTGTTCGCTGCAGTGCTTGACCAGTAAGCCACTTTGGTAGTATTGTTCATATTTATACCACCGGCTGTACCACCATGTGTCGTATCATCCAATTTACCAGTTACACTGCTGTAAGCCGGATCTGCCAGCGGCTTGATACCGTTGAAGTCCGTATTGTTAGCGATACGGTCGATCTCGTCCAGAAGCTGGTCGATCTCACTCTGGATGTTTGCTCTTGCTACGCTGTTGTACGTACCGTTTGCAGCCTGGGTTGCCAGAGTCGTCATACGCTGCAGCATGGAGTGTGTCTCAGTCAGAGCACCTTCAGCCGTCTGAATAAGTCCGATGGAGTCATTTGCATTGCTCAC
>CAJTDB010000012.1:0-90617 GCA_910574965.1 Lachnospiraceae bacterium | reverse complement strand
CCTGATTCAGACCGTTGATCTGAGATCTCATAGCCTCGGAAATTGCCAGACCTGCTGCGTCATCGCCTGCACGGTTGATTTTGTAACCGGAAGACAGTTTCTCCAGGTTCTTGTTCAGGCCGCTCTGATTGATGCCTAAGTTTCTGTAAGAGTTAATAGCTGCTATGTTGTGTTGGATAATCATAAAATATTCCTCCTGTTTTTATGATCGCTGTTTCCAGCTTTGTCCGGAACTTCCCTGTCCCGTACGCTCCTTTTCACATCACCCAGGAAAGGACCCTGCCTTGGGTGATGGAAAAAGAATATAGTATCTGTTTACTATATAGTATCTTTTATCGTCATTATTTCCAAAAACTTAAGTACTACTTTCCTTTTTTTATCTCAACTATAGAAAACGGAAACTCGCTGCCTTCTTTTTCTGTCCTGTTTTAATCAGCAGGAAAAGAAAAAAGCTGTCCCGGAGCGATTTGCTCCGAAGACAGCTTTTTCAGGCCCTTTTTGTATATGGGGCCGGACCATGTCCGGACCCGGATAAATCATTGCTGACTGTTCAATTACTGAAGCAGACTCAGGATACTCTGCGGTACAGAGTTGGACTGTGCCAGCATGGACTGAGATGCCTGCAGAAGAATGTTGTTCTTCGTGAATGCAGTGATCTCGTCTGCCATATCGGTATCGCGGATACGGCTCTCTGCTGCAGTGATGTTCTCGGATGTAACCTTCAGGTTGTTGATCGTATGCTCCAGACGGTTCTGTGCAGCACCGAGTTTTGCACGGTAGGTAGATACGATGTTGATTGCGTTGTTGATACGGCTGACTGCCTGGTTTGCTGCAGTGGTGTCAGTACCGGTAACACGAATGTGCTTGGTGCTGGTGAAGAGACCTTTACCACTCGCAGGAGCAGTTGCTGTATTTCCTAAGCTCAAACCTAACGCAGCAGAAGTCATGACCGCTTTGCTGACTTTAATGGTCTCGTGCTGAGTCGGACCAATCTGGAACGTCATCTTCGCATATTTTCCTTCAACATTACCACCATCAGAGCTTGCCCAGTAAGCTACCTTGGTACTGGTATTCATATTAACGGACTGACCTTTGCCGCCGCCAAAGTTTTTATCCATCTTACCAGTAACACTGTTATAGGACGGATCCGCCAGCGGCTTAATGCCGTTGAAGTCCGTGTTGTTAGCGATACGGTCGATCTCGTCCAGAAGCTGATCGATCTCGCTCTGGATATTTGCTCTTGCTACGCTGTTGTACGTACCGTTTGCAGCCTGGGTTGCCAGAGTCGTCATACGCTGCAGCATGGAGTGCGTCTCAGTCAGAGCACCTTCAGCCGTCTGAATAAGTCCGATGGAGTCGTTTGCATTGCTCACTGCCTGATTCAGACCGTTGATCTGAGATCTCATAGCCTCGGAAATTGCCAGACCTGCTGCGTCATCGCCTGCACGGTTGATCTTGTAACCGGAAGACAGTTTCTCCAGGTTCTTATTCAAACCGCTCTGGTTAATACCTAAGTTTCTGTAAGAGTTAATAGCTGCTATGTTGTGTTGGATAATCATAAAATGTTCCTCCTGTTTTTTATGATTGCTGTTTCCAGCTCATCCGGGAACCTCCTTGTCCCCAGGCTTTTCCGCACTCCTTTCCGAAGAGGACCCGCTTCTTAGCGAAAGGCTGCGAAATGCGCAGCGGTTTTATAACCACTACATTACTATTTATCGTCAATGTCCCGAAAAACTTAAGCAGTCTGCCACGCTTTTTTCACATTTCCCATATTTTTCAGGACAATCCAGAACCGCATATCCAGAAAGAAAAATACAGCATCCGGATTCCCCCAGATTCCTCCCATACAGACATATAATCCTTCATATTTTCTTAAAGAAACGCCAAAAAAGCCGTCCGCCAGTATCTGCTGACGAACGGCCTTCTGCATTCACTTGTATTTCATTTACTGAAGAAGACTCAGAACCTGCTGCACAGTTGAATTCGCCTGTGCTGCCATGGAAGTGGACGACTGGTATACAATATTCTCCTTTGTATAGGCCACAAATTCTTCTGCCATCCTCGTGTCCCTAATCCGGCTCTCTGCGGTAGTCATATTCTCTGAAGTAACGGTCAGATTGTTGTGGGTATGCTCCATATGATTTAGATTTGCACCAAAGTTCGCACGGATATCCGCCACTGCTTCGATAGCAGTTTCAATCTTTGGTATCGCCTCATTGGCATCTGTCAATGTCGTAAATTTCGTATCATCGAGAAGCAGCGCTTTATCCGACATATAATAGCGTCCTACGTCCAGCGTCTCTGCCTGGGAATATCCGATCTGAAGAGTGATAGCCCTCTCCTTCTCGTCTTCTGCCAGCGTCGGAGGCTCAATATTCGGATATCCCTGCGGCTTCCCGGACTTAAACAGCGGAATCCCGTCAAAGTTCGAATTTGCCCCAATCCGGTTCAGCTCATCCAAAAGCTGCACCCGCTCCGCATCCAGATTGGCTCTTGCCTCAGAAGTATAGGTTCCGTTCGCCGACTGCACCGCCAGCGTCTTCATTCTCTGCAGCATAGCATGAACTTCTGTCAGCGCACCCTCGCCGGTATTCGTCATACTGATACCGTCATTACAGTTGCGAAGGGCCTGATCGATCCCCCCGATCTGGCTGCGCATAAGCTCTGAGATGGCAAGCCCCGCCGCGTCATCTCCTGCACGGTTAATCCGATAACCCGTGGAGAGCTTCTCCAGGTTCTTTTTCATCTTTGTCTCTGCAATTCCCTTATTCCTGTTAGAATTAATACCGGCTATATTATTCCGTATAATCATGATCTCCCAACCACCTTCCATGTTCTGCAGTCTCTCTTACGTTCATCCGTGAACTTATTCCCGACTGCCGGTTTTTGTCATGCTCTTTTCACCTGATGTTTTTTATATCGGCAAAAGAAAGGGCTTTCTTAAGCATTTTTTATGTCTTTTTTGTGAAAATTGTGTGTCGGACTCTTTTTTTCTCCTTTAAAACCATGTATAATAGATACAGAATCGGCAATGTACCTGTCCGGAAACAGGGTAGAAAAGACATGGACAGAGCAGAGGAAAAATTTTAGCAGGAGGAATATCATATGAGCAAGTATGCAGGAACACAGACAGAGAAAAATTTAGAAGCCGCATTTGCCGGCGAATCCCAGGCAAGGAACAAGTATACCTATTTCGCTTCCAAAGCGAAAAAGGAAGGCTATGAGCAGATCGCCTCTCTGTTCCTGAAAACCGCAGACAATGAGAAGGAACACGCCAAGATGTGGTTCAAAGAACTGAACGGCATCGGAGATACTTCCGCAAACCTGCAGGCTGCAGCAGAAGGCGAGAATTTTGAATGGACCGATATGTATGAGGGCTTTGCCAAAACTGCAGAGGAAGAGGGCTTCCCGGAACTGGCGAAAAAGTTCCGCCTGGTGGCTGCCATTGAGAAGCATCACGAGGAGCGTTATCGTGCCCTTCTGAAAAATGTGGAGACTGCTGAAGTCTTTAAGAAGAGCGAAGTCAAAGTATGGGAGTGCCGCAACTGCGGACATATCGTTGTCGGAACCGAAGCACCGGATGTCTGTCCGGCCTGCGCACATCCCCAGGCATATTTTGAGGTCAGCGCAGAGAATTATTAAGCAAAATAACCCATCAAAAAATGGAGCTCTGACGGCAGGGAACGTTCATCCTGCCGCCGGTGCTCCATTTTCCTTTTGCATAACTCCTGCTTTTGCACAAAGATCACTGACGCAGCATCTCCCGCAGCAAGGCTTTGTACGGGCCGTACAGATTTCCCGGCCGTGCCAGACGAGACGGTGACAGAACTCGCTGCCCTCCTGGGGTGGAATCAGTTTCCAGAGTATCTTCTCGACTTTCGCCGGTTCCTTGATCCCGTCCACTAATCCCATACGGTTCACCAGCCGGATACAGTGGGTATCTGTTACAATGGCAGGTTTCCCGAACACATCTCCCATAATCAGATTGGCACTTTTACGCCCTACCCCCGGAAGTTTTAAAAGCGCGTCAAAATCCGAGGGCACTTTTCCGTGATACTGATCGTTAATGATTTTCATACATGCACTGATGTCTCTGGCTTTGCTCTTTCCCAGTCCGCAGGGTCTGACAATGGCTTCGATCTCTTCCGTCTCTGCCGCCGCCAGCGCTGCCACATCCGGAAACTGTTCGTAAAGCTTTTCTACTACTGCGTTCACCCTGGCATCCGTACACTGAGCCGCCAGACGAACGCTGACCAGAAGCTTCCAGGCGTCGTCATAGTCAAGGGTACAGCCTGCTTTGGGATAAGCAGCTTTCAGCCGTTCAATGAGCTGAAGGGCCAGCTTTTTCTTCTGTTCTAATGTTTTCTCCGTCATTTTCTGTTCTTATACCCGAATATCGATATGCTCTCCCAGTCCCGGTATCACCGGCGCCTGCCCCATCATCTCGGTCAGCACTTCTCCGGTCATAGCTGCGGTATCAAGAGCTTTGGACAGGATGGCAATTTCCACTCCTGTATTGATCGATGACGGCATGGACATGGATACTCCTGAAATTTCCATACGATTTACCTCCTAATCATAGTCCTGTATCTGACTATCTACTATCATACAGGAACCGCTGCAAAAAATCAATATTTAATCGGAATCTACGATCCGGTATCCGACCCCTACTTCTGTGAAAATATATTCCGGCTGGGCCGGGTTTTTCTCGATCTTTCTTCGGATATTGGCCATATTTACCCGAAGTATCCGATTGTCCGTCTTCATATTAGGCCCCCAGATCTCCCGGATAATAAAATCATAGGTCAGTACTTTCCCTGCATATCTTCCTAACAGACTGACGATCTTGTACTCGTTTTGGGTCAGCCCGGCATCCTTTCCATGGATATACACCCGATGCTTGTCGTAGTCAATGACCATGCCGCCGGAGCGGAAAATCCCCGTCTGTATACCTTCCGGAACGAGGCAGGCCGCACGGGCGTGCCGGATGGCAGTCCGAAGTCTTGCCAATAGTTCTGAGGTACCGAAAGGCTTCGTAATATAATCATCCGCCCCCAGATCCAGTGCCTCCACCTTGTCCCGCTCGTGGGTGCGGGCAGATACAACAATGATCGGCATACTTGACCATTCTCTTACATTTTTCAGAATTTTCATGCCGTCCATATCCGGCAGCCCCAGATCCAGAATGACCACATCCGGACAGCGGGATGTAATAAGACTGTAAGCTTCTGTACCGGTATCCGCCATAATCACATCATAATTATTGGCCTCCAGCACAGTGCGGAAAAAATTTCGTATGCTTTTATCATCCTCTACCACCAATACTCTGTCTTTAATATCCATCCTTTCTTCCCTCCTCCATGGGCAGCCAGAACGAAACCCTTGCACCTCCTGCACTTCGGTTCTCTGCTGTCATATTTCCTTTATGTGCTTTTACAATACTCATGCAGACGGACAGTCCGATTCCCATATTTCGTCCGCTGTCGTACTCCTCTCCTTCTCCGGATTTCAGGCTTCCTTCAAACAGCACCGGCAGCACATTTTCCTTAATCCCGACACCGTCATCCTCCACTGCTACCGCCAGCCTGCCGGGCTTTTTCTCCACAACAATCTGAATCAGCGTTGCATTCTTTCCATGCAGAGCGGAATTTTCCAGAAGATTTACGATCACCTGTTCAATCAAAATTCCATCCATAGGCACCATGAGAAATTCCGGAGGCATCAGAACTTCCACCTTTCGTTCCGGAAACCGTTTCTGAAATTTCATCACGGCACTTCCGACGATCTCCTCCACAATCTCGTCGTCTGTATGGATATGCGCATTTTCTCCGTTGATTCTCGTGACAGACAGAAGATTTTCCACAATGCGGATCAGCCACTGAGCTTCCTCCCGGATGTCTTTTACCAGCTCCATCACCTTTTCTTCGGACAAAATCTTCTGGTTATCCAAGATTCCGGAAGCGCTCCCTACGATGGAAGTGAGCGGTGTACGAATATCGTGAGATACTGCCCGCAGAAGATTGCCGCGCATTTTCTCCTTTTCCGCCTCCAGACGAATCTGCTCCTGCTGCCTGGTCTGAGTGGTCAGGGCACTGACGCTTACGGATACGGCCAGCATGGTCACAAAGGTCAGCGGATACCCGGTCAGGGTAAAATTAATGGCAAAATACGGATAGGTAAACACATAGTTGACGCCAATCACAGCCGCCATGGATGCCACAATCCCGTATACATATCCGTCTGTAAATCTGGATACGCATAACACTGCCAGCACAAAAAGAAGCGGCACATGGGTATCCGTAGTGACAAACTGCTGCAAAAACAGTGCAATCACGGCAGCAATCCCCAGCACACAGACAGTAATCAGACCGTTTTTTTTCATGATTTTCGTTCTCTCTTTGTTTCTGTAAATTTAATACGGCATTATTATATCATGGCTTCCTGTTAAAAATGCGCTAAGAAGGGGGCCTGGAAACGCAGACCTGCTGCATTTCCAGACCCCCTTGTTATGATCTGCCCGTTAATCGTACAGAGATTTGCCATATTTTACTTTTCCGTAAATTTTCTCTGCCAGAATCACCGGCATACTGACCAGTATATAAATGGAGGGAACCCCTCCCAGCAGCACCATAAGGCCAACCATTACAACGCTGAATATATCTTCCATATTCTCTTCCCTCTTTCCTGTTTTTTCTGTCTTATGCAACCGGAAAGAGCATACCATATCTTTTCTGCCGTATCTACCAAAAAAGCGGCATTTTAACCGGAGCTTAACTGAGTCATTCTGTTCTTAACAGGCATTTAACCGTCCCGGATCTTTCTCTCACCAGAAAATCCGATATTCCCCATAAGCAACAATGTATTATATATGAAAACTATATGTTTTCTTTGCAGTTTCGTGCCTCTTGTGTGAAAGAAAAAGATAAGCTATAATAGAGAAAATACTGTCCTGTCCCATCCATCAGGAACAGACAAAAGGAGGACCCACATGCAGCACACCAATCCATTGCTGACCGGAAATGACACGACGCACCGGTTTATCACCATCGGTGAAATCATGCTCCGGCTGACACCGCCCAATTATGAAAAAATCCGCATGGCCACCAGCTTTGAAGCCAGTTATGGAGGCAGCGAAGCCAATATCGCCCTGGCGCTGGCGAATCTGGGAGTGGACAGCACCTTTTTCACGGTCGTTCCCAACAACAGTCTGGGAAAAAGCGCCGTCCGTATGCTGCGGAGCAACGACGTCCACTGTACCCCGGTTATCTTAAGCACGCCGGAGCAGACGCCAACACACCGGCTTGGAAGTTATTACCTGGAAACCGGCTATGGAATCCGGGCAAGCAAAGTGATTTATGACCGGAAGAACAGCGCCATTACAGAATTTGACTTTGACACGGTAGATCTTGGGGCACTGCTGGATGGATTTACCTGGCTTCACCTAAGCGGCATCACGCCCGCCCTGGCTCCTAACTGCCGGAAACTCATCATGGACTGTCTGAAGATCGCCAAGGAAAAAGGACTGACCATCAGCTTTGACGGCAATTTCCGAAGCACCCTCTGGTCCTGGGAGGAGGCACGGGATTTCTGCACGCAGTGCCTGCCTTATGTGGATGTGCTCCTTGGCATCGAGCCCTATCATCTCTGGAAGGATGAAAGTGACCACAGCAAGGGAGATCGCAAGGACAATATTCCTTTCCGCCCCAGCTACGAACAGCAGGACGAGATCTTCCAGGCATTCATTGAGCGATATCCGAATCTGAAATGTATCGCACGTCATGTGCGCTATGCCCACAGCGGAAGCGAAAACAGCCTGAAGGCGTTTATGTGGTATGAAGGACATACCTTTGAGAGTAAACTGTTTACTTTTAATATCCTGGACCGGGTAGGCGGCGGGGACGCTTTTGCCAGCGGCCTGATCTATGCGATGATTCATGGATATAAACCCATGGATATGGTCAATTTTGCCGTGGCCAGCAGCGCCATCAAGCATACCATCCGCGGAGATGCCAATATTACGGACGATGCTTCCAGTATCCGGAATCTTATGGATATGAATTATGATATTAAGCGGTAGTGTCTGTCCGGTGCGGTCAGACTTTCTGCTGTAATAGAAAAACCATCCCGGTCCTTATGGTTTCAAACCGCCATTCGGGTGCCGGGATGGTTTTTTATGTTTCCTCAAATTCCCTCTGTATACAGTATTCAATTACCGACCGCATCTGCGGCGATACCCATTTGTCTTTGTGATACAAAAGCTGTTTCCAGATCTCAATCTCAAAATCTGCCGCATCTATGTACATAAGCCTTCCGGCTTTCACGCCTGCTTCCGTCACATAATCGGGCAGATAGGAAAGGCCCACTCCCTGCTCCACTAAGGAGCAGAGCAGCCTCGTGCTCCCAAGTTCCAGAACCGGATGGATCTCCAGGGACAGAGCCGCCAGCCTCTCGTCCATAAGCCGCCGGTAACTCATCCCTTTTTCGGTCAGCACAAACGGTTCCTTTACCAGTTCGCGCACCGATACCTTCTTTTGCATACACAGCGGGTGCTCCGGCGGCGCCACAAAGTGCATTCCCACCTGCTCTTCCCGCACGATTACATACTCCGTATTATAAATATGATTGTCCAGCGTCAAAATGGCATCTGCCTCGTTGTGGTCCATTAGCCGGAACATTTCCTCTGTTCCTGTAGCGGTGATCTTTAAGGTGATGCCCGGATAGCGGCTTCGAAAGTCCGCAAATCCTTTTTCCAGAAGAGAGTCGCACAGAGAATCCGGCACTGCCAGCCGAAAGTGTCCTGCCACTTCCTTCTCCTCTTTCATCCCGCATTCCAGCTCTCTTGTCAAAGCACTGATTCGGTGCGCATACGCCAGCACCTCTCTGCCCTGTTCTGTCAGAGCGATCGTATGGTTGATCCGCTCAAATAACTGCGCATTCAGTTCGGTTTCCAACTGCCGGATCTGAAAGGAAACGGTGGACTGAGAATACCCCAGCACTCTGGCTGCTTTCGTAAAGCTGTTCTTTTCCGCCACATGAATAAAGGTAATCAGATTTTTAATATCCATTTTTTTAATCCCAAGCATTATCATTATCAATTTTACAGATACTTTATTTTACTATATACTAAAAAGAAATGCAAATAATATGGGGGAGAAAACACTATGGCTGTATTTCGATTTGTCTACAATGTTTTATGGGGAGATCTGATTACGATCCCGCTGCCCGGAGGGAGCAGTCTTGGGCTGTCGCTCCTTGTACTGATTCTGATTCCTTCCGGCATTTATTTCACCGTCCGGACACGCTTCCTTCTCATCCGGCGGTTCCCGGACATGCTCAAAATCGCCGTTGAGAAGAAAAATCCCACCCAGAAACACTCCATTTCCGGCGTCCAGGCACTCGTTATCTCTACCGCCACCAGAGTAGGCATGGGCAATCTGGTAGGCGTCGTCGCGGCTATCTCCATGGGCGGAGCCGGGGCGGTTTTCTGGATGTGGGTCACTGCCCTTTTAGGCTCTTCCACTGCCTTCGCGGAAGCTACACTGGCACAGATCTATAAGGAAAAGGATCCTCTGTACGGCGGCTACCGGGGCGGTCCTGCTTACTATATCCATCATTTTTTCATCCAAAAGGGAAGCCGCCGCAGGCGGTCGGTGACTGCAGTCCTTTTCGCTGTCTCCGGACTCATCTGCTGGTGCGGCATCAGCCAGGTCATCGGCAACTCCGTCTCGTCTGCCTTTGAAAATGCCTTTCATGTTCCGCCCCTTTATACAACTGCAGTCTTAGTGCTGACAGCCGCTGTCATCGTGCTTCGGAAAAATGCCACCGTTAAGGTGCTTGACATCATCGTTCCGATCATGGCCGGATTTTATTTTCTGCTCACTGTCATTATTATTGTTATGAACCTCGGACAGGTCCCGGCAGTCTTTGCACGGATTTTCTCGGAAGCTTTTGGTCTTAAGCAGGCTGTGGCAGGAGGCTTTGGCGCGGTTCTGATGAACGGAGCCAAACGGGGACTGTTCTCCAATGAAGCAGGCAGCGGGTCCGCGCCCTGTGCAGCCGCAGCCGCAGACATCAGCCACCCTGCCAAAGAAGGACTGCTGCAGACCTTCGGCGTCTTTCTTGACACCATCGTCATCTGCAGTTGTTCTGCTCTCATTATGCTTCTGACTCCGGAAAGTCTGACAGGCGGTATGGAAGGTATGGATCTGCTCCAGCAGGCTATGAATTACCATATGGGAACCTTTGGCGTGATCTTTATCGCCATTGTTCTCTGGCTGTTCAGCTTTTCTACTTTTATCGGCATCCTGTTCTACGCAAGGCCCAATGTGGCCTATCTGTTCGGCGACAACTGGCTGTCTCAGACCCTTTATAAAATTCTGGCTTTAATTATGCTTTTTATCGGCGGACTGGCCGCCTATACATTTGTATGGGATCTGGGAGATGTGGGCATCGGACTGATGACGATCTTTAATATGATCGCTTTGATTCCCCTGTCAGGAAAAGCGCTCAGTTCATTAAAAGAATACGAAGAGATGCAAAAATCGAAATGAAATACAGAAATGAAACCAAAAGGGGGCTGTCCGCATTTTTCTGCGGGCAGCCCCCTTATATCTCTTTAACACCGCACTTTCAGAAACTGCGCCCGCCCATGAAGCTTCAGCGGAATCGAATCCGCAGGAACAAAAATACAGTCTCCTTTGAAGAAATGAAGCATCTCTTTGTCCCCGAACAGGGTCCCGCAGCCGCCGATGCATAAAAGCACCTGAAAAGAATTGCTGTCAGTCTGAAAATCCGCCATCTCCCGGCAGCGCTCCGTATTAATCAACTGGCGTTCCACTTGAAAATATTTGCAGCGGCACAAAAGTTCCGCAGCACACCCTTTCTGATACTTCAGCACACGCATGGGCTGCCTTGGTGTCTGGCTTCCCGTCCGTCCGGCAACCGCCAGCGCCTGCTCTATATGAAGCGGCCGAAGGTTTCCGTCCTTATCCCGGCGTCCATAATCATACATACGGTAGGTTAGATTTGAACTTTCCTGAATCTCTGCAATCAGTACGCCTGCCCCGATGGCGTGAACCGTTCCCGGCTCGATATAAAACAGGTCATCCTTACATACTCGAATCTTCTGCAGGTACCGTTCCACAGTTCCGTCTTCTAAACTTTTCTTCAGCTTCTCTCTGCTGATATCCTGATAAAAGCCGTAGACAAGCTGTGCATCCTTTGCCGCATCCAGTACATACCACATTTCCGTCTTCCCCAGGGAACCATGTTCATGCGCTCTGGCGTAATCATCATCCGGGTGCACCTGTACGGACAGGTCCTGCTTTGCGTCGATAAATTTAATCAGAATCGGAAGACCTCCATCGGCTTTCGGATGCGTACCTATATATTCCGGATGCGCTTTCAATACTTCTGTCAGCAGTTTTCCCTTATGCTCTCCGCTGTCCACAACACTGGGACCATCCGGATGGGTGGAACATTCCCAGGTTTCTGCCAGAGGCACAAGATCCATTTCTTTGGAAAAATCATCTTTTAAGCGCCTTCCGCCCCACAGATAATCCTTCCCCGCCGGTTTTAGAAGAAACGGACCGGCACCGGCACAGTCACTCTTCCAGTTCATATTTCCGTTTGTCATGGACGCTGATCTCCCGGCCTAACTGCACTTCGATGACTTTCAGTTCTGTATCCGCAATCAGCGTATGGCGGCAGCCCGCCTGCATCGTCACTACATCCCCGGCTTTTACCGGCTGTTCCATACCGTCCACGATGCTGCGTCCGCGGCCGGAGATCACGTTCCAGACCTCGTCCCGCCTTTCATGGCTGTGATAGTTCATCCGGTGTCCGGCGTTCAGCGTCACCTTGATGCTCATGCTCTCATCTTCCACGTCCAGTACGCGAAAGCTTCCCCAGGATTTCTCCGCGAACATGATCTGCTGATCGATCTGGTCCACATAGGGCTTGATATAGCTGGACTGCTCTTTGTCTGATACCAGAATCCCCTCCGGGCTGGCAGAGACGACCATATCCTTTAACCCCATGCAAAGCACCGGCACATCCAGTTCGTTAATCACATGAACATTTTCACAGGTTTCGTTTAAAATGGCTTCCCCGATGGACTGTTCTTCCATCGCTTCCGTCAGCGTGTTCCAGGTTCCCAGATCTTTCCACTCTCCGGCAAAACGCATAACTTCGATGTTCGTTTCCTTTTCCACCACCGCATAATCAAAGCTGATCTTCTGAAGAGTGTCATATCTGCCGAACAGATCCTGGTAGTCCGTGTAGTCCAAAAGCTCCCTTGCCTTATCCAGTACATATTTCAGTTTGTAGGCGAAGACGCCGCCGTTCCATAAGGCTCCCTTTTTTATATATTCTTCTGCGGTCTTCGCGTCAGGCTTCTCTTTAAATGTAGAAACCCGGCTGACCGGCTCTTTGCCCTCCGGAATGATATAGCCGTATTTCTCGCTTGGATAAGTCGGCTCAATGCCCATCAACACCAGATTGGCGCTGCCTGCCTCTGCAAGCCTTCCAAGCTCTTTCAGCGCCGTAAAATAGTCCTCATTCACATAAGGATCTACCGGGCAGACCACTACGGCCTCTTCCTCTGACACTCCCTGTACATCATGCAGATACGCAGACGCCAGAGCGATGGCCGGAAACGTATCCCGCCGGCAGGGCTCCACGGAGATGCCCACATGTGCTTCTAACTGGTTGTGGATAGCGGATACCTGCGTTTTAGAAGTGGCAATCGTCACCTTTGCCCCCGGATCAATTCTGCGGATCTGACGGTACACCCGCTGCACCATGGATTCATATTCTCCTGCAGGAGTCTGAAAAATCTTGATAAACTGTTTGGAACGGATATCATTGGACAAAGGCCAGAGCCTTTTCCCCGAACCGCCTGATAAAAGTACAATGTTCATATCTTACCTCTCTGCTCTCATGGGATTGTTCAAAAAGTCCTCATAGGACAGGCGAATGCCGTCCCGAAGCTCTGTCTTATATTTCCAGCCCAGAGCTTCACTTTTTGATACGTCCAGCAGCTTTCTCGGTGTGCCGTTTGGTTTGCTCTTATCCCAGCGGATCTCTCCTGTATAGCCAATGACCTCTGCCACCAGTTCTGTCAGCTCTTTGATGGACAGCTCCTTGCCGGTGCCTGCATTGACCGTCTCATTGCCGCTGTAGTGGTTCATCAAAAAGACACAGAGATCTGCCAGGTCATCCACATACAAAAATTCCCGAAGGGGGCTTCCGTCGCCCCAGCAGGTCACATAGGGAAGATTCTGTTCCTTCGCCTCATGAAATCTGCGGATCAGTGCCGGAAGCACATGACTGTGCGTTGGATGATAGTTGTCGTTAGGACCGTAGAGATTCGTGGGCATAACCGAAATATAATCGGTTCCGTACTGACGGTTTAAAAACTCACAGTATTTAAGCCCTGAGATCTTCGCTAAGGCATAAGCTTCATTGGTCTTCTCAAGCGCAGAGGTCAGCAGGCAGCTCTCCTTCATGGGCTGGGGAGCCATCCTCGGATAGATACAGGAGGACCCCAGAAATTCCAGTTTCTTGCAGCCGTTCTTCCATGCAGAATGAATCACATTCATTTCCAGGATCATATTGTCATACATAAAATCCGCCAGTGCATCCTGATTCGCCACAATGCCGCCTACCTTTGCAGCCGCCAGAAACACATAGTCCGGTTTTTCTTCCGCAAAAAAATCCTCCACCTGAACCTGGCGGCACAGATCCAACTGCTTATGGGTCCGCGTAATGATATTGTGATATCCCTGCCGTTTCAGCTCCCGGATGATGGCGGACCCTACCATCCCTCTGTGACCGGCCACGTAAATCTTCGCATCTTTTTCCATCATGGTATCTTTGTTCCCCCTTAGCGCGCCGCCTGAACAACGGCTTCTTTTCTGGCCAGCTCCCGGTCATGCTCTGCCATAATCCGCACCAGTTCCTGATAGCTGGTCTTCTGAGGGTTCCAGCCAAGAACCGTCCTCGCCTTCGTGGGATCTCCCCACAGGTTGTCCACGTCCGTAGGACGGAACCATTCCGGATTGACACAGACGAGCATTTTCCCGGTCTTCACATCATAGCCCTTCTCGTCCAGTCCCTTTCCTTCAAAACGAAGCGTAATGCCGTTGGCCGCAAATGCTTTCTCGGTAAAATCCCGCACGGTATGCTGCTCTCCTGTTGCAATCACAAAGTCTTCCGGTGTATGGTGCTGCAAAATCAGCCACATGCATTCCACATAATCTTTCGCATATCCCCAGTCTCTAAGGGAATCCAGATTTCCAAGCTCCAGATGGTCCTGAAGCCCTTCTGCGATTCTTCCTGCTGCCAGTGTAATCTTCCTTGTAACAAACGTCTCTCCCCGACGCTCGGATTCATGATTGAACAAAATCCCGTTGACCGCAAACATACCATAAGCTTCCCGATATTCCTTGGTAATCCAGAACCCGTATTGTTTGGCTACAGCGTAGGGACTATATGGATGAAACGGCGTTGTCTCTTTCTGGGGCACTTCCTCCACTTTGCCGTACAATTCGGAAGTGGATGCCTGATAAATCTTTGTCGTCTTTATAAGACCCAGAATGCGCACTGCTTCCAATATCCGAAGCACTCCAATGGCGTCCACATCCCCGGAATACTCCGGCACATCAAAAGACACCTGTACATGGGACTGCGCCGCCAGATTGTAGATCTCGTCCGGCTGTACCAGACCGATAATGCGCATCAAAGAGGAGGAATCCGTCAGATCTCCATCGTGAAGTGTAACCGCGTGCTTTGCCAGCAGATGATCGATCCGGAACGTATTGGATATAGAAGCCCGACGGGTAATCCCATGGACCTCATATCCTTTTTCCAGCAGAAATTCCGCCAGATAGGATCCGTCCTGCCCTGTAATACCGGTAATCAATGCTTTTTTTGCCATACTTTTCTTTCCTCAACTTTCTTAAATATGCAGAAGTTTCTTCCCTATATTGTAATCATTTCCTGTCATTTTAATAAAAGAAATGCAGTATTTTAAGAGAGTATCTTGGAAAGAAGTAGCATTATATTGACTTTTATAGAACTGCTCTCCTCAAAATGTCCGAGGCAGATTTATTGTACAAGCTCTGTCATCGCCTGCTTCAGCCCTTCTAACGCCTTTTCCGCCGCTTCTAAACTGTCTTCTTTCACGCCCATATAGAACTTTACTTTTGGTTCTGTTCCCGACGGCCGCACACAGCACCAAGCCCCGCGTTCCAGTTCATAGTAGAGTACATTGGACTTTGGAAGTCCTGTGGATGTTATCGTGCCGTCTGCAAGTGAAAGCCGCGTATCTGCCTCATAGTCCCGAAGAGCAGTCACCTGATATGCTCCTATCTTCTTTCGAGGATGTTCCCTCATATCTGTCAGTATCTTTTGTATACGCTCTGCGCCGTCCACACCTTTCATAGTGATCGACACCAGATCCTCTTTATAAAAGCCGTATTTCTCATAAATTTTTTGCATCTGATCCCAGAGAGTCCATCCTTTTTCCTTATAATAAGCCGCAGCCTCACAAAGAGCCATAACCGCCGCAACTGCGTCTTTGTCTCTGGCATGGGTCCCTACCAGACAGCCATAGCTCTCTTCATATCCGAACATATATTCGTGCGATCCTGTCTGCTCAAAAATCTTGATCTGCTCTCCAATGTACTTGAATCCGGTCAGTACTTCGATGACTTCCACACCGTATTCCTTTGCGATGCCATCCGCCATATCCGAGGAAACGATGGTCTTTACCAGTGCGCCGTTTTTTGGCAGAAGCCCTAATTCTCTGCGCACACTCAGCTCATATTCCGCAATCAAAAGCCCGGACATATTTCCGGTAAAGGGAATGTATTCTCCAGTCTTTGTATCTTTTACATAGACTCCCAGCCGATCTGCATCCGGGTCTGTTGCCAGCACCAGATCCGCATCCGTCTCTTCTGCCAGCTTTAGGGCCAGTGCAAAGGCTTTTGGATCTTCTGGATTCGGATAGGAAACGGTAGAAAAACTGCCGTCCGGCAGCTCCTGCTCCGGTACCACCTGTACGTTCGTAAAGCCAAGTTCAAAGAGCACCCGGCGCACCGGCAGATTGCCGGTCCCGTGAAGGGGCGTATAGACGATCTTCAGGCTGTCTGCCATCTTCTGAATAGACGTTGGACTCAGTACCAGCTTCTGAAGCTCTTCCATATACCGATCGTCCATCTCCTGACCGATCACCCGGAAAAGTCCCTTTTCCTCTGCCTCTGCCCGTTCCATCATCCGGACAGACGCAAAGTCTGTCACAGCCCGGACTTCATCGATGATCTCCCGGTCTTTTGGCGCTGTGATCTGAGCGCCGTCTTCCCAGTACACCTTATATCCGTTATACTCCGGCGGATTATGACTCGCAGTAATCACGATGCCGGCCATGCAGCCTAATTCCCGCAGTGCAAAAGACAGCTCCGGCGTTGGACGAAGGGTTTCGAAGCGGTAGGTTCGAATACCGTTGGCGTTCAGACAGAGGGCTGCTTTTTCCGAAAATTCCGCAGACATATTCCGGGAGTCAAAGGCAATAGCCACCCCTTTTTCTGCCCCGCCCTGCTTCCGGATATAGTTGGCCAGCCCCTGGGTTGCCCTTGTGACTGTATAGATATTCATGCGGTTCGTACCTGCGCCAATCACTCCCCGAAGACCTCCGGTCCCAAAAGACAAATCTTTATAAAACCGGTCTTCGATCTCCTTTTCATCACCGGCGATCTTTCGAAGTTCTTCTTTTGTTCCCTCATCAAAAATTGGGTTTTTGCACCACTGCTCGTATCGCTCTTTGTAATCCATGAACATTCCTCCATAAATATCGGTATTTGTTTCTTCTGTTTTTCGCCTGGCAGAAGAACTTTATTCCGTTTTTACAGTATTGTATTCTTTCCCAAAAGTCCTGTCAATGTCCCTTCTGGACTTCATTTCCAAAATAAAGTGAAAATACATGCTTTTCGCTCTTGACGAAAAGAATACCTGGTTCTATAATTAGCAGATATCTTCTGAAAACCCAAGAAAAACAAAAGAATATGGAGGAGACAAAGATGTCCGGAAAAACCCAGAAAATCGATATGTGTCATGGTCCTCTGCTTTCAGGGATTATCGCCTTCAGCCTGCCTTTGATGCTTTCCGGCTGTCTGCAGCTTCTCTTCAATGCTGCGGATGTGATTGTGGTGGGGCGCTATGCCGGAAATGAGTCTCTGGCGGCGGTAGGATCCACAAGCTCTCTCACCAATCTGCTGGTCAATCTTTTTATAGGCCTTTCGATTGGAACCAATGTGACTGTCGGACATACTCTGGGCAGTAAAGATGAAAAAGGAACCAGGGATAATGTACACACTGCGATCACTGTCAGTCTGATCTCCGGTGTCCTGCTTATCGGCGTGGGATTTTTTTTCACCCGTCCGTTACTGATCTGGATGGGTGCTCCTTATGATGTACTGGACAAAGCGGCTCTCTACCTGAAGATCATCTTTATCGGTATGCCGGCCACTATGGTTTATAATTTCGGAAGCGCCATCCTTCGCGCCTCCGGTGATACGAAAAAGCCTTTGTATTTTCTGTCGGCAGCAGGTGTCGTCAACGTACTTTTAAACCTGTTCTTTGTCATTGTCCTGCATATGGACGTAGCCGGCGTCGCACTGGCTACTATCATCGCCCAGTG
Source organism: Lachnospiraceae bacterium (assembly GCA_910574965.1). Classification (GTDB taxonomy): domain Bacteria; phylum Bacillota; class Clostridia; order Lachnospirales; family Lachnospiraceae; genus Hominiventricola. The sequence continues at coordinate 72,919 of CAJTDB010000012.1, read as the reverse complement.
CATCAGCGCGGTTCTGATTTTGATCTGTTTATGCCGGATGGAAGGCCCCTGCCGCCTGAATATCCGAAAGCTGTATATCAATCCTCTCCGTCTGCGCCGGATGATGCGGATCGGACTGCCTGCAGGGATTCAGAGTTCTCTGTTCTCTTTCTCTAATGTACTGATCCAGTCCTCCATCAACTCCTTCGGCTCTGTCGTCGTAGCCGGCAACAGCGCAGGCATGAGCATTGAACAGTTTGTATATATTTCTATGAATGCCGTTCACCAGGCAGCCGTCAGCTTCACAAGTCAGAACACAGGAGCCGGAAAACCGGAGCGGATCAACCGGATTCTCTTCTCCTGTCTGGGGCTTGTGACGGTCGTGGGGCTGCTGATGGGACTGGGCGTTAATCTTCTGGCACGGCCCCTTTTGTCCATCTATTCTCCGGACGCGGCCGTCATCGAAGCCGGGCGCACGAGGCTTCTCTGGATCTGCGCACCGTATTTCCTCTGCGGTGTTATGGAAATCGTCATGGGCATCATGCGGGGACTGGGCTATGCATTTACTCCCATGATCGTATCTCTGTCCGGAGCCTGCCTGTTCCGGGTCGTGTGGCTCGCCACTGCCTTTGCATGGGTTCCGACCCAGAATATGCTCCTTTTATCCTATCCGGTGTCCTGGATACTGACTACCCTGATCCATGGACTGACCTACCTGTATGCAAGGCGGCACCACGATCTGTTCCAAAAAGCCGCTTTGAAATGTATTTGATATCCCTTTTTTGTTCTTCCTCTGCGCTTTAGAGAAAAACAGAGACAAAAGAAGGGCGGAACACCCTGGCCTTACGGCTGAGATGTTCCGCCCTTTCTGCAGATTTTATATTATTTTTCCTAAGTCCTGCCTTATGGTTACTGAATCAGGCTCAATACGCTCTGAGGTACGGAATTGGACTGAGAGAGCATAGACTGAGATGCCTGCAGCAAAATATTGTTCTTGGTAAATGCTGTAATCTCATCTGCCATATCCGTGTCACGGATCCGGCTCTCTGCTGCTGTGATGTTCTCAGAGGTAACCTTCAGATTGTTAATCGTATGCTCTAAACGATTCTGCGCAGCGCCAAGCTCTGCCCGATAGCTGGATACCACATCAATAGCAAGATCTATAACAACAATGGCTTTGTTGGCAAGTTCCGTATCGGTTCCTTCGATCTCGATTCCCGTTGGGAGCATGGATCTTCCGTCTAGATCCACGCCCATTTTGGGACCAAATTCGTTCACAACAATTCCCGCATATGTGTCCAGGGTCGCATCATCCTTTAAAAGCCATCCTTTCTTGTCATCATAACAATAAATCTGGTGGATATCTTGTCTCTTCTTGTCAGCCTCTACTCCGCCCATCATCTCTGCCTGTATTCCTTTGGCAGTCATCGCACGGCCCTCCACTGTGATCGTCTCCTTCTGGCTCGGTCCGATCTGGAAAGTCATCTTGCCTATATTTTCCTTGCCAAAAGCTAAAGGCTTAATACCATTGAACTCGGTATAGTCAGCAATCCGATCAATCTCTTCTGTCAGTGCGTTGATCTCACTCTGTACATTGGCGCGGGCAATGCTGTTGTAGGTACCATTCGCCGCCTGCGTGGCCAGTGTAGTCATACGCTGCAGCATAGCATGAACCTCTGTCAGCGCACCCTCCGCCGTCTGAATCAGACCGATGGCATCCTGGGCATTCCTGGTTGCCTGATCCAGTCCATGGATCTGGGAACGCATACTCTCAGAAATAGCCAAACCGGCCGCATCATCGCCTGCACGGTTGATTTTATAACCCGAAGATAATTTCTCTAAATTTTTATTTAATCCGGTCTGATTAATGCTTAGATTTCTATAGGAATTAATCGCCGCAATATTATGCTGAATAATCATAATCCTGTCTCCCTTCTGAAGCAACAGAAACTATATATTCCAATATATCGGCAATTCTATAAATTATATAACAATTTTCAGATATTTTGTATGCATATTGTCATTTATTTATTCGTTTTGATCTAAGAAGCTGCTTTCTGCACATTTTACCCTTCATGACAGGTAAGATATACCATCTGCCGCTTTTGAGAAATGCGCTGTAAAAGTTCCATGGCGCGCTTCTGTCTTCCAGGATCCAGATTCGTAAAGGGATCATCTAAAATCAGAAGAGGTTGTTCTTCCTTATAAAGTACATCCAGCACTGCCAGACGTTCTGCAAAATACAAAAGCTCCTGCTGTCCAGTGCTCTGGGTTTCCAGGCTCCGGTATGCGCCCAGCTCCTGCACCTTCATCTGAAGACTCACATCCAGCGCAGTTTCCACCTTCCGATCTGGTTCTAACTCGGCCAGATAGTATTCCAGACGCTCTTTTAACTCCCGCAGATAATGAACCGAGAACTGCTCTCTGGCCTTTTTCAGATACCGAACGGTCTGTTCTAGAAGGCCATGTTCCTGGGCCGCCTCTGCGATTCGCTCCGACAGCTCCGCTTCACGTTCCTGAAGCTCCGGAATCTGCTCGGCTTTTTCCTGCAATCCTTTCAGCCGGTACCGAAGCTCCTCCTGCTCCTTTCTCAGACGTTCTAAATGTGTCTGCTCTTTTTCCAGGCGTTCTTTCAGCAGTCGTTTTTCCGGCTGTGCCCCAGCAGGTGCCTGAAGAAGCATCTGCTCTTCTTCTGACAGGCTTTCCATATACTGTACTCCCAGCGTCCTGCTCTTTGAAACTTCCAGCCTGCACATTTCATACTTTTCCTTTAGTTCCCGGTACTCCCTGCTTCTCTGCCGTTCCTGTTTCCAGAGACGGTCCAGTTCCTCAGGTTTTGTCCCTTTAGGTACGCCCAAAAAATCATCAATTTTCTTCTCCAGCACATCCTGCTTTTTCTGCAGGTCCCGGAGGGTATGCTCCGCTTCCCGGACAGACCGACTGCTTTCCTGAAGCTGCTGTTCTAACTGCTCCTGTCTGGTACGGCAATTATGGTCTTTCTGAAATCCTAAGAGCAAAAGCAAAACACCCCCAACCAGGCACACAATCCCCCCTATAAAATTCCCCCGGAACAAAAGAAATACCCCTGCCGCCAGCAGAAGAACCGCCAGTATCCAGCACAATGGACCTGCTGATGAAAGGGCTCCTTTCGCATCCTCCACGTCCCCCTGTCGGCTTACTGCCTCATGAACCTGTCTTTTTGCACTTTCTTCCTTCTGCCTCAGTCCGTCCAGTTGATAGATGCGCTCCCTGCAGCGGTCCAGATCCTCTTCCTTCGGTACCGGACCGCTATAGTCTCCCAGAGCAGCGGCAATCTGCTGAAGTTCTTTTTGCTTTTCTTCTGCCTGTTTTTTCAGCAGCTCATACTGGGCCTTTTTCGCCCCGATCTGTGCATAGCTTTGAACTGTCTGAAGCTTTTTCCCAGCCTCTTCCACCCGGATTTTTGCATCTGCTTCATCTTTTCCTCTGGATTCCAATTCGAACATCAGTTCTTCCATATCGTCTTCATTCCAGACACACTGCGTAAGCTCCTCACGTACTCCGCGCCGCTCTTCTTCCAGCTTCCCGATCAGTCCCCGTCCTCCGGTTTTCAGATAATATTTCATCTGATCTTCCAAAGAAGAAAGTGCCTGCTCGTAATTTCTCATATCTCCGGCCTCTTCCTCTGCCTGAGTCAGACGGGCACTCAGACTGTCATTGATGGAAACAGCCAGATCCTGCTGCCCCAAAAAGCCGCTCCGTTCATAGGCTTTCCGATCCACACCGAACAATTCCTCCCCCAAACGTTCCGAATAGTCCAGGCTAATAAGCCCCGTGCGCAGATCATACAGCTCATAGGTGTCTTCTTTTTCCTTCGCTCCGAAAAACCGTTCCACCCGATACGTCTGCCCGCCTGCAGCAAATTCCAGGCTTCCGCCGAAAGACCCGCCCTGCCAGGGCTGATATCGTTTCCTTTCATTTTCTTTTAGAGATCTTTTCGTCGTGCCAGGAAGCCCATAGAACATAGCCTTTATAAATGCGGCAAGGGTGGATTTTCCCCATCCATTGTCCCCGCGGACTATATGAAGCCCCTCCTGGAACTCCATATCCAAGTCCTTAAGTCTGCCGAAATTTTCAATATGTAATCTAAGAATTTTCATTGTATCTTTCTCCTGCCCGTCTTAGACACACTCCAGTGCACGGATGCCCCGAAGAAGTATCTCTTCCTTTTCTTTCTCCGCCAAATCAGAAGCAAGTACCAGGCGGACAAATTCTCCTTTTAAAGAGACATCATACCGATAATCTTCCGGACGAATCAGAAGCGTCGTCTCATCTTTCACTTTCAGAAAATAGCAGACGTCCTCCAGCCATTTCCGAATATCCGCCGTATCCCGCTCCGTCTCTAAACCCACCTGTCCGGTCAGAACAATTTTCACAAAATCCCTCTTTGAAATCCCCGCAATCTCCTGCTGGATCTTACGCCGGATCTCCTCCTGAGTCACAAGACCGGTAATGTCCACCGGAATTTCATGCAGCTTTCGTTGGGCAAAGGGAATAAAGACCGGCTGCACCTGTCCTCGGACCGTCTCCAGTTCCACAAAGCCTTTTTCGCCGCATTCGTCAAATCCCCGGCCTTCCAGACAGCCGCTGTAGCACCAAAGTCCCCGCTCGTCCAGCCGGCCGCTCCGAAAGCTGTGTATATGTCCAAGGGCCAGATAATCAATGCCCTTTCCCCGCAAACTGCGAAGAGAGATGGATTCTGCCTGATCCTTCTCTCCGTATTCCGTCAGCATTCCATGAAGCATCACAATATTGATCCGGTTCTGGTCCAATGTCAGACGCTCCATCAGGTCTTCCGGTGTATTTTCTGAAAGCTCGGCCCCTGTAACAGTCACTTCCCCTTGTTCATAGGAAGTCCAATCCGGCCCAAAGAGTTTCAGATTGTCGGGAAGCGTTCCTCCTCCCGGAAAACTGTTTCGGTCATGATTTCCCTGCAGATAATAAAAACGGATCCGCGGATGCTCTGTAATGGCATCCATAACACAATTTCCCGCACGAACCGAGATCGTCCTGGCATCAAACAAATCCCCGCACAGCAGGACTGCTTCCACGCCTTCTTCCTCTGCACGCCCGATCATCCGGGTAAATGTACGCAGAAGCTCCAGACGGCGCTCCTTTGCCTTTTCCACGGAAAGTCCAGACTCCATCTTAGAATCCAAATGCAGATCCGCACAATGTATTATTTTCATTTGCTTCTATCCTTTCCTCATGCCAGATCATGTTCCGTCACATATGCCAAAAGTGCCTCGCAGCCTTCCGCTACATCCTCATAAGTTTCATCAAAATTTCCGGTATACCATGGATCCGCAATATCTCCAGGCGCCTTTGTATAGTCCAGAAGGCGGCAGATCTTCTTCTTTGGATCCTTCCCAACAATCCGCAGCATATTGCGGATATTCCAGGTATCCATGCCAATAAGATAGTCATACGCCTCATAGTCTGCCCGCCGCATCTGTCTGGAACGGTGATCCCCGCAATAGATTCCCATTTCCTTCAGCTTGCCGCGGGCACCATGATGAACACGATTGCCGATCTCCTCCGTGCTGGTGGCAGCAGAATCGATCAGAAAACAGTCGGACAGGCCGCGCTTTGCGGCCAGGTCTTTCATGACGTATTCCGCCATTGGGCTTCGGCAGATGTTGCCATAACAAACAAATAGTATTTTTATCATACCTTTTATATCCCTTCATAAGCCTTCAAACCTGATATTTCAAGCTTTCTGGCGCCTTTTTCATTTTTATTTTTTTGCTCTTAATCTGCGTAATTCGTTATAAATCTACGCAAATTTACAAATAAATGGTGTAGTAGATAGTGTACTTCTCAACCTGATTTTCTCTGGCTCTCCCCTGTCTTTAAGATTCGTCCGTTATTGTCTTTCCGTTTCTCAGACACTTTCAAACTCCTTTCCGCAGCGAAAAGAGCCTTGATATGACTTATTCATTGTACCATATCAAAGCTGATTTTACACCACAAGTTTCACAAAAACTGCAAGAAATGAGATAGCCGTCATTGTCAGATAGAATATTTCTGCTTGATATACTGATCGAGCAGGCGGCGTTTGATTATCCGCTTATTGCCAACCCACAAAACAAAGAGGCAGTTTTTCTCATTAGTGAGATCACGCAGTTTATTAACACCAATTCCAGAATAAGCCGCCCTCGCCCGGCTTTGTGTAAACCGGATAATCATAGCAAATGAATGATGTCCCCAAAAACGGACTCGTTATTTTTCTACACATCCGCCCTTGTATAGAATGTAGCTTTTCCTTTTCCATGCCTGTCAACAACCCCATCCTTCATCAGTTGTGTCAACGAATTTTCTACGGAAGCCTTAGACAGGGACGGCACAAGTTCCATGATCTCACTCTTCGTAAATTTACCGATTTTTTCACAAACTGCTTTTCTGACCATTTCTATTGCGGGTAGTTTATCATCCACAAGACGGATCCGGGTCTCAAAATCTCTATAAGCTGCCAACACGATTCCAAGCAAATATTTTATAAATGGTGCCGGATCATTTTCATTCTCGTGCCAGCCATTCCCGCACTTTTCCAATACATCGTAATAATTTTCCTTAGTCTTTTCTATTTTACTCTCCAAGCTGATATATCTCCCCACAACATACCCGCACCGATATAGAAGAAGCGTGGTGAGCAGACGCGACATCCGGCCATTTCCGTCATTGAATGGATGGATGCATAGAAAATCATTGATGAACATCGGAATCAATACCAGCGAATCTACTATGCAGGCATCTATTGCCTGATTGAAATTATCGCAAATGGAATCGATTGCCCCCGGTGTCTCATAAGGCGCCAAAGGAATAAATCGCACTGTCTGCGATCCATCCGGGTGGTTTTCGGCTATCACATTCTGCGTATTCTTAAACCTTCCCCCTATATCCTTCTGTGAATATTGATATAAATCCCGGTGGAGCTGCAGAATATAAGAGGAACGAATCGGGATATATTCATAGCTCTCATGGATTGTATTTAAAACATCCCGATACCCCACGATTTCTTCCTCATCCCTATTCCTTGGTGTTGTCTTTTCCATAACAAGCTGCTGAAGCCTGGTGCTCGTCGTAACAATGCCTTCAATCTTATTGGAAGCCTCAGTACTTTGTATTTTCGCTATCTCGACCAGTTTTTCCAGTGTGGCAGGTTTCTGCTTAAGGTATAATTCCTGTTTCCCTTTAAACTCATGGATCTGTGCTACCAATCCAAGAATTTCCGAATCCCATCTATAATCTTTTAAATTGGCATAGTTAAAAATTCGCATTCGCCTAACCCCTCTTTTTTCGCCTAATTATACCGCTTATTTAGGCAATAATCAATAATATCTCGGTATATCCTCATTTTTCCTTATGTTTTCAAGGTTTTCTCTCTGACCTCAAAAACTCTCTGCGTCCTATATCATAGCATATCTGCCCTATCTTTAATCCTGGATCAAATATAGCGTACCTCCTACGACACAATCTTAAATAAAGCTCTTTTTTAGTCTAATTCCATCTGGCTCACTTAATGCTTGTTCATATAGTTTGAACATATCAGAAGATATATAAATAATTCTATCTTCCTCAACAACGGAAACACTAACCATTTTTTCCTGTCCATTTCTCAGCAATGGAATAAACATTCCAACAGTCTTTTTAAGTTTCATCCAAATCATAAGAATCAACAGCCTCTGGAACCATATTAACTGGCTTTTCTGCAGGCACAACTTGAGCTGCTGCTCTATGAATCTGAACATCGACAGCAGCGTCCTCAGTTCTCACCTCATATATTTTTTCAGGCAAACCGTATACATTTACACTTTGATGACCAGTTGAGAAAACGTTATTCTCCAAATATTTAGAATCTCCAAACATCAAATCTTCTAAATCTGGTGATGCAAATTCATTCCATGCGTCTGTACTTTGAATAAGCCCCTCGACGCTCTTAACCAAACGCAAATTTTCAATATTCTCTGTTTCGTCATCTGGCATTACAACAAACAAATAGTCTCTCGCTCTACTAATAGAAACATTGATAATATTCTTCTTGTTTAAGAACATTTCCTTTGACGCTGATATTGACGGAGGTGTATTAAATACTGCAAAAATAATGTCGCACTCATCACCCTGGAAACCATGAATTGTTCCAACCTGAACGTCAACTTCTTTTGGCAAATTCTCCGATGCCAGTAACTTGTCAATCATATCTGCCTGTGCTCTATATGGTGCAATAATTCCAATCCTAAATAATTCTCCTGGATTGTTTTCTGCTATAGCTCGTGACAAATAACTAACATATTCAAATGTAAATATTGCCGAGTATACCTGATATGAACTGCTATGTTGTAATCTCTTACAACGATAAATACTTTCATATTTACTTACTGGGAACTTAATCACATTCAACGTCTCAATTCCAAGGTCATTACCTACATTCAAAGGTCTCTGGCTATCCGCACTACGGAAGTGCTTTAAAATACCTCCGTACGCAAAGTTGCTAAAGATACCTCCAATATCAGGAACGCTGCGATACTGCGTAGTCAACAGTTCTACTTTATACCGATATGGAATCGTCTCCGGCTTAACAAATGAATCCAAATGCACCATTGTATATATGTTTTCATTTTTCCATAGGTCAATGGATGTAACTGGTTCAATCTGAAATGGATCACCTGCGATAATAAACTTCTTAGGTAGCTTCTTATAAAGTGGATATACAATATTTGCAAGAGGAATCATTGATGCCTCATCAATAATAATGTAATCCCAATTTATTCCATTCAGGAATACTCTTGCGCCTTCTGGCATAAAGAAGTCATATGGAAATCTTGCAATCGTAGCGACTGTAACATTTTTTACCAATGTTCTTATATCAAATGTTTTATCTCTAAACACCGGACTCTGCTCAATTTCCTCATCACCTGTAGCACCAAATCTTACTAACCAATCATTATATAAAGTGTCACTTCCAGATACTTCCATGATTCGCTTTACAAGTACGTCCGCAGATTTATTAGTAGGAGTAAGCACAAGCACCTTACATTCTCTGCTGTTTTTCATAATAGGCAGCAAAACATTCTTAGCAAGATGAGTTGTCTTACCTGTACCCGGAGGCCCGAATACAAACTCGATATTCTCACACAAGTTTTCCTGCATATTAAAATCGTCGTCAAATTCAAACTCTGCAAACTGCTTACGCAATTCTTCAAGTAAGAAAGCAGGACTTTTAGCATCAATAGTTGCAGAAGTAATTGTGCTCAAATCAATATCATCAATGGCTTCTGTATTTTTCATTTTTACCCGAAGCGTATATGACTTAATGTTTGCAACCTCAATAGCAACAGTTTTTGTCTGATCTCCCATATGAAGTACTAAAGGAATATCAGCTAAATCCTCCATAAACTGAGGAATGTACTGATTCGGATGCTTCAACACCAATGTACGTTTTGTGCCAGGTTCTCTTTCTACCTTCGCAAAACTGACAGATACTTCTCTATTTCTAGAGTTAGTCTCCCCACTATTTATACTCTCCATCTCAAGCAACGTCGTAAACCAGCTATATGAGTATCTTTCTGCTGAAAGTGCCTTATTCTGCAATTCTTCAAAATAAGTAATCTTATCAATTTCGGCAGCACTTTTCTGTTTTGCGCGTTCTATCTTCTTACTGTAATCTACAGCAGAAGGCATGAATTCATCTGCATCCGTATCATCGTCATCTGTTATTTCCTTTTTTTCCTTTGGCTCTGAAGTTTCCTCATCTTCTTCATCTCCAAACAAATCATCTATATCCTCAGTACCAACATTTTTTTGTCCGCCACTTGACGAACTATTTCCAGAATTACGTTCCATTTCAGCAGCTCGCTTTTGAGCTTTTTTTTGTCTCTTAAACTCCTGGAAGTCCTCCAAATCCTCTTCATTGATGCCCAGTGCTTTCAATTTGTTTGCAAATTCGATCTTTTCTCGCTGAGTATCTGTCAAGTAACTATCATCTTCGTCGTCATCTTCATCCTCATATTCTCCAACATCAGAAATATTAAGAACAGACAACAAACCAGCAGCTCCTTCATTTTCGATATCATAAATTGAAGATAATTCGCTCTTTGTAAGTTCTTTTGCAGACACAAATACGCCTTCATTGTCAACAAGCCATTTCTTGCTGGTCAAATCAATTTTAGTAGATGAATCCTCATATTCGGTCCTAAAATTATAACGTCCATCCGGTCTTGTTCTTAATGTCTTTTTTAGCAGATAATAGTTCAGTTTATTCGTTTCAGCCATTATACATAGCTGATCCCATAAAAACGCAGACAAATCCGAATCCATTGATTCCTCAACAGCTTCTATTATTTCTCTTAAACCATCTACAAACTTTTCTGAGGACTGATTATAATAACCATCATTACTTTCTGTATACACAGAAGGTGACGATTTAACTCCTAATTCTGTCAGAAATGAAATTAAATATTTTTCACGTTCACGACCAACCATTGATTTATAACTGTCTAAATCAATAAATCTAGTTGAAGGCTTGCTTTCAAAATATCTAACGAGTTCATCTGTTGGCATATACATTTCAGAAGCACGGCCCCTATAAGCAACTCCATCCTCGTAAAAAATCAGAAAATCGTATGCCTTTATAAGGTCAATAAATTCTTCAATCTCTTCATTTGAACACTTGCAGTAATAATTGAAGAAGATCATAAAATGCGGTTCTGTGTCGATATATGCTTCATCGGTGTATTGAGGCAAGATAATATTATAAATCTGATCCTTTAATGAAGGCTGTTTAACTCCTATCGATTTAATAAACACAAGAGTATCTTTATTTTTCAGAAGTTCTTCATTTACAACCTTGTATCCCGCAACATCTTTAACAGGCAAAAATAAAATCAACTGTTCTTCATCATCAAAAGCTGCCGCCGCTTTTCCATTCTGATCTAAGAAAATAGGTTTATCTGTACTAATATCCGTTCTATGTTTAGTCTCTGATAACCACTTATAAAACTCATGCAGCCAGCTTATTTCCTGCTTTTCAATAAATGCCCCGGTTATACCTCTTACACTTTCCAGAGACTGTCTTACACCCAAAACACGGTTATAATAGAAATCTCTCGATCTGCCATTTATAATCGCATCTTCATTAAGATTTGTTTTTACCAAGTCTTCAATATAACTAAATAATGCCTTGTTATTTCTCTGCACTTCATCACGTCCCAAAGAAATAAATGCCCACTGAGCGTCTTCGTTTTCGGTTATCTCTCCAAGCTGAGTATTTGAGAATAACTGTGCAAGCTGAGGTACTGCTGCCCAATATGCATTATCCGGCATGACATAATCATCCAATGTAGGAATAAGTTCCGTCACTTCAAACTTCTTCTTTATTGATTCATAAAACGGAAGGAATGATACCTTACGCTTATCAGATGGATCGCTAAAGTCATCCTCATCAACCGGAATGATTTCGACAATATTATCGTCGATTAAACGATTAGAATTCTTCACGCCAATATCTCTAAGATATTCCATAGAGTCAGCAGCCAATTCCGCTAATCTTTTAATCATCTTATTATTGTGAGCTACGCCTGCACGAATACCTTCACGGCTATCTGTTAACAAAAATGGAGCATGCAAAATAAAATTCAAGTTAGTAGCTTCTTTCGTTGGGAAGAAGCAAAATGCAGGTTCATTAACTGGTCTTAAATGCCCTTTCTTATCCATAAAGAAACCAACTGAATATCTTCGCTCGCATTCATCAAGACGAGAAAACATCCACAAATCCTCATCATATAAGTCGTCACCTGCATTCTGTGTAAGGATCAGGTGTTCAGCAATTGTCCCGTCAAGTTTTATTGTTTCTTTTATATTCTTTCCATACAAACCAAGAACATTATGAAATTCAAATTCGATATCCTTCAAGCTTGTCAAAAACAACAACGGAAACGAAAGATTTCTTAATTTATCAGATATATCACTATATGCTTCATCTGCGTCTCTCTCCTGATGGTCGAAAGGAAATACAAATAATGTCTCATCAAATCTTCTGCCAGGGAAGTCATCAGTTAGCATAATTGGTACAATAAATCTTTCAATCTTAAACTTGAAGTTTGGGTCATAAATGTGCGGTGTCTGCGTGTATTGAAAAACAGCTTTAAATCCAACACCAAACTTACCAATCGAAGACCCAGTCTTATTTGAGTTAGCAATAGAAGTGATAGCATTAATATCACCTAATGTTTTATTTTCTGAATCAACATCTTCATTAGCAGGGTCGGATACAGAAAAATGTCTAGACCCATTATGTGCAAAAATAAGCCTATTCTCTTCAAGAATAAATCTAGCTCTTGTTGCACAAGCATCATCTGCATTCTGCAATAATTCATAAATAAAGTGTGCCTGGTCAGAATATTTTTCAACAACACTATCCTTATATCCTCTAACAGCACGACGTTCTAAGACATCAGCTATCTCCGATCTATCTTTTGATAAAGCTGCAAAGTATGTTTCTTCTTGTTTATTCATCTGACATACCTCTTTTCTACAATAATCCACGCATCTACTTATGCTGTTCAATCAATGCAACCGCATCCGTTGTGATCTCGTTTCCTTCAAACGTAGTTAATAATTTGCCTGGGAAATGCTTATTATACCAGGCTTCCTTTTTAGCCCAATGTGCCATATATTTTGGATCGTTGGTTCTTCCAACATGCTCCCAATAATACTCTTCACCTCTGAACGTAACTGTAAAATCAGGTAAGAACATCGTTCCATCAGGCGCATATAATGGTTCTTCGTATTTAAATGGAATTTCTCTATCTACAAGTAAATTTGTAATAATAGCTTCAGATTTTGACCTTACAAAATACTGTGACAGCGTTGCTATCTTCTTTCCAGACTCATACCACTTTGAACCGGCATACAAAACAACATCTGGTAAAGGCTCGAATTTAAATACTGATGAATTAATCTTTCGCACAGCAGATTTTTCTGTATGGCTCAATGTTGTAAGCGTACTTACGTCTTGCTGAATAAAAATAGTAACCTTTTTCTGCGCACGAGTTATAGCAGTATAAAGCAACTCCATCGAAAGCAAATGACTTTCCTTGTGAGGAATAACTATATATACATAATCAAACTCTGAACCTTGAGATTTATGAACACTTATCGCATAAGCCAATTCCAAATTGTCTACTACTTTCTGTTCAGGTATCCATCTATCCTCTGCGTCCCGTCCAAGATTCTTTCCAAAGTTATATCTCAATCCTTGTCTGTTTTTTCCTGAGAATGAAACCTGCAGTCTTTCAACATTACCCTGCCATTTATACTTAGGCTGCTGCCCTTTTGGAGCATATGAATCTAATCCATGAATCATGGTAAGTCCAATCTCTCCATTAAAAATCTCAGATTTAATATTCTTTCTTGATGTGTCTTGGTAAGCGTACGCCGGATCCGACTGAGGTCTATTTCTAAATTGAATTACCTTGTCGTAATATCCAATTCCATCAAGCTGTTTCTTACTCCAGTTAGGATTAAATGTTCTTTGCATTAATGTATTCAAAGAACCTGTTCCATAAAACTCTCCGCGATATGGTGAAATAACCTGAATTATTTCCGGATTACTCTTTCCTTCTTCATCTCTGATCATTTGATGCCAAAGTTTATCAATATTTTTTGGATCTAATTCCATTCCCGTATATAGCTGCATATCTCGCAGCATAACATTTGAAAGAAGGGTTTCAAGTTCTTCCTGTTCATTCCAAAAGTAAACGCCAAGGTCCTTATCAATGTCTCCATTACCGTTTTCAACTATCTGTTCAAATAGATCTTCTCTTGCCGCCTTAAGCTTAGCTGCTTTATCTCCATTCTCCATCTGTTGATGTTCTTGAATGAAAATATCAGCCAAATCCAGTATACCGCGGCCATTGCCTTCAACAGTATTAACAAGCTGACGAATATTGTCAGTCAACGTTCCTACATTATCCGGAAAATCTTTTTTTAACCAGTCGATAGTATCTGCGAACACTCTACCTCTTCCGATAGGCGGAAGCTGGTTCGGATCTCCAATAAGAATTAATCTTTGAACACTATTCCAATTAATAGACCGCATAAGTGTTGCAAACAAGTTCAAATCAATCATTGAACACTCATCTATAATGATAGTGTTTACATCTTCACTCGTGGCCCCGCCAATACGCTTTAATGTGAAATTCTCATTAATCCATCCACACTTAGCTAAATGAGAATGTATCGTAGATGACTTTTTGCCTGTCTGAGTTTTTATTCTCTCTGCAGCCTTTCCGGTAGGCGCCATTAACAAGAAACTTGTTCCAGCACCGTGTACTCTATCGATGTTTTCAAGAATTGTCCTTATAACCGTTGTTTTACCGGTACCCGCAGCTCCAGAAAGAACACACAGCGGCTTTGCAAATATCTGCATACAAATATCAGCCTGATGATCCAGAATATTTTCATACTCATCCGTTGCTTTTTTCACAAGCGTCGAACTTTCAACTTTTAATCCCTTCTTAAATTTTTCCGGCGTAATTGCCATCTTAAGCTGAATGTCAGGACGCTCTGCAAGATCTCTTAATGCCTGTTCAACAGTTCTCTCATCTTCATATGTTGACTTAAGATAAAGATACAAAACACCGTCTTCAGCTTTTTTCTGTACAAGTGCACCATCTAAAATATCTTGTTCAACATTAAAATTCTGCATCTTATACACATAACGCTTCCACTCTGTCAAACGATCTATTCTTGCATTAACCACCTGTAATATAGATTCCGCTTTACCAAAAGAATGCGCAGCAATTTTATTTAACTCGTCAACACAAAAAGCTCTAAATCTTTCTGTTGACCCATTATCCAAGATTTCATCAATTCCATATTCCGGCGAAGGTATAACTCCATTATCAATTTTATAAAACGGAATTGTGTCATCTGAGTCATATCCAACATACTGCTCAAAAATGATATATGGATTTTCTGCCATCTCTTCAATAGAAGCTGTGATAGATACATTCTCTCTGTTGTCAGAAATAATTGCTTTAACCTGGTCTGCCCTAAGATCAAAACGCGCCAATGTATCAAACATAAAATCTATAGTCGTTTTACCAAGCAACTGATATTCTCGTCTAATCTTTTTCATTTCAACCTTAGACGGAGCAATTCCTGCAACTTCATCGATTTCTCCGTCTAAGAACAATCTTACGTCATCTCGGAACTGTTTCATTTCTAAGTCAACTGTAAGTCCAATATACCTCGATACAAAGTCGCTAAGTCCCATACATTCCATAATTGATGGAAAACCTGGAAATGGTCCTCTAGCAGTCCATAATTCATTCAAGACACTATTCAACCATTCTTTTCTCTTACTCCAATCTTCTGAATCATCTTCTATTTCAATCAAGGTATCTGCAACTGCTATTAACTGATTTATAACTTCAATAGCGTCGTCATTTCTAACCGCTCTGCTTCCATACATAAACGGAGATCTATTCAGAGGCTTTATTACAAGTCTCTCAATCAAATCTTCATCATCCATATATTTCCAGTAAGGAATGCAAAAACCTTCATTCGGGTATGTGGAAGTAACTGGCTTCTGCCATACAAATCCGCCTGAATACTTCCTTTTAACCGCTTCGCTTGTATTATCATAATAATATGTATCATCAATCTTTTTTACACGGGAAACACCCACAATAACATAGTTATTTTCTTCATTCTCACTAAAAGGATTGCTATATCCAGCATAATAAAAAATCAAGGATTTCTCTGGTTCAAACTGCGCAAAGTATCGCTCCGCACCAGCCTTCCTTTTATCATAATTATATTTCTGTGCACTCTCACCTTTTGTTTCTACGTCATCGTTATACATAGCTTCATAACACCAAGTACAAACAGTTGATGGCGGCAATATAATATTTATCGGATCAGCATCTCCAGGTTTCCAGAAAGATGGCGGATTTACTTTTACTGTAATTGAATCTTTACCAAATGCATTAACACTCAAACCACAAGCTGCACCACAAGGATACTTTGAGCATGGTTCACCCGCGTGCTCCGTTTCAAACTCTAAATCTCTGGTTCCAGCAATCAAATCACCTGGATATGAATGTTGTCCAATACAAAATGTATTCTCACATGGCTTCTTACAAAAATGGCCATTCCAGCCCTCACTATGCCATGCCAATCTTATACTCATATGAATTGCCATACGACAAAACCTCCCTTACTTTTGCGTAATAATACCCCCAGACTAAATCTGCTACTTATCCTGTCCATTTTTACGGACTCGTCTTGGGTCATCTGGCTTTTCTGCATTCTCCGGAATAAGCCATGTATTTCCTTTCAATATTGCGCCCTCAATACGGCCTTGCGCACAGAGCGTTGTAACCCTTCTTCTTGATATATCCCACTTTTTTGCCATCTCGCTTGTTGTTAATAATTCCATCTCTTTGCCTCCGTAATTATCCACTAAACGCCATTAAACCATATAACGGTATTATATTCCTTTGGAGGAATATTTTCAATCACTTCTGTAACTTTGTAGCCATTCTGTAATCTTTATCTATAACGACAAAAACAGCAGAGCAAAATGCCCTGCGGCTGACGGAGGAATCCCGCCCTATCGGGCATTGGGGGCGCAGGCGTGGGCGGGCGTAGCGCACTCACGTTGGCGGCGGTTCAGACATGGCGGATATGGGGCAGCTTTCCCGGCTCCGGGGCTGTCACTTTGCGGGAGTACAGGGGCGCAGCAGCCCTGTTGACCTTGCCTTAAACGGCTGGGGAAGGACGCCTGCACCAGCCATAAGATGGAAGCAAGGAACCGGTTTTCCTGCTCTCCGGCTTCCGGGATAAACTCTAATTTTCTCTATGTGCAGCCATTAAGATGCGTTTAAAAGCCAAAAATCTCATGTTGTGTCATATGAAATACAAATTTTTAACCGTTCACTACAAAATTTGTACCATCTGTCAGATTCAATAAAATTTTTTTAGTATCTGCCGATATTAAAAACAAAGAGGTGAGCAAATGACCATAGCCATATGTGATGATGAAAAAACCATCTGTAAACAGGTGGAAAAATTAGTAAAAAAACAAATACCCGATTGTGATATAGAACTGTTTGCTTCTGGAGAAACACTGTTAAAAGAAACCAAAATATTTGATATCATATTTCTTGATATACAAATGGATGGTATAAACGGAATGCAGACAGCAAGAATGCTGCGGAATAAAAAAGAAGAAGCCTTGTTGATTTTTATTACGGGCTTGAAAGAGTATGTATTTGAATCTTTTGACGTATCCGCCTTTCATTACCTTTTGAAGCCGATTGAAGAGAAAAAATTTGCGGAGATATTTGCCAAGGCCGTGGCAGCGGCAGAGAAAAAAAGGGGATTAGCGGAAGAACCGTTTTTTATGAAATCAAATGGAAAAACGATTATTTTGAGCAGGAACCATATTCTGTACGTTGAAAGCCAAAATCGAATGGTAAATTTTCACACGGCAAATGAATGCTTGGAACTATATTCTGATATGAGAGATTTGGAACAACAGTTAGGCAGAAATTTCTATCGCTGTCACAGGGGATATATCGTGAATATGGGGCATATTGCCGAGTACGGGAAGGATAGTATAGCCCTGACAAATGGAGAAACTATATGTCTTTCCAGGAGAAAATACAAGGAGTTTGTGAAAGTGTATATGGATTATCTGAGGAAAGGAGGGGCACTTCTTGGATCATTTTAATCTGCTGATGGTTTTGCAGACTCTTGTGGATTTTTTTGAGGGATATTTTTTGCAGCAGTTTTATGGAGATTTTTTTGCTGAACGTTTCCGGAGAAAGTCCTGGAATCAAATAGGTGTTGTTATCGCATATGTCATGTTTCAGTATATAAAAAAATTATTTCTGCCGGCAGATTACCGAATGTTTTACATAATAGAAAATTTGGTTTTGACCTTTTTCTTTTTACTTTTCCTGGGCTTGTGCTTTTATAAAAATATCGGGTTGATTAGTATTTTTCTCGTTGTCAGTTTTATGTCCATACAGGAAACGAGCCGCATATTCGCACTCATATTTCCTTATATCGCTGACTTGCCGGCAAACATGGTCTGGCAGCATATGGAAAGCCATGGCATTCTCTTTATAGCCCTAATCGTTAACGGAACATGGCTTCTGAATTACCTGATTCGTATATTGATTATGTATAAGTCCTTAAAAAGTATCCGGGAACATTTTCATGAAAAGCATTTTCCTATTCATTCCGTAGAGGTACAGTTTTTGCTGATACCTGGACTGACAAGTCTATGTATCAGTATTTTGTTAAATCTTATTATGTTTCGCACCAGTGAAAGAGGCGGACAGGAGTTTTTATTTGACACATACCCGGTTTTAAGGCTGTTTATGCCATTCATGTTGGCACTGTCCCTGTTATCAATTCTGTATGGAGTAAAATTATTCCAGGATATGATTCTTTTGAACAGAGAGAGAAGCAGCCGGGTGGTTCTGGAAAACCAGATAAAAAGTATGCAGGAATATATAGAGGAAACAAGAAGAGTGCAATCGGGAATCCGCGGTATGAAACACGACCTGAAAAATACGCTTGCCGTAATCATGCAGCTTACCCCTAAGGAAAGGGGAACTGAGGAACTCTGTCATTATCTGGCCGGATTCAATGAGACCATGGGCAGCCTGGAATACAGGTTTCATTCGGGAAATACCGTTGTGGACGCTTTACTGAATATGAAATATCATGAAGTCACACTCACCATACCAGATTTACGATTAGAAACCGATGGGCTGCTCTTTCCTGATACATTTGCAATTCAAAGCTATGACTTAAGTATTATTGTAGGAAACGCTTTAGACAACGCAGTCCGTGCCTGTAAGAAGCTTAAAGAAGAAAAACCAGAAGCGGAAGTTTATATAAAACTTTCTTCTTTTCAGAAACGAAAGATGTTCTTTCTGGAAGTGGAAAACAGCTTTAACGGAAAATTAATTTTAGAAAAGTCGCAGGAATTTCCTGTCTCTGACAAAGAGATTGGGGAAAGCCACGGTATGGGATTGGCCAATATAAAATACACAGTTGAAAAATATTATGGTGCAGTAGAATGGGAGGTGAAGGGCATGGCTTTTATTTTATCTGTAATGATAAAAAATGAATAAAATATATAAATTTAGAAAGGTGGATATAGAATTATGAAGATTACGGGATATCAAACTATGAGTGCTTCCTTTTCCGGAAATCAAATGTTTTGGAATACAAGACAGATGAAGTCAGAAAATCGTGTAAACAGTAACCTGCCGGGGGGAGATAGAGACACTGTGACGATTTCTTTTCTGGGGCAGAGTAGCAACAGCCGGATTAGAAATTTAATGGAACAGAAACAGTCTCTGCTGGAACGAAAAAACCAATGGGTCAATTCTGCTCTTGAGAATGGGCAGGATATAAAATCCATTCACGATATGTTAGAGTCTTATGAAGAACAGCTAAACGAACTGGAACAACAAATTTCGCAGGAAATGGCAAGGCAAAACAGCGGACAGCCTGAAAAGGTACAGTCCTCCAAAAACGACGAGCCAAAAACGAAGCAGGAGATTGAGCAGGAGAGAATATCTAATTTGGTAGACTTATCATCCGGAATGTCCCAGATCAGGACAGTGCAATCCTCGCAGACTCAGGTAGAAGGAGAAGCCAGGGTACTGGAAAGCGAAATAAAGATGGATAAAGGGAGAACAGGAGATACAGAAATAACTGCTAAGAAAGAGGAGAAACTTGTGCAGCTACAGCAAAAGGCTGCCGAATTAACAGCAAATACGGTAAAAATATCAGGGGAAATAAACGAAATAATTAGCGAAACTGATGCTCCCAGAGTTCAAGAGAAATCAAAAGAAGAGCAGATAAAGGAAAACAATACTACAATCCGTGGTTTGACTGGGGAATACGAAAAGACAGAATCGGACTGCCGGCAGACAATTTATGAGCAAATGGAATCAGGAAGCAGTTTATTATGAGAATGGGTAATGATGATTGAATCATTAACAGAAACAAGCCCCATACTCGTTTCTTCTTTCTAACCGATTTGACTATATCATTAGTATCATTTTCATTATACCCAACCGATTTTGCCCATTTTTGCGCTTCATCGAGTGAGGCTTCAAATTCTTCAGCAGAAGGAAGTTTTAAAGTTTTGAGCATGATAACATCTCCTGAAGCATATGCCGCCAATTTATCACCAGTATCAATCGACAGGAGTTTTTGGATGCTGACTGGCAAAGATTTCCATAATTGTGAATACGCCCCGGTGGGTCTGCCCGTTAACAGTTCCCTTCATAGAAGGCTCTGAACGATAATTCAAATCGTCAATAAGAACCTTAACTGTAAAAGGTGTGTCAGGGAAGGTCTTTTTCTAAAATCAGCAGTAATAGTTTCATAGATTCCATCTCAGACGGGATTAAATATGACTGCACCGATTCATGCTTCGCACCCATAATCCGCCGCTGCTCCTGTTGCTGCGATTTGCCCGTTCTGCCCCCCTACTAAAAAAGCGGCCCACAGGCGCATAGCCTTGTGAACCGCTTTCTTTTATAAAACGTCCTATTTCCCGCTCAAATACTCATGAATGCCCTTTGCAGCCGCTTTCCCGGCGCCCATAGCCAGGATAACGGTTGCAGCACCTGTCACGGCGTCACCGCCTGCATATACGCCCTCTTTGGACGTAGCACCGGTATCTTCCGTAGCAACGATGCACTGTCTGCGGTTGATTTCCAGCCCCTTTGTCGTGGAAGAGATCAGCGGATTCGGAGATGTTCCAAGAGACATGATGACCGTATCACAGTCAATAACAAATTCGGAACCCGGAACTTCCACCGGACGGCGTCTTCCGGAAGCGTCCGGCTCTCCAAGTTCCATACGGATACATTTGATTCCGGTTACCCAGTCGTTCTCATTTGCCAGGATCTCCACGGGATTGGTCAGAAGATCGAAGATAATGCCTTCCTCTTTCGCATGGTGCACTTCCTCCACACGGGCCGGAAGCTCTTCCTCACTTCTTCTGTACACGATGTGAGTCTCTGCACCGAGACGAAGCGCCGTACGAGCCGCATCCATAGCCACATTGCCGCCGCCTACAACAACGACTTTCTTTCCGTGGACGATAGGCGTATCATAATCTTCATGGAATGCTTTCATCAGGTTGTTTCTGGTCAGATACTCATTGGCAGAGAGCACGCCGCAAGCCGTCTCTCCAGGAATCCCCATGAATTTCGGAAGACCCGCACCGGAGCCGATAAATACTGCGTCAAACCCCTCGTCCTCAATCAGTTCGTCCAGCTTCACGGTTCTTCCCACGATAACATCTGTCTCGATTTTCACCCCAAGAGCTTTCACATTCTCCACTTCCGGACCTACCACGCGATCTTTGGGAAGACGAAACTCCGGAATGCCATAGACCAGAACGCCGCCTGCTTTATGTAATGCCTCGAAAATTGTTACATCATAGCCAAGCTTTGCCAGATCGCCTGCACAAGTCAGTCCGGACGGACCGGAACCGATAACTGCCACCTTTTTGCCGTTCTTTTCTGAAGGAGCTGCCGGTTTGATTCCGTTCTCTCTGGCCCAGTCTGCCACAAAGCGCTCCAGCTTTCCTATGGAAATCGGATCGCCCTTCTTTCCGCGGATACATTTTCCTTCGCACTGGCTTTCCTGGGGACATACACGGCCGCAGACTGCCGGAAGTGCGGAAGATTTACTGATAATCTGGAATGCTTCTTCGAACTTCTCTTCTTTCACTGCCGCGATAAATGATGGGATATCAATGGATACCGGACATCCTTCTACGCATTTGGCATTTTTACAAGTAATACAGCGCTGGGATTCTTCCACTGCTTCTTCTTTGTTATAACCATAGCACACTTCTTCGAAGTTTGTCGCACGGACCTTTGCGTCCTGTTCTCTGACCGGTACTTTTTTTAATACATCTGCCATTATTTGTCACCTCCGCAATTTCCGCAGCCGCCATGATGGGTCTCGCCCTCCTGGAATTTCAGAAGACGTCTTCCCTCTTCCGTCTTGTACATAGCCGCTCTCTTCATAGCCTGTTCAAAATCGATCTTATGGCCGTCAAACTCAGGTCCGTCCACACAGGCAAATTTCACTTCATCTCCCACGAGCACACGGCAGGCACCGCACATACCGGTTCCGTCTACCATGATCGGATTCATGCTGACGATGGTCGGAATTCCCAGCTTTTTCGTAGTCAGGCAGGCAAATTTCATCATAATCATCGGACCGATCGCCACACACAGATCATAGTGGTGCCCTTCACTTACCAGCTTCTCCAACATAGCTGTTCCCACTCCATGGAACCCATAGCTTCCGTCATCGGTACACAGATACAGGTTGCCGACTTTGCTCATCTCTTCTTCCAGGATCAGAAGCTCTTTCGTCCTGGCTCCGACAATGATGTCACACTCGATTCCGTGATCGTGCAGCCATTTCGCCTGAGGATATACAGGAGCCGTACCGACACCGCCTGCGATAAAAACAACTTTTTTCTTTTTCACTTCCTCAAAGTCATCCGTTACCAGTTCCGACGGACGTCCCAGAGGCCCTACAAAGTCTGCGATCTCATCTCCTGCTTTCAGCGCCACCAGCTTGTGAGTAGAAACACCGATGGGCTGGAATGCCAGTGTAATAGTTCCTGCTTCCCTGTCATAGTCACAGATTGTCAGCGGAATACGCTCCGCAGTCTCATCCACCCTGACAATAATAAACTGTCCCGGTTCACAGGACTTTGCTACGCGCGGTGCATGGATGACCTGCTTGTAGACGCTTGCAGAGAGCTGCTCTGCTTCCAAAATCTTAAACATACGCTTCCTCCTAAAAAGTTTTGCACCTTCCGAATGGTTCTTTTTTATCTGAAAATACTTATCTCGCTTCCGCGTCCTGGATGACTTTCGACTGCTGAAACCATAGGGGTGATGCTTTTAATTGTAGTATTTTTCACAATAACTACGAATTTTCTTATCTTATCATAAAGCAATTTTAACGATTTTTCAACAAAAAATTATGGAATTACTGATCCGTTTGTCAATAAACCATTTTCTTCCTCCGAAGAAGCCTCAGGAGGCTCTGCGACATGATAAATGGCCTCTACAATGGCGCTCATTCCGCCTTCTTTATCCATGGAAACGGCCTGCAATACCGTCAGGCCCGGAGCGATATAGACCGGCCCCTGATAAAGTTTGGAATTCCGGCCCGGCTCTTCACCATTGGTTGTATAGTAAATCCTGCAGCCTTCTTCGGCACTGATCGTGACGGACAATCCCTCTTCATAAGTTCCGGCCGGAATGCTGAATACCGGCTCATCCGGGTAGTCAAACACCACATCGTAAGTTCCGCAGGCCTCCTCGCTTTGGATGCCGTCTTCCCGAATAAAGACAGCCCGCACGACCGTCGTTCCTTCCTGAATGGAAAATGGAGAATCATATATGCTGCTTCTCTCATCCGGTGTCGTGCCGTCTGTTGTATAGTGAATCTTTCCCTGTTCGTTCCCGCTGGGGAAAAGACCAAGCATCGGCGCATAACTGTAAGTCCCCGGCTGCACGCTGAACCTGGGCTTCCCAATCCGAACCGGCACCTCCGCCGGCTCTGCTTCTGCCTCTTCTACCGGACCCATCATATGATAGGCGATCTGAAAGGAACCAAAACCGAAGACCGACAAAAGCATCCCCGCCAGCAAAAATCTCCATCGGTGCCATCCGGATTCCCGGACCAATGGCGGCTCTTCCGGCTCTTCCTCCGCTCCAATGGCAATATCCTCCACCGGATTATAATCCGGAACCATCTGGACTGCCATGCCGCACTTCTCACAATAGATTTTCCCTTCTGGTATCTGTTCCCCGCATCCCTGGCATTTCATATATAGCTGTATTTCCTTTCCAAAATCCGTCAGAAAACTGTTTTCTGCTCCATATATGTGCACATTCCGGGAAGCCGGTGCCAGCCGCTCCCGAAAGGAAAGTGCACAGATCACAGAACCAAATTTTCAGACAGATACTACAGACATTCCTCGATATACTGTTCAAATTCCTCCATGGACATCAGGATCTTTCTCGGTTTTGTTCCTTCTTCTTCACCGACGACTCCTGCCTCCGCCAACTGGTCCATGATTCTGGCGGCCCGGTTAAAGCCCACTTTGAACCAGCGCTGAAGCATACCGATAGACGCCTTGTCCTTCTCAATCAGGAATTTTCCAGCCTCTGCAAAAAGCGCATCCTTATCGCTGCCTCCGCCTGCATCCGGCAGGGCTGCACTTTCCACTGCTGCCTGCATTTGTTTCATCTGCTCATTTATCTGCTGTTCTGCACCTGTACTGCTGCACTGACTGCTCAGAAATTCCACCACAGCGCTAACTTCTGCATCGGATACAAAAGCCCCCTGTACCCGAAGCGGTTTTGGCAATCCATAAGGAGAGAACAGCATATCACCTTTTCCGAGCAGCTTCTCTGCCCCGTTCATGTCCAGAATCGTACGGGAATCCACGCCCGAAGATACGGCAAAAGCGATTCTGGAAGGCATATTGGCCTTAATAAGTCCTGTAATAACATTGACTGACGGTCTTTGGGTAGCGATAATCAGGTGAATGCCCGCCGCACGTGCAAGCTGTGCCAGACGGCAGATAGCATCCTCCACTTCTCCCGGAGATACCATCATCAAATCCGCCAGCTCGTCGACGATAATTACAATCTGAGGCATTTTCTCCGGTTTATGGTCATCCTCAATCGCGGCAATGGAATCGATTTTGCTGTTGTATCCTTCTATATTCCGGACATTCACTTCTGCAAATTTATTATACCGTCCCATCATTTCTGTCACAGCCCAGTTCAGTGCTCCTGCTGCTTTCTTCGGATCCGTGACCACCGGAATCAGAAGATGCGGAATCCCGTTATACGTACTCAGTTCCACCACCTTAGGATCGATCATAATCAGTTTGACTTCGTCCGGACGAGCTTTGTACAAAATACTCATAATCAGAGTATTGATACATACGGATTTTCCGGAGCCTGTAGCTCCCGCAATCAGAAGGTGGGGCATCTTCGCAATGTCTGTCACCATACTGTTTCCGCCAATGTCTTTTCCGACCGCAAATGCAATCTTAGAGCTGTGCCTGCGAAACTCTCCGGATTCCAGAAGCTCTCTTAACATTACTGTGGAATTTTCCTTGTTCGGCACCTCGATGCCGACAGCCGCCTTGCCCGGAATCGGTGCTTCCATACGGATATCCGCCACTGCAAGATTCAGCTTAATATCATCTGCTAACGCAATAATCTTGCTCACCTTGACCCCATGGGCAGGCTGAACTTCAAATCTGGTAACGGCAGGACCCTGACTTACATCTGTCACCGCAGCATTTACCCCAAAATCCTCCATAATCTGCTGTAAATGTCTTGCAGTTTCCTGAAGCTGTATGGAAGTATCTTTCTTTCCCCGCTCCCGTTTCGGCGGCTTCAGAAGCGAGATCGGCGGATATTGATATTCTGCAGCCGACGTTTGTCCTGGTCCGTGCGCGGGCACGGTGTCTCCAGACTCCTCCGGGACCGGTTCCCGATGTTCTTCCTCCAAATTCGTTCCAACAGACGATGCCGCTGCGATCCGTTCCTTTTCCCGTGCCTGTTTGGCCTCCAGCTCCTTCCGGCTCAGTGCATTTTTCAGCAGATCTTCCTCATCAAAGGGAATTTCTTCCGGTTCTTCTGCTCTGTCAGTTCCCGAATACTCCGGCCGGTTCTTTGCCTGTGCCTTATGCACAATCGCCATCTTCGGTTCCCGGTCGTCTGTTTCCTCAAAAAGCGGCGCCCCATCGGTAAAGACATCCTCTGCGCCTTCCGCCGTAATCTCCCGGAGACCTCCCTCCTGCTGCTTTTGGATCTTCAGATCCGAAGATACTCCGATGACTCTTTTCTCCAGTCTCTGCTCCTTTTTCTTTTCGCTGCGCTGCTCCCGGCGGAGCACTGCCGCCTCTCTGCGCCGTTCCATGTCCTGTCTCGCCGATTCATATACCTTCTGACTTCCCTTTGACATGCCTTTTACAAAAGAACGCTCCGTAACGATCACAACGCAGATAATCAGGATTCCAAGAAGCACCAGATAGGCACCAATAAGACCAAATGCGTCTTTTAAAACACCGGAAATCAAACCGCCGATCAGACCGCCTCCGGTTCTGTGCTCTGCACAATAATCATAAATCTCTTTCCAGCCGTATGCATCGGAACCGGACATGGTAAACAGATGCAGAAGCGCCACTGTAGCGACAGATCCAAGCACTGCCCCGAAGATCTTGATGGCGGCAATCAGATTCTCCCGGTTAGCCAGAGAGAACAACAAAAGTACCAGCATGACTACCGGAAAAATATATGCAAAAAGGCCCATGCATCCGAACAGGAAACCGCTCATAGCGCCTCCCACTTTCCCGCCAAACCCAAGATTGCTGAAAAAGAGAAGGCCGGACACAATGAGCAGCACTACCAGTCGGACCTCCTCCCAGAGATCATTTTCCTGCATCACTGCCGGTTTCCTTGCACCTGTATTTTTCTTTCTTGTACTCCTGCTCCGGGAAGCCGTACTCTTCCTGCCCCCGGACTGTCTGGTTCCGCTCATATCCTCAATCCTGTCTTTCTGTCATTGAAAAGGACTCGTCCCAAAGGACCAGTCCTTTTATGCCTGTCTCTCATCTCTTTGTGCATCAAAGGTTTTCTTCAAAAAATGCCAGCATCTCTTCTGACGCAACGTCTTCGTCAGGCCCCTCCACTGTCACTGTAACCGTATCCTGGTACTGAATATCCAGACCAATCACCGACATCAGTCTCTTCAGATCACCGCTGTTCCCCTTATTGGAAACTACAATGCTGCTTCTGAACTCCTTCGCAAGCTGCAGGATCAGTCCCGCCGGTCTTGCATGCATACCAAGTTCCTCTTTGATCGTATACTGGAATGTCTTCATAACTCCCTCCCGGTCTTCCCGTATCCTTCTTGCACCGCGTCAGACTGCCTGTCCGCCGCATTTTTCTTTGATGGTTTTGATTATACCATAAATCAGGATAAATGTAAATGTGAAATAAGGGACCGCAGGGAAATGCATCCCTGTCGGTCCCTTCCTGACTGCTTTACTTCCCTGCCTTCTGCCGATCCATAAAATGATAAAATGCTCCCCGCATTCCTGCATCATTTTGATGATATGCGAATTCCAGACGGGTATGCGCGCAGATAACCGGCTTCAGATAAGCGGCAAGCGCAGCTTCTAATCTGGGGCGCAGATATTCCTTCTGTGCCATAATTCCGCCGCCAAGCACTACGACTTCCGGATTTAAGACATAACAAATATCCGCAATCCCTCTTCCCAGCACATCACACATCTCATCGATGGCATTGCGGCAAATCCCGTCCCCGGCCTTTGCCGCCTCAAAGACCCGAATACCGTTCCACGCCTCTATGGGATCGCCCTTTCGTTCTGCTGTTTTCCGGCTTAATATACTGGCCGCACCAAGAGTCTGAAAATCTTCCTCTCCGGCATACATATATCCGATTTCCATGGCGCAGCTACTGTATCCGTGAAAGACCTTTCCGTCAATCAGCGCACAGCCGCCGATTCCTGTGCCAACCGTCAGGCAGACTGCCACGCGGCTTTTTCTGGCTGCACCGGTCTTATATTCCGCCAGACCGGCGCAGTTTACGTCATTTTCCACTTCGCATGGCAGTGAAAATTCCTTTTCTATGCTTTCTTTCCACTTTGTACCCTGATATTCCGGAATCAATGCTCCAGAGAAGAACACCTCACCCTTTTCGCAGTCCACCATACCTGCTGTAGAGATACAGACACCGGACAGCAGATAGCGTTCCTGATACTCCTGTATGATTCGGAAAACTTTTTGCTTAAGCGCATTTCCCCCTTTCGAAGCTTCCGTATCCATACTGGATTTCTCCAGAATCTCGCCGTCCACGGTCAAGATCCCGTATTTTATGGAAGTTCCTCCGATATCAATGCTGACATAATACTCCATATGTTCCCCCTGACTGTCCTCTGTTCTAATCCGGCATTTTGTCGTTCTGCCGGCGTGCATCGGAAAACCGTTTTCACGCACGCATTAAGCTTCCAGCGCCTCTACAAAAGTTCTGGTGATAAGCTGCGGCCTTGTAATTGCTGATCCTACCACCACACTGTATACACCAAGGTCCATGACCCGGCGCACTTTTTCCGGTGTGTTGATATTCCCCTCTGCGATGACTTTGTGCTTCGCCTCTTTTAAAAGCTTCCGGATCAGTTCAAAGTCATTGTTTTCGATCTTCAGTTCCCGGCTTTCCTGGGTATATCCCACCAGCGTCGTACCAATAAAATCGAACCCCAGTTCGTCCGCGTGCAGTGCCTCCTCCAAAGTCGCACAGTCTGCCATCAGAAGCTGTTCCGGATAGGTTTCCCGTATTTCCCGGTAAAATTCATCCAGCGACTGTCCGTCCGGCCTTGTACGGCAGGTAGCGTCCAGGGCAATAATATCCGTTTCCGCCTCCACCAGCTCCTCGATCTCCTTCATGGTTGGTGTGATAAACACCTGGCTGTCCGGATAATCTCTTTTTACGATACCGATAACCGGAAGATCCACATTTTTCTTGATCTCTGCAATATCTTCTTTTGTATTGGCCCGGATTCCGGCTGCACCGCCTTCCTTCGCCGCTGCCGCCATCCGTCCCATAATGTAGGACGAATGCAGCGGTTCATGGGGAAGTGCCTGACAGGATACGATCAGTTTTTTATGTACCGATTCTACGTTTTTCATTTTCACATTATACCTTTCTTCGGATAATTTCCGCCAGCTTGTGCGCGAAACGGCTGTGACTCTCCCGGTCCAGATGCATATAGTCAATGGTGTTCATCGTCACATACGGCGCCGCATCCAGAAAATCACAGCCAAGAAGCTCTGCACAGAGTTCAAATTCCGCCGCCAGTCCTTGAGAGCGTTCCACACACTTTCCCATCTCTCCGGCCACTTTGGACTGTTCACACGGCGCCTCAATGGGAGCAGGCGCCACGACCAGAATCTGCGGTTCGTTCCTCCAGGCATCTTCTGCTTCTTTTGCTTTTTTGACCAGCCGCTTCATCCCATCCGCAATGTTCTTCGGTGTTGCGGAAAACCGTTCTTTGCTGTCATTGGTGCCAAGCATAATCACCAGCAGATCCAGAGGACCATGGGACATCAGGCACGGATACAGATACGTCAGTCCATTCAGTCCTTCGTTCAGAGGATCTTCAAACACAGTCGTACGTCCGCACAGTCCTTCTTCGATGATACAGTATTCTTCCCCCAGAAGTTCCTGAAGCTTCCCGGTCCAGCGCACGTCCTCCGGAAAACGTCCGTCCGTGACCGCATCATAGCCCCAGGTATTGGAATCTCCATAACATACGATTCTTTTTCTCATGGTTTCTCCCTATCCTTTCACTGCGCCCATAGCAAGTCCCTGCACAAAATGTTTCTGAAGCGCCCACACAAGAATCAGCACCGGCACCAATGTAATCACTGCTGTAGAAGCCATTGGACCCCATTCCAGACCGCGGTCTGTAATAAAGCCTGCAATCAGCACCGGCAGCGTCTTGGATTTGTTGATACTTAAAATGCAGGCAAACAAAAACTCGTTCCACGCACCTACAAATGCCAGAATTGCCGCAGCGATCATTCCTGGTTTGGTCAGCGGAAATATAATCAGGAAAAATCTTCTGGTAAATCCGCATCCGTCCAGCATAGCTGATTCTTCCAGTTCTTTGGGAAGCTGTTCAAAAAAGCCCATCATCAGCCAGATAACCAGCGGCAGATTAAAGCTGGTGTTCATAATTACCAAAGCGGTCCTTGTATCGATCAGATGAAGGGTACGCATGACCAGATATACCGGGATGGCCGTTGCGATGGCCGGATACATTTTCTGTACCATAAACCAGAGGCCGAAGATCTTTTTCGCCTGTTTTCCAATGCTCCCCCTTGCCACTGCGTACGCAGCCATACTGCCGAACACCACGGAGATCGCGGTGGAAGCTGCTGCCACTATGAACGTATTCAAAAAGATCTCCAGCATATGATCCTTCCCAAACACCGAACGATAGCTCTCCCCTGTGAGTACACTGGGAACCACCACCGGCGGATTCGACAAATATTCTCCCTTGATCTTCAGAGAACTTGTAAGCAGCCAGTACAGCGGAAACAAAATCATGACTAAAGACACTACTACGATGATGATCCGGATGGGACGGCCGGCAAAATTGCCGATGATATTGTCAACGGTAGGTAATTTGGTATTTGTTTTCCTTTTCATATCTCCGCCTCCAGTCTGTCTCTAAGCTTCAGGAATCCGACGGTTACCACGGTCATAACCAGTACAAATGCGATCGCCAAAGCCGCAGAATATCCCGCATCAAAGAACCGCAGTCCCTGCTTATAAATATAGTTAGGAAGCATCTCCGTAGCAGTACCCGGTCCGCCGTTGGTCATCACATAAACGGTATCAAATACTTTAAAAGCGTCCACAAACCGAAGCATTACCACAATGGTCAGAAGCGGCGCAATCATGGGAAGTACGATCCGCCGGAAAATCGTTCCGTTGGAAGCTCCGTCCACACAGGCCGCTTCCAGCATATCCGGCGAGATAGACTTCAGGCCTGCCGCACAGATAATCGTCACCCAGGGCGCCAACTGCCACACATTGACCAGAATCACCGACAGCATCGCCGTCTTGGGGCTGCTGAGCCATGTGATACTCGGCAC
Organism: Lachnospiraceae bacterium; assembly: GCA_910574965.1. Classification (GTDB taxonomy): domain Bacteria; phylum Bacillota; class Clostridia; order Lachnospirales; family Lachnospiraceae; genus Hominiventricola. The sequence goes on along the minus strand of CAJTDB010000012.1, from coordinate 42,107 downwards.
ACCGAAAAAACTCAGAAAATAATTGATAATTCCCGTAGTAGCATCCAGCATCATTCTCCAGAGGGTACCAATTGCCACCGGAGCCATGATCGTCGGAATCAGAAATACAGAAGTGGCACATCTGGCCCACATTTTGTCCGAGCAAAATGCCATGGCAACCATCAGACCTACCACCACTTCCAGCGCTACAGACACTACCGCAAACAGCAGGGTATTTGTAGTACTGATGCGCAGCGTCTCATCGGTCAGCATCTTAATATAATTGGAAAAACCGGTAAATTCCGGCACTGCATTGGGCAGATTCAGTTTCAGCCTGAAAAAACTCAGATATACAGAATACAAAAGCGGCAGCAGCGCCGTAATTCCGAGAAAGATCATCGTCGGCGTCACGAACAGCCAGGAAGCAACTTTGTCACTTCTGCTTTTTCTTATCGCAGACGGGGTACTTTTCTTTTTCGCCATAATCGTCTCCATTCTTAATTCTTTTTCCCTGTTTATAAAAATGGGGCTGCGTTTTCCGTCAGCCCCATCCCGCTCTGTCATTTCTGACGGCCAGACACCTGCAGCAACTATGTTCTCCAGAATTAAAGGTTATAATTCTTTGTACCTTCTTCCGGCGGTGCATTTTTCAATGCCTCTTCGATACCGGTCTTCATCTTCTGTACCGCAGTTTCCAGATCCGTCTGTCCGGACATATATTCACTGACCACCGTATTCAGCATAGTGTCAACTTCTGTGGAAGCAGGCACTCTCCACCACATATTGGCAGTATTCAGCGCTTCTCTTACGGTATCCATATAAGTCCCCTTGATACCGTCCTGCTCCCAGAATGCTTTTCTCGGAGAAAGGATACCAAATTCATCATAGAATTTATTCTGGTTTTCTTCGCTTGTATACATCTTGACCCATTCCCATGCCAGTTCCTGGTTTTTGGAAGCTGCCGGAATCGATACGTCCCATGCACTCAGAAGCGTTGCTCCTGTCTTGTCATGAGGAATCAGGCTCAGTGCCCATTTTCCTGCCACTTTGGACTGACTCTCATCGTCTGCCGCCTGAACCAGTCCCAGTGTCGGCCATGCCTCACAAACTGCCGCATTGCCGTCCAAAAATGCCTTGGTGGACTCCTCTACTCCCCAGGAGAGAATGGACGGATCCGCATAATCCTGGATTTCTTTCAAATGCTCCAGCGCTGCTCTTGTCTCCGGGGAATCGATAGTTACATTCCAGTCCTCGTCTGCCCAGGCACCGCCCATGGACCAGAGCACATAGTCAAAAGTTCCGCCAAGCTGCCCGGTCGTCGCGGAAACGGAGATTCCGTACATGCCGCTGTCCTTATCCGTCAGCTCTTTCGCCATTGCCCGATACTCTTCCCATGTATCCGGAAGTCCGTCCGGCAGAAGATCCGTCCGATAGGCAAAAAGCTGCGGCGTACTGGCATTGGGGATTCCAATGGTCGTTCCCTGCCAGGATCCGCTGTTGGCAAATACATTTTCAATAAATACATCCGTGGTGTATCCGTCCTTTTCCATCAGCGGACCCAGGTCGGTCATATAAGGAGCAAATTCTCCGTCCCACTGACTTGCCACATCGATAATATCATAAGAGCCAGTCCCGCTGGTCAGGTCCAGAAGTGCTTTCTCATGGAGCGTAGTATATGGAAAATCCACCACTTCCACTGTCGCTCCGGTCTCTGCCTCAAACTCGTCCACAATGCTCTTTGCCGCATCCGCATACACACCGGACATATAGAGCACGGTCAGTTTCTCCCCTGCAAAGGGCTTGTCGTCAGAAGCTGCCGTGCTTTCGCTGTCTGCCCCGCTTCCTCCGCCGGTTTCTTCATTCTTTCCGCCGCAGCCAGCCAACATGACAGAAACCATCGTCGCGCATAAGAGCATACTTACGATCTTCTTTTTCATTTCCCAGTTCCTCCTTTTTCTCTGGTTTTCTGCCAATTCAACCCCCTTTTTCATTTTTGAAAATTTTTTCTTTTTTGTAAAAATTTTCAATATAAAGATTTTATATTGGCAGAATATTTTCTCTTGCAAAACCTATATTATCACTCTCTTACCGTTCTGTCAATCGTTATTTTTTATATTATAACCATTTTATTCTAATAATTTTTAGTTATAATCACATTTTTTACCAATTTAATTCAAAATTCACTTGGTTATTTTAAAATAAAAAATATTTCTTTTTTATAATAAATAAAATTTTTTCTTTTTCTATTATGCAAAAAAATAGAAAGGGATGACGCTAGTGTTTCCTTTGACATCCCCGTTTTTTATGTTATAATTCTTAATGAACGAAAAACTTTACCGCGTCAGCGGCCGTAGACAGAAAACGGAGGTATCCTGATGACCACGACGAACCTGATGACAGAGATCACCGGAAAATACTCGCAAATGACAAAAGCAGAAAAAAAGGTGGCGGATTTCGTCCTCTCCTCCCCCCAGACTGCTCTCAATTCGACCATCACAGACCTTTCCAGGCTTTGCGACGTGGGAGAAACCAGCGTCTTTCGTTTTTGCCGTACGCTGGAACTGAAAGGATACCAGGATTTTAAGCTCTCTCTGGCACTCAGTGCCGCTTCGCCGGAAGCGGCCAGGCAAAAGGAGACGATCAACGTTATCGATACAAACAACTGCAGGGACACTGCCGCGAATGTTCTGTACGCCTATCGCTCCGCTCTGGAGCAGACTTTTCAAACGCTGAATTTTAAAGCCATTCCCAAAGTAGTCAACACGCTTTTAACTGCCCGGACAATTAATCTGTTCGGCTTCGGCGGTTCCGGCACCAGTGCCAGCGAATTTCGCAACAAGCTAATCAAGATTCTTCCAAACGTCATTTACAATACAGACGCCCATATGCAGCTGACTCAGGCCGCCCTTTTAGGAGAGGGCGATATGGCCGTAATCTTCTCCAACTCCGGTATCACCAAAGACTGTATCGAGATCGCCAAGATCTGTCACAGCTCCAAAGTCTACGTAGTATTTATCACACAGTTTCTAAAGTCCCCGGCCGCTCAGTATGCCTCCTCGCTGCTGCTCTGCGGCGCCAACGAAGGTCCCCTGGAAGGAGGATCCATTGCTGCCAAAACCGCACAGCTTTTTCTGATTGATATCCTGTATGCAGAAGTCTATCGGCTGCTCGGCGACAAAGCAGACGAAAACAAACAAAAAACCTCTCAGATCATCACCGAAAAGATGATGTAAGCTGCACAAAAAAACATCCCTGCAAAATTTTCCCTCTGCCCAATAGGCAGGAAACTTTGCAGGGATGTTTTATTTTCATATATTTATAGTATTATAATCAGGCTTCTTTTGCCTTCCTGCCCATGAGTGTCTGCACTCCCTCGATGACGAGGATCACAGCCAGCACAATCAGAAGTGTTGCAAGAACTGCCTGGGCATAGGGACCCCAATCTGCTCCTCCGGCTGTAATCAGACCAACCTGATCTTTGACCGTCAGAATCAGCGAACAGATCGTGACTACCATCATAAACGCCATCGGCAGCAGGAACATCTTATTGTTCCGTCCGATGTTCCCAAGCCATGCCGCTACTGCCAGAAGACCCAGACCCGCCAGAAGCTGATTTGCCGCTCCGAACAGTCCCCAGATCTTTGCATATCCCGTCATACCAAGGGCAATACCGATGACTACGGTAATAACAGTAGCCACATATGGATTGACCAGTGTCTTCTTCCAGCCGCTGTCCACATCTTTTACCGTCTGTCCCGGCTCCAGCCAGAACTCCTGAAACATAAAACGTGCCAGACGAGTAGCCGTATCCAGAGAAGTAAGACAGAATGCAGAATAAGTAAGGACCAGCAGGGTATAAAGTACATTTTGAGTGCCCTTAAGGCCAGGAATAGCCGCTACCATGCCTGCAATACCGCCTGCGAAAATATCCGTTGCCCCTGCGGTAGTGCCGATCTTTCTTGCATAGGCAATGGCACACAGAGTCAGCACTGCCAGCACACACTCCAGAAGCATACCGCCGTAGGCAATCGGTTTTGCATCCGACTCCTTATCCAACTGCTTAGAAGTGGTTCCGGAAGATACGAGCGAGTGAAATCCGGAGATAGCGCCGCAGGCGACTGTGGTAAACAGCACCGGAAACAGATAAGAGGTCACTCCTGTGCTCTCATTGGTCACTGCAAAGCCGGCAAACGCCGGGAAAAGTTCCGCATCGATGGCCGGATGCGCCCCCACAACGCCTACAACCGCGATAATCAGCATGGCATACAGCAAAAAGGAGCTTAGATAATCGCGGGGCTGAAGCAGAATCCACACAGGCGTAACAGAAGCAATGGCAATATAGATTCCCACAATGAGCATCCACTGATTATTGGTCAGATAGATCGGATGCCAGTTCATGCCTACTGCCATAATCAGAACGATGGCAAGCACTCCTACTACCGACGCCACGGACATCGGTGCATTTCTTCTGTAGACGCAAAAGCCGAATACGATGGCAATTAAAATGAACAGCAGAGATACCATGGCAACGGACGCGTTGGACGCAGACGCTGCATAGTCCACCATTCCTGCATCATCCAGCTTTACTCCGAAAGTAGAAGCAACGATGGATGCAAAAGCTGCCACTACCAGAAGCAGCGTTAAATATGCAAAGATCAAAAACAGTCTCTTTGCCCGGCGGCTCATATTGGCAGAAATAATCTCTCCTACAGACTGTCCTTTATGACGAATGGATGCAAACAGCGCTCCAAAATCATGTACGCCTCCGAAGAAGATGCCGCCCACTAAGATCCAGAGGGTGACCGGAAGCCATCCAAATAATGCTGCATTAATGGGGCCGGTAATCGGTCCTGCTCCTGCAATAGAGGAAAAATGATGTCCCATAAGGACCGGCGCTTTTGCCGGAACATAATCAACGCCGTCTTCCATGATATGTGCCGGCGTCTCCTGTTTACTCTCGCCTACGCCCCACTGTTTACAAAGCCAGCCGCCATATAAAATATAGCCTGCAGCCAGCACAGCAACGCTGACGATCAGAAGTACTAGTGAATTCATACTAACTCTCCCTTCTTTTTGTTGGTTTGCGAATATAGTACTTTTTTCAAAATTTTCGCCGTATTATGGCCGCTGCGATTTGCATCAATCCTGCCTCTTTCAAGATCTACCACCGCAGTATGAAAATCCATCCAGCCATGGAGCGAAAAATGAAAACTTTTATAAATGCGGCATTTTTTCAATGCCTTTCGCGCATCCTCATCACAGGTATCACAGACAAAAACCGGTGTGATAAAAGAATACATATGTCCCGGACCGATATGCAGAAGTTTCATGCCTTCCTCCCGGATATAGTCCCGCCACTGCTCATACAGCGGAAGCGTCAGACGGGGAATGTCCAGCAAGTAAAGAAATTCCTCACAGTCCGCGGACCAGAGTTCTGCCTTCTGCGAGAGCACATATTTTTGTGAATGCTCAAAAAAATCACAGCGGGCTGTGATCGGAGTCTCGTTCTCAGGAAATCTGTGAATATTATAATAAGTCTCAAAACTCTTCAGCAGACGTGCAATGGCAGCCTCTCTTGTATACTGCATAGCGTCTCTCCATTCTGTCCATTGATTGCTCTGCAAAAATAAAAAATATATAAATTATTTATATAAACTTTATAAATTCAATTCACCATTATAGTACATCACAGTGAAAAATACAAGTTTTTTTTCCATACATTGGAAAAGACGTCCGAAAAGAACGAAAATCAGAAAGCATAGAACAGATGCCTGTTTCGGGCTATTCTGCCCAAAACAGGCTGAGAATCAACAAAATAAATCGCAGAAAGTTCGTCAAATTATTCACAATTTTGTCAGCAGCACTTTCATATATTCCGGCATAGGAGCTTCCACTTCGATATAGGTTCCTGTGACCGGATGGACAAATCCCAGAACGCCTGCATGCAGAGCCTGGCCCCTTAGATTCCAGGGATCTTTGGACGCCCCGTATACGGTATCTCCCAGAAGCGGGTGGCGGATCGAAGCCATATGCACACGGATCTGATGGGTACGGCCGGTCTCCAGCCTGCATTCGATCAGTGTATGTCCTGCAAAACGCTTTTGTACCCGATAATGGGTCACAGCCCGTTTCCCGTTCTTCACCCCGGCAGCCATCTTCTTGCGCTCCGTCGGATGACGCCCGATGGGAGCATCCACGGTTCCCTCTTCTTCTCTAATCACTCCCGTGACCACAGCAGTATAGACACGAGTAACCGTATGTGCTTTCAGTTGTTCCGCCACATGGTTATGGGCATAATCGTTTTTACAGACAACCAAGGCACCGGTAGTATCCCGATCAATCCGGTGCACAATTCCAGGACGCATAACGCCGTTTATGCCGGACAGCCGGCCTTTGCAGTGATAGAGAACCGCATTGACCAGTGTTCCTGTCCTATGCCCTGCAGCCGGATGCACCACCATGCCTTTGGGCTTATTGACAACCAGCACATCTTCATCTTCATACAAAATATCCAATGGAATGTTTTCTGCCGGGATCTCAGGATCCTCCGGCTCCGGAAGGCAAATCTCAATCTGGTCCTCCTCCTCCATCCGGTAGCTGACTTTTACCGGCCTGCCGTTGACCAGTATGTTCCCTTCTCGAATCAGCTTCTGCACATAGGACCGTGACCGGTCCGCAAGAACTTCCCCCAAATATTTATCCAGCCTTTCATCCAGAAAACGTTCCTCCATCTCCAATCGTATCAGACTCACAGGCGGCCCTTCTTTCTCTTCTCCAGCAGGTGACTCAGCTCCTCGTCTTTATAATAGAAAAAGATCAGAAAAGCCAGAACCGCAGTCCCCACGCTCACGTAGATGTCTGCCACATTAAAGATCGGAAAATCAATCAGAACAAAATAAAAGAAATCCACCACATAGGACAGCCGCAGCCGATCGATCATATTACCCCAGGCCCCTGCCAGAATAAAAACCGCAATCAAACGAAGGGGCCAGAAACGCCGATTTTCAGACACATACCGGAAGAAATAAAGAACTGCCGCAAAAACCAGCAACCCCGTGAGCAGAAAGAAAAACCGCTGTCCCTGAAGCATCCCAAAAGCCGCCCCCCTGTTTTCCAGATAACGGAGTTCAAACACGCCCCTCCAGAGGACAAAAGCATCCTTTCCTTTCAGATACCGGACCGCAAGTCCTTTCGTCACCTGGTCCAGTGCGATCAGTAAAACCGTCGTAAGCACCACTGCCCACGGACGGTACAGCCATCTTTTCATCTTGCATTCTCCTGTCTTACATTTTCCATTTCTTTGTCTTTGCAGATATACTGAATGCCCATAAGGAGTTCCTCGTCCGATACATCTTTTGCCACATACGCCTCCCCAATCCGGCGAAGCAGCACAAATTTAATCGCTCCGGCTTCCATCTTCTTATCCAGCTTCGTTGTCTTTAAAATCTCCTTGGGGCACAGCCCTTCCACACGGACCGGAAGCCCATATTCAGCAAACGTACGTTCTATTTTCCCGCACATATCCGCTGTCAGAAAACCCCTGCGAAAGGAAAGCTGTGCCGCTGCCACACAGCCGACAGCCACACACTCCCCATGACTCATCTGAAAATCTTTCAGCTTTTCTACTGCGTGTCCAATCGTATGTCCATAGTTCAGCCAGGCACGGATTCCCTGTTCTGTCGGGTCCTCTTCCACTACATGCCCCTTAATCCGGCAGCTTTCACCAACCATAGAAAGAAGCGCCTCTACATCTCCCTCCAGAACCGCCTCCTGGTTCTCTTGAAGCCACTGCCAGTAGTTCTGATCCTGAATCAGACCATGTTTAATGATCTCCGCCATACCGGAAGAGAACTGATGTTTGGGCAGGCTTTTCAGGACAGACAAATTCATATATACAAGTCGCGGCATATGAAATGCCCCTACCATATTTTTGTAAGCGTCAAAATCCACGCCGGTCTTCCCGCCAATGCTGGAATCCACCTGAGAGAGAAGCGTAGTGGGAATCTGAATAAAATCGATCCCTCTAAGATAAGTGGCCGCCGCAAAACCGGTCAGGTCCCCTACTACCCCTCCTCCGAGAGCCGCCAAAAGGTCCTTTCGGTCATACTGCTCCCGTATCAGATGCTCATACAGACTGCGGACCGTATCCAGTGTTTTATGCTCCTCTCCTGCCGGAAAGACGAAAACGGATACCTTTGTACAGCACCCGGAAAGTATCTGTTTAATCTCCTTTTCGTAAAGTTCTGCCACATGGGTATCTGTAACGATACAGATTTTCCGTTTCTGCGCAGAAAGTTCTGCCAGCGCAGCGGGCAAACGGTCAAAATCCGGCTCCAGCCAGATATCATAACCGCTTTTTCCTTCTTGTTTTACATGCAATTTTCTGTTCATATGCTCTTTCCCCATTCTCTTGTATACAGAAAAAATATGGTTCCCGGCATCCGGCAGACCGGACTGTGGAACCATATTTTATGACGGCTGTTCTCTTGTCTATATGGTCGGGATATCAAAGGCTCCCGATATAATATCCTGAAAATCCCCGGAAATATCCACACTTTTGGGTGTCACAATGAAAATATAATTGGAAACTTTCTGGAGATTTCCGCCAATGGCGTAGCAGGAACCCGAAGTAAAATCGATGATCCGCTGGGCAATCTCCACATCCAGACCCTCAAAGTTCAGTACCACCGTGCAGTTGCCAAGCAATGTATCGGTGATCTCCCTGGCCTCGTCAAAGTCCGTTGGCTTGAATACGCATACTTCCATGCCGTTGCTGGTCTTTCTTGAACGCATGGGTGTGATCCTTGACTGCTGCTTGACTGATTTTACCTTACCGGAATCTGTGATTACATCATCTTCCATATCATAGTCGTAGTCCCGGTCCTTTTTCGTAAAGACGCTCTTTCTCCTTGGACGGTCATCATAATCGTCATCGTCAAAATCGTCATAATCGTCATCATCATAGTCATCACTGCCCAGATGCATCGTATCCATGATTTTATCTAAAAAGCTCATACGCACTCTCCTTTACCCTTCCTAATTCCGCCCGCCAAAGATTCCGGTCCCGACGCGCACCATCGTTGCGCCCTCTTCTATAGCCACTTCATAATCTCCTGTCATGCCCATAGAAAGCACATCCATACGTACATTATCAATGTTTTTCTTTTTGATGTCAACAGCCAATTTCGCCAAACTGCGGAATATTGGGCGATTTTCCTCCGGATCCTCCACATAGGGAGCGATCGTCATCAGCCCGTAAATACATATGTTCGGCAATCCGGAAATGCTCCGAATCAGCTCTTCGGTATCTTTTACAGCAACTCCAAACTTGCTTTCTTCCTCCGCCACATTGACTTCAATCAGAATCCCTGCCTGTACATTTTTCTTTCCCGCCTCTTTGCTGATCTCCTCTGCAAGACGAAATGAGTCCACCGAATGAATCAATTCTGCTTTATCTACCACGTATTTTACTTTATTTCTCTGAAGATGCCCGATCATGTGCCAGTGCAGCTCTTTTGGCAGCAGTTCATATTTTTCACACAGTTCCTGCACTTTATTCTCTCCGAAGACGACCGCTCCCGCTTCCACAGCCTCCTGGATCATACGGACCGGTTTGGTCTTGCTGACCGCAATCAGCGTCACTTCCCGGCGGTCCCTTCCGCATCTTTCGCATGCCCTTAAGACTTTTTCTTCTACCTCTCTGTAATTTTCCTGTACCATCTTTTCACTCCTTACTTGTAGATCACTTCGTCTTCGTCCACTACCTGGCCATTCAGCACAATCCGGTCATAGACCGTCAGGCCGAAACTGGTCCCCTCTTCCACCAGGGCAAATTCCTCGTTCTGATACAGGATATTGATCTGGCGAAACTGCGTATATCCTTTGTTGATATTATAAACTCCCTTTAGTGTACGGCTTGCGCCGATCTGATAGCGTTCCTGAGAATCTTCCGACACCAGAAATGTTCCAAGAGGCATCTTCAGCGCCCCTGTGGAATAATCGGACTCCTTCGGATCAATATAATAGTCCTCTTCATCTTCATAATACAGGATCATAGGCACAAACTCCACGCTTGGCTGCCCGTTTTCATCATAGACTTCCTTCATAAACCCGTCCTGATCCTCTACTTTTTCCAGAAATGCCCTGGGAACCGTATAAAAATCCTTTTCCACAATGGCAGTATTGGGAATTTTGAGTCCTACCTCGTCATCAATCAGAAATTCCACTTCCACATATCGCAGATCCGCAAAACGGACCATGGAATTGTTAAAATCCAGTTTGGCGCAGGGTGTTGCACCCACATAAATGATAGAGAAATCCGCCCAGGCCCTTGTATGGTCCCTGGTGAATTCCACCTCCATAAACTTTCTCTCCTCCTTCTGGAATCCCGCTGTCTCCTCTTCTGTCAGCGGAACGACCAGGCTCCATTTTTCCGAAACGGCCAGCTTATATACAGCCTCCCCGGACTGGATCAAATCTTTTTTCAGACTGACCTTTTCATAATCTGCCGGCGTCAGCATCTCCTCGGTAAGACTGTCTGCCGTCGTCTCTTCATATCCGTCGGTATAATATTCCAGTATCCCGATATCCCCCGCATAGATTCTGGAGAACATTGTATCTTCCCCTGCATCCTCCAAACTCTCCAGCATGTTCTGATTCAAAAGATCCATAACAGAACCTTCCAGGGAGGTTTCAAAATCATATACCTTCGAAAAATCCAGATCGCTGTACTCATTCATATAGCTGCGGATACTGCCCCGAATGACTGCAAAATTTTCGTCCGTCAAGTCCACATTCTCCGCATTCTGCTGAATCAGCGCGTTGATCTCCCCCTTTTCATCAATGGTATAGACCAGTGAAGAACCGGACACCCGTTCCCCCTCTCTTGCATAATAACTCACATATCCGGATGTCTCCGCATGAAAGATCCGCTCCTCCCGAAGCGCAAAGCCGGTGTAGGTATGGTTCACCGACAGACTGCCCGCATTTACTTCATACCCCGCAATATGTTCCGTACTCATTGCCATATAGCAGATTACACATATGTAAACTGCCACCGCGCCAAAAAAGACCAGGTCGATATTAATCGGCCTTTTTTTGCGCATGTTGACAACCTTACCCCTTCTGCGGCGTCCCGCCATTCGCCCATTCCTCCAAACCTACTGACATTTTCAAACATATTCTAGAAAAAAGCGGATGTCCTTATGTGGGCATCCGCTGTGATATTTATGTAGCTGTGTCTGAATCCTAGATCACCTGTGCTCTGGCAAATTCCGGCAGCTCGTCCTTATTCATGGTTACACTGAGTACAAGCTTTACTTTAAACTGTTCACTGATCTGATTGAGCTGGCTAAGCGCGTCGGAAACATCTTTTCCCTCCAGCTTTGCAATCTTTAAAAAACCATCCAGATACATAGCTTCCAGATCGTAATCCTGAGAACAGATCCCGCAGATAAAACCGATAAACTGATCTGTATTCTGAATCGGATACTCTGATACATTTATCAGACGAACTTTGTTATCCAGCTCATGAATATTGCGGGATGACTTATCCAGATATACCAGATTACCGGTTGCCGTCTTGATGGCTTCGTGTACGTAATCCAGCATCTTCTTCGTCTTGCCTTCGCCCTTATCTCCTATTACCAACTGTATCATAGTTTGCCCTCCTTAGGTATCCTGACTTGTTAGTCATATTATACCATTGAGAGTAGCAGAATACAAGAACTAATTGTTCAAACCTGATAAAAAGCCCTGCATCTCTTCGTACAGCACTGCCCGCTCACTGCAGCCCAGGATGACAGCCACATAACGCTGTCCGGCAGAATCTTCAAAAAGCTGCACCAGGCAGGACATCGCTGCCTTTGTAGAACCGGTCTTTCCTCCCACTGCAGTCACTCCCTCCGGAACCGTCACATCGCCCGTTGTGAACCGATCCGAACTGGACCAGGAGGCAGACACTTCTCTTCCGTCTGCCGACATATAAGTGGTTTCATAGGAAGGCACACGAATGACCTCCAAAAACGCATCGTATTTTATGACCTCCTGGAAGATCAGATACAGATCATACGCGGTTGTATAATGGTCCTCATGATGAAGTCCGTGGGGATTGACAAAATGCGTGTTTGTCGCCCCAAGAGCTGCCGCCCTCTCATTCATCATGCCCACAAAGCCTTCTATACTCCCGCCGATCTTCTCTGCGATTACATTGGCGGCATCATTGGCCGATACCGTCATAAGCGCGTACAGAAGCTGGCGGAGCGTCAGAATGTCGCCCTCTTTCAGCTTGGCGGTAGTCGCTCCGCTGTCGTTCAGCGTGATTGCCGTCTTGCTCACCGTCGCCTGCGCCTCTAAATCTCCCTGTTCCAGAAGCAAAAGCGCTGTCATAATCTTAGTGGTACTGGCCGGATACACCTGGCCGTGAATATTTTTTGCGTAAAGAATCTCTTTCGTATCCACGCAGAAGAAGCAGGCCGACAGCCCATCCGCCGCCTCCGCTTCCATAGCCTTAATATCCTCTGCCGCCACACAGAGGTCTTCGGCAAAATAGGCAATATCTGCCGCCTCTGCCTGTCCCTGGATGCCAAGCCCCGGACGGTCTGCGGTAAATGCACGGTCCGGTGCCTCCTCCCACGAACATCCGCTCAGAGAACCGGCCAGAACCAGCACCGCCAGAAGAAAGGCCGAAAGACGCAGGCTTTTTCTATTTGTACATTTCACGCCACTCCATATCTCCTCTGTCCAGTGATTTAATCAACAGCTCTGCAGTGGCCAGATTGGTCGCAATCGGTATATTATGCACGTCACAAAGATGAACCACATTATTTACGTCCGGTTCATGTCTCTTTGGCTGGATCGGGTCCCGCAGAAAGATCACCAGGTCAATCTGGTTGTGTTCAATCTGGGCACCAAGCTGCTGTTCCCCTCCAAGATGTCCTGCCAGAAACTTATGAACGCTTAAATTTGCCACTTCCTCGATCAAACGTCCCGTCGTTCCGGTTGCATAAAGTTCATTTTTACAGAGAATTCCTCTGTAGGCGATGCAGAAATTCTGCATCAGGACTTTTTTCGCATCATGCGCAATCAATCCGATGTTCATGGTTTGACCCCCTTGTTAGTATTTTCTGGGCTGAAGCCCTATATTTAAAACAATCCCTATCCCCATATACAGCATAACAAGCGATGTAAGCCCATAGCTTACAAAGGGCAGTGTAATACCTGTATTCGGCATCAGTCCTGTAGCCACGCATATATTGACAAGGCTCTGAAATGCGATCAGTCCGCCGATTCCGCAGCAGATGATCGTTCCCTCCTGCTCTCTTGCATTCTTGCCAATCCACAGACATTCCATAACAATCAGCGCCAAAAGGATAATGATCGCTGCACAGCCGATAAACCCCAGCTCCTCACCGGTTACGGCAAAGATAAAATCCGTCTGCGGTTCTACGATAAAATTTCCGTTTTTTACGGATGATATATCGTTATTATACAGCCCTTTTCCATAGAGCTGTCCGGACCCGATGGCTATGATCGAATTCTGCTGCTGATATGCATCATCGGCATATTCTGCCGGATTCAGCCAGGCCATAATCCGCTTAAACTGGTATTCGTCCAGAATCTGCTGCCCCTCCTGCATAATTAAGTTTATAAATATAATAGCAGATGGTATCAAAATTGCAAGTACTGCACCGATAATTTTATAACTGAGTCCTCCGATATAGATCAAAACGCAGAAAACAAACATGATCGTAATCGACGTGGACAGGTCCGGCTGTTCATATACAAAATACAGAGGAATGGCCAAAAGGACACCGGACAGAAAAATGACTTTCCAGGAATTGATAGATTCCCGGTACTTCGTAAACAGCTTTGCAAAAAACAAAATCAGCAAAAGCTTGGTAAGATCCGAAGGCTGAAACCGGAAAACTCCCAAATCCAGCCATCGTTTGGCACCATTGACCCTCGTTCCTGCCAACTGCACAGCTATGAGCAGCAGCATATTAAATCCATAGATCAGCCAGTAAAAGTTCAGCATATAATGGTAATCGATCAGTGCAAACGCAAGCATGGCAATGGTCCCAAGAACCATGCCGAACAGTTGCTGGCTTTGATTTTCCGCCCTGGCACTCCCGATGATGAGAATGCCAAGGATCGTGATGGCATATACGAATACAACCAGACGCAGCCGAAAGTCGCGCAGTTGATATTGTCTGAACATATCTCACCTGATTTCTATGATCTAGTCTTCATATCCTTCACCGGAATATTGGCGCAGAGTACCGGCACCGTTCCGTTGCCCCCCTCGGACTCTGTCTGTGTGATTTGGATATCCAGCCCCTCACTGTCGATTTCCATATATTTTGTAATCACTTTAATAATATCGTTTTTGATCGCTTCCATGATTTCCGGAGAGCAGTTCGCACGGTCTGAAATCAACAGCAGTTTCAGCCGGTCCTTCGCAATTTCCCCTGAATTCTTCTTCCGAAAGAAATCCATGAATGCCATATGTTCGCCCCCCTTTTTTATTTGAACAGTTTCTTCAGCTTTCCGAAAAATCCATCCTTTATTTTCAGATCCAGAAACGGAACTTCTTCCCCCATGACCCGGCGGCAGATATTCATATAAGCCTGTCCCGCCAGGGAACTGTCGCCCACGCAGGGTTCTCCCTGATTGGTAGCAATGACAACGCTCTCGTCATCCGGCACTGCCCCCAGAAGATCGATGGCAAGAATCTCCACCACATCGTCCATAGACATCATATTTCCGCTTTCCACCATATCCATGCGAATGCGGTTGACAATGAGATCTGCATTGCGGATGTCATTTGCTTCCAGAAGACCGATGATCCGGTCCGCATCGCGGATGGCAGACACTTCCGGCGTTGTTACAATCAGTGCACGGTCTGCCGCTGCAATGGCATTTTTAAAGCCCTGCTCAATACCTGCCGGACAGTCCAGAAGTATGTAATCGAACTCTTCCCGCAGTTCGTCGATCAGCTTAATCATCTGCTCCGGATTCACTGCCGTCTTGTCCCGCGTCTGGGCAGACGGAAGCAGATACAGATTCGGATACCGCTTGTCCTTAATCAGCGCCTGTTTGATCCGGCAGTTTCCTTCCACTACATCCACCAGATTGTAAACGATGCGGTTCTCCAGTCCCATAACCACATCCAGATTGCGCAGTCCGATATCCGTATCGATCAGGACAACTTTCTGATCCATCTTTGCCAGTCCGGTTCCTACATTTGCAGTGGTGGTCGTCTTGCCGACGCCGCCCTTTCCGGATGTAATAACAATTACTTCGCTCATATTGTTTCCTCCAACCTTTCCTGTCGATAACCGGATCAGATCCGGATGTCGTTGATTACTTTCTTCGTAATGGGTTCCAGATAAATGCTGCCTCCTTCCGAATAGGCGATCATCGGCCCCTTCCTGCTGTTCTTTCTTGTATAAGGCGCTTCCTCCGGCGAACAGCCTATCGCATCCGCAATCCGGATCTGCATGGGCGCCATATTCAGAGCTGCCACAAAGGAGTTCTCATTTCCTGCTGCTCCCGCGTGAACGATACCCTTTAGATTCCCAAGAACAACCACATTTCCCTTGGAAACAATCGTTGCCCCAGGATTTACATCCCCCAATATGATAATGCTTGTCTCCGACTCCAGTACCTGCCCGGACCGAAGGGTACCCTTGTAAAACCTTCCGTTGCTGGAATCCCGCTCGGACTGCCTGTCCTCTACAATCCGTTTCATAAAAGATTCTTTCAGCGCATCCTGTTCCAGAATACAGAGGATTTCAAGCGTTGAGTTTTCCTCTATGACGCGGATGATTTCCATCTGCTCCTCCTGGCTCAGCTTCCGGCCTTCCAACGCAAGTGCCATTCTGGCATTTTGAAAAAAATCCGAAGGTGTCCGGAATTTCTCTCCAATGGCTTCAAGCAGTTCCTGAAATGGAAGATCTCTGTTTAAAAATAAAGTAATACCATATCTGTTGCTTTTTATCACTACTGCTTGTTGTTTCATGTACTCCCCCTGGTCCTCTGTGGCATTCTCCTAATCGTTAATGACTGCCGTTGTTGCCTGTGCAGCAGTCCCCGTCAGCAAATCCTCTTCCTCTGCCAGATCAAAATAGTACCGAAAGATATCCGCCGTTATAGCCGCTGCATTTGCCGAAGTATAACCATTTGTAATACGAAGGGCTATCGCAATCTCCGGGTTTTCATAAGGTGCATAACCTACAAATAATGCATGGTTCGGATGGCGGAGCGACTGCTGCGCCGTACCGGTCTTGCCCGCAATGGAAAGATTCAGATTTTTAAAATCCGTTGTATCCAGAGCAACTTCATGCATACCTTCCTGAATTACATTCCAGGAAGCGTCTGATATCTCGATCTTATTATATACTGATGCGGAATAATCTTCAATAGTGTTTCCTTCAGAATCTGTCAATTTATCCAGCAGCGTCAGATTATAGGTTGTCCCTCTGTTTGCCACCGCACTGATATATCTTGCAAGCTGAGATACGCTGAACAAGTTCGTGCCCTGTCCAATAGAGGAACGAATACCATCCGTATCGGAAATTTTCGGAGCACTCTCCGGCACCTCCATCCCGGACTTCTCATTCAGCCCAAATTCTGTAGCATACTGCCGGATCTTTTCCAGCGCCCGGTCGGAAGAATATTCCGTGGTGCGTCCTCCGCCAAGCCGGAACCCGATCTCATAAAAGAAATAGTTGCAGGACACTTTGATGGCTTCCACCAGATTAATTCTCCCATGACTTCTGCGGAACTGATTGTAGATCCAGCAAGTAGGATCGCCGTATGCATCTGTATAGACACCTGTGGCATTCATAGTCTCTGTGGGAGTGACCACACCTTCTTCAATGGCAGCTACAGCGATCACCGGTTTTACCGTCGATCCGGGAGCTGTCTGTTCCTGGGTGGAACGGCTGTACAAAGGTTTGGACCGGTCTCTGTTCAACGCTGCAAAATAAGCAGAATCCATCGTATTGGTCAGCCGGTTATTGTCATATCCCGGATAGGTCACATTCGCCAGCACTTCCCCTGTATGGGGATTGGTGACGATGCAGCCTGCACTGCACGGCTCCAGCGCCAACTGGGCAGGCGTAATTTCCAGATTCCTGATTTTGTCTGTCAGAAACTGATACGCGGAATAGCTCCCGCCTGCGAGCCTTCCTGCCGCCTCTTCATCATACTCCAAAACCCCCTGCTCATACAAGAGCAAACAGATTTCTTTTCCCGTCACAATATCATCTAACAGGATATATTTATACAGCATATTCTGGAAATCGACATCATTTTGAAGCTCTGTCGAAATATAATCCATCAAAATTGCATAAATCTCTTCTGCGTTCAAGTATGGAGAATCCGCTTCCAGGCCGGATACATCCACCCAGTTCATGGAAATGGCATACTCCAGATATTCCTTCAGACTGATGACCTCATCTTTGGTCCATGCAAGATAGGTAGCATCATTTCGGTCAATGGCACTGCTCATAAGGATATTCCGGTCCCCCATAAGAACATCCGATACGATATAGCTCATATAATTTTTCATATCTATGGACAGATTTTCATAAGCCGTCGGAGTCTGCGAATGAAGTTCCGACATAATCTGGCCGATGGTGCTTTCCAGCCTTGCATCAAAGCGGCTCTGAATGGACCGCTCCAGCTCCGTGGCATCTTCCGCCCGGAAATGAGTTGTGTCAATGATCCGGTTATTAATCAGCGCATAGTAGACATCATAAATAGGGATCACAATATCCGCCGCCGTACTTCTGGCATCCGGAACATATTCTTTGATATTCCGGATTCTCGACAGCAGAATCCCTGCCAGACGCTGCTCGATGATCTGATAGACTGCAATCGTTAAATTCTTGTCAATGCTGAGATAAACATCTCTTCCGGACTCCGGCTGGGTTTCCTTTTCCACCTCCATCACATTTCCCATACTGTTCACATAGATTGTACGGTTTCCTTTGACACCCTGCAGTTCTGTCTCCATATACTGCTCAATCCCCGCCTTGCCGACGATGTCATTCAGCTCATAATTTTCATTTTCCAGAAGAAGCGCATCTAACTCCTCCTGAGACGGTTTGCCGATATAGCCAATCAAAGAGGCAAAATATTCAGCATCCGGATAGACTCTTAAGCTGCTCTGGGCAATATCCACCCCCTGAAGGCTGTCCATATTTTCCATAATCTCCGCCATCGTCTCGTCACACACATCCGATGCGATGGTTGTGGCCACATAACGCTTATAGCCGTTCAGGCTCATGGCATAGCGGACCGTGGCGATCTTTAACTTCTCCTCCGGTGAGCGGTCCTCTTCCGAGATCTGATAAGCCTTTCTCTGCTCCTCTGTATAAGCATCGCTGGAAATATAATACCGTTCCTTGCCGCAGAGATATTCCATAATCTGTTCCGCTGTTGCCGCTGCCTCTTTTGGCTCCAGATCATCGATCGTTCTCCGGCCGTAAATATCGGCCTTAAAACGCATGAGCGCCGTTCCCTCCTGGGTAAAGGCATACCTTCCGTTCTCGCAGATAATCCCAAAATCGCTGATAATACTGTCTCCATGGGACTCCACGATCTCAATCACCCTGGATATGATCCGATTCAGCGCGGCATGTTTCTCCCGTTTGCTCTGATAGGTCCCGTTGTCCTCGATGGTAACCGAGTAGGAAAGTACATTGTCTGCCAGAATTTCTCCATTCCGGTCATAGATCTTTCCTCTGGTACTGGCAATATTAATTTCCTTTTTGATCTTCATCGTAAAGCTCTCTGCATAATCCTCTCCATGAATGATCTGCAGCAGAAAAACCCTTCCCAGCAAAATACCAAAGAACGTCAAAAAGACCAGCATCAGTACAAAGATCCTGGAAGTTATAAAATTAACAAAAGATTCTTTAAAATCTTCAAACAATCCATCAGCTCCTTATTCTTCGTCTTCCATTTTCCGGTTGACCGCATAGATCACCCGGTAAAAGACCAGAGTAACAACAATCGTATATAAAAGTTCGGGAAAAATAATCCTGATCATATAGTAAGCGAATGCAAAACGGCTCCGCATCATGAACATAATCACGTAGGTGCCAAGCCCATAGACCAGTTCACTGACAGCAATCAGAAAGATTGGAAGTTTAATGTCATCTTCGTAAAAGATATGGTTGAAATATCCATTGGCATAACCTATGTACATATAGATCATGGCATGCATCCCCAGCAGTCTTCCATAGAAAATGTCTTCTAAAAGGCCGCAGAAAAACCCCACCCAGAGTCCTTCTTTTTTTCCTTTCATAAATCCAAAAGAGGATGTGACAACCACCATAAGATTGGGACATATGGAACCAAGAGACAGCGTTTGAAATACCGTACTTTGAAGCAGAAAAGAGACAAGGATAATCCCTGTGACGACGAACTTATGTTTCATGCTTCGGACTCCTTTCCATCTCGATCTCGGTCATTCCGTCTGTGTCCCTTCCGTCTCCTGGTCATTTTCCGCAGGCAATTCCTCATCCGGAGATTCCTGCTGTGCTGTTTCTGCCTCTGTCTGAGGAGCCTGTCCCTCTCCATCAGAAAGAGGCGCTTCATCCGCCTTCTCCACATCCACCTGCTGCTTCAGATCCGTGATTACCAGCACAGTGCTCAGATGCTCAAAATCTACCGCAGGTGTCAGGCTGCCGGATTTTGTCAGATTGTTGGCATCCACAGTAACCTCATTGACATACCCGATCAGTATTCCTTTGTGAAATTTAGCACTCACATGAGAAGTAACTACCTTATCCCCCTGCTCCACCTCGTCGTCCGGATCCCGGAGTTCATTTAACTGCATCGTTCCGTCCGTCATCATCTGCAGATCGCCGCGCACATAGCACAGATCGGAATTTTTCAGAATCATGGCACTGACATTGCTCATATCATCGATAATGGAACGAACCTGCGCCCAGTCCGGTCCGGTTTTCGTAACGATTCCCACCAGACCGCCTCCTGCAATCACGTTCATGTCCACACGAATTCCATCATTAGACCCTTTATCAATCAGAAACAGATTAAACCAGTTTCCGGTATCCTTTCCGATCACATTCGCTGCGATCTTGTCCAGGCTCTGATACTCCGCATCCAGTTCATAAAGTCTGCGAAGCTCCTCCAGCTCATAACGTTCCTGAAGCAGCGAGTTATTGTCCAGTGTCAAATCTGCAATCTGCGCCCTTAACAGTTCATTTTCCCCCCGTACTGCCGTCAGGTCTTCCAGATTCTCCACTCTGCTGCGAAGCCATCCCCCTGCCAGATTGATTCCCCGCTGAACCGGAATCAGCACATAACCGGACACTGCATTTAAAGGTCCCCCGTCAAAGTCCGTCAGAAAGGACAATGACATGGTCCCGACACACAGCACCGTCAGCACAAACAGGATATATTTTCCCGGAATTGTAAATCGGTCTCTTCGTCTCATCTGCCGCAGCTCCCGCCATTATTCGTATTTCTGTTCTTTGGTCACAAAGGCCAGAGAACGGAACTCCTTGTCAATCATCACCTTTGCCAGGCCTCTTACAACACTCATCTCCGGCTCTTCATCCACACATACCCGGATGCCGGACTTTTGTTCCAGCAGAAGGTCCAGCTTGTGAATCTTCGCGGATCCCCCTGTCAGATAGATGCCGTTTTTGATAATATCCACGCCCAGTTCCGGAGGCGTTCTCTCCAGAATCGTCTTAACTGCGTCCATAATAACGCCCAGTTGTTCCTGAATGGCATCATATACAAATTCCGAAGTGATCTCCATCATCTGCGGAAGGCCCACCACCATATTGCGTCCGCAGATCTGCATGGATACTGCTTCCGGCTCCAAGGCATAAGCCAGTTCTTTCTTGATCTGTTCTGCCGTCTTGCTGCCGATAAAGAAATTGTATTCTTTTCGAATGGCACTTTGAATGGCATCGTCAATGGAGCGGCCGCCGTTTTGAATCAGACGGCTGATTACGATTCCGCCTAAAGACAGCACAGAGATCTCTGTAGTCTCCGCTCCGATATCCACGATCATCACGCCCTGGGCTTCTTTTACATTGATTCCAAGGCCAAGACCTGCTGCCACCGGTTTGTCCACTAAGTAGACACTCCTTGGCTTCATGCTGGAATCCTGGATCAGCGTCGTGAAAATACGCTCCTGCATATCCGTTGGAAGCGCTACAAAGTATTCTGCACCCTTTAGCTGACCTTTGATATTGGCTTCCAGAAGATTTTTCAGAAATGCCTGCATATTGCTGATGCTGGCCAGATTTCCATAGGACATGGGACTGGTCACCTGTATGTTGGACGGTGCCTTTTCGTACATGGCATATGCCTCGTCTCCGTAGGCAAGCATTCCTTTTTTGTCCTGTACTGCCACCATATTATGCTGGATCAGATAGGCATCTGCATCCCTGTGATACACTTTCAGATGATAGGACCCAAAATCGCAGCCAAAACTATGATTGTTCATGGTATATTTTTCCCTCTTTCTCTCTTGATATCCACAACTGCTATAAATAATTTTCCTCACGGAAGCTTACATATGCATGTTCACCTATGATAATGTGATCTGACAGCCTGATTCCCACCAGTTCACCGGCTTCTTTGATCCGTCTGGTCACATTTTTGTCTTCCCTGCTGGGACTGGCATCTCCGCTGGGATGATTGTGTAAAAGGACGATCTGAACCGCCCGTGCAGACAATGCTTCCAGAAAAATCTCTCTTGGAGAAATCAAAGATGCATTTACTGTCCCTTTGAATAAATAGGACTCTCTTAAAAGCCTGCCCTTTTGGTTCAGCATCAGAAGCAGAAGCAGTTCCTGTTCCTGATGGCGCAGATCTTCCATATAATACTCTGCAATGGAAGCCGGCGTCCTAAAGTAAATGCCTGTTCCTGCTTCTTCCCTTGCCATCCTTCTGGCAAGCTCCAAAATGCATTTGATCTGAACCGCTTTCACCTTTCCGATTCCACGCAGGGCGGACAGCTCCTCTAAGCTCTTTCTGCGAAGCCCTGTAAAGCCTTCTTTTTCTGCGGACAGTCCAAGAAGATCTCCTGCCAGTTCCAGCACCGTACGTCCCTTGGCTCCGGTCCTTAACAGGACTGCCAGAAGTTCCCGGTCACTCAACTGCCCGGCTCCATGCCGTATACACCTTTCGTACGGACGTTCGTCCTTGGGCAGACGGTTAAAGTTTTCATTCATACTGCGATAACCTCCGTTTCATCTCTCCAGATACCCCGTCAGTTATCTTCATCAGAATCTTTTTCTTATTTATTTTATCTAGTATCTTCTTTTTTGCGTTCTATATCCAGCGATAGATCAGAATCGCAAGTACGATTCCAAAGATGCCGGCAATGGTAATCTTGATGGTCAGGCCAAAAGTTAAGACCAGAAATCCCAGCGTCAGGACCATGGGCTCTTCTAATCCAAAGGACTGTCCATAATTCAGCCAGTCAAGACCAGACACACCGGCAGCCAGGCTTCCGGCAAAGCCGCCCAGCACAATTCCCGCCAGAATCAGCAGAAACAGTGTCCAGCCGTTTTTCTTTTCTTTCATACTTTACGCTCTCCTGTCCTTCAAACGCTATTCTTTATATCATAACACGGCGCATATTTTTTTGCAATCGCTTCTGCGATCTTCAGTCCGTCCATGGCGGCAGACGTGATGCCGCCCGCATAGCCCGCACCTTCCCCGCATGGGTAAAGACCGCATACCGGACTTTCCAGTTGTTCATTCCGCAGAATCCGCACAGGCGAAGAAGTTCTGCTCTCCACTCCTGACAGCACTGCATCCTCCCGCGCAAATCCCGGAATCAGATGTTCGCAGCCTAAAATCCCCTCTTCTAACGCTCCTGCAAGCTCTTTGGGAAAGATGGACCGCACGTTGGCCAGCGTATATGCCCCTTTCATGCAGGGACGGATTTCTCCCAGTACCGCAGACGCTGTATTTTGGCAGAAGTCTTTGAAGGTCTGTACCGGAATCTTTCCTTCGCCCAGGCTGTAAGCCGCCTGCTCCAGCTTCCGCTGAAACTCCACACCGGACAGAACATCAGTTCCTCCATAGTCTTTCGGCGTCACGGTCACAATCATTGCACTGTTGGCATTTCTTCCGTCTCTGGCCTGATAACTCATGCCGTTGACCGCCAGGGCGCCCTTTTCCGAAGATGCATTGACCACATAGCCTCCCGGACACATACAGAAGGAATAGACGCCTCTCCCGCTCCCGGTTTTGCGGGTGACTTTATAGGAAGCCGGCGGAAGCAGGGACGGATATGCCTTCCCGTACCTGCTTTCATTTATCATTTCCTGCGGATGCTCCATGCGGACGCCGACAGCAAAAGCTTTTGGCTGCATGGGAATCCCCCGTTTTTTCAGCATGGAAAAGGTATCTCTTGCGCTGTGGCCGATGGCAAGAACGACGGTTTGCGCCTCGATCACTTCCGGCGGCTGCCCGTCCTTCTGAACGGCCACTCCCCGGACAGCACCTTTTTCCAGCACCAGATCCGTTACCTGACACCCAAACCGCACTTCTCCTCCAAGTCTTTTTATCTCCTCCCGGATATGGCTTACAATCCCCACCAGAAGATCAGTGCCAAGATGCGGCTTCTGTTCGTACAGGATCTCCTCCGGAGCGCCTGCCTCCACAAAGATCTCCAGCACTTTCTGATTCCTGCCGGCAGGATCTTTTACCAGAGTATTCAGCTTTCCGTCGGAAAAGGTTCCTGCTCCGCCTTCGCCGAACTGTACATTGGACTGAGGATCCAGAATCCCAAGCTTCCAGAAATTTTCCACAGTCCGCACACGCTCACAGGCACTTTGTCCCCGTTCAAGAACAATCGGCCCATAGCCTGCCCTTGCCAGCATCAGGCCGCAGAAAAGTCCCGCAGGCCCCGTGCCTACGATCACCGGACGTCCCGCAGGCATAGCTGTACCGGAAGCCGGAAACTTATACGGAACATCTTTTGCCCTTTCTGCGTTTCCCCGGCATCGTTTCAGTACAGTCCCTTCCTGCTTCACTTCTGCATCTATCGTATAAACGTACCGAAGCTCTCCTTTACGGGCATCCAGGGAACGTCTGCATATCCGGTATCGGAGCAGTTCTTCCGGGCGGACATGCAGAAGCTTTCGGATCTTGCCGGCAAGCTCCTGCTCTGTATGCGTCACCGGCAACTTTATTTGTTGGATTCTCAGCATGGGATTTCCTTCCTCTTTTTGCACTTAACGCACATTATAGCACACTCTTCGTTTCTGTTGGTAAAATTTTCATAAATTTTATACAGAATTTTATCCGGCAGTGTGAAGCAGGATCTGTTGCACCCCTGCCAAAGCAGAAACGGTTCCTGCCTGTTTACCGGGAACCCCCGGCTGCATGAATCCCCGCCAGATATCCGCTGCTCCATGCCCACTGCAGATTGTAGCCGCCGCAGGCTCCATCCACATCCAGAAGCTCTCCGGCCAGATACAGCCCCGGTATTGCTGCGGATTCCATGGAAATGCCTTTGAGCTCTTTTAACGGCACTCCGCCGGTACAGACCTGTGCCTGTTCATAGCCCCGGCTTCCGGTAATCTGAAACGTCAGCTCCTTCATCTGTCCGACCAGCCGTTCCAGCTCCTCTCTGGTCCATTCCTGCCCTTTCTTTTTCCCGGAGATCCCCGCACGGCCAAGGAGCACCTGCGACAGTTTTTCCGGAAACATGCCAAGCAGAATATCTGTATTTTTTCTCATATCTGTATGTTTTCTTCTATTTTCCTCACTTAAAATCTGAAGAAGCTTTTGTCCTGTAAGCGCCGGACATACATCCAGACGGACTTCGCATGTTCCGCCTTCATCCAGCGTCCGGGATGCAAAACGGCTGATCTGAAAGACCGGAATGCCCGACAGCCCGTAGGAAGCAAACTGCACCTCTCCTTCTTCCACGGCACAGACTTTGCCATCCGTCAAAAGCGTCACCCTGGCATCCGTACGGACTCCTGCAAGGGTTTTGCAGTCCTTTTCGGATGCATACAGCCCCGTCAGTGCCGGCAGCGGCCGCACAACCGTATGGCCAAAGCTCCTGGCAAACCGGTAGCCGTCACCAGAAGCGCCGGCAGCAGGCGCCGCTTTAGAGCCGCAGGCCAGCACAAGCGCATCTCCTTCGTAGGTCCATCCTTCGCATTCTGCCTGAAAATACCCTTTCTGTTTCCCGACTGCCAGCACTTCTGTATTGTAAGCCTCTTTAATGGAAAGCCTTTGTACTTCCAGCCGCAGCACACCGGCTATGGAAGCCGCCTGTCCGCTGTTGGGATACAGATATCCGCCTCTGTCTTTCACAAGGATCCCCAGTTCCTCAAAAAAAGCCACTGTCTCCTCCATGGGAAATGCTTCCAGTACCGGACCGATCAGCTCTGGATTCGAGCTTCGATAATATCTTAACTCCTGGTTTTTGTTTGTGAAATTACAGCGTCCATTTCCTGTCATCAGCAGCTTTTTTCCGGCCTGCCGGTTTTTCTCAATCAGGGTTACTTTTGCCCCCTGCCTGGCTGCTGCAATGGCAGCGATCAGACCGGAAGCACCGCCGCCGACTACCAGCACGTTCTTCGAATGTTTCTGTGTCCCTGTTCTCATTGCTCTGTTTGTTCCTCTTTTGGCAGCACTGCAATCCCCGCAGCCGTCAGCTTCTGCAGGGACATCAGTATCCCGAATTTGGCGTGTTCCCAGGTCAGCCCTCCCTGAAAGTAGACCGAATAAGGAGGCTTCATAGGTCCGTCTGCGCTTAATTCAATGGAAGATCCCTGCACGAAAGCACCTGCCGCCATAATTACAGGACTGTCATAGCCCGGCATGTCCCAGGGTTCCGGTTCCACAAAGCTGTCCACCGGCGCCGCCGCCTGGATGCCCCTGCAGAACGCAATCACTCCTTCTGGTGTCCCGAAAGTAACCGCCTGAATAATGTCATGGCGGCTCTCCTGACCGTCTGGCAGCACATCAAAGCCCAAAGGTTCATAAATGTTGGCCGCAAACACCGCCCCTTTTAGCGCCCCTGCCGTCACCGTCGGCGCCAGGAAAAATCCCTGATAGAAAGACTGCATAATCCCCATGGACGCTCCTACCTCTTTGCCAAGTCCGGGAGACGTCAATCGGCAGGCACACTGTTCCACAAGCGCTTCTTTTCCTACAATGTATCCGCCTGTAGGCGCAAGACCTCCTCCTGGATTTTTTATCAGCGATCCGACACACAGATCCGCTCCTACATCTGTAGGTTCCACCCGCTCTACAAATTCCCCGTAGCAGTTGTCCACCATGCAGATCACATGAGGTGCTATGGATTTTACATAGGCAATGGCTTCTTTGATATCCGCAACCGACAGAGTCCGCCTTGTCTGATAACCCTTAGACCTTTGGATATGCACCATTTTCGTATGTTCATTGATCGCCCTGCGGATGCCCTCCAAATCAAACCGGTCATCCGGCATTAGATCCACCTGACGATAGGTAATGCCGTATTCTGCCAGGCTTCCGCTCGACGGACGGATGCCGATGACTTCTTCCAGCGTATCATAAGGCTTGCCGGAGACAGCCAGCAGCTCGTCTCCCGGACGCAGATTAGCCCCCAGGGCCACTGCCAATGCATGGGTCCCGCAGGTGATCTGCGGCCGGACGAGAGCCGCTTCCGCGTGAAATGCCTTTGCATATACCGCTTCCAGCGTATCCCTTCCCAGATCGTTGTAGCCGTAACCGCTGGTTCCTGCAAAATGAATATCGCTCACTCTGCATTCCTGCATGGCTTGAAGGACTTTTAGCTGATTGTACTCTGCCGTCTCATCAATGGCCGCAAAACGCTCCTTTAATGCTTTTTCTATCTTCTGTCCGTACGCATAAACTTCCCTGCTGATGCCCATGCGTTCATAAATAGTTTCCAGATTCATCGGATGATCTCCTTTTCCTTCAGCCGTTCCAGCATAGCTGCCAGAAGCGCTTCTTCTTTATATTCATAATCGCCTTTGTGAAGCCAGATCACTTCCTGTTCCCGCCGAAACCAGGTGAGCTGACGCTTGGCAAAATGCCGGGTATCTCTTTTTAAGATTTCCACCGCCTCCGAAAAGCTGCATTCTCCGTCCAGAAAAGCCAGCATCTCTTTATAGCCCAGCCCCTGCATGGACACCATGCCCCGCCTGCAGCCCATTTCCTGCAGCCGGCGCACCTCCTCCAAAAGCCCTGTCTCCACCATCTCGTCGATGCGTTCTTCAATGCGGGCATAGAGCTTTGCCCGGTCATCGTTGAGGACAAAATAAGCCAGATTATATGGAGAAGCTTTCTCCCGCTGCTCTTCATTGTGTTCGGAAATCCGTTTTCCGGTCATCCGGTAAAACTCCAGCGCACGGATCACCCGTTTTCTATTATGTTCGTGAATTTTGTCTGCGGACTGTGGGTCCACCCTCCGAAGCTCCTCATACAGAACATGTGTTCCCTCTTCTTCCGCCTGCCGTTCCAGCTCTTTTCGTATGGGACCTGCTTCATTTTCGGTAAAATCCACATCACCGGTCAGCGCCTGGATGTAAAACCCGGTCCCCCCTGTCAGAATCGGAATATGACCGCGGCTTCGGATTACGCTTAAAGCTTCCTTTGCCATCTGCTGAAAGCGGACCACATGAAATTCCTCCCAGGGTTCTAGCACATCAATCAGATGATGGGGCACTCCCTGCATCTCCTGCGGCCGAATCTTGGCCGAACCGATATCCATATGTTTATACACCTGCATCGAATCCGCTGATATAATTTCCCCGCCAATGGCCTTTGCCAGAGCGATGGAAAGCTTTGTCTTGCCGACTGCTGTCGGCCCGGTGAGGATCACCAAAGGTTCTTTCATTTCTACACGATCCTTTTAAATTTTTTCTCCAGCTCATGTCTGGTCATGGAAATAATTGTCGGCCTTCCATGGGGGCAGTTGTAAGGATTTTCCAGCGTCAAAAGTTCATCGATCAGCGCTTTTGCTTCCATGGAAGACATCGAATGATTTCCTTTTACTGCCGCTTTACAGGACATGGAAGCCACCTTATCCAGCATCGAATCCGAACTGATGTTGCCTGTAATTTCCGACAGACTGTCGATTAGTTCCAGCAGCGCCCCCGCTGAGCCAAGGCCCGGCAGATTCGCAGGAAGCGCGCGCACCGCATAGGCACGTTCTCCGAAATTTTCAATTTCGAACCCCATATCCGCAAAATACCGCCGATATTTTAAAAAGAGCTGTTCTTCCGCCATATTTAAATTCAGCACCACCGGCGGAGACAGAAGCTGAGACTGGAAGGAACGCTCTTTCAGCTCTTTCATAAGCCGCTCGTAGAGCACTTTTTCATGCGCCGCGTGCTGGTCGATAATATAAAGCCGTTCTGCATACTGCACCAGCCAATATGTGCCAAACAACTGGCCGATGATGACATGCTGTACGGCTGCTTCCTTTGACAGAAGCTTCCCGTCGAACAGCTCCATCTGCTCTGCCTTTGCTGCAGGTTCGGCGGTGCCCCTTGTATCCGGTGACTCTTCCGCCTGCGATGCTGTCTTACCCGTCTCCTGCCCCGCCTGATAGCCGTTTTCTTCCTGCAAAATGGAGGGCTTTTGCTTATGCCGGTCTTCCACGCGCTTTCTCATTTCCGTCATAAAATATTCCAGGTCTTTGTCCTTTGGACGGACCGGCTCTTTGGACGGCGGCGGTGTCTTCCATACTTTTTCCAGCGGAAGCTTTTTCTCGGAATCCGGTTTTTTCTCAGCCAGGACCGGCTTCTCTGCTGCAGAACCAAGCGTTACTTCCGGTATCAGTTCCTTTCCGGACAGGGCATCCTGAACAGCCTGCCGGAGCGCATCATAGACCAGATTCTGGTCACTGAAACGAAGCTCCATCTTGGTCGGATGCACATTGACATCCAGCATCGTCCCGTCAATCCGAAGGTCCAGGCATGTAAAAGGATAGCGGTGCTGCATCAGAAACGTCTTATAGCCGTCCTCGATGCCTTTAGAAATCATCTTGCTTTTTACATATCTTCCATTGACAAAATAGTTCTCATGGTTCCGGTTGCCTCTGGAAATCTCCGGTTTTCCCACATAACCGGTTATGGAAAAAGGCCCGAACCTGCGGTCCACAAAAAGCAGCCGCAAGGCAGTCTCCCTTCCGTAAATCTGATAGATCACATCTTTTAGACTGCCGTTTCCGGGAGTCTGCAGCTTCATCTGCTGGTGAATAACCACTTTAAAGGAAATCTCCGGATGAGACAGTGCCAAATGGGTCATCATCTCATGAACAGCCGCAGCCTCTGTCATCTCGGACCGAAGAAATTTCTTTCTTACCGGCGTGTTATAGAACAGATTGCGCACAATAAACGTCGTTCCGTCCGGAGCACCGATCTCTTCCAGGCTTTTCTGAACGCCGCCTTCCAGACAGCAGCGGCTTCCAAGTACGCACTCTCTCGTTTTCGTAATCAGCTCCACCATAGCCACTGCCGCAATGCTGGACAGCGCTTCCCCCCGGAACCCAAGCGAATGGACCTCTGCCAGATCCTCAATGCGCCGGATTTTGCTGGTGGAATGTCTGAGGAAAGCCAGCGGGATATCTTCTTTGTCCATGCCGCTTCCATTGTCCGTAATCCGGATATATCCGATACCGCCCTCACGAATCTCTACGGTTATCTGAGAAGCGCCTGCATCCATCGCATTTTCCACCAGCTCCTTTACGACGGACGCCGGACGCTCCACTACTTCCCCCGCAGCGATCTGGTCGATCGTCTGCCGGTCCAATACTGCGATTCTGCCCATTTTTCTCACCACCTGTTCTTCAGCCGGTTCTGCAGCCGATTAAGGGTATTCATGGCCTCCATAGGAGTCATATTGGGGAGGTCCAGTTCCTCCAGTTCCCGGATTACATCCTCATTTTTCACGGTATCAAAAAGGGAGATTTGTTCCAGATCCACCTCGTCGTACCGTTTTGGCTTCTTTTTCTGCTTTCCCTTTGCCCGTCCCTCTTCTGCAATATTTTTGGCTTTCACAGAAATATCCGCCCGGCTCAGTTCCTCTGCCAGCTCCTTGGCCCGCTCGATGACGCTCTCCGGAACTCCGGCCAGCTTGGCCACCTGAATACCATAGGAGCGATCCGCGCCGCCTTGTACGATCTTGCGCAAAAAGACGATATCGTCACCCTTTTCCTTAACGGCAATGCAGTAATTATTAACGCCCTCCATAGTCCCTTCCAGCTCGGTCAGCTCATGATAGTGCGTGGCAAACAGCGTCTTCGCGCCCAAAAGTTTCTTGTCCGCAATGTGCTCAATAACCGCCCAGGCAATGCTCAGTCCGTCAAAGGTACTTGTCCCCCGGCCGATCTCATCCAGAATCAGAAGACTGTTTGCCGTGGCATTTCTTAAAATATTGGATACCTCGTTCATTTCTACCATAAAAGTGCTCTGCCCGCTGGCCAGATCATCCGATGCACCCACCCTGGTAAAAATCCGGTCCACAATGCCGATATCCGCCCGTTCCGCCGGAACAAAGCTACCTATCTGCGCCATCAAAACGATCAGGGCCGTCTGCCGCATATAGGTGGATTTTCCGGCCATATTAGGACCGGTAATCACGGAAATACGATTGGAATCATTGTCCAAATACGTATCATTGGAAATGAACATATTTTCCGGAATCATCTGCTCCACTACCGGATGACGGCCCTTCTGAATGTCAACCACACCCTGGCCGTTGATCTTTGGACGCACATAATGATTTTTATCCGCCACAAATGCCAGACTGGTAAATACATCCAGCCTGGCAACCGCTTTCGCCGTCCTCTGTATCCGAAGCACCTCTGCCGCGATCCGGTCCCGAATGTCCGTAAACAGCTCGTATTCCAGAGCCGTCAGCTTTTCCTCCGCGCCAAGAATCGTATCTTCCAGCTCCTTCAGCTCCGGCGTGATATAACGCTCCGCATTGGTCAGCGTCTGTTTCCGTATGTAATCTTCCGGCACCAGATCTTTGTAGGAATTGGTCACTTCCAGATAATATCCGAACACCTTATTGTACTTGATCCGGAGATTTTTAATGCCGGTCCGCTCCCGCTCCTTCGTCTCAATCTCCGCCAGCCAGGATTTTCCTTCTGTCTTTGCCTTCCGGAACCGGTCCACTTCTTCATGATAGCCGTCCTTAATTATATTGCCCTCCCGAATCGTTACCGGAGGTTCTTCTAAAACAGAGCTCTCGATCAGTTCATACAGATCCGGAAGCACATCCAGATCATTTTGAATCTCCTGAAGCAGCGGACTTTGAAAATCCATCAGCAGTGTTTTCAGATGCGGCAGCATACCAAGAGATGTTTTAAAGGCGATGAGATCTCTTGGATTGGCAGTCTGATAGCTGATGCGTCCAATGAGCCGCTCCAGATCATAGACAGGGCTTAAATACTCCCGCAGCTCTTCCCTTGTAATCATCTGACTGTTCAGCTCTTCCACAGCCTGAAGCCGCCTCTCGATCTCTTTCTTTTGAATGAGCGGCTGTTCTACATATCCCCGCAGAGTCCTTGCCCCCATGGCCGTCTTCGTCTTATCCAGCACCCACAGAAGCGAGCCTCTCTTCTGCTTCTCCCGAAGCGTCTCCACCAGTTCCAGATTCCGTCTGCTGGAACTGTCAATGACCATGAAATTCCCCGAAATATAGGGCTGAAGTTTTGACATATGACTCAGGGACGTTTTCTGAGTCTCTGTCAGATACCTAAGCAGTGCTCCCGCTGCGATAACACCGCATCCAAAGTCTGCAGCCCCAAGGCCCTTCAGAGAACTTACCCGAAAATGCTCTAAAAGTGCTCTCTGACAGAGTTCATCATCAAAATACCAGCTTTCCAGAGCATACATTGTAAGACGCAGCCGCTCCTTCAAATCCTCCATATCCACACCGCTCATGACAAGCGCTTCGTTGCAGATCACTTCTTTCGGCGAAAACTTATACATTTCATCCAGGAGCTTACGCACGGAATCCACTTCCGTAACAAAATAATCACCGGTCGTCACATCTGCAAAAGAGATCCCGAACCGGTCACTGACATAGACGATACTCATAATATAATTGTTTCTGGACTCGTCCAGTGCCTGAGCGTTCAGGTTCGTCCCCGGCGTAACTACCCGGATCACTTCTCTCTTTACCAGTCCTTTTGCCTGCGCCGGATCTTCCACCTGCTCGCATATAGCGACCTTATATCCTCTGGACACCAGCTTGCTCAAATATCCCTCCACCGCATGAAAAGGCACCCCGCACATGGGCGCCCGTTCCTCAAGACCGCAGTTCTTACCGGTTAAGGTCAGCTCTAACTCTTTCGATACGATCTTCGCATCGTCAAAAAACATCTCATAAAAATCGCCCAGACGATAAAATAAAATGCAGTCCTTAAATTCTTCTTTGGTCTTTTTATACTGCTGCATCATTGGTGTAAGTTCTGCCACGGATCCACCTCTCTTATACCTGATATATTTTAAGAAAGCCTGAAGATCCAAACATATATTCTATGATTTCGGATCTTCAAGCTTCTCATTTTCCATTCGCTTTTATTTTGCGTAGTCTGTTACCCTGCTTTCGCGGATCACATTCACTTTAATCTGACCAGGATATTCCAGATTTGCTTCAATCTGTTTGGATATGTCGCGGGCCAGCAAAATCATCGCCGCATCATCCACCTGATCAGGCACTACCATAACTCGAACCTCTCTGCCTGCCTGAATAGCAAAAGATTTCTCTACTCCCTTGAAGGAGTTTGCAATATCTTCCAGTTGTTTTAATCTGTTTGTATAAGTCTCCAGTGTCTCTCTTCTCGCGCCCGGACGTGCAGCCGATATTGTATCCGCTGCCTGTACGATACAGGCGATCAAAGAAGTAGCCTCTACATCACCATGATGTGATTCAACTGCGTTGATCACTGTAGCTGATTCCTTATACTTCTTGCATAAATCGACACCGATCTGAATATGGGAACCTTCCATCTCATGATCGATCGATTTACCAATGTCATGTAAAAGTCCGGCTCTTTTCGCCATCCGGACGTCAACGCCAATCTCCCCTGCAAGTAATCCGGACAGGTGGGCAACCTCTATGGAATGGTTCAGTGCGTTCTGACCATAGCTGCTGCGAAACTTCATACGTCCAAGAAGCCGTACCAGTTCCGGATGGATATTGTGAACACCGACTTCCAAAGTCGCTGCTTCACCTTCTTCGCGGATCATCGCATCCACTTCTTTTTGGGCTTTTTCAACCATCTCCTCAATTCTTGCCGGATGAATACGGCCGTCAACGATCAGTTTTTCCAACGCGATGCGGGCGACTTCCCGGCGGATCGGATCAAACCCTGACAAGACGACGGCTTCCGGTGTGTCATCAATAATCAGATCCACGCCTGTCATAGTCTCAAGGGTCCGGATATTCCTTCCCTCGCGGCCAATGATACGACCTTTCATCTCATCGTTTGGAAGCTGTACAACAGAAATGGTCGTTTCAGCCACATGGTCGGCTGCACATTTCTGAATGGCGGTGACAATATAGTCTTTCGCCTTTTTGTTCGCTTCCTCCTTTGCTCTGCTCTCCAGTTCTTTGACCAGTTTGGCAGTCTCATGTTTTACATCATCTTCAACTGTTTTTAAAAGATATTCTTTTGCCTGTTCGGAGGTAAGGCCAGAGATTCTCTCCAATTCCTGTAATCGTTTTGCGGACAACTCTTCCACTTCGGCACGCTTTTTCTCAAGCTGTGCCTCCCGTGCGGAGAATCCCGCTTCTCTGCGCTCGATGGCCTCGGTCTTTTTATCCAAAGTCTCTTCTTTGGACAGGACCCGGCGCTCATAACGCTGAAGCTCCGCTCTGCGCTCTTTGGTTTCTTTTTCCAGCTCGTTTCTGGTCTTCACAGATTCTTCTTTGACTTCCAGCATAGCTTCGCGTTTCTTTGCTTCTGCCGTCTTCAAAGCCTCGTCTATGATCTCTCTCGCTCTGTCTTCTGCATTGCCCAGTTTCTCTTCTACTACCCTTTTCCGGTAATTTACCGCACAGGGCCAGACAACTGCAGCCGTAAGAGCGATTGCGACCAGCACCGCGATGACAGTCGTAACCATATACAGGAGCACCTCCTTATTTAGTTTTCATTGTACGAACACAACAAATAGATTTTAAACTGTTTTGACAATAATGTCAAGTCTTGCATTCGTTCTTTTGTGCATTCAGGCAACGAAAGCGGGGGCACGGTGCAAAGCCGGATGCTGCGACGCGCTTTCGGGGGATGAGGCGGAATTGGATGCCTGATGTACTTTTTGGGGATAAGGCGGAATCGGGCGCCTGACATACTTCTGGGACAGAGCAAAAATTTTTATAAGTCTGATTCCGGACTGTATTCCTCACGCATCACGGAGAGAATGTCTCCGGTGCGGAATCCTTTTCTGGACAGGAATGCAATCAGCTTCTGTCTCTGTCTGTCATCCCATGTCTGTGCATCATAGTGCTTCTTCTCCAGCAGTTTACGGATCAGCGCCTTTTCATCTCCAGGTTCCAGCTCCTCATATACTTTCTGAATCAGTTCCGAAGGAACGCCTTTTTTAAAGCGAAGTTCCTGCTCAAGCTGACGCCGGCTTTTCTGGTCTTTTCGGTATTCTATGTAGTTGCGTACATAACGTTCGTCGTCCAAATAACCATAGCTTTTTACATATGCGACTGCCTGTTCCACCAGTGCGGGGGCAAATTCTGCATTCAGCAGTTTTTCCCGAAGCTGGGCTTCTGTGCGGTCCATCCGCTCCAGAAGTTTTAAAGCTTTAAGCTTCGCTTTCTTTAGCTGTACGCTGTTCTGCTCCGGCAGGGTCTGCTGCCTCCGGTTCTGCTCCTGTTCCTGGCAATCCATAATGCTCCCTGACTTTCCTCTCAATCTCTTCGCATGCTTCCGGATTATCACGGAGATACTGTTTTGCGTTCTCCCGTCCCTGGCCAATCTTGGCTTCTTTATAGGCATACCACGCGCCGCTCTTTACAACTACGCCGCAGTTGGCAGCCAGATCCAGGATATCTCCTACCGTAGAGATTCCCTGACCGAACATAATATCAAATTCTGCCTCACGGAAAGGCGGTGCAATCTTGTTCTTCACGACTTTCACTCTGGTACGGTTGCCGATGACCTCTCCGCCCTGCTTCAGCGCTTCGATACGTCTGACGTCCAGTCTGACCGATGCGTAGAACTTCAGCGCGCGTCCGCCTGTCGTTGTCTCCGGATTGCCGAACATAACGCCTACCTTTTCCCGAAGCTGATTGATAAAGATCACCACACAGTTGGTCTTACTGATGATCGCTGTCAGTTTCCGGAGCGCCTGGGACATAAGTCTTGCATGAAGGCCCACATGGGAATCTCCCATGTCGCCGTCAATCTCCGCCTTGGGCACCAGTGCTGCCACAGAGTCCACAATTACAATATCCACCGCGCCGGAACGCACCATAGTCTCCGTGATCTCCAGTGCCTGTTCGCCGTTATCCGGCTGAGAAATATAGAGGTTGTCTATGTCCACTCCAATATGCTTTGCGTAAACCGGATCCAGTGCGTGTTCCGCATCGATGAAGCCTGCAATGCCGCCCCTCTTCTGTACCTCGGATACCATATGCAGTGCAACGGTTGTCTTACCGCTGGACTCCGGACCGTAAATCTCCACCACACGTCCTTTGGGAACTCCGCCTGCACCCAGCGCGATATCCAGGCTTAAAGACCCTGTCGGAATCGTCTCCACCTGCATATGGCCGGTATCTCCGAGTTTCATAACGGAACCCTTTCCGTACTGCTTCTCAATCTGAACAAGCGCCGCATCCAGCGCTTTTAACTTCTCCTCTTTGGAGTTGCCTTTTTCTTCTTTACCCATCCTGACTCTCCTTTTACTGCATCAATTCCACAACACGAACTCTTGTTCGATTTCCTGTTTTTATCCTACCGCATTTATCAGCAGATGTCAAGCATGGATTTTAAATATTTTTCCGTGTATTCTTCTCTATTATCCCCGTCTTAAGAAGCCTGTTTGTATGACTCATACGTGCAGTTGCTGCAAAAGAAGCCATACCCTTCAAAACCTTACAGAAAATCGCCCCAGGGATTGAATTTATACCGGCATAATGATATAATCATTTCCAGATAAATAATACGCAAAATAGGATTCCATGCGTTAAGTGTTCCGTGGATGGGGAGTTGCCATAGAAACGAAAAGCTCGTCTTACGATGTGGAGTCCGCACCCATTGCAACATACAGATGGCTACATCTCGATTGTGAAGGGATCAGAAGATTTATTATTTATTCCAGATGCTCATTCACATCGGGATGTTTTTCGTATATCGCCTGCCATAATATTTTTTGCCTGTATATTCAGAACGATATACCGCATCCCGAAATAATCACAAAGGAGGCAGAGCAGAATGGATCACGAGAAGATCAAAGAAGGTGTCCGCCTGATGCTCGAAGGGATCGGAGAAGATATTACACGGGAAGGTCTTTTGGATACTCCGGACCGGATCGCCCGCATGTGCGAACAGATCTACGGAGGACTTTATGAGGATGCCGGCGTTCATCTGCAAAAGCAGTTTGATGCCGTCAACAACAATATCGTCCTGGAAAAAGATATTACGTTTTACTCCGTCTGCGAACATCATCTGCTGCCGTTTTATGGAAAAGCACATGTTGCTTACATTCCGGACGGAAAAGTGGCAGGTTTAAGCAAGCTGGCACGTACCGTGGAGGTTTTCGCCAGACGTCCGCAGATTCAGGAAAATATGACTGCACAGATTGCAGAAGCATTAGAAACCCATCTAAAGCCCAAAGGGGTCATGGTTATGTTAGAAGCCGAACACATGTGCATGACCATGCGCGGAGTTCAAAAACCAGGCTCTTGTACAGTCACCACCATCGTCAAAGGGGTATTTGCCGAAGACTACTCTCTTCAGCAGACATTTCTTCAGATGGTGAAGGCATGAAAACGTCCATGGAGCGGGTGCAGAAGCTCTATATGCATCCGCTTTTTCAGGAACGGACCGCCCTTTTGAAAGAGGCCGAAAAAGAACGTGTGTTCTGCCGCCATACGATGGAGCATTTTCTGGATGTGGCAAGGCTTATGTATATTTACGATCTGGAAGAAGGCAGCAGGCTGGACAAAGAGCTGATCTATGCGGCCGCCCTGCTTCACGATATCGGCCGCTGCGAACAGATTTTCCACGGAACTCCGCATCATACCGCAGGAGCCGAGACAGCCGGCGTTCTCCTGCCCCCGTGTGGTTTTTCGCCCAGGGAAACCGAACAGATCCAGGAAGCTATCGTATGTCATCGATCAGAGGAGCTTTCCAAAAGCAGCCTGTTAGCCCGGTATCTTTTCCGGGCGGACAAGCAGTCCCGCTGCTGCTTTTGCTGCCCTGCTGCCGAACAGTGCAACTGGCCTGAAGAGAAAAAAAACAATCACATACAATATTAAACAGACCGCATCCTCCTTTTTTCTGTTCCGGACGGACTTTGCAGAGCACAGGGAGGATGCCGTATTTTTATCGAGGAAAAATCAATGAAAATTGGAAATCGTATATTTAATACCGAAAACAAAACTTATATTATGGGAATCCTCAACGTAACACCGGATTCCTTTTCCGACGGCGGCCGGTACAACCATCTAGATCAGGCTCTCTTTCACACGGAAGAAATGATCCAAGACGGCGCGGATCTCATCGACATCGGCGGAGAATCCACAAGGCCCGGCCACACAGTCATCACGGACCAGGAAGAGATTGCCCGGATCGTTCCGGCCATTGAAGCGGTAAAAAAACGCTTTGACATTCCCGTCTCCGCAGACACCTACAAAAGCCCTGTGGCCGAGGCAGCGCTGCAGGCAGGCGCAGATTTAATCAATGATATCTGGGGGTTTAAGCATGATTTCCGAATCGCCAGACTGACAGCCGAATATCACGCTGCCTGCTGTCTGATGCACAACCGTCAGGAAGCAGTTTATCAGAATTTTCGAAAGGAACTTTTATCCGATCTGGCTGAATGCGTTCAGATCGCTCAAAAAGCAGGCGTTCCAAACGATCAGATCATACTGGATCCCGGCATCGGCTTCGGCAAAACGCTGGAAATGAACTTGGAGGCCATCCATCATCTGGAAGATCTGCATCGCCTGGGCTTTCCGGTCCTTCTGGGCACTTCACGGAAATCCGTCATCGGACGGACTCTCGACCTGCCCACAGAGCAGCGGGTGGAAGGCACCATCGCCACATCCGTCATCGGCGTTATGAAAGGCTGCGCTTTTGTGCGCGTCCATGACGTAAAGGAAAATTACAGAGCCATCCGTATGACGGAAGCTGTTCTTGGGAGGGAAATTCATGGATAAGATTCATATTAAAGGACTGGAAATATTCGCCCGTCACGGAGTTTACCCGGAGGAAAACGTCCTTGGACAGAAATTTCTCATCTCTGCCTGCCTGTATACGGACACTCGGAAAGCGGGCCTGACAGACTGTCTGGAGGCTTCCATCAATTATGGAGACGTATGCCGCAAGATGACAGACTTTATGACCAAACACACGTTCTCTCTCCTGGAACGTGCTGCAGAGCTGCTTGCCAGGGACCTCCTGCTTGCCTATCCTTTGCTTCAGAAAATCGATTTGGAGATTCAAAAGCCCTGGGCCCCGGTAGGACTGCCTCTTCAGACGGTATCTGTGGAAATCAGCCGGGAATGGCACACTGCCTATATCGCCCTGGGTTCTAACATGGGCGACCGCCGGGCATATCTCGATCAGGCTGTTGCATCGCTTCGAAATCACCCGGACTGCCGTGTCTGCAAAGTATCTGACTATCTCGTTACCGCGCCTTACGGCGGCGTGGAACAGGAAGATTTTCTCAACGGAGTCCTGGAACTTCAAACACTCCTTCCCCCTGCGGAACTGCTCACGGCTCTGCACCAGATAGAGCAGGAAGCCCATCGGGAGCGCCTGATCCATTGGGGACCGCGCACACTGGATCTGGACATCCTTTTGTACGATGACCGGATCATTGATGCACCGGACCTGCATATCCCTCATATAGAGATGCATCTTCGGGATTTTGTATTAATTCCTTTGGCCCAGATCGCTCCATGGGTACGTCATCCGCTGACCGGACAGACCGTTGCACAGATGCTGTCAGCGCTGCCCGAATAAGCACTCAAGCAAAGTCAGGCGAAAAAAGGACCGCAAAAGCCCCGCCCATGTATCCGGCAGTGCCGGACCCACGGAGAGAGGCGCATTTTGCGGTCCCCTTTTATTGGATCTGTTTCTCGCTTTTATTTTTTCCCAATCAGTCCTTTTGCTTTCAGCGTCTCTGCACAAAGCACTGCACCGCCTGCTGCGCCGCGGACTGTGTTATGAGAAAGACCAACGAACTTCCAGTCATATACGCTGTCTTCACGGAGCCTTCCGATGGAAATCCCCATACCGTTCTCATAGTCCACATCCAGTTTCACCTGCGGCCGATTATCCTCCTCCATATACCGGATAAACTGCTTCGGCGCGCTAGGAAGCCCTGCCTCCTGCGGAAATCCGCTGTAATTTACCAGACGGCTGACCAGCTCTTCTTTCGTGGCTTTTTTGCGAAGTTTGACAAATACGGCAGCCGTATGACCGTTCAGAACCGGTACACGAATGCACTGACAGGTAATCTTCGGCTCCTGCGCCTTTACGATCACTCCGTCCTCCACATGCCCTAACACCCGCAGAGGCTCCTGCTCGGACTTCTCCTCTTCTCCGCCGATATAGGGAATTACATTCTCCACCATCTCCGGCCAGTCTTTAAAAGTTTTGCCTGCTCCGGAAATAGCCTGATAAGTCGTAGCAACTACTTCATATGGTTCAAACTCTTTCCATGCATTCAGCACCGGCGCATAACTCTGAATCGAACAGTTTGGCTTTACCGCTATAAATCCTCTCGTCGTTCCAAGACGTTTCTTCTGCGCCTCAATCACTGCAAAATGCTCCGGATTGATCTCCGGAATTACCATGGGCACGTCCGGCGTCCAGCGGTGGGCACTGTTGTTGGAAACTACCGGCGTCTCGGTCTTTGCATATTCTTCCTCAATGGCCTTGATCTCTTCCTTGGACATATCAACGGCACTGAACACAAAATCCACACTTGCAGCCACTTTTTCTACTTCATTGACATTCATAACAATGATTTTTTTGACCGCTTCCGGCATAGGCGTCGTCATCTTCCAGCGTCCGCCCACTGCCTCTTCATAAGTCTTTCCTGCCGAACGCCCGCTTGCCGCAATGGTCACTACCTCAAACCACGGATGATTCTCCAGAAGAGAGATAAATCTCTGTCCGACCATGCCGGTGCCTCCAAGAATACCAACTCTTAATTTCTCACTCATTTTCTCATTCTCCTCCTCATAGCATATATCCAAAACCAAATGTCCGTCTCATGCGTACATTTGTCTTTTCTAAAAATATTACAAGATTATGCCGAAAAATGCAACCCTAAATTTTAGCCTTTCAAATATTCCCTGCACGCAGCTATTACTTTCTCCATAGCTTCCTTCCCCGGCGCTCCAATGGTCAGCCGCCGGTTGACGCATGTTTCCATGGAAATAGCTTCATAAATATCCTCTTCAAATACCGGACTGACTGCCTTGTACTCTTCCAGCGACAGATCATCCAGCGCCTTCTTCTGCTCTATGCAGTACAAGACAAGCCGTCCGATAATTCCATGGGCATCCCGAAAAGGCACCCCGCGGCAGACCAGATAATCAGCAGCATCTGTTGCATTGGTGAAACCGCATCTTGCGCTGTCATTCATACGTTCTTTGCAAAAAGTGATGGTATCCAGCATACCGGTAAAGAGTGCGATGCATCCTTTGACCGTATCGATTGCATCGAACACCAGTTCTTTATCTTCCTGCATATCCTTATTATATGCCAGCGGAATTCCCTTGAGTGTTGTCAGCAGCGACATCAGTGCACCGTAAACCCTGCCGGTCTTGCCGCGCACCAGCTCTGCAATATCCGGATTTTTCTTCTGGGGCATGATGGAACTTCCCGTACTGTATGCATCGTCAATCTCTACAAAACGGTATTCATTGCTGTTCCAAATGATAATTTCTTCGCAGAACCGGCTCAGATGCATCATGATCGTAGACAGAGCAGATAAATATTCAATCAGATAATCCCGGTCAGAAACTGCATCCATACTGTTCAGCATAGGACCGTGAAATCCCAGAAGCTCTGCCGTATACTCCCGGTCCAGAGGATATGTTGTTCCCGCTAACGCACCCGCTCCCAAAGGACAGTAATTCATCCGCTCATGAATATCGGACAGACGCAGACGGTCCCTCTTAAACATTTCAAAATAAGCCCCCATATGATGGGCCAGCGTGATCGGCTGCGCTTTCTGCAAATGAGTAAAGCCCGGCATAATCGTCTCTGTATGCGCTTCCATAATCCGAAGCAGCACTTCTAAAAGCTTCTTCAAAAGACCGTCGGTCTCGATCACTTCTTCCCTCGTATAAAGGCGCATATCCAGTGCCACCTGGTCGTTCCGGCTTCTTCCGGTATGCAGCTTTTTCCCCGCATCTCCGATCCGGTCAATCAGATTTGCTTCCACAAAGCTGTGAATATCCTCATACTGATCCGTAATCGGCAGCACTCCTGTCTCTACATCTGCAAGAATGCCTTCCAGTCCCTGAAGTATCTGCTCCTTCTCTGCCTCCGTCAGTATTCCCTGCTTTGCCAGCATACGCACATGTGCCATACTGCCCTCTATATCCTGCCTGTAAAATTTCTGGTCAAAAGAAATCGATGCATTAAAACGATATACAAGCTGATCTGTTTCTTTTGTAAAACGACCGCCCCATAACTGTGCCATGGTCTTTCATCCTTTCCTGTAAATTAATTTCTTCATTTTATCACAAAGTATGTCCGTACACAATTCCAAAAAGAAATTTCCCAATAAAAATGCAATAAGGGGCTGTCGCACTAAGTGATTAGTGCGCAGCTCCTTTTCTATGAAAAAAATAACTGCCGGACCTCGAAAGAATCCGGCAGTTGGTGTAAAATTAATGTATGACCAAACACATTAACTTACACAAAAATTATA
>CAJTDB010000011.1 GCA_910574965.1 Lachnospiraceae bacterium | reverse complement strand
GATAAGAAAAACCAGAAAAAAGTAATAATATATAGCTACATTTTGAAGTATTGAAAAAAGCGGAAAAAGCCCATGTTTGCTGGATTTTCCGCTTTTATGCTGTCAAAGATGGGAATATATTCTAGCCCAAAGAAGGGGTGGTGTCAATACATAAATTTATATTTTTTCGGAAATATTATGACTGAAAATGACTGTTTCAAGCTGCGCGAAAACGGGGTTCTGTTCAGATGTCCGCCGGGCCTGCACAGATGCCGTACAAAACCGCAGCGGGACAGCAGAACGAAGGAGTGGAGAAACATGGAACGGATGAGAGTACGAACGGACCTGGCGCTGGAAGCCAAGGAGAGTTTTGAAGGCAGTGATGTAGAGGTTCACGGGGTTGTGGTAGAAGAAAACTACGACGAAGAAAAGGATATTCGGCTGACAAGGGTGCAGATCGTGTCGGAACGGGGAGCACGGGAGATGGGGAAGCCTGTGGGAAACTATCTGACGCTGGAAGCGCCGGGGATGGCGTCGCCGGATGAGGACTATCACAGGGAAATCTCAGAGGCACTGGCGCATTATCTGAAGGAGCTGATGGGGGAAGAGAAAGAGCGCTCGATTCTGGTAGCAGGACTTGGGAACAGGGATGTGACACCAGATGCCCTGGGGCCGAAGACCGTTTCCAATCTTTTAATTACAAGGCATCTGATTCGGGAATATGGAAAAGGGGTCATGGGCAGCGAAAAGTGCTGTCAGGTCAGCGGGATTGTGCCGGGAGTCATGGCGCAGACAGGTATGGAAACTTCGGAGATCATTCGGGGAATTGTGGAGCAGACAAGGCCGGATCTTTTAATTGTGATCGATGCTCTGGCGGCTAGGAGCACCAAGCGGCTTAGCCGGACCATCCAGCTTACAGATACCGGAATCCAGCCTGGTTCCGGTGTGGGAAATCACCGCAACTGTCTGACCGAGGAGAGTCTTGGCATTCCGGTTATTGCTATCGGTGTCCCAACGGTAGTAGAGGCGGCGGCCATTATTTACGATGCTCAGGGAAACTGCGAGCAGATGCCGCCTCATTTGAATGGAATGTTTGTGACTCCGAAAAATATCGATGAAACGATTAAACAGCTTAGTTTTACGCTGTCCGAGGCGCTGAATATGGCTTTTCAAATATCAGGGGAGGCATAGCGGCTGTCAGACAACACAGTTCTGACCGTTATGTGCCTCGTAAAGTGGGACATATATCCGAAAGAAAGCGGTTTCCAAAGGGGCTTTGATCCGGCAGAGAACAGGAATAGAAAAGATGCTTTTCCCATATAAATAAGAAGTGGGAGAGGATTCTTATGGAGCGATTTTCGAGACTGTGGAACGGGATCTTGTGGGTGCTTTTTTTTGCGGTTGGATTTTATATTGTATTTACCGGCGGGCAGCGGTTCTGGTCGGGAGACCTGCCGGATCTGATCCGGGAGGGAAAGACCTCCTGGCAGCGTGTGTGCCAGCGGGAATTTGCCCGCTGTCTGTATCCGGGGCTTTTTCTGGAATATGCGGAAGGGGAGGATGTCTCTTCCCTGTCAGACTGGTACATAGAACATGTGATGGCCCTGCATCCTCTGAGCAGACTTCAGTATGGGGCAAAACAGACCGGAGGGACGGAAAATGCGTCCACATATGAGATGCTGGTCATAGGCGGCATCCATGACGAAAACGAACTGGATGAGGCCGGGCAGGAATACGATATGGAGGCCCTGGCCAGAGCGGAGAATGAAAAAGCAGTCAAGAGGAGAACAGAGGAGGAAAGGCGTGCATCGGAAGAAGCACATTCCAGAGGGGATCTGACAGAAGGCGCGCCGGCTGCCGTAACGGCCGGGACGATTTACAATATGGAGGAGCTGTCGGATTTTGACTTCCTGTTCGGAAATTTTTATTCTATGGATCAGTCGACTTCCATTACTCCGGCGGACTTAAATGCGGAAGCGCTTCTGGCAAAGGATATGAGTATTGATAAAGAAGTCGAAGGTCCGCAGATTCTGATTTATCATACCCATTCTCAGGAGGGATTTGTGGACTCGGTTCCTGGTGATAATTCCACCACGATTGTGGGGGTAGGGGAATACTTGGCGCAGCTTCTGCGGGAAAAGGGATATAATGTGATGCATGTGACCAGTGTCTATGACCTGGTGGACGGGGAACTGGACCGGAATGAGGCTTACAGCAAGGCTGAGAAAGAGATCAGTGCTATTTTGGAGGAAAATCCAAGCATCCAGTCGGTAATCGATCTGCACCGTGACGGAGTCGCAGAAGGGACCAGGCTGGTGACGGAGATCGACGGCAGGACTATGGCCAGATTCATGTTTTTCAACGGTCTGAGCCGGACAAAGAAGAACGGTCCCATTGATTACCTGTACAATCCATATATACAGGATAATTTGGCCCTGACACTGCA
This sequence comes from Lachnospiraceae bacterium, assembly GCA_910574965.1. GTDB lineage: Bacteria > Bacillota > Clostridia > Lachnospirales > Lachnospiraceae > Hominiventricola. The sequence goes on along the minus strand of CAJTDB010000011.1, from coordinate 158,110 downwards.
GCTCAAGCTGATGAGCGAACAGTATTATCCGGGACTGGCCAGAAAGATATATCTTAGAAGTCTTCGTTACAATCTGCATTTGTCAGACAAGGCGCTTCTGATTGAGGCAGGGGCACAGACCAATACTCTGCAGGAAATGCTGAATACGATGGAACCCCTGTCAGACATACTTGATAAGGTCTTTGATCCATGATATATTAAATATACAATAAGTAAATTTGTGCAGGCCGAATGCGACAGGCAAAAGCAGGAGCATAGCCTGTACGGTATAGGACAGAGAGATGGAAAACGGAGGACATAGGATGGCAGCAGTGGATCAGAGCAAAATCCGCAATTTTTGCATCGTGGCGCATATCGATCATGGAAAGTCGACGCTGGCGGACCGGATCATAGAGAAGACCGGCCTTCTGACCAGCAGGGAGATGCAGTCTCAGGTGCTGGACAATATGGAATTAGAGAGGGAGCGGGGGATCACGATCAAAGCGCAGACCGTCCGTACCGTCTATAAAGCGCAGAACGGGGAAGAGTATATATTTAATTTGATTGATACTCCGGGACATGTAGATTTTAATTATGAAGTATCCAGAAGCCTGGCGGCATGTGACGGGGCGATTCTGGTGGTGGATGCAGCCCAGGGCATCGAAGCCCAGACACTGGCCAATGTATATCTGGCGCTGGACCATAATCTGGATGTGATGCCGGTAATCAATAAGATTGATCTGCCGAGCGCGGAGCCTCAGAGGGTTATCGACGAGATCGAAGACGTCATCGGCATCGAGGCCCAGGATGCTCCCCTGATATCGGCAAAGACCGGGCAGAATGTAGACGAAGTGCTGGAGCAGATTGTAGAGCGGATACCTGCACCCAAAGGAGACCCGGACGCGCCTTTACAGGCGCTGATTTTCGATTCGGTATATGATCCGTATAAAGGAGTGATTATCTTCTGCAGGATCAAGGAAGGTACTGTGAAAAAAGGGACGCCTATCCGGATGATGGCGACCGGGGCGGAAGCAGATGTGGTGGAAACCGGTTATTTTGGAGCAGGACAGTTTATTCCGTGTGAGGAACTGAGTGCCGGCATGGTGGGATACCTTACTGGAAGCATCAAAAATGTAAAGGACACCAGAGTAGGAGATACGGTGACAGACCGGAATCATCCATGTGCAGAGCCTCTGCCGGGTTATAAGAGAGTTCAGTCTATGGTATACTGCGGGCTGTATCCGGCAGATGGGGCCAAGTACCCGGATCTTCGGGATGCGTTGGAGAAGCTGCAGCTAAACGATGCGGCACTGCAGTTTGAGCCGGAGACATCCATTGCTCTTGGCTTTGGATTCCGGTGCGGTTTTCTGGGGCTTCTGCATCTGGAGATTATTCAGGAGCGGTTAGAGAGGGAATACAATCTGGATCTGGTGACAACGGCACCGGGCGTTATTTATCGGGTGCATAAGTCAAATGGAGAGATGATTGAGCTGACGAATCCGTCTAACCTTCCGGATCCGTCGGAGATCGAGTACATGGAAGAACCTATGGTCAGTGCAGAGATCATGGTAACAACGGAGTTTATCGGCTCCATTATGGAGCTTTGCCAAGAACGAAGAGGCATCTATCTGGGTATGGAATACATGGAGGAGACAAGAGCACTCTTAAAATATGAGCTTCCCTTAAACGAGATCATCTATGATTTCTTTGATGCGCTGAAATCCCGTTCCAGAGGGTATGCTTCCTTTGATTATGATTTTAAAGGCTATGTGCAGTCCGAGCTGGTGAAGCTGGACATTCTGATTAACAGAGAAGAGGTGGACGCGCTGTCCTTTATTGTACACGGAGCCTCTGCCTATGACCGGGGCAGAAAGATGTGCGAGAAGTTAAAGGACGAGATTCCAAGACATCTTTTCGAGATTCCCATTCAGGCTGCGGTAGGGGGCAAGATCATTGCCAGGGAGACGGTAAAGGCTATGCGAAAGGATGTACTGGCCAAATGCTATGGGGGTGACATCAGCCGTAAGAGAAAGCTTTTAGAAAAGCAGAAGGAAGGCAAAAAGCGTATGCGCCAGATCGGTAATGTAGAGATTCCTCAGAAGGCATTTATGAGTGTGTTAAAGCTGGATGATAAAAAATAAACTCCCTTTTCGGAATTGTGTACCCATGAAAAATGAGCTTATAAATATACATTGCAAGCAGCAGATACATATTTTATAATCGAATATATAAATTGAAATTGTGCCGGAGGTATAATAAAATGATTTCATTATATGAGATAGATTTTTCCAATCTGAATTTTTGGACAGGTTTCATTGCAACTTCTTTTCCAACTGCTTTGGAGAAGGAAACAGATATGTCATTGACCGAACTTATGACAGAGAACGGAATGTGTGATACGAGTTGGTGGGACAATTTCACAAAATATTATGACGGAGTTTTAGAGGAATCAGACGGTTATGTTGATGAACCGGAAACAATTATTTGCGAACTCGTTCCAACTCAAATCTTAAAAATAGAATTTCATCCGGGGGATACAGTATATTACATCAATGATAAACAAATTGCCTGTACAGGGGGGCATTACAATATTCAAGTGATTCCATTCAAAAAGTTATTGAACTCTATAAAAGAAAAACAAATATTTCTTTTATTATTGCCTTTAGTGGTTATTGACAGTCCGGATAAAGACGAAGCAACACAAATCATATCAAATGTTTTGCAGGGAATCTTTGATAAACGCTTATGCAGTCAATATGCAAATTGTATTGTAAATGGCTTAATGTCAGAATGACAGATTTCAGTTTTAAGAAATATCAGGTGAGTGCAAATTCAGGAATCATATGTAAGAATATGCATTTTATTTGAAATTTCAATCAGTGGGAACACTTTTCCGAAAAGGGAGAAAATAAATGAAAAAAACACTGGGAGTATATATCCATATCCCGTTTTGCGCCAGAAAATGTGCATATTGTGATTTTTTGTCGGTGCCTGCAAAGCCGGATATTCAGAAAGCCTATGTGGAGCAGCTTACCGAAGAGATCCGGCAATCCGGAGAGATTCTGGGCGGGTATGAAATAAAGACTGTGTTTTTCGGAGGCGGGACCCCAAGTATTCTGAAAGCGGACTGGCTTGTTGGAATATTGGAAAGTCTTCGGACAGAGGCGGCGTTTTCGGAAGAGACAGAGATTACGGTGGAAGCCAATCCCGGAACGGTGGATAAGGAGAAGCTTTTGTGCTACCGGGAAGCAGGGATCAATCGTTTGAGTTTTGGCCTTCAGTCTGCGGACAACAACGAGCTTTACAGCCTTGGCAGGATACACACGTGGGAGCAGTTTTTAGAAAGCTATGAGTGTGCCAGGAAGGCGGGATTTCAGAATATGAATGTGGATCTGATGTCCGCGCTGCCCGGACAGACTGCGGCTGGCTGGCGAAAGACGCTGGAAAAGGTGCTGGTGCTTCAGCCGGAACATTTGTCGGCCTACAGCCTGATCATTGAGGAGGGAACGCCTTTTTATGAAAAGTATGGAGGACATCCGAATCTTCTTCCCTCGGAAGAGGAGGAGCGGCAGATGTACCATGATACAAAGGAAATTTTAAAAGAGCAGGGATATGAGCGTTATGAGATTTCCAACTATGCAAAGCAGGGATATGTATGCAGGCACAATCTGGGTTACTGGAACCGAACGGATTATAAAGGCTTTGGACTAGGAGCGGCATCCCTTTTGAATAATGTGAGAACTGCAAATCAGACAAAGTTTTGGGAATATTTGAAAGGGAATCGAGAGGGCAGTGCGGAGCGTCTGAGTAAACAGGCCATACGGGAAGAGCATTTCTTTCTGGGTCTTCGAAAGACGGAAGGCGTAGCTCCGGGAGAATACAGGGAACATTATCAGGAGCTGATAACGAGGCTGAAAGAACAGGGACTCTTAAAAGAAGAAGACGCAAAGGTCCGTCTGACAGACTTTGGGATTGACGTGAGCAACTACGTATTGGCACAGTTTCTGGACTGAAGTAAAGGGCATGGATGCTGTATGGACAGATACGGGACTTTCAACAGTATCTGTCCATACAGCATCGAGATGGGTCTTGTGAAGTGTAACGGAACAAGAGTCATCTGTAACAGAGATGCTGTATGGACAGATACGGGACTTTCAACAGTATCTGTCCATGCAGCATCAAGATGGGTCTTGTGAAGAGTAACGGAACAAGAGTCATCTGTAACAGGGATGCTGTATGGACAGATACGGGACTTTCAACAGTATCTGTCCATGCAGCATCAAGATGGGTCTTGTGAAGAGTAACGGAACAAGAGTCATCTGTAACAGGGATGCTGTATGGACAGATACGGAACTTTCAATAAGGAGAACACAATGCAGGAAGAATTGAAATTTCTCAGTGAGCAGGGGGTGGACAACCTTCTGATCGTGAAAGCAGAGGCATTCCGGAAAGAATATCCGGTGCAGGAGGGTGTGCAGAACCGGGTGGTGCCGCCGCCGATTCCTTTTTACGGCAGGGAGATTCTGGAGATGGCTATGGCGGCCCTTCTGCAGGGGTCTAATCTTCTGCTCAGCGGGGCAAAAGCGACAGGAAAAAATATCCTGGCAGAAAATCTGGCATGGATTTTCGGCAGGCCGGTCTATAATATTTCTTTTAATGTAAATACCGACAGCAGTTCCCTTATCGGAACCGACACTTTTCAGGACAATGAGGTGCAGCTTCGGAAAGGAAGCGTCTACCGCTGTGCGGAAGAGGGAGGCTTTGGTATTCTGGATGAGATCAATATGGCGAAAAATGATGCGGCTTCTGTGCTGCATGCGACGCTGGACCATCGGCGGATTATTGACGTGCCGGGATATGAGAAGATCGATCTGCATCCGGCGGCCCGCTTTATCGGGACGATGAACTATGGCTATGCGGGGACAAAGGAACTGAATGAAGCACTGGTTTCCCGGTTTCTGGTCATCGATATGCCGGCTCTTACGGAAGAAAACCTCTGCCGTGTAATCCGGCATGACTATCCGGATATCCAGGACGAGGCGCTTGAGGCGTTTTCCGGTTTGTTTTTGGATCTGCAGGTAAAAGCACAGAACAGTGAGATTTCCACAAAGGCGATGGACCTTCGGGGGCTTCTGGCCGCGCTTGGAGCTGTACGAACAGGACTTCGGCCCTGGCAGGCGGTGCAGATGGGAATTACCAACAAAGCATTTGACATTTTTGAACGGGAGATCGTGGCGGATATGGTCATGACGCGGATTCCGGAAGAATGGACGAAGGAGCAGGTATTTTGATGCAGGAACAGCCGAACGGATATGCAGAGGAAGAATATGAATACGAACTTTCGAATCGTCTTAAAAATCTTTTATGGACGGTAAGCGGGGACTATGAGCTGGATATGGAACTGGATGTCCGGTCTTTTCAGAGGTCAAAATATATTTCCTTGTATGATGCGGTAAAGCAGGGGGCATTTGCCCGGTATTTTTCCCAAGACGATTTCGGACTGTATCTGGTGAAAAAGCTGTATTTGGGGGCGGATGAAGCTGCTCTTGTAAATCTGGCTCAGATGTGCGTGGATCAGGCTGTGACGAAGAAAGTGGCCAAAGAGCGCAAAGGAGTGATTTCGCTGCGGAAAAAGGCTTTTGCAGACATTCTGGAGCGGGATTTTCATAAGCTTTCCCGTCCGGGCAATCTGACAGGCAGAATTAAGATTGCCATGCTGCAGGAAGGAATTGATGGGACCTATTCTGCGGAGAAGCGGATCCGGGAACAGGCGGAAGCGCTTTTTGCTCTTCAGGATGCGGCCTGTACGATGGATGTCATCCAGGAAGTGGATGCGTTCTACAATCGGCTGGTAGATCCGGAATTTGAAGCACAGCACGGAGGACTTGCCCAGGTGCTGGCAGTGTCCGCGGAAGATTTAAAGCAGTTTGACTGGCAGGATTTTCTGAATGAGTCCGCGGAAGAGTCGGCGTTGGAGGAAATGATGCGCCAGGCTAACAGCAGTGTGCCGTTTGAGGAGGAGGAAGGAGACCGAAAGGCAAGAGCCGGACAGATCCTGGTGAGCGAGGAGGCAGCCAGGAAGATGTATTCTTTTATTGAACTGCATTATGGCGTCTCCTATATGGATGAGACGGAGCAAAGGCGGCTGAACCGGCGGATCTGCCGGGGAGTCCATGCGGACTGCAAACTGTATTTTACAGACGGGATACTGAATCATCCGGTGAAAGAGAATAATACGTATGTGCTGGCAAAGCGCACACTGGAGATGAACCGGAAATTTTACCGGCAGCATGCGCGGGTGTCCAGGCATAACATACAGGAACTGGGAGATATTTTAAAAAGATCTCTGCAGGCGCGAAACGAGGAGGAACGGTATACCTCCTCCTACGGAACGGTAGTGCCGGCGAAGCTCTGGAAAGTTGGCAGATCAAAGGACGCCGGGCTTTTTGTCCGGGAGACAAAGCAGCACAATTCGGATTTTGTGGTGGATGTGCTTATCGATGCCAGCGGTTCTCAGAGGAGCCGGCAGCATATGGTAGCCCTGCAGGGATATATCCTGTCGGCGGCGCTTTCGAGAGCCGGTATTCCTCATCGGGTTTTAAGCTTCTGTACGTTCTGGGATCATACGGTCCTGCGCAGGTTCCGGGAATACGACGAGGACAGGGAGGCGGATTGGAGACTGATGGAGTTCACCTCTTCCTCAAACAATCGGGACGGGCTGGCACTGCGGGCGTCTGCGGACGGACTTCTGGACCGGCCGGAGGAAAATAAAGTGCTGATCGTGCTGAGCGACGGACGTCCCAACGATCTGGTGGTCAACCGGCCCAATGTAAAAAATCCATCCATCTATACAGGGGAGTATGCGGTGAAGGATACGGCGGCGGAGGTGAGAAGGCTTCGAAGTCAGGGGATCGCCGTACTGGGCGTGTTTGCAGGGGAAGAGCAGGATCTGCTGGCGGAGCGGAGGATCTTCGGAAAGGACTTTGCCTACATCCGGGATATTTCCACGTTTGCTCATGTGGTAGGACGGTATCTGAAGAAACAGGTGGACGACCAGTAAATCTGCCGGAAGCAGATATTTGCAGAAGTATAAAAAGGAGAAGAGTATGAAAGAATATGAAGTAGTGCATGAGATTTTCAATGAGTGTGCCAACAATCAGATGCGGGATGTATTTTTTGAAGAGGTGATGATCGAGGATTTAGAAGCCTATATCCGGGGCAAGCATAAAGACCATGACTTAAAGCTTGAGAGAGAGGAGCTAGCAGACGGGACGATCCTCTATCATGTGAACACTTCCGGGATCCTGCAGCGCTATACGTTTACGGAGATATAATGGAACATATGTTCTACACAAACTAAAGGAGTGCGCATATATGGCGAAAGTAATCGTGGCGGACGGGAAGCTCCGGTATCGGAAATTTCTGACGGCCTGTGAGATCCTGGTCTCGGATCTGGTGTGGGCGTATCTGCAGCAGGAGGACGTGTCGGCAAAAATGTGCTGCGGCACTTATCACGGGGAGATTGGCAGGGTCATCGTACTTGAGAGGAACGGCAGGAAGGAGGTTTTCCAGTTTGAGAGTATGCAGGAGGCACGGGAGCTGCTGGAGAAGCTGAAAGAAGCGAACCCGGAGCTGGCTGTTGGATATACCGAGGAGAACCGGAGACGGTTTGAATAAAAAAAGAAACAGCATCTGTCTGGAAAAGGCTTGGAAGGATTTTTAGACAGATGCAGAACTTTCATGGAGGTAGGAGAAATGTCTGAAATACTGAGGAAAAGGGCGAGAAATACTTTTCTGTGGCGGGCGGGGCTGTCTCTGCTTGGAATGGTGATCATTCTCGCAGCCACAAAGGGAGCGGTTTTTCAACTGGCTATGGGACTGAAGGGCATGGATATCACTGCAAATCCTGAGATTTACGAGGGAAAGCCAGTGGTGCTGGATGCGGAGTTTTTTCTGATTGATTATGTGGAACATACAACAACTACCGTCCGGGATTCCGGCAGCAGGACCACTTCCACCAATGGAAACAGCTATATCGCGTTCCAGTCTACATACGATAACGGGGATGAGTATTCCACGTGGTATTTCTACAGCATTTATATGGGAAAGAGCAAGACGGATATGCTCTATGAGAGGATGGATGATGCGTGGGAATATTTGGAAGACGAGTCCGGTACGACTCTGCCGCCGGAGCCGGTGAAAGTGATCGGTACATGGACCAGAATGGAACCTGCTCTGGAAAAATATTTTATGGATACCATACGCGAGATTGGTATCGAGGAAGGGGAGTATGACAAGATCTATCTCTACACACTGGATACGGGCCGGCTTGGCGGTGTGAACAACTGGCTGTTCTGGGTATTGATGGCAGGCTGCCTGCTCCTTTTCTTCTGGTTTGTCAGCAGTGTGATTGGATGTTTCCGGAAGACTTACGAAAAGGAAATTCATAAATACTTAAAAAATCATACTTCCTGTTCTTTAGGAGAGATCGAGGCGGATTTCACGACTGCCCATCCCATTGGAAAAGATGTATGGGTAGGCAAAAAATGGACCATTTATATGAACGGAACAAAGGCACAGATTTTGCAGAACCAGGATCTGGTATGGGGCTACTATTTCAAACGGACCGGAAAAAATTCCGTGAGCCAGATGCAGCTTTATACAGCAGAGAAAAAATCTTTCTATATCAGTCTTTCTGAATCTTTGACCAAAGAGGCACTTCAGTATTACGGTGAAGAACAGCCCCATATGATTGTGGGATACAGCGCAGAGTTAGAGCAGATGTATCAGAGGAGTTTTCCCGCATTTTTGGATCTGAAATACAATCCGGTCATGAAAGAAGCACCAGAAGGAACATTTTTGAACATTTAACCAAATAAGACCGCAGCACTCAAAAAAGGCGGCTGCGGCACCTTTACAGAAGAGGAGTTAGGGGTATGTTGTCATTTCAAACTTTGCTGGGATATTTGATTCCGGCTGTGCTGATCCTGCTGATTGTCATTATTTTGCTTATGGGGTATGTAAAGGCTCCGCCGGACAGGGCGTTTATCATATCGGGGCTTAAGAAAGAACCGAAGATTCTGACCGGGCGGTCAGGCATCCGGGTTCCGTTCTTCGAGCGTCTGGATAAACTGTATCTGGGACAGATGACAGTGGATATTAAGACGGAACAGTCAGTGCCCACAACGGATTTTATCAATGTGAATGTGGATGCAGTGGCAAAGGTACGGATTGATCCGACTACAGAGGGGATTCAACTGGCGGCTAAGAACTTTCTGAATAAGACGCCGGAGCAGATCTCCATCGATCTGCAGGATTCCCTGCAGGGCAATATGCGCGAGATCATCGGCACGCTGACTTTAAAATCCATCAATACAGACCGGGATTCATTCTCTGACCAGGTCATGGAAAAAGCATCTAAGGATATGAAAAAGCTGGGGATTGAGATCGTATCCTGCAACATCCAGAATGTGACGGATGAAAACGGACTGATTAAGGATCTGGGTGCGGATAATACGGCCAAGATCAAAAAAGATGCCTCCATTGCGAGGGCCCAGGCGGAACGTGATGTGGCCATTGCTCAGGCTGAGGCCAACAAGGCATCGAATGATGCCAGAGTCCTCTCGGAAACAGAAATTGCGGAAAAGAATAACGAACTGGCTATTAAGAAAGCGGAACTGCAGCAGATTTCCGATACCAAAAAAGCTATGGCGGATGCCGCTTATAAGATCCAGGAGCAGGAACAGCAGAAAGTCATTCAGACTGCAACGGTCAATGCGCAGATCGCCAGGGCAGAGAGAGAAGCGGAGCTTCGTAAACAGGAGGTTCTGGTCAAACAGCAGGCGCTGGAAGCCGAGATCAATAAGAAGGCGGATGCAGACCGCTATGCGGTAGAGCAGGCTGCGGCAGCAGGACTTGCAAAGCGGCAGAGGGAAGCAGAAGCTAAGAAATACGAAGCGGAACAGGATGCTATCGCGAAAAAGTATGAAGCGGAGCAGGATGCACTGGCAAAAAAAGCACAGGCAGAAGCACGGAAATACGAGCTGGAGCAGGACGCACTGGCGAAGAAAGCGCAGGCAGAAGCTAATAAGTATTCCATGGAGCAGGAAGCTGCCGGTATCCAGGCAAGAGGAGAAGCGGAGGCGGAAGCTATCCGGGCAAAGGGTATGGCGGAAGCAGAAGCCATGGAGAAGAAGGCAGAAGCTTATCAGAAATATAACCGTGCGGCTGTGGCAGAGATGCTGATCGATGTGCTGCCGGAGATTGCAGGCAGAATTGCGGAACCTCTGACGCAGATTGAGAAGATTACGATCATCGGCGGAGGCGAGAACGCCGGTGTAGGCGATGTGGCAGGCAATGTCCCGGCCATCATGACAAAACTTTTCGAGTCCATGAAAGAGACCGTAGGCATTGATCTGGCAGAGATTGTGAAGGCAGACACCTACGATGCAAAAGTGACAAGGAACCTGAACATTACCGGTGTGGGGGATGCAAAGGAAAAGCTGAGTGATCTCTTTGAAGAAGCGGATGGAGAATAAAAGAAAAGACAGGGCTGCCGCAGACTGCGGCGGTCCTGTTTTTGCAGTTTGCGCGCCATGGGCGCGCTCTAACGGGTGAAAGTCCCGAACACGCCTAGGCAACGAGGAAGTGTATAGCTGAACAGCAAGGGTGTCCATCGCGAGGTGGAATCTGAAGGAAGCTGTAGGCAAACCCTTGTAACCATCAACACCCACGACCATATAAGCGTCAGATCAGCGCAATATATTGGGAAGACTCCAGAAACTTTTATTCCTGTGAACAATTAACCAGATAAGGCGCACAAGGCGGCTGTAAGCGTCATGCAGCCGCCGGAATGCCTTATACGATACTTTTGTTGCAACGGCTTTTTAAGGCAGGAATAAGCATAGAGAGGGGAATGAGATAATGACATTTCAAGCAGCATTGGACAATTTATCAGGCAAATACGGAAAGTATGGTTATGATCGAGAGTTTTTATCAAGCCAACTAAGAGACGGAGTAATGAATGAGGGATTTTCTGTAAACGTCGCTTACAATGGCCTGCGGATGGTTCTGGCGGAACAGACAGGCGAACATGAGCTGTTTTCTATAGAAGATGTGATGGAGATAACGGGCGAGAGCAGAGAAACAATTATGGAGCGGATAGAGCAGTGCAAGGAGGAACTGATGGCAGCAGGCGAGAACCCGGACAGTTATTTTATACCAACGGAACCAGCGACAAAGAAAACGCTTTTCTTTCCGGGTGGCGCATCTGACTTTAAACCTTAACAGAAATACTATGACCAATAATAGAATACCTGTACAGGGGTCTTACGATTGTATGCAGACGGTCTGGGTTATCTCCGAAAATTGCCGCAAAATAATAAAAAGGGTAACCTTTACAGAGAGATTCTGACATAGGGCGGAGTTTTCCGCTGTACCGGTCACTCATCCTGTATGGCGAATACTGGCGGCAAAGGATTTTTCATCTGATAAGACAAGGCTGTGCTGTTTGCCCCTTATCAGGTTCGTGATCAGAGGCCTGCTGCCGGGAGTGTCTCTCTCACGTGTTGTGCGGCGTGAGGTGGATTCTACGGCTGGAAATAAAGAACAGGAATCATAAAACGGACATTGAAAGCCTGAAAGGGTATAATTGTCTGCCTGCGGGAATAAAAACGGGAAATTTAAGATACAGATTGAAGAAAAAGAGGCTCTGTGATAAAATGTGAGACAGGAAAACCAGAGAGCCGGGCGGCTTACCCTCTTCGGAGGGGCTGAACCCTCCAGACGAAAGAAAGGAGGGATGCCAATGATTACATATTCCGATCTGATACAGACAGGAATTTTCATTGTTGCCCTTGTTGGTCTTTGTTATACGATCTTCAGGGGACGAAAATAGCCGCCATTACTGCGAATAATGACGGCTGTTGCTTTGTGTAACACGCTTTTGTTCTTCGGGTAAGCCGTGCGTCTCTGGCTTTCCTTTTCTCAATCTTATCATATCCGGCAACAGGATGCAAGAGCGAACTGCTGTTTATTCCCACAAACTTACAACCAAATAAGGCAGATCGGCGGCTATGCTCCGTAAGAGAGCCGGGGGATTATTCCTTATCAGATGCTTTCAGAAAGGCATGGCGGAGAGTAAAGCTCTCAATGACCATCCGGGCAGCAGGCACAAGCTTTGAGAACCGGCAGGAGCGGTTAAGCTTCCTGAAGCAGTTCAGCCCGGAGGATTTAAGCGTAACTTTGGAGAGGGAACCAGATAACAGGTATGACCCAAACGCGATCCGTATCGTGGTACATATTCACAGCATCCGCCGCCGGACAGTGATCGGGTACGTCCCGAAAGGACTTGCACGGGAACTGGCAAAGGTGATTGACATGGGCATACAGGTAAAAGCGTCTCTGATGCAGATCATCGGCGGATACAGCTATAAAGAGAGCCTGGGCGTTCTGGTGAATATTGCAGTATAAAAGAAAACACCCTTACCAGTGCGCCAACACTGGCAGGGGCAGAGTAACCCGGAAAGATGAACTATGACCGGATCAACGGCCAGATGAAATATTTTATCAGCACTCCAAAGACAGAAAGCGGAGTCCGTAAGATTCCCATGACAGATCAGGTATACTGGGCATTTGTGGAGCAGAAAAAGCTTAATATGATGCTGGGGCGGTGTGGTGATTATGAGCTGGACGGATACCGGAATTTTATTTTCCTGAACAGCAACCAGAGACCCTATAATTATAAATCATTCAATTACATTTTGTACGGGATCGTCAGGAAGTACAACCGGGAGGAGCAGGAGAGGGCGAAAAAAGAGAAGAGGGAGCCAGTCCTGCTGCTGGTGATCTCCAATCATATCCTGCGACATACCGGGTGCACCCGCATGGCGGAAGCCGGCATAGATGTAAAGGCATTACAGACGATCATGGGGCATTCCGATCCGGCGGTTACGATGAAAGTATACAATCATGTGGATCAGGAGCGGTTAAAGAAAGAGATCAGAAAGATGGAAAATGTGATATAAGAATTTTCAGGGGCATCTACAGGCGGGCAGGTGCTTCTTTCTTCTGGAAATGATGATGAAGTGTCGTAAAAGTGTCGTAAATTTCCAAAAAGAAAGGCTCTCACTTTCGTGAAAACCTTAATTCTTCGAGGGAGTGGAGGGCTTTTTACGGCCCTCCATGTGTTATGAATGAAATACGGATATGTCTTCCTTACAATACTTATATTAGCAGTCAAATGTGTCTAAAATATGTCGTTCTTCTAAAAGAATTATAAAAAGGATAAATAAAACTGGAAAAAAACAAGAAGAAATCCTGGACCCACTGAATACCGGCAGATACAGGAAAAAAGTCATAAGGAACAAGCCGGTATTCATAAGGTATAACAAGTGAATGAAGTACCGGAGGCTGCAAATGTCATCAGGATGGAAAAAGGGGCTGTGTCTGCTGGGACTGACAGGATTACTCTGTGCCGGGTGGATCCTGCCTCAGAAGATGAAAGGAATGAAGCTGGATGTAGCTGCTGAGGCGGTGCAGCCAAAGGAGCAGGAGGAGGGGGCCGTTCTGGAGACAAGAAAGATCGCACTGACGTTCGATGACGGCCCCCATTCGATTTATACAGAAGAGATGCTGAATGTGCTGGAAGAGGCTGAAGTTCCTGCGACGTTTTTTCTTCTGGGACAGAATATTGAGGGGCGGGAGGAACTGGTCCAAAAGATCGCCGAGAAGGGCCATCTGATCGGCAACCATACATTCCATCATGTACAGATTACAGGACTTTCCAAAGAAGATGCCTGCCGGGAAATCGAAGAGACCAGCGATCTGATCGAAGAGCTGACCGGAAAAGGAACGGAATATGTCCGTCCGCCTTTTGGAACCTGGAATGAGGGGCTGGAGGAAAATCTGGATCTGATTCCGGTCATGTGGACCATAGACACCAGAGACTGGACCACACAAAATGTGCATGCTATCGTAGAGCATGTAGTGAAAAATGCCGGTGATAATGATATAATACTGATGCATGACAGTTATGAGAGCACCGTACAGGCAGCAGAACAGATCATCCGGCTTCTAAAGGCAGACGGCTTCGAGTTTGTGACGGTGGATGAGGTACTGTTTGATTAGCGTATGTTTTTAGAAAGCAGTTTTCAGACATACGCTGGAGAAAGGAGAATTTATTCATGGACCTGTTCGATTATATGAGAAAGAACACGATGAAATCCGAAGCTCCTCTGGCTTCCCGGATGCGTCCGGTGAGCCTGGAGGAGATTGTGGGGCAGCAGCATATTCTTGGAAAAGACAAGCTGCTGTATCGGGCGATTCAGGCGGACAAGCTGGGTTCGGTTATTTTCTACGGGCCTCCGGGGACCGGTAAGACAACCATTGCCAGAGTGATCGCCTGCACGACCCGCTCGGAATTTACCCAGATCAATGCGACAATGGCAGGAAAGAAAGATATGGAGGAAGTGGTCCGTCAGGCGAAAGAGGTACTCGGCATGTATGGAAAGCGGACAATCCTTTTTGTAGATGAAATTCATCGGTTTAACAAAGGCCAGCAGGACTATCTGCTGCCTTTTGTGGAAGACGGGACACTGATTCTGATTGGTGCCACAACAGAAAATCCATATTTTGAAGTCAACAAAGCGCTTTTGTCCCGCTCGATTGTATTCGAACTGAAGGAGCTGGAAAAGGAGGACATTAAGAAACTGCTTTGCCGGGCGCTTGGGGATATGGAGCGGGGGATGGGAGCTTATGAAGGAATGATCGATGAGGACGCGCTGGACTTTTTGGCAGAGATGTCCGGCGGGGATGCGAGAAACGCACTGAATGCCCTGGAACTTAGCCTTCTCACGACGAAATGCGGTGACGACGGAAAGATCCATATTACCCTGGAGATTGCTTCCGAGTGTATTCAGAAAAAGGCTGTGCGCTATGACAAAGGAGGAGACAGCCACTATGATACGGTTTCTGCATTTATTAAGAGTATGCGGGGATCCGACCCGGATGCGGCCATCTTCTATCTGGCAAAGATGCTGTACGCGGGAGAGGATGTCCGATTTATTGCCAGGCGTATGCTGATCTGCGCTTCTGAAGATGTGGGAAATGCAGATCCGCAGGCGCTTTTGGTGGCAGCAGCGGCAGCGCAGGCTGTAGAGCGCGTGGGAATGCCGGAATCCCAGATCATCCTGGCCCAGGCGGTTTCCTATATCGCCTCGGCGCCGAAAAGCAATGCGGCCTGTCTTGCCATAGCAGCGGCGATGGAAGCAGTGAAGAGTACGACAACCACGGTACCTGTTCATCTGAAGGACCGGCACTATAAAGGAGCCGCAAAGCTAGGCCATGGAGAAGGTTATCTCTATGCGCATGATTATCCGGAGCATTATGTGAAACAACAGTATCTGCCGGATGAGATCATAGGGAAGACCTTTTACCATCCGACAGACATTGGTTATGAAAAAGAGATTGCAGAGCGCCTGAAACGCCTCAGAGATCAGTCGTTTATATAGTTACAATCCAGGTGTTGTAGCCCAGTCGTTTCAGCTCCTGTTCCATCTCTACGGCATTTTGAAGATTGTAAAAAGCACCCACCTGCACGCGATAGAGGGGGCGCCTTTCTGCAGTTTCCGGCTGTGCGGGTTCTGTCTGAAAGGCGGACCAGGAGGCGTCCGGTGCGGAAACCGGAGCAGACGGTATGGAAAGCTGCGGCTGTATGGAGGCATAGGAGACTGGCTCCTGGCGGTCTGCCTCTTCGGTGGCAAGAGTGTCCATGATGCCATCGGCAATGGCCTGAGCGATCTCGTCAAACCGGGTGTCAAAAAGCTGATTGTCCTTCTGGCTGTCCAGAAAGCCGGCTTCCACCAGCAGAGCCGGCATCCTGGTGCGCCGAAGAACTGCCAGATCCGGCCGGACATCCACGTTGATATTTCGGAATCCGAGCCCTTCTAAGTTCCGGTTGATATTTTCTGCCATAGGAACTTTGATGCCGGAACGGTCATAGACTAAAGTCTGTACTCCGTTATACTGTTCCGGATAGTTGCCCATATTCCGGTGGATGGAGACGAACAGGTCCGCATCCGCGTCATTGGCGAAGGCGGCTTTCTGGCGGACCGACTGGCTGATGTCTCCGGTCCTTGTATAGACCACATCATATCCATTTCTGGAGAGGATCTGCCCGACGGCATTGGCCAGACGCAAAGTATCATCGCTTTCCCGCCTGCCTTTGTAGACAGCGCCCGGATCGGTCAGGCCGTTATGTCCGGCATCGATCACGATTCTGTTTATCATAAATGATTCCCTGAAAGCTTTTATCATACTATATGTGAAGAACGTCTTTGGCGTGACGGAAGAAAATGGGAAAAGACTGGATTTTTTTCGGAAGATAGAGTATGATGGATAAGATTTCATGAGAGGAGCAGACAGATGAATGAGAAAAAGAATTTCCAAAGGAAAGGGATTATACTGACGCTCCTGGGCGGGACCTTGTGGGGGTTCTGCGGAAGCTGTGGGCAGTATTTGTTTCAATATAAAGAAGTGACGTCCGGCTGGCTGGTGCCTTTCCGGCTGACTTTTGCAGGGCTTTTGATTCTGCTTTGGCTGACTTTAAAAGAGAAGGGCAGAGTGCTGGATGTGTGGCGGGAAAGGGAAGGGAGAAAAGATATTCTGATCTTCTCTGTTTTCGGGATGATGCTCTGTCAATATTCTTACTTTACGACGATCCAGTATTCCAATGCAGGCACGGCGACGGTTTTACAGTACACAGGGCCTGCCCTGATTCTGGTCTGGCTGTGCGCAAAGGAGCGGAAGAGGCCGAAAGCATATGAGTTAGCGGCACTGTTTTGTTCCATGTTCGGGACGTTTATTCTGGCAACCCATGGAAATGTCTCAGAGCTTGCCATACCGGGAAAGGCGCTTTTATGGGGGGTAATATCGGCAGTGACCCTTGTGATCTATACCCTGCAGCCGGCGAATCTGATGAAGAAATAT
The DNA here is from genome assembly GCA_910574965.1 of Lachnospiraceae bacterium. Taxonomy (GTDB): domain Bacteria; phylum Bacillota; class Clostridia; order Lachnospirales; family Lachnospiraceae; genus Hominiventricola. The sequence goes on along the minus strand of CAJTDB010000011.1, from coordinate 141,145 downwards.
TCGACGCTTCTGACCCTTGGCTGGGGGATGCTTCTGGGCGGACTGGTGCTGATGCTTTTGATGCGTCCATGGACGCTTTCTCCGGTGGTAGACATGCAGACCGTGCTGGCGATGGTCTTTATTGTGTGCTTTGGGACGATCTGTGCCTTTGATTTCTATTTGACAGGGGTGAAGCTGGTGGGAGCCACAAGCGCCAGTATGCTGGCCTGCATCGAGCCTGTGGCGGCTGCGGTTATCTCTGCTCTTTGGCTGAAGGTCCGTTTTCAGCCGGTGGATTTTCTGGGCTTTGTATTTGTATTGTCAACGGTATTTATTATTTCCCTGAATCAGAGAAAAGAAGAGCTGCTTCAGGAGGGAAGAAGGAGGCTGCAGCATGGATGAACAAAGCAGATTCCGTACGGCGCTCTCTGCGCTTCTGGCCAGTGCAGAGAATCAAAATCGGAAGCTTACAAAGGAAGAAATACAGACGTTTTTTCGGGATATGGACCTGAATGAAGAACAGCGTCCCCTCGTTTATGAGTATCTTGCGTCTAAGAAGATCCAGGCAGAAGGCGCAGAGCCTCTGCAGACGGAGGCAAAAGAGGAATCCTATACGGCAGAAGAACAGGAATTTTTAAAACAGTATCAAAAAGATATGCGGTTGGCTGTAAAACAGCCGGAGGAACATTTGGAGGAACTGGTGTCCCGTGCATCAGAAGGCCATGAAAAGTCCAAACGGCTTTTGACGGAACACTGTATGGATCTGGTCCTGCCGGCAGCCAAAGCCTATATCCGTCAGGGCCTTCCTCTGCAGGATCTGGTGCAGGAGGGAAATCTGGGACTTATGATCGGGGTGGATACCCTGGGATTAAAAGACGAGGAGATTTCCTGGAAAGAATATCTTGAGTCTGAGATCTGCCGTGCCATCCGAGGAGCGCTGGACATGCAGGCCGGCTCAGATCATACCGGAGAACAGATTGCAGAGAAGCTGAACCGGCTGGCGGACTCCATTACAGAACTGACAGAGGAGATGGGCAGGCAGGTAACGCCGGAAGAATTGTCCCTGTATTTGGATATGCCCATAGACGAACTGGAAGATCTGCTTCGGATTGCCGGAGAGCAGATCGAGATGGCGGATGGAAAATAACGATGGAAATCAGTATTTTACTAATGAAGCAGATCGCGGGGCTGGTTCTTATGGGGCTGGCCGGGTACGCGGTCCGCAAAACAGACATTATCAGCCATGAGGGAAGCAGAGGGCTGTCCGCCGTCTGCGTCTATCTCTGTACCCCCTGTGCCATTTTCCTGTCTTTCCAGACCCATATGACGAAGGAACGGCTGGGCGGCTTTTTCTATGCGCTTCTGGCAGTGAGCCTGATTCATCTGGTTTTCTTTCTGGTCATGGGCGTGCTGAAGCGCCTTTGGTCCATGAATGCCATAGAATCTACTTCGGTCATCTACAGCAACGCCGGCAATCTCATTATCCCTCTGGTGGCGGGAGTTTTCGGAGAAGAACTGGTGTTCTATACAAGCGCTTATATGTTTGTACAGAGCATCTTTATGTGGAGTCACGGACAGATCCAGATCCGGGGGACCAGCGAGGGGGCTTTGAAAAAAATCTGCCTCCATCCCTGCATCCTATCCATCTTTGCAGGTGTGCTTTTCCTGGTCCTTGGCTGGACCCTTCCGTATTCTGTTCATACAGCAGTATCCGGACTTGGAGCCTGTATGGGTCCGACGGCTATGCTGACCGTTGGTATGCTGATCGCCGAACTGGATCTTGGACAGACCTTTGCCAACCGGAGAATCTATCTGGTTACCGCTCTTCGCCTGCTCCTTTTCCCGCTCCTTGCCATGATAACGGCCTTTCTCCTGTGGAAATATTTCCCCTTCCGGATCAGTCCGGACATCTATCTGATCGTCACGCTCGGAGCCTGCGGTCCCGCTGCAACTTCTCTGACTCAGCTTGCACAGCTCTGCAACAAAGACCCCGGTTATGCTTCCTCTATCAACGTTCTGACGACCTTTGGCAGTATTCTGACGATGCCTTTGATCATTCTTCTGGCCCAGTCAATACTGTAAAAGAATCTGCCATATACTGTCAGCCAGAAGCAGCCAAAGGGTGAAACCTTGTCTGCTGCCGGGGTTTCGCTCTTTGGCTGCTTTGTCTTTTATATCATATTATTCCGGCACTGCGATCTTTCCCGCTACGGCACATGCTGCCGCCGTTGCCGGAGAAGCCAGGAAGATTTCCACTTTGGAAGTTCCCATACGTCCGAGAAAATTCCGATTGTTCGTGGCCACTACCCGTTCGTTGTCGGATAGGATGCCTCCGGTCCTTCCGCAGCAAAGTCCGCAGCCCGGATGCGTGATAATGGCACCGGCTTTGGCCAGGACTGCCAGCGTGCCGTCCTCTAAAGCCTGTTCATAAACCTTCCGGCTGGCCGGCGTGACAATGAGCTTCACAAACGGAGCCACTTTCTTTCCTTTCAGAACCGCCGCCGCTCTCTGAAGATCTTCCAGACGTCCATTGGTGCAGGAGCCGATGAATACCTGGTCAATGGGAGTTCCTGCAAGTTCACGGACCGGATGGATATTGTCCACCTGGGACGGACAGGCAAGGACCGGTATGAGATCTTCTGCCCGGTAGTGGAGCGTACGGGAATAGACCGCATCCTCATCGCCGGTCAGTGACCGTTCGCGGTCTGTCAGGGGGATCCGGCAGTATTCGGCCGTTTTTTCGTCAGGGGTGAACAGGGCGCATTTGGCGCCGGCCTCGACAGCCATATTTGCCATGGTCATACGGCTGGCAACCGTCATGTGCTCTACGGTATCTCCGCAGAATTCCAGTGCCTGATAAGTGGCGCCGTCTGCACGCAAATCTCCGATCAGGCGCAGGATGACATCCTTAGAAGTGACATTGGAAGGAAGCGTTCCTTCGATGACAACTTTGATGGTTTCCGGTACCCGTATCCACATGGTCCCGGTGCCCAGGATGCTGGCCATCTCCGTGTAACCGATACCGGAGGAAAAGGCGCCGACACATCCGTAAGTAGTTGTATGGCTGTCAGTTCCAAATACAATATCTCCAGGCTTTACATAAAGAGCTTCCGTCATAAGCTGATGACAGATTCCGTCGCTGCGGTGTACATGCTTCATGCCGTACGTTTCTGCAAATTCATTGCCGATCCGAAAATGCCGGGTGTCGTCCACCTGGCTGGCCGGGACCAGATGGTCGTAGATCAGTACTGCTTTGTCCGGGTCCCAGAGACGGGTAAAGCCCATTTCTTTAAATTTTTCCGCCACAAAAGGGATGAAAATGTCGTGAATCATGACCCGGTCCACCTGGACGGTCACGATATCTCCGGGCATTACCGTCTGCCCGGTATTGCGGCTTATGATCTTCTCGATGATTGTCTGTCCCATGCTCTAATCCTCCAGTCCATTCAGGCGGCGCATAGCCTTCACCAGCCCGCCGGCATCGATGATGTCCATCAGGTTTTGCGGAAGGGATACGATCGGATACTCCTTTTCCTGATGAATGATCTTCTCATTAACCCGGACCTTAATTTGGTCCCCCTCGGATACTGCGTCCCGAAGACCGGCATTTTCAATCAGCAGCAGTCCGTTGTTGATGGCGTTGCGGAAGAAGATGCGCGCAAAGGACTTGGCGATCACACAGCGGATGCCCAGTGCCTTGATGATTTCCGGTGCCTGTTCTCTGGAGGAGCCGCAGCCGAAATTCTTGCCGGCTACAAGAATATCCCCTTCCTGGATCTGGGATGCAAGCTCCGGACGAAGGGGTGAGAAGGCATAGGGTGCCATATCCTTTACAGTCTTTAAGGCCAGGTATTCGGTAGGGATGATAATGTCCGTGTCAATATCGTCTCCCAGTGTCCATACCCTGCCGGTAAATGTCTCATTCATGAAAATACACCTGCTTTCTGTCTGTTTTCTGCCAGGATCGTATGATTTCGTCCTGGATTTACAGCATATCTGCCGTCGTGATCCTGCCGGTGACAGCAGATGCCGTCACAGTGGCCGCGCTTGCCAGATAGACAAAAGAATCTTTATGTCCTGCACGTCCCTTAAAATTTCGGGTACCTGTGCTGATGAGCGTCTCACCCTCGCCGATGACGCCCTGACAGCTTCCCCAGCAGACGCTGCAGTTGGGATTCATGACGATGGCGCCGGCCTCCATAAAGATCTGAAGAAGCCCTTCTTCCAAAGCCTGGCGGTAGACGGTCTGGCTGGCCGGAACGACCAAAAAACGGACCAGCGGATGCACATGCCTTCCCCGAAGCAGTGCGGCACCCACCCGGAGATCCTCAATCCGCCCGTTGTTGCAGGAGCCAAGAAATGCTTCGTCAATGGGGATGCCTGCTGCCTCCTCTGCGGGACATACATGGTCCACAAAATGGGGTTTTGCCACGATGGGGACGATGGAAGAAAGATCGATTTCATAATCGGCGGCAAAGACGGCGTCTTCGTCGCTGACAAAGCAGGCTTTTGGCTCTCTGCCGTGTTCCCGAAGATAGCAGAGGGCAGTGTCGTCCGCTTCCATCAAAGCGGTCTTGGCTCCGGCTTCCACGCAGAGGTTGCAGATGGCTATGCGGTCACTCATGGTCAGGGACTTTAAGCCCTCTCCGGTAAATTCCATGGCCTTATAATTGGCTCCGTTGGCGCCGATGCGTCCGATGATCGTCAGAATCAGATCGCGGGCATAAACGCCTTCCGGGAGTCTGCCGGTCAGACGGAAACGTATCGTCTCCGGAACCAGTACCCAGGAGCGTCCGGTTACCATGGCGTAGAGATAGTCGGTGCAGCCTATGCCGGTTCCGAAAGCTCCCAGCGCTCCGTAGGCACATGTATGGCTGTCTGCTCCAAAGATCAGTTCTCCCGGGCGGACATGGTTTTCCATCATAATCTGATGACAGACTCCCTGGCCTTCATAAAAAGTGATGCCGTGTTCTCTGGCAAAATCCCGCATTTTTTTCTGGGAAGCGGCGGTCTTGGGGCTGTCTGCGGGGACGTTGTGGTCCACGACCCAGACAAGCTTCTTTACGTCCGCGATGCGGGGATTGTTCAGTTTGCTGTTGTACATGTCGATGGTCAGATGCGTTGTGCCGTCATTGCTTAAGAGCTGATCTACCTCTACCGTATGGATTTCTCCTGCCTTTACAATGTCAGCGCCCGCTGCCTGGGCGATGATCTTTTCTGCCATTGTCATTCCCATTTTTCTATATCCTCCTGTCTGAAAGACGCTGCCGGGCACCGGAAAACGGTGTGCAGCGTTTCCCTGCACTTTGTTAATTTTCTGTCATTCCATTGAGCGATGCCAGCAGTCCGCCCTGGTCTAAAATCTGCTGCATATAGGGCGGGAGCTTGGTACAGACATATTCCTGTCCGCCGGTGCGGGCAATGCCTTCACTCAGGGACAGTTCCATCTCGTCGCCGCCGGAGACATGATCGTAGAGGTCCCGGCAGATGATGACCGGAAGGCCGATATTGATGGCATTGCGGTAAAAGATCCGGGCAAAAGATTTGGCGATGACGGCTTTGATTCCCAGAGCTTTTAGAACGCCGGGGGCCTGTTCTCTGGAAGAGCCGCAGCCGAAATTCTCAGCGGCAACGACAAAATCCCCCTCCTTTGCCTGGGAGGCAAAATCAGGGTCCAGAGACTCGAATGTATGTTCTTTCATCTCGTCAATGGTCGGAAAGAGCAGATACTGGGATGCGATGATCTGGTCCGTATCTACATCCGTATGAAATTTAAATATATGTCCCATTTCAAATGGTCCTCCTTGTGATGAAAATGTAGAAATAAAAGGGGCTTTCGGGAAATGCGGCTTTATCTGTATGAAAAGCAGCATTTTCCAATCGCCCCAGAATATCGGTCATAAAGACGACAGAACAGATCAGCCTTCCTCCGGCGTCTCCGCGTGCTCTGTCTCCGGCAGAAAAATATGGACCTCATTGATGCGGTTTTTCTCTACGGAATCGGCAGTCAGGCGGATGCCGTTGTCTGTAGTAGCTTCCTCGCCTACCTCCGGAAGATGGTCCAGAAGGCCGATAATGACTCCGCCGATGGAGTTATAGTCTTCGGATTCCAGCTTAAGCCCCTTGTCTTCCAGCTCCAAATAATCGTTCAGATCATCCAGGCTCATAGCTCCGGCAACGATGAACTCCCGGTCGGAAATTTGCGTGACCAGCTTTTCTTCGTCTTCGTCATATTCATCCCGGATATCACCGATGATCTCTTCCAGAAGATCTTCCATGGTGACCATGCCGGAAGTGACACCGTATTCATCCAGGACAATGGCCAGATTGGTGGAACTTTTCTTCATTTCCAGCATAATATCAGAAGTCTTCTTGTGTTCATGGGTGTAGAGAACATTTCTCATAATGTTGCGCGGATCAAAATGCTCCTTGTCCTCATAAATCAGAAGATCTTTTACATTAATCATGCCGATGACATTGTCCGTTGTCTCCTCGTAAACCGGATACCGGGTGTATTTATTCTCCTTATACAGCTCTAACATGTCGTTGTAGCTGGCGGTCACATTCAGAAAACTCATATCCACTTTAGGGACCATGATGTCTTTGGCCGTGGCGTCTCCGAAATCAAATACGTTGTTAATCATCATGCGTTCTTCCGGTTCAATGACACCGTCTTCATGGCTGACCTCTACGATGGTCCGAATCTCTTCTTCAGTGTATGCTTCAGATTTGTCGTTGGGATCTACACGCATAAGAAATAAGATTCCCATAGAGAGACTGTTCATTATAAAAATCAACGGGGTCGCAAGAATCATCCACCCATAAATAATAGGGGCATAAGCAAGCGCAATCTTTTCGGAATGGATAGTGGCGCAGGTTTTCGGTGTGATCTCCCCGAAGACGAGAACGACGAGGGTCAATACGCCGGTGGAAATACCTGCCGCAAAAGCAGCCAGACCTGTACCTCCAAGCCATCTGGTGACCAGAATGGTCGAGAGGGAGGAGGCGGAAATATTAACGATATTGTTCCCGATCAGTATGGCGCTCAGCATCTTTCCCTGGTCTTCCGTGACCTTGGAGAGGGTGAGGGCGCGTTTGCTGCCTTCGTCAATGAGATTTCTGATCCGGATCTTGTTTACAGTTACCAGTGCGGTCTCCGCAGAAGAAAAAAATGCGGAGAGACCAATCAGGGCCAGAAGTACCAGCACCTGTATGGCGTCACTTGGGTCCAAAATAGTTCACTCCTTTTATACATTTATGCAGTGCAGCCCCTGAGTCAGCGGGCTTTTTACATTGCTAAGTAGTTATTAAGTATACGATATTTTGGCAGAAAATGCAATACCCAGACATAAACGGACCGGGAATGCATAAAATAAGAACAGAAACTAAGAGGGAGGATCTGTTTATGAAACAGCCCAATATCAATTCGTATACAAATTCGGCCATCCGGATCATGAAGGCACTGCTCGTATCCTACCTGGTGACCGGGCTTCTGCTCCTTTTCATCGCGGGGCTTTTGTATCGGTTTCGGCTGGATGAGGGCCGGATTCAGATCGGGATCATAGTGACTTATATTCTGTCCTGCTTTACGGGAGGCTTCCTGGCAGGGAAGATGATGAAGAGCCGAAAGTTTCTCTGGGGCGTGCTTTTGGGACTTTGTTATTTTCTTGTCATGACGCTGGTGTCTCTGGCAGTAAACCGGGAACTTCAGAGCAGCAGCTCCGGATTTATTACTGCATTTATTTTGTGCATGGGGGGCGGGATGCTGGGAGGGATGCTTTCCTGAACAGAGACGCTTTCGGTGCCTGCACTTGTGAAGAAGGTCTGACCATGATAAGATAAACGTAAATAAAGTACAAGGGGGATAAAAGATGGAACTGACGCATTTCGATGAGCATGGAAAAGCGGTTATGGTGGATGTGACAGACAAACAGGATACGGTCCGTGAAGCAACAGCAGCCGGAAAGATCACAGTGAGTCAGGCAGTTTATGAAGCAGTGGAGCAGGGAAAGATCGGAAAAGGGGATGTCCTGGGAGTTGCCACAACTGCGGGGATTATGGGGGCCAAGCGTACGGCGGAGCTGATCCCCATGTGCCATATCCTGCCCATTACCAACTGCAGGATACGTTTTGAGATGGTTCCAAAAGAACGGACCATTTACTGCTGGTGCACTGTGAAGGTGACCGGGAAGACCGGAGTGGAGATGGAGGCGCTGACCGGAGTGAGCGTTGCGCTTCTGACGGTTTATGATATGTGCAAGGCACTGGACAAGACCATGGAAATCGGAGAGATCTGTCTGTGCAGAAAGACCGGGGGGAAGAGCGGAGCAGTAGAGAACCCTCAAAAGCATGTATTTTCCGGGGCAGAGGAATAAAAGTCAGGAAGGTGTTTCGTTATACAGCCGGGACATTGAGGAACGGAAGCGCTGCCGCTTTGTCAACCGGTAGCGGGGAGCAGGAACAAGACTTCTCTTGGACATCTGTCCGCTTACAGAGGACCGAAAGAGCAGTCTTTTGAAAAACAGTGCCGGTATGCATCCCTTTTTCCGGTGTTATCCGCCGATCTGCGACATTTTTCTCAGTTCTTCCGGTCCTTCTAAAGCAGTGTGGAAGAACTGATGTTCGGTTGGCTTGTGATAGATGGCATTTTTTATAGCAGATAAGAGCTGTTCGTCGTCTGCCTGATTTCTGATAAGCTCTTTTAGATTGGTGCCGCTGTTATAGTAGAGACAGGGTTTCAAAAGACCGTCGGACGTCAGGCGGACGCGGTTGCACTGATGACAGAACTTTCCGTGGATAGCGTCAATAAATCCGATGTATCCCTGGAATCCGGGAATCGTGATATAGACAGCCGGCCCGTTGCCTCTTGTCTCGTTGGAATACTCATAGTCCGGATATTTGGAAACGAGAAGCGGAAGCAGGGAATCCTTGTTATAGCCCCGGTACTGCCGTCCGCAGCCGATGGGCATGATCTCAATAAAGCGGACATCCAGCGGATAATCCCTGGCCAGATGAACCAGATCAAAAAATTCTCCGTCATTGACACCCTGGAGCAAAACGGTATTGACTTTGGTTCGAATACCGGCCGCCTGGCAGGAAAGTATACTGTCGATCACCTGGGAAAAGTCCGGACGTCTTGTGATTCTGAAAAAAGTATCCGGGTTCAGCGTATCCAGGCTGACGTTTACACCGTCGATTCCGATCTCTTTCAGCGTTGGCAGGCAGTCTTTTAGAAGTACGCCGTTGGTCGTCAGCGTTACCTGTTCGGTATCCGGCAGAGCCTTTAACTCTTTTAGAAAGGGCAGACAGCCTTTGCGCACAAGCGGCTCTCCGCCCGTAACTTTAAATTTGCGGATTCCCAGACTGCCGGCGAGACGGCAGATGCGCAGAATACTTTCAAACCGCATGATCTCGTCATGGGAGATGGATGGGATATCTTCAGGCATACAGTACCGGCAGCGGAGATTGCAGCGGTCTGTAATGGAGATACGTATGTAATCGATGACTCTGTTATGGGAATCCTTCATGGCTGATGTACCTCTTTCATGTGTTTGTTAGTAGTATATCAAAAAACGAAAAATAATGAAACAATTTTGGGATAAAAATAAAGAAAAAAACAAAAAGCCTCTGTAAATTTTCATAAAAATAAACAAATAACAGTTTATTGTTCTGAAAACAATATAATAAATAACCAAATTCGCTGTTTGCAATGTGCAGAAAAAAGGATATGCCAAAAGAACCCGGCAGCGGAATAATTTGTATCAAATTTCAAGGCCGGGCAAATACATTTATTTTAAATGGGGACTTTGCTGCCGAAGACCATTCAGGAGTTCGGTGTAAAAAAGCCGGAGTTCTTAGAGAGGCTGGATGCTGCCGCAGCTAATGCAGCGGCGGATCACAAAAGGTTCTGCTTTTTGCTGCAATGCTTGCAGATTTCCATAATTCATAGTAAAATCCCGTCTTTGACACTTTAAAAAAAATAAAACTGCTGCAACGCATGATTTATAAGCATTGTAGCAGTTTCAGCCCAAGTTTTAATATATAGTAATTTTTTCAATTCTGAAAATTTTTGCGAACCCCTGATATTATGCAGAGTTAGGGGATAAAGCCTTCATGTCGGTATATATATGAGTATTTTACGTCTATATCAGGAAAATATCAAGAGATTACAGACATTACTATACAAGGAAACAAAATGCTTGACGAAGAAAACATAGATATTATAAGGGGTTTAATGGCATTATTATAAATTTAACTGTCAAAGACCCGTTCTTAGAGAGGCTGGATGCTGCCGCAGCTAATGCAGCGGCGGATCACAAAAGGTTCTGCTTTTTGCTGCAATGCTTGCAGATTTCCATAATTCATAGTAAAATATTTGGTGGGAATTCATCAGAAAATCGGAGGAATACAAATGGGGAAGATCATAGCTGTAAATATCAGCGAAAAAAAGGGGACGCAGAAAGTCAATGTACATTCGGCGAAGGTGATTGAAAATTTTGGATTGGAAAACGATGCACATGCAGGGAAGTGGCATCGGCAGGTAAGTCTTTTATCCTATGAGAAGATTGAGGCATTTAAGGCAAAAGGAGCTCCCGTGCAGGAAGGGGCATTCGGCGAAAATCTCATCGTGGAGGGAATTGACTGCAAAACCCTTCCCGTAGGAACCAAGCTTGTCTGCAATGATGTGATTCTGGAAGTGACGCAGATCGGCAAACAGTGCCATAGCGGCTGTGAGATTTTTAAGATCATGGGCGACTGCATTATGCCGAGAGAGGGTATTTTTACACGGGTGCTTCATGGGGGAACGATTACAGAAGGCGATACCATTGAGATCATGGAGGTGTAAAATGAGAGCTGCGATTCTGACATCCAGTGATTCGGGATACAAAGGACAAAGAGAAGATCTGAGCGGTCCGGCAATCAAAGAGATCCTGGAGAAATACGGATATGAGGTCGTATATACCGTTCTGCTTCCGGATGACCGAGAGATGCTCTCTCAGGAGATGGCGCGTATTGCGGACGAGCATATGGCGGAACTGCTTCTGACGACCGGAGGGACGGGATTTTCCCCCCGTGACTGTATGCCGGAGGCTACGACGGATATTACAGAACGGGCTGTGCCGGGAATCCCGGAAGCCATACGCGCATACAGCATGACGATTACACCGAGAGCTATGCTAAGCCGTGCGGCTGCAGGAATCCGGAAGAGTACGCTGATCATTAACCTTCCCGGAAGTCCCAAAGCGGTGCGGGAAAGTCTGGAATACATCATGCCCGCTCTGGAGCACGGGCTGGAGATTCTGACAGGAGAAGCTTCAGACTGTGCCGGAACAATGCCTGCGCGCTATTGACGTACTGCCTGTTTATCCGGTATAATGTACTAAATTTCAGAATAAAACCACAAAAGAAAGGAGTGGCGCAGTGAGGCAGTTTTTTGGCACCAGCCGTCATGGGAATCTGAAAGAGGCTGTGCAGGGGCTTGGCCACCCGCAGCTTATCATGCTTTTTTCCAATGATGGGCAGTTTGACGCACATGTAAAGGAACTGGAGGTGCTCTATCCCGGAGTGCCCAGTATTGGCTGTATCGGGATGAGTTATGACACCCACGTGACGGAGCGCGGCGTCAGTGTAGTCGCATTTCTGGATGGAGTCCGTGCGACGGCCAATGTACTTGAGCAGGTGTCCGTGATGCCGGTGCGGTATATCCGGCGTCTGGAAGAAGATATAAAAAAAGTGGATGGTACGCAAAAAGATACTGTATGTATCGACCTCTGTTCCGGGAATGATGCCTGTGTATTGACAACCATGCATACGGCACTGAAACAGAGAAGCATCTCTTTGGTGGGCGGTACGGGCGACGGCGGGAAAGTATCCGCCAACGGAAGAATCTATGAAGATGCAGTAGCTTATGCACTGGTTAAAAATCTTAACGGAAGAGTAAAAACCTATAAGGAAAACATCTATCACCAGATGGGGGATTACCGTTTTATCGCTTCCGGTACGGATAAGGCAAAGTACATACTTGGTTCTCTGAACGGACAGCCGGCAAGGCAGGTATATCAGAATATTCTTCATGTAACAGAGCAGCAGATCTCTACACAGACTTTTAAAAATCCATTTGGAAAGCTGAACGGAGATGATGTGTGCATCATTTCCATCAAGGAAGTAAACGGCAGCGCCCTGGCATGTTTCCGCCAGGTCAATGACTCTGACGTGCTGGTTCTTCTGGAGCTTGGAGATTTCAAGGCCATCGTAAAAGAAACCATTGATACGATTAAAAAAGAATTTCCCAAACGGTCCGCCGTATTCTCTGTAAATTGTCTGTTCCGCTATAAACTGTTCAGTGAACATCATTATATGGATGAGTATTTAAGAGAAATGGGAGCCCTTGGAAGTCATGCCGGCTTCGTAGGATATGGAGAGCACTATAATAACCGGTTCGTGAATCAATCCATGACATGCGTAGTATTTGAGTAAAGGGGGAGAGAGAACGTGCTGTTTCAGAAAAAGGACCGGAAGGATGCATATGGAATACCGGCAGAGGCGAAAGATTTATATCCGGTGCTGTATGTGACAAATGTGTTAAAAGATTATCAAAAGGATCTGCTTCGAAAAGAAGTGGATTCGCTGCGGGAATTGGGACTGATAGGCAGTTCCTTTGACGGCGTGCTGAAAGAAGCGGTAAATTTCCAGATGAAACTGCAGGAATTTGAGAATACTTTTTCGAGTATCAATGAGGTATCCGGACGTTTTGAGGGCGTAGAGGAAGAGATTCGGGCGTCTGTCGTTCAGGCACAGGAGGAAGTAGAAGGACTGAAAAGCAATTCCAGACAGGTGGAAGGCTGCTTTGACCAGATGGAAAGCACTTTTGAAGAACTGAAAGTTTCGGTGGAGAAAATTCGGCAGTGCATGAAGAGCATTGTATCGATAGCCGATCAGACCAATATTCTTGCCATCAATGCCTCCATTGAGGCTGCAAGGGCCGGAGAGAAGGGAAAAGGGTTTGCCGTGGTGGCTTCAGAAGTGAAGAAACTGGCAGACGAGATTAAGTTTCTGGCCAAAGATGTAGATCAGGGCATCCATGAAGTGGAGCATGGCACAAATGAACTAAATGCCAATATCTATACTTCCAGGGAAGCGCTGGGCCATAATATGGAGAAGGTGCAGAAAACCAGTGCCATGTTTGAGAGTATTACGCAGGCAGCAGGCGGTGCGGTGCAGGTACAGACGGATATTTCCAGTGTGATTGATGATTCCCGAAGAGCACTTCAGGTGCTGCGGGGATTTTTTGAGAAAATTCGTGTACAGTATCAGGAAGTGGTAAATCATATTCGCAATGCCAGTCATCTGGGCACCACAAAGAGTGCCATGTTCGAAGATGTGGACAATCTGCTCTCCCAAATCCCGCCGATAGTACGGGATCAGGGAAAATAACGCTGCAAATAACACTGAAAAAACTCTTTTCATTTTTCATTGTGTGTGCTATACTATGTGCAATTCGTGTAAGACCAGAAGAATAAGGAGGAAAACGATGAAACACATTAAGACTTTAAATACGCAGACCTTACAGAATACTATGAAGAAAGGCGGATGCGGCGAGTGCCAGACATCCTGCCAGTCCGCATGCAAGACTTCCTGCACCGTAGGAAATCAGAGCTGCGAGAACAACAGGTAGAATTCCGGACGTCGGAATATAGGCGAAGATCATGAGCAGCGGCAGCGTCGCTGCTTATTTTCATGAAAGATGAGAAAGGGGAACGAATGGTTCACCAGTATAAAAATAATGGTTATCATATTCTGCTGGACGTGAACAGCGGTTCGGTTCATGTGGTTGACGAGTTGGTCTATGAGATGGTTCCTTATTATAAGGAAAAGGAGCTTTCCGAGATCATAGCGCTTTTGAAAGACCGGTATCCAAAGGAGGAAATCCGGGAAGCGGCAGCAGATCTGGAAGAGCTTATAAACGCAGGAAAGCTGTATACGGAAGACATTTATGAAAATTATATCCAGGAGATTGTGGAGGCAAAGAAGCCGGTGGTGAAAGCGCTCTGTCTGCACATTGCCCATGACTGCAATCTGGCATGCCGCTATTGCTTTGCAGAGGAGGGAGAATATCATGGCCGCCGGGCGCTGATGAGCTATGAGGTGGGAAAAAAAGCGCTTGATTTTCTGATTGCAAATTCCGGCAGCAGAAAGAATCTGGAAGTTGACTTTTTCGGCGGCGAGCCGCTTTTGAACTGGCAGGTAGTAAAGGATCTGGTTGCTTACGGAAGAGAGCAGGAGAAGCTCCATCAGAAAAATTTCCGTTTTACCCTCACGACCAACGGTGTTCTTTTAAACGATGAAGTGCAGGAGTTTGTCAACCGGGAAATGAGCAATGTGGTGCTCAGTATCGATGGACGGAAGGAAGTTCATGACTATATGCGGCCTTTCCGCAATGGAGCGGGCAGTTATGACCGGATCCTTCCCAAATTTCAGAAGCTGGCAGACAGCCGGAATCAGGAACGGTACTATGTCCGGGGTACCTTTACGAGACATAATAAGGATTTTTCCAAAGATGTGCTGCATCTGGCGGACTTGGGCTTTCAGCAGATCTCCGTGGAGCCGGTGGTAGGTACAGAAGAGGAAACATATGCCTTAAGAGCAGAAGATCTGCCAGAAGTGTTTGCAGAATATGATCGGCTGGCGGCGGAGATGGTGCGTCGGTACCGCACCGGGAAAGCATTTACATTCTTTCATTTTATGCTGGATCTGACCGGAGGACCATGTGTGGCCAAACGGCTGTCCGGATGCGGTTCCGGGACAGAGTATCTGGCAGTTACGCCCTGGGGTGATCTGTATCCCTGTCATCAGTTTGTAGGGGATGAGAAATACCGGATGGGAAATGTGGACGAAGGGATCACAAGGCCGGATATCCGGGATACTTTTAAAAACTGCAATGTATACTCCAAGGAAAAATGCAGAGACTGTTTTGCAAAATTTTACTGCAGCGGCGGGTGTGCAGCTAATGCACATAAATTTCACGGTTCTATTCATGAAACTTATGATATCAGTTGTGAGCTGGAGAGAAAGCGCGTAGAATGTGCGATCATGATAAAAGCGGCCGAAGCAGAGAAAGATGAGGTGGAAAGCGATGAAGAAAAATAGGGCAGTGCTGACGCTGGTCCTGACCGCAGTGCTGACGGGGCTTCTTCTGTATACTGCAGCCGTGGGCTGGGGAGAGGAAAAGAGCGGAGCCGCAAAGAACATCCGGCTGGGACTGGATCTGGCAGGCGGCGTGAGCATCACATATGAAGCAGTGGGCGAAGGGACACCGTCCGCGGAAGATATGTCTGATACCATCTACAAGCTGCAGAAGCGTGTGGAGGCATACAGTACGGAAGCAGAGGTTTATCAGGAAGGAGCAGACCGGATCAATATTGAGATTCCGGGTGTGACCGATGCCAACAGCATCTTGGCAGAGCTTGGGAAGCCCGGTTCTCTTCAGTTTCAGACCATGGATGGTTCCGTAGTGCTGGAAGGTACAGATGTGGCAAATGCGCAGGCCGGTTCCCGTACGGATGAACTGACCGGAGAGCGGGAATATGCAGTGGAACTGACGCTGACAGAAGAAGGTTCTATAAAATTTGCCGCTGCAACGGCGGCAAACGTCGGAAAGCAGATTGCCATTGTCTATGATGATGAGGTTATCAGTGCGCCTATGGTCAATGAAGCCATTGGCAGCGGACAGGCACAGATCAGCGGTGATTTTACCTTTGAAGAGGCAGATCAGTTGGCATCGACCATCCGGATTGGTACGCTGTCTTTGGAACTTCAGGAACTGCGCTCTAACGTGGTGGGAGCAAAGCTTGGAGAAGAGGCGATTGCTACAAGTCTGACGGCAGGAGCCATAGGATTTCTCATTGTCCTTTTGTTTATGATCGCAGCTTACCGGCTGATGGGACTGGCGGCAGGCGTTGCGCTGATTTCTTATGTAGGGCTGGTTCTTGGGCTTTTGAATGGATTTGATATGACGCTGACCCTTCCGGGTATTGCAGGTATTATTCTTTCCATCGGTATGGCAGTGGACGCCAATGTAATTATCTTTGCCCGTATCCGGGAGGAACTGGCTACCGGGAAGACCGTGCGCTCTTCCATGAAGATCGGTTTTCAGAAGGCATTGTCGGCCATTGTGGATGGTAATATCACAACTTTGATCGCGGCTTTGGTGCTGGCGCTGAAAGGTTCTGGAAGTGTAAAGGGCTTTGCGCAGACACTGGCGCTTGGTATTGTAGTATCCATGTTTACGGCGCTTGTTGTGACGCGTCTGGTGATGTATGCGCTGTATGCGCTTGGCCTGCAGGATGTGAAACTGTACGGCGTAGCGAAGGAAACAAAGACTGTGAATTTCCTTGGGAAGAAAAAGATTTGCTTTCTTGTTTCTCTGGTGCTGATTGCAGGCGGTCTTCTTCTGATGGGCGTGAATGCGGGAGCCAAAAAAGGTGCACTGGAGTACAGTCTGGAATTTCAGGGCGGCACATCTACGACAGTGGAATTTCCGGAAGATATGAGTATCGGGGATATTGATGCAAAAGTGGTTCCGGTTGTGGCAGAGATCACAGGGGACAATGATATTCAGACTCAGAAGGTGTCCGGAACTACTCAGGTTATCATCAAGACCAAGGAGCTGGATCTGGCTGGACGTGAGGCACTGAATGCAAAGCTTGCGGAAACATTTGGCGTGGATGAAACGACGATTACAGCAGAGAACATCAGCGGGGCGATCAGCAAAGAAGTGAAAAATGATGCCATTGTAGCTGTTATTATCGCTACGATCTGTATGCTGATCTATATCTGGGTCCGGTTTAAGGATGTGCGCTTTGCGGCAAGTGCAGTGGCAGCGCTTGTGCATGATGTGCTGGTGGTGCTGGCGTTCTATGCAGTTGCAAGGGTATCGGTGGGCAATACGTTTATTGCGTGTATGCTGACTATCGTAGGTTATTCTATTAATGCAACCATTGTGATTTTTGACCGTATTCGTGAAAATCTGACGGAAATGAAGCGGAAGGATACGCTGGAAGATGTGGTCAATGCAAGTATCACGCAGACACTGACCAGGAGTATTTACACGTCATTGACGACGTTTGTCATGGTGGCAGTACTCTTTGTGCTGGGAGTGGCTTCGATTAAGGAGTTTGCACTTCCATTGATGGTCGGTATTGTGTGCGGCGCTTATTCGTCAGTGTGTATTACGGGAGCACTGTGGTATTTGATGAGGACGCGGATAGAGAAGAAAGAAGTGTAAGCAAAGGGGACGACGGGCTGCCGGGAAGCGCGGTCCCGGCAGCAGGATGAGCGCTTGTATGGAAGGTGTCGGACAGGAACGGCCCTCTCTGATCCACACAGCTTCGCTCATCTCGATGCCGGGGCTGTGTTTTTTGGCGGCCTGTCTGTATGTGGGGGGAAGAGGTCTGGAAGGCCGGATGCGGAACTTAAATCAGCATCTGGCCTGGAAAACCCAGAAGGATATCCGGACGCGAAGAGGCCGGATATGCTTCTAGAAGAAAGGGTTTGGAAGGCCGGATGCGGAACTTAAATCAGCATCTGGCCTGGAAAACCCAGAAGGATATCCGGACGCGAAGAGGCCGGATATGCTTCTAGAAAAGAGGTTTGGAAGGCCGGATGCGGAACTTAAATAGGAGGACTAAAATATGGCACTGATGCATGTGGACTTTTTTTCGGATGTGCTTGGTATGGGGGTAAATATGGATGTGATTATTCCCCAGGAAACGAGCAAGCAGATCGGCATGGAGGGAAGAGCGGCAGACGGAGCTTATAAGACCGTATATCTGCTTCATGGAATGAGCGATGACCATACGGTTTGGCAGAGGCGTACATCGATAGAGCGGTATGTGAGCAGACTTGGGATTGCGGTGGTGATGCCGCCGACGCATCTGGGCTTTTATACGGATACAAAATACGGGATGCCGTACTGGACATTTATCGCGGAGGAACTGCCCCGTATCTGCCGTGAATTTTTCCCGCGGCTGTCAGGACGGCGGGAAGATACACTGGCGGCAGGGCTGTCTATGGGCGGCTATGGAGCATGGAAGCTGGGGCTTGGCGCTTCGGATACGTTTGGAGCAGCGGCTTCCTTATCGGGTGCGCTGGATATGGCCGGCGGAGGACATAAACGCTTGGCGGAGGAGAAAAAAGCACTGTTCCAGGGAATTTTCGGCAGTGAGGAGGAGCTGAAGGGATCAGATAACGATCTCTTTGCACTGGCAGAACGACTGGTAGCCGGAAAGAAAAAACGGCCGCGGCTTTATGCGTGGTGCGGAACAGAGGATTTTCTATATGAAGATAATCTTCGGGCCTGGGAGCATATGAGAAAGCTGGGTTATGATCTGACCTGCGAAGAGTCCGAGGGAGATCATCGGTGGAAATACTGGGATGCGAAAATACAGGATGTGCTGCGCTGGTGGCTTGGGACAGAAACGGATCTGCAGTGATCTGCAAAGGAAAGGAGTAAGATCGGTGTTTCGAAAGGCCAAGGAACGGGATGTGGACCGGATCACAGAGATCTATGAGGAGATCCACACAGAAAATGAAGCAGGAAATATGACAACAGACTGGATACGAGGCATCTATCCATCCAGGGAAACCGCGCTGCTGGCTGTTTGCCGGGGAGATATGTTTGTAGAGGAAGAAGAAGGACGGATCGTGGCGGCTGCCCGGATCAATCAGGAGCAAGTGGCGGAATACGCAAATGCGAATTGGGAATATGATGCACCGGACGATCAGGTAATGGTGCTGCATACACTGGTCGTCTCTCCAAAAGAAAAGGGACAGGGGTACGGCACGCGGTTTGTGGCATATTATGAAGCATATGCTTTGGAACACGGATGTCTGTATTTGCGTATGGATACAAGTGTGCACAACCAGGGGGCCAGGAAATTGTATCAGAAACTCGGATATAAAGAAGTGTCCGTGGTGGAGAGCGAATTTAATGGGATATCTGGAATCCGGCTGGTCTGCCTGGAGAAGAAGCTGGCCGGAGGGGAGTTATAAGATAAATTAGGATAAATTAGGACAAATACGGAACTAAAAACAGTATTTGTCCCTGAAATGCCCGGAAGGATTTTCCGGAGCGAATGAGAAGGAAAATGCTTCCCCTTAAGTGGGTATTTCAGGGACAAATACGGAACTAAAAACAGTATTTGTCCCTGAAATGCCCGGAAGGATTTTCCGGAACGAATGAGAAGGAAAATGCTTCCCCTTAAGTGGGTATTTCAGGGACAAATACGGAACTAAAATAGGAGGAACCACAATGGGAATTGTTTACAATGAAGCATGTAAAACCTGGACATTGCATACCAGGAATACTTCTTATCAGATGAAATGCGGAAATCTTGACTATTTGCTGCATCTTTACTATGGACCGTCTATTTGCGACAGAGATATGAGTTATCAGATCCGGCAGTACGACCGGGGATTTTCCGGTAATCCGTATGAATCAAGGAACGAACGTACGTTCTCTCTAGATGCGCAGCCTCAGGAGTTCAGCACCCAGCAGCAGGGGGATTTTCGAACTGCCAGTATCGAGGTTATGAACAGCGACGGAAGCTATTCTTTCCATGGAAAAGTGACAGGTTCCGTCATTCGGAAAGGAAAGTATCGTCTGGATACACTGCCGACAGTCTTTGCAAAAAAGGAGGATACGGTGGACACTCTGGAGATCACCCTTACCGATCAGGTGAGTCATGTACAGGTGGTCCTGCTGTACAGTGTCTTTGAGGAAGCGGATGTTATCACAAGGGCAGTGAAAGTGGTCAATGCCGGAGACGCACCGGTTCATCTGAAGAAGATCATGTCCGTCTGTCTGGATTTTCTAAATGGGGCCGGGATGGATCTTGTGAGTCTGCCGGGACGTTACGGGCAGGAGCGGCAGGTGGAGCGCCAGCATATGACCCATCATATTCATGCAATCGGAAGCGTGCGCGGTTCTTCCAGCCATCAGCAGAATCCCTTTGTCATTCTCTGCGGCCGGGATGCCACGGAAGATTACGGAAAGTGCTACGGGGTATCGCTCATGTACAGCGGCAACTTTCTGGCAGAGGCAGAGCTGGACCAGTACGATCAGCTCCGTCTGGTTATGGGAATCCATCCAAAGCAGTTTGTATATGAACTGAAGCCGGGAGAGGTGTTTGAAGGACCGGAAGCCGTACTGGCATTTACCGAAAAGGGCTTTACCGGACTGTCCCATCTGTATCATGATTTTTACCGGTCCAATTTGTGCGGGAGCAAATTTGTCCAGGAAGTTCAGCGTCCGGTCCTGATTAACAGTTGGGAGGCGGCCTTTATGGAATTTGATGATGTGAAGCTTCTGGAGATCGCGAAAGCGGCTCGTAAAATGGGCGTGGATCTTCTGGTTATGGATGACGGCTGGTTTGGAAAGAGAGACGACGACAACAGCAGCCTGGGAGACTGGGTAGTGAACCAGAAGAAGATCCGGTGCGGACTGGACCGGCTGGTGGAGCAGATTAATGAGCTGGGAATGAAGTTCGGCATCTGGTTTGAGCCGGAGATGGTGTCGGAAGACAGTGAACTGTATCGTGCGCATCCGGAATGGACAATGGAGATTCCCGGACGACATGCGGTCCGCAGCCGAAATCAGATGGCACTGGATATGAGCCGGAAAGAGGTACAGGATTATTTGATAAAGAGCATTAACCAGATTCTGGACAATGCCAATATTTACTATGTCAAATGGGATATTAACCGTTCTCTGGCCGATATCTGGTCCAATGCTCTGCCGGCGGACCGCCAGGGCGAGGTATACCACCGCTATATTCTGGGACTTTACCGGGTGATGGATCAGATCATCAAGACGCATCCGGACATTTTATTTGAAGGGTGCAGCGGAGGAGGAGGACGGTATGATCCGGCCATGCTGCATTATTATCCCCAGTACTGGGTCAGTGACAACAATCATCCCATCGATCGGCTGAAGCTTCATTACGGCACTTCCTTTGTCTATCCGGTATGCACTATGGGCGCACATATTTCCGACAGCGGAAAGCTTGTTCCCCTGCGCACGAAGGCTGTGGTGGCTATGTGCGGGACCTTTGGATATGAGCTGGATGCTACGCATCTGACGGAAGAAGAGCAGAAGCTCTGCCTGGAACAAAGTGATCTGTTCCGGAAATACTATCCGCTGATTTTCAAAGGAGATTACTATCGACTGACCAATCCTTTTGAAGTGGGAAATATGACCGCGTGGCAGCATGTGAGCAAGGATAAGAGCGAATCCCTCCTAAGTGTGGTCGTGACCAATCTGACCTGCAACGGTCCTCAGGAGTACATTCGTGCCAAAGGACTTGAGCCGGATGCTCTGTACAGCATAAACGGAAGTGCAAAAGTATATTCCGGTGTAGCGCTTATGTATGCGGGGCTGCCCATTGAGCGGGAAGTGCCGGAATATACGGCGTTCCAGTTTTATTTGCAGAAACAGGCATAGTACATACGTGAAAAAAATAACAATCAGCATACCCTAAGGAGGCATTCATGCCTCTTCGGGGGCGGCTGGATTTTCATAAAGAGGGAAGATACATATGGCAAAATGGGTGGAAATACGAAAGGGAGCGGATTATCAGGCCATCAGTGAGAGGTTTCATATTACACCTTTTACAGCCCGTCTGATCCGCAATAAGGAAATCATCGGGGAAGAGGAGATTCGGGTTTATCTGCACGGAGGGCTTTCGGATCTGCACCCGGCTTCTCTTATGAAAGGGATTTCGGAGGCGGCAGCACTTCTGCGGGAGAAGATCCGAAAGCAGGAGTTTATTCGGATTATCGGTGATTATGATATTGACGGCGTTTGTGCAACCTATATTTTGCTGCGGGGACTCAGGGAAGCGGGTGCGAGAGTCGATACGGATATTCCGGACCGGAAACGGGACGGTTATGGCCTGAACCTGGAACTGGTTCGCCGGGCATTCGAAGCGGGCGTGGATACGATCATCACCTGCGACAACGGGATTGCGGCACCCAAAGAGATCGCATATGCAAAAGAACAGGGAATGACAGTCATTGTGACAGACCACCATGAGCTGCAGGAGGAAGTTCCGGCGGCAGATGTGATCGTCAATCCGAGACAGCCGGAGTGCAAATACCCCTTTAAAAAGCTCTGCGGGGCGGCAGTGGCGTGGAAACTGGTGCAGGAGCTGTGGAGCAGTCTTTCCATGCCGGAGGATGTGCTTTATGGGGACCTTCTGATGCTGGCGGGTTTTGCCACGGTAGGAGATGTGATGGAACTGGCGGGAGAGAACCGGATTCTGGTCAAAGAGAGTCTGAAGCTTCTGCGAAGGACTGCGCATCCGGGTATGTCTGCGCTGATAGAAGCCAATGAACTAAAGAGAGATCGGCTGAGTGCCTACCATATCGGCTTTGTTCTCGGACCCTGCATCAATGCCAGCGGTCGTCTGGCTACGGCCAAACGGGCGCTGGAACTTCTGGACACGAAAGAAGAAGCGCTGGCCCGTTCCCGTGCCATGGAGCTGAAACGCCTGAACGAAGAGCGGAAAAACATGACCGAACAGGGGCTGGCCAGGGCAATCGAGCAGATTGAACAGAGCAGGCAAAAGGAAGACAGAGTGCTGGTAGTGTATCTTCCTGACTGTCATGAAAGTCTGGCCGGGATTATTGCGGGGAAAATCAGGGAACACTATTACCGTCCGGTCTTTGTCCTGACCAGAGGGGAAGAGGCGGTAAAAGGTTCCGGACGCTCCATCGAGACCTATTCCATGTTTGAAGAGATGAGCAAATGTAAAGATCTATTTCTAAAATATGGAGGACATCCCATGGCGGCGGGCCTTTCTTTGCCGGAGGAGAACGTGGAGGAGTTTCGCAGGCGGATCAACGAGGAGTGCAGTCTGACAGAAGAGGAACTTACGGAAGTCATCCGCATCGATATTGCCCTGCCTTTTTCTCATGTGTCGGAGAAGGTGGTGGAAGAGTTAGAGCTTTTAGAACCTTTTGGAAACGGGAACGGCAAGCCGGTGTTTGCAGCCCGGAATGTCCAGGTGCTGGAATACCGGATTATGGGAAAAAATCAGAATGCACTGCGCATGAAACTGAAGGATGAGAGCGGGGCTGTTCTGGAAGGCATCTGTTTTAACGATCAGATGCGGGCGGTTCTTGCGCTTCTGGAACAGAAGCAGACGATGCATATGCTGTACTATCCGGAACTGAACGAGTACAGAGGAGTAAAGCGTCTGCAGGTTCAGGTGCGGAATTGTCTCTGACCGATTGCGAAGCGTTTCATTTTGTGATATAGTTAGCCTTATGAGGGGTGTCAAAACTGCGGGAGGGCTGTCTGGCAGCAGGAGCGGCGGCCGCAGAAGAAGTTTGTAAACGATGAAGGAGAGAGTACCGATGAAAAAAGTAGAAGACTATGTAGTAAGCATACCGGATTTTCCGGAACCTGGGATCATCTTCCGGGATGTAACCTCCGTTCTTCAGGATGCAGAAGGGCTGCAGCTTGCCATTGACGGAATCCAGGAAAAATTAAAAGGAATCGAGTTTGATGTGATTGCAGGGACGGAGTCCAGAGGGTTTATCTTTGGTATGCCGATTGCGTACAATTTACATAAGCCCTTTGTTCTGGTACGCAAGAAGGGAAAGCTTCCAAGAGAGACCGTGTCCATGGAATATGAACTGGAATACGGCAGTGCCCAGATTGAGATGCACAAAGATTCCATCCGGCCGGGACAGAAGGTGGTACTGATCGATGATCTGATTGCTACGGGCGGGACCATTGAGGCAGCGGCTAAGCTGGTGGAGCTTCTTGGGGGAGAAGTGGTGAAGATGGTATTTCTAATGGAACTGGCCGGGCTGAAAGGAAGAGAACGGCTGGAAAAATATGACGTAGACAGCGTGATCTGCTACGAAGGAAAGTAACTATTTGGGACAGAGTTCAGATCGATAGAAACGGTGATGAGCATGACGACAGCAAAAGAGACTCGCAAAGATGAGAGAAACATTAAGGTGATGGAAGATTTTACCAGCCCGGAGGAACTGTATCAGGAGCTGATTAAAAGTGTGGCCAGATATCATCCGTCCACAGATATTTCCATGATTGAAAAGGCATTTCGGATCGCTATGGATGCCCATAAGGACCAGGTACGCAAATCAGGCGAACCTTATATCATCCATCCCATCTGTGTGGCCATCATCCTGGCGGAGCTGGAGCTGGATAAGGAGAGCATCGTTGCCGGACTTTTGCACGACGTAGTGGAGGATACGCCCATGACCACGGAGGATGTTGCCGGCCTTTTCGGGGAAGAGGTGGCACTTCTGGTGGACGGCGTGACCAAACTGGGACAGTTAAGCTACTCGGCGGACAAGGTGGATGAGCAGGCGGAAAATCTGCGGAAAATGTTCCTTGCTATGGCGAAGGACATCCGTGTAATTTTAATTAAGCTGGCAGACCGGCTGCACAATATGCGGACGTTAAAATACATGCGCCCTGAAAAGCAGCGGGAAAAGGCCAGGGAGACGATGGACATCTATGCACCGATCGCCCAGAGGCTTGGAATCTCCAAAGTGAAGATCGAGCTGGACGATCTGGCTTTAAAATATTTGGAGCCGGAGGTTTACTATGACCTGGTGGCGCAGATCTCCGATAAGAAAAGCGTTCGTGAGAAATATGTACAGTCGGTGGTGGCGGAAGTAAAGCAGCATATGGAA
This sequence comes from Lachnospiraceae bacterium, assembly GCA_910574965.1. Taxonomy (GTDB): domain Bacteria; phylum Bacillota; class Clostridia; order Lachnospirales; family Lachnospiraceae; genus Hominiventricola. The sequence goes on along the minus strand of CAJTDB010000011.1, from coordinate 116,437 downwards.
AATGCCAGCATTCGGGCGGATGTCAAAGGCCGGGTCAAGCATTTTTTCAGTATTTATAAGAAGATGGTCAACCAGGAGAAGACGTTGGATCAGATTTACGATCTGTTTGCAGTGCGTATTCTGGTGGAGTCGGTGAAGGACTGCTATGCAGCTCTTGGGGTTATTCATGAGATGTATAAACCGATTCCTGGGCGTTTTAAAGACTATATTGCTATGCCGAAGCTCAATATGTATCAGTCCCTTCATACGACGTTAATCGGTCCGAAGGGACAGCCCTTTGAGATTCAGATCCGGACTTATGAGATGCACAGAACGGCGGAGTACGGCATCGCTGCCCATTGGAAATACAAAGAGAGCGGCGGCAGTGCGGAACAGAATGTGGAAGGAAGCGACAGCGCGGAGGCAAAGCTGACCTGGCTTCGGCAGATTCTGGAGTGGCAGCGGGATGAAACGGACAACCGGGAGTTTATGAGTCTGCTCAAAAGTGATCTGGATCTGTTTTCCGACAGTGTTTATTGTTTTACGCCGGGAGGAGATGTAAAGACGCTTCGGCGTGGATCGAATCCCATTGACTTTGCCTACAGCATTCACAGTGCGGTGGGCAATAAGATGATCGGCGCCAGGGTAAACGGAAAGCTGGTTCCCATTGACTATATGATTCACAACGGGGACCGGATCGAGATTATTACCTCTCAAAATTCCAAGGGCCCCAGCCGCGACTGGCTGAACATTGTCAAGACAACACAGGCAAAGAACAAGATCAACCAGTGGTTTAAGACCGAGTTCAAAGAAAGCAACATCATCAAGGGCAAGGAGCTGGTGACGCAGTACTGCAAGATGAAAGGCATTCAGATGCAGTTGATCGTCAAGCCGGAATACCAGGAAAGTGTACTGCGCAAATACGGATTCCGGGACTGGGAATCGGTCATGGCGGCAGTGGGTCATGGCGGCTTAAAAGAAGGCCAGGTAGTGAATCGTCTGGTAGAGGAGTACGAGAAGGCGAAGAAGAAGGCCGTCACAGATGCAAAGATTATCGAGAGTGTCAGCGAGGCAAAGGAACAGAAGTTTCGTATTGCCAAGTCCCGGAGCGGTATCGTTGTCAAGGGTATTGATGATGTGGCGGTACGTTTTTCCAGATGCTGCAATCCGGTGCCGGGAGATGAGATCGTCGGTTTTGTAACCAGAGGGCGGGGTGTGACCATCCACAGGACAGACTGCGTGAACATGCTTCATCTGGCGGAGTCTGAGAGAGAGCGGCTCATTGACGCGGAGTGGCAGCAGCAGACCCATACAGGAGAGAAATACACGACAGAAATCAAGATCTTCGGCAACAATCGTACGGGACTTCTGGTGGATGTATCAAGAGTTCTAAGCGAGCGTGAGATCGATGTGATCTCCATGAATGTGCGTACGAGCAGAAAGGGAACTGCGACGATTACGGTCAGCTTTGACATTTCCAGTGTGGAGGAGCTGAACAAGATCATAGAGAAGATCAGACAGGTGGAGAGCGTTCTGGATATCGAACGTTCGGTCAGTTAGGAGGCATATATGGCGGGACTTAAGATAGAATCCCTGACCGTAGGGGAGCTGGCGGCGAACTGCTGGTTTCTGATAAAAGAAGATACAAAGAAGGCGCTGGCTTTTGATCCGGGAGATGAGCCGGAACAAATCAGGGCGTATGCAGAGAAGGAAGGTTTCTGCATTCGGCATATCCTTCTGACCCACGGACATGCGGATCATATGGGCGGGGCAGAGGAACTTCGGCGGATCACCGGGGCGCGGATCTATGCCCTCCGGGAAGAGGAACCGCTGCTTTTGAACGGTATGACCAATCTGTCGGTCTTTATCCAGCACAAGGCTCTCACGGTAGCAGCGGACGAATGGCTGCAGGACGGCCAGGAGCTGGACCTGTCCGGTATCCATTTAAAAGTATATCACACGCCGGGCCATACACCGGGCGGGTGCTGCTTTTACTGTGAAGAGGCGGCCTGCGTCTTTTCGGGCGACACACTCTTTCGAAGCTCCATAGGACGGAGCGATTTTCCGGGCGGCAGCATGTCCGATCTTGTCCGGTCCGTTAAGGAAAAACTTTTTCCGCTGCCGGACAAGACCGTTGTACATACGGGCCACGGAGAGGATACAACTATTGGTTATGAGAAAAAATACAATTCATTTCTTGGCTGAGAAAAACCCAGCAGAAATGCCGTCTCTTTTCCTGAGAGGACAGTGACGGCGTTTCTGCTGGGTTTCTGCATGTTTTCAGGAGAGTCTGTCCCTGCGCAGAAGTGCAATTTCTTCTTTGTAAGGAGCTCTGGTATTTTTGAGATCTCCGTTTATGGGGACCCAGGGGGTTTCCAGAATCTTGGGTACATCTATAAAGTCCGGGTGATGGACGATGCGGTGGAGGGCCGGAAGGCCGATTTGGCCTTTGCCTAGATTTTCGTGCCGGTCTTTGGCGGATCCCCGTGGGTTCTTGCTGTCGTTGATGTGGAAGACGGCAATCTGGTCTTTGCCAAGGATCCGGTCAAACTGTTCCAATACTGCGTCCGGATGGTCGACGATATCATAACCGCTGTCGTGGGTGTGACAGGTATCGAAGCAGACACGCAGGCGGTCTTTTTTTGTCACACCATCGTAGATCTTTGCGAGTTCTTCAAAGGTCCGTCCGATCTCAGAGCCTTTTCCGGCCATAGTTTCCAGAGCGATCAGACAATCCGTATCATCGGTAAGCACTTCATTCAGTCCTTTGATAATGGATGCAGTGCCGGCTTCTACGCCTGCTCCGACGTGTGCGCCTGGGTGAAGTACCAGCACGCGGCTTCCCATGGCAGCAGTGCGCACCAGCTCCAGCCGAAGAAAATTGACGGCCAGTTCATAGGTTTCCGGTTTGACGGTGTTGGCCAGATTGATAATATAAGGAGCGTGGACGATAAATTCCGTAATGCCTTTTTCCTTCATCAATGCCTGGGCGGCTTCGATGTTCAGTTCGCTTAGTTCTTTTCTTCTGGTGTTCTGGGGAGCGCCGGTATAGAGCATGAAAGTGTCTGCGCCGTAGGAGAGTGCTTCTTCCACAGAGCCGAGCATCATTTTCCGGCCGTTCATTCCCACATGAGAGCCTATCTTTAACATATGATTGTTCTCCTTGTGATAAATATAAGATTCAGACGGCAGTTGTCCAAAGCTTGTACGGGACCGTTGCCGTCTGAATCTCAGTATAGTGTATGGAAACAAAAATGTCAAAGGATAATCCGGTTCTTCCGCTTCCTTTGAAGGAGACAGATGCCGGCTGCGGACAGCAGTGCGCTCAGCAGCCAGAGCCAGGGCAGTTCGGTATCTCCGGTATCCGCTCCGGCGGGAGAGGGATGACTGGACGGACTGCCTGCAGAACTGCCGGAGCTTTCGGAGGAATGACTTCCGCCGCCGCTTGGTTTCGGTATCTCTTTCCAGCTTAGAAAGATCGGAGACAGACCAGTGACTTCAAACTGGATGCCCTGCCGGGTCTTTACTGTGTTCGGAAATTCCATTTGTCCTGGGATTTTGCCGAAATCAGAAGAAGTGAACATATGTGCGGCCAGAAAATCATGGGTATTTTGGCCGGTTCCTTCCGGATAGGGAAGAATTACCTGCAGCTTTCCGTCAGAGGGGAAATTTGAAGCATCTGCTTTTTCCCAGACGCTGCTCCCCTGTCGGCGCACCAGAAGCGTCACATCGTAGAGTGCTTCGTTTTTTCCGGCAAAGGAAGCGTGCTTTTGGGAAATTTCCAGCCGGAAGGCCGTCTCGATCTTTTCCTGGGTATCCAGTCCTTTCTCGCAAAGAGTCAGAGGAATTTCGGTCATTCCCTGTGTGAAAACCAGTTTCAACTGTGTATCTTCGGTATCTGTCGGAGGCTTCGGAGGTTCCTGTATCTCCTGAACCTGAACTGTGCAGGAAGCTGTCTTTTGACCATCGGAAGTAGTTACGGTGATTTTTGCCAGGCCCGGAGCGAGGGCTGTTACTTTGCCGTCTGGATCTACGGATGCAGTTTCCGGATGGTCTGAAGTCCAGACTGCATTCTGGTTTGAGGCATCGGATGGGAGGATGGTCATATGGAGCAGGGCAGTATCTCCCGGCAGCATGGACAGACTGATCCGGTCCAGCCGGACATCTGTTACGGGAATCTCCCATTGTGCGGTAATCTGTACCGAGTGCTCCGGCATGACAAAAGTAGTTTGCAGGGCAGAAGTGTTCTCTAAGGAGACATCTTCTGATACGCGCCAGCCTTTGAAACGGAATCCGTTTCGCAGTCCGGCATTGATCGTGACTGTATCGCCAGGTCTGTAAAGCCCGTTTCCGGAAGAAGAAGCACCGCTTTCTGAGACAGAGACGATGTAGTGGGCTGCATCGGGACTGTTTCCGATGAGGACGGTTCCGGTACCGCTTAAATGCCCGGTCAATGTTTCAAGGATTTCTTCCGGCGGGTCATTGGGGAGCCAGAGCTGTCCATTGACGATCAGGTTTCCATTTATGCTTAGATACTGAGCGATATTTTCTTTTGTCAGATTTGTCCGGGCATCGACGATGGCGCTGTCCTCGATGGTGAGGCTGGTGCCGGCAGCTACCTGCAGGGCCATGCCTGTGACCTGATTTGCAGCACTTTGTAAAGTCAGCATCTGCCGGGTGCCGAGTACGGTATTTCCGTATGTGGTATAGGTATAACATGTGCTTTTTGCTTCGGTAACAAAACCGTTGATCGTTCCGGTATTGTTGATGACAGCATCGTAGCCGGGAAGGAGAACGTTGTAGAAGCTGCCGGCTGCACAGTCCATAATTCCGCTGTTTTCCAGAAGGGACTGATTCTGGAACATAGTTCCGGCATCCGTTTTGATATGTCCCTGATTTTGTACGGTTCCGCCTGTTTTGACATTGGGATCGTAGGTATTAAAAAATTTCCCGCCCGTCTGGATGTGCAAAGTGCCTTTGTTTGTGAAAATATTATCATTCAGACCGTTCTGCAGGGTTCCTCCATCTAAAACATTCAGGGTACCAAGGTTAGTAAGTGTGCCGGTGTAAGAACCATTGCTGCCGCCTTTGTTATAGATCATGCATCCGTTTGGAATTTCTACCGTCATTTCTTCCGGAATTGTAAGAGAAGCATCTGCATAGCTGCCTATGTTTAGGATGGTGGGCTGAAAAAAGCGAATATGTTCATTCCACACAACGTTTCCGATCACGTTTCCAACGCCTGCGCCTGTGATCTCATCAGCGGCTTCGTCGTAGGAGCAGCTCATATACCAGATGCCGTCTCCCTGAAGCCATGGGACATAACTTACTTTTTTGCAGTATATAACGGCACCCTCTTCCAGACGTGCAGCGTTCTGCACAAGGGGAAGCACTTCATCGCTGCCGGTATTTTCCAGATACATCGTACCGCCTGCTGCGGTAAGATGACCGAAGTTCAGAGTCCCTTCCACATAGTTGTTGCTGGTATTTCCAATGGCTTTGATGTCACTGGAAACGCATCGGAGATCTCCGGCCGTATGAATAGCCGGTCCTGTAAGGTTGGCCAGTATTACATGGCTGTTCTCAATGATGATTTCCCCCAGGTTTTGATGATAAATGGCTCCGCTGCTGTGTCCGGTCATTCCATCTCTGCTTCTGATTTTAACATTGCCGCAGTTTTGGATGGTGATGGGATGTCCGGTTCCGGTACTGTTCAGACCGTTTCCGCCCTGGCTGCCGCTGCCGTAGGTGATCAGGAGCTGCCCTGCACGGTCTACGGTGATGGAACCGGTTGTGCTGATGCCGCTTCCCTCACTGTCGATTTCTAAAGAACCTGTTCCGCGGATGGTCAGATGCAGTTCTTCAGAATTAGAGATATTGTTCAGATAGATTCCGCGGCCGGTTTTATTCTCCGTGGGGCTGTTTTCTACGGTTATTTTGCTGGTGCCCTCCAGTACGATTTCGGTAGATACCGGCAGCCAGATTCCCATGGTGCCGCCATGGATCTGGGCATCTTTCAGGATCAGTTCTCCACGAACGGCGCAGCCGTTTTCCACGACCGGTTTCCAGATCATCTGTCCGCTTCCTGCCTGGTATGTGGTTTCTTCCAGAGGAAGATAGGAAGCTGTCTCGTAGATCAGCCCTGCAGACGCATCCGTGCTTTCACTCTTTTCTGTCATAAAGTCATATTCTGCCGCAGGCGCAAATTCCACAGTAACCGTAAGCTCTTTCGTTCCTTCTGCCAATACAAATCCTTCCGGCAGCCTGGTCAGGAAGACATAACTGCCCGCATAAGCTCCTTCTTCGGGGTATTCCGGACAGGACCAGCTTTCTAATGTGACAGATTCCTCCGTGACTTCGGTTTCTTCATCGTCTGCGTTTTCGTCTGTCGCCGGGGCCTTCGTTTCTTCGTTGTCTGCGTTTTCGTCTGTCGCCGGGACTTTCGTTTCTTCACTGTCTGCGTTTTCGTCTGTCGCCGGGGCTTCGGTTTCTTCGCCGTCTGCTTTATCGTCGGCTGCAAGGGGCTCTATGGAAGCAAGGATCTTTTTTGGCAGCAGACTTTGGACATCTTCTATGAAGAGCGGTGCTTCCTCACTGCCTGCGGGCAGTGACAGTACACCCTCGGACAGAATGTCCTCCTGGCCGTCCCAGGTCCAGGATGCGATGATCCGGACAGCGGCTGCTTCCGGCTCTTTGGCGGCGGACTCTTCGTCCAAAGGCTCTGTATCTGATCCAGGGATGCTGCCGCTGCCGGAATCTTCTGAATCGGGACCGGTACTGTCATCGGTATTGTCCGGCAGGGGATCGTCTACTTCCGGCTCTTTGTTTATTTCCGGCTCTTTGTTATCTTCCGGCTTTTCGTTGTTTTCCGGCTGAGTATAGATCGGACATACAAAGGTACACGGCGCTCCCGGCATGGCTTCCTCATAAGCGCAGTTTTCGGCATGGCCTTTTGGTTCATCGGCTGCATCCTGTCCGGCTTTTTCATCCGTACTTCCTTCATGACCGGTTTCGGAAGCCGGATCGTATCCGCAGGTGCAGGGAATCTCTTCCCGGACTTCCTGATATCCGCAGCTTTCGTCATGTTCCGGATGATGTTCGCAAAGTGCGGCCGGTGTTTCGGCTTTTTCCTGTTCGGCATTTTCTTCGGCGTAGAGAATCGTACCGGGTGCAGTGCCCAAAAGTGCTGCCGACAGAACCCATGCCAGCAGCTTCTTACGCTTTATTTTCATCTCACATGTTCCTCCTGTTAAAAGTTTGCGCCTGCCTGTCCAGTGTCCCTTTGTCTGAAAATATTTTTAGCGAGACGCGGCGTTTCTCTTTTGATTTTATAAAACAGCAGGGAGGGATGCCAGTACCATAAATGAACATTATCTATACAAAATCCGTACTTGACAAACTGCATATTTTGTGCTTATTCATGTAGGGAAAGAAAAAAGCAGGAGGAAGCAGCGAATGGACAGTCTGAGAGTTGCAGTATGTGAAGACAATCCGGAAGAATATGAGCAGTTGTTTCTGATGATTCAGGACAGCGGATTCCCTGTCCGGGTCAGTATGTTTGAGAGCGGAGAAGCATTTCTGGCAGAGTACCATCCGGGCTACTATGATCTTGTGCTCATGGATATTTATTTAAACGGTATTTCCGGCGTTGAGGCGGTGCGTCTGATCCGGAAGACGGATCCGGAGCTTCCCGTGGCTTTTACGACCTGCAGTCCGGATCATGCCCTGGAAGGATATCGTCTGGATGTGGCAAGATACATGGAAAAACCGATTACGAAACAGGCCGTACAGGAGATTCTGAAGCTGGCATATGAAAAGCGCAGAAACCGGCCCGGCATTCAGGTGCTGAACGGGGGAAAGAATGTGTCCGTTCCTTTTGGGGAAATTCTCTGTGCGGAGCAGAAAGGACATTACGTTCTCTACCATCTGACCGATGGGAGGGTTCTGCGGTCAAAGGGAAAGTTAAATGATGTGGAAGCTTTTTTTCCGAAACCGCCTTATATCCGCTGTCATAAAAGCTATCTGGCCAATCTGTCCTATGTGACCGGATTGGACAAAGAACTGATGATCTATCAAATGAGAGACGGTACCAATGTGCATATTCGGCGGGAGAGCCTGAAAAAAGCAAAGGATGCATGGGAGAGCTGGCTTTTTCAGAGGGCGAGAAAAGAAGGGGGCATGTTATGAACAGGATCATTGCATTTGTGATGTCTTTGATGTGTCTGCTTCTTCTGGCGGGAGTAGTTCTGGGTACTTCTTCTGGTGCGGACCATACAGCGGTACAGGAAATCTCCGGGTGGACCATGGAGACAAAAACGGGGATTCAAGAAGTTGCGCTTCCTAGCACGCTGGAAAGTTCTTCCGGTTCATTTCCGGTTATTTTGACGGCCAAGATACCTGCGGGGGCCGGCGGCTGCCTGTATCTGAAAACCGTATATACGCCGGTGGAGGTGTACGCGGACGGGGTGCAGATCTTTGCCTATGGACAGGAGGGAACCTATCCCGCCTTTCTGCTGGATCCGCCGACGATGGTGAGAATTTTGCAGCTTCCCAAAACCGGTGAACCGGTCACTTTGAAGCTGCGGTACGGTCCCTCCACTCAGCGCAGCCATGCAACCATATATCCGGTTCTTCTTGGGGAGCCTGACGAACTGTTGAAGTATCTGTTTTCCCGTATGGGATTTTCTTTATTTTTCTCAATCATATTAATGGCTCTTGGGGGAATTCTGGGGCTGATCGCTTTATTTCTTGCCCAATTTGAGAAGGTCGGCGTCTCCATTTTATGGCTTGGACTTTTTTCTTTTCTGGTGGGCATCTGGATCTTTGGAGAATGCAATCTGACTGGTATTTTCATACAAAACCCTCCGCTTTTATATCTGATGGCGTTTCTGGGGATGTTTACTATGGCGGTGCCTCTTATTCGATGCGGTGCAGTGATTTTAAGTCCGCATCATCCGAAACTGCTGATGTATACATGTATGGTTTTAGAATTGGCAGTTGCAGGAGCGGTGTTTTTGCAGCTTTTGGGTATTGCGGCATTATCTCGGACGATGTATCTGTTTCATGTGTTGATTCCGTCGGTTTTTTTAATCTTTGCGGGATATGTGCTGTTAGAAGCTTTTTACTATCGAAACCGGTTTGCGGCGCTTTTTCTCTTTCCGGTCTCTGTGCTGGCGGTATTTTCCATTCTGGAGGCAGTGAATTATTATTTACATATGCTGCCGGTACAGATCTCCTTTTTCTTTCAGGTGGGTGTGCTGACTTTTACAGGGACCATGTGTGTTCTTTGCGGATTTTTTGTGCGGTACAGCTTTCTGGCTCATGCGAAAAACCGCCAGCTCTCTTATGAACTGTCCCTGATGGAAATACAGACGGAGGCGAGGAAGAAGCAGTACGCCATCCTCTCAGAGACAGCGGCGTCCATCAAAGCCCAGCGTCACGATCTGAGACACCATCTGGCGGTGATCCGGAGATATCAGGAGCAGCATATGGACCAGAAGCTTTCGGAATATCTAGATGCGCTGTCGGCTAATATTCCCGTGGACACCGAGGAACGACTGTGTGAAAATGATGCGGTCGATGCAGTTGCCCGGTATTATTTGTCTATGGCCCAAAAGACCGGACTTACATCCGTTTCTCTGGCCCTTCATATCCCCTCGGATACAGGGCAGGTGCAGGAGACCGATCTGTGTATTATCATCGGAAATCTGCTGGAAAATGCCGTGACGGCGTGCAGAGGGCGGGAGCATTCCTTTCTTCGTATGCAAAGCCGCATACAGTATGGGATCATGACCATCACTATGGATAATAGCTGTCCTTTGGTGTGTAAAAATCCAGACGGTTCGTTCCGGTCCCGGAAGACAGGCGGCGGAAGCGGGCTTGCCTCCATTCGCTCTGCTGCCGAAAAATACGGCGGAGGTGCGCGGTTTGAAGAAAGGGAACATACGTTCTGCTCTTCAGTCTATCTGTATCTGAACCAGAATCAGGAAGACTCAGCAAAGCCCTCTGCCAAAGCTTGACAAATGCTTCTATTTTTCCTATACTAAATTCAGTTTTTACTGCACAGGAGCAGTCAGAGGGAACTATCATGAATATACAGTTGATCGTTGAGGTCCTGGGAACCATTGCCTTTTCCATTTCCGGTGCGATGCTGGCCATTGACCGGAAGATGGATCTGTTCGGCGTTTTGTTTCTGGGACTTGTGACAGCGTCGGGAGGCGGATTTATCAGAGATGTAGTCCTTGGGACTGTGCCGCCTGCCATGTTTGTCAGCCCTATGTTGATTCCGGTTGGGCTGCTCGCTTCTTTTTATACGTTTCTTGCGGTTCACTGGAACCAGCATCTAATCCCATATCTGCCCGAAGGGACATTTTCATGGATTTTGAATCTGACAGATGCTGTGGGACTTGGCCTGTTTACGGTCCTTGGAGTCAACACGGCCATCGACGCGGGATACGGAGACTGTCACAAGTTTGTGATTTTTTTAGGAATGCTTACGGGAGTCGGGGGCGGGATGCTGCGGGACATTTTTGCCGGTCTGACGCCTGCGATCCTGCGGAAGCATATCTATGCCTGTGCATCTCTTTTAGGGGCGGCGTGCTATGACTATCTGCTCTTGTGCATGGAAAAGGAATATGCGATGTTTGCCGGCTCCCTGATCGTGATGCTCGTGCGTATGCTGGCATACCATTTTAAATGGAATATGCCACGAGCGGTGTGAAAATGGATGGGAATGTGTGAAAAATCTTCCAGATAAGGGGCATTTGGTTTTTTGTTGCGGAACTATAAATAGGAGGACAATTATTATGAAAAAATTACTGGATCTGATAACGGAGGAGATGGAGAGCGCCTTTGAGAAAGCCGGTTATGCCGGCAAATATGCGAGAGTAACTCTGTCCAATCGCCCAGATCTTTGCGAATATCAATGCAACGGCGCCATGGCGGCGGCAAAAGAATACCATAAAGCGCCTTTTCTGATTGCAGGCGGCGTGGCAGAGGCGCTGGAAGGAAGTGATCTTTTAGAAGAAGTGCAGGTGGTGAATCCCGGATTCATCAATCTGAAGATCAGTGCCGGATTTTTAAGCGGCTATCTAAATCAGATGCAGCAGGAGGAGCGGCTGGGCTATGAAAAGACCGAGAAGCCAAAGACGATCATCATCGATTACGGCGGGCCGAATGTGGCCAAGCCTCTGCATGTGGGACATTTGCGTTCTGCCATCATCGGCGAAAGCATCAAGCGGATCACCCGCTTTGCAGGCCATAAAGTCATCGGTGATGTGCATCTGGGAGACTGGGGTCTGCAGATGGGCCTGATTATTATCGAACTGCGGGAACGAAAGCCAACGCTTGTCTATTTTGATCCGGAATATGAAGGGGAATATCCGGCAGAGGCTCCCTTTACGATCTCGGAGCTGGAAGAGATCTACCCTTCAGCCAGCGCAAGGTCCAAGGAAGATGAAGCTTACAAAGAAGCGGCCATGCAGGCGACTTTCGAGCTGCAGCAAGGAAGAAGAGGATACCAAGAGCTTTTAAAACATATACTGAACGTATCTGTAACAGATCTGAAGCAGAATTATGCCAATCTAAATGTGGAGTTCGATCTGTGGAAAGGGGAATCCGATGTACAGCCCTATATTCCGGCTATGGTGCAGGAGATGGCAGACAAAGGATACGCGTATAAAAGCGACGGCGCTCTTGTGGTGGACATCAAAGAAGAGACGGACACCAAGGAAATTCCGCCCTGTATGCTCCTGAAATCAGACGGTGCATCCCTCTATACGACTACGGATCTGGCTACTATTGTGGAGCGTATGAAACTGTACCATCCGGACGAGATGATCTATGTGGTGGACAAAAGACAGGAAATGCACTTTGTTCAGGTGTTCCGCTGTGCAAGAAAATGCGGACTGGTAACAGAGGACACCGCTTTTCGGTTCCTTGGCTTTGGGACTATGAACGGAAAGGACGGCAAGCCTTTTAAGACCCGTGAAGGGGGCGTGATGCGCCTGGAATACCTTCTGTCGGACATCAACGAAGAAATGCTGAAGAAGATTCGTGAAAGCCGTCCGATGGGTGAGGAGGAGGCTGCAGACATTGCAAAAGTAGTGGGATTGTCTGCGGTCAAGTACGGAGATCTGTCCAACCAGGCGTCGAAAGACTATGTGTTTGACGTGGACCGTTTTACATCTTCGGAGGGGAATACCGGTCCCTATATCCTGTATACCATCGTGCGCATTAAGTCCATTCTGAAGAAATATGAGGAGCAGGGGGGACAGGCGGACGGCGCCGATATCCTGGCATATGAAAATGAGAGCGAAAAGGCTCTGATGCGGGAGCTGGCCCGTTTTAACAGCGTGATGGAAAATGCCTGCGAGGAGCTGGCGCCCCATAAAATCTGTGCTTATATCTATGATTTGGCCAATGCATTTAATAAATTCTATCACGAAACCAGCATCCTGGGCACCGAGGAGGAAGCACAGAAAAAGAGCCGGATCCGCCTTCTGATATTAACCAGGCGTGTTCTTGAGGTGTGTATCGGTCTGCTGGGCTTTGAAGCACCGGAGAGGATGTAGGGAACGATGGAGATGAAAAGCAGAGTGACCATTGGAGGTCTGTGGAAAAGCCTGTATCCGGTGCTGCTCTATATGGCGATTCAGTTTATAGTAGGCATCTTTTACAGTATCGGACTTTCTGTATATGCAGCATACAGGGGGACTGATTTTGCCGATTTATCTGACTATATGATGGACCGGATTGCGGTGGGGACGGTCATCATCGTTCTGCTTGCAGCGCTGGTGACGATTCCCATATACTGGTGGCTGTACTGCAGAGATATTCAGTGGAAGCTGAAGGCGGGACTGGAGGATTATTTTCCGCTGACCGAGTGGCTGCTTCTCTGGTCGGTTCTTGGATGCGGCGCACTGGCTCTTCTGGGCAACGGCCTCATAAGTCTTCTGCCGCTGGCTAAGTGGTCTGAGTCCTATGAGGAGGTCAGTGATGCTTTGTATACCGGGAGCATCTGGCTTCGGATGGTTTCAATTGGCATTTTCGGTCCGGTTGTGGAAGAGCTTTCCATGCGGGGCCTGATGTATCAGAGGTTTCGCAGTGAACTGCGCCTGCGGCCGGCAGCGGCTGTCTTCTGGAGCGCACTGGTGTTCGGAATCTTTCACGGAAATGTCATCCAGGGAATCTATGCATTTCTGATCGGCCTGTATTTTGCCTGGCTTATGGAGCGGACGCAGCAGATTCTGGTGCCGATTGTGGGCCATATGTCGGCGAATCTGCTTGTTGTTCTTTTGGAAGAAACCAATGCGATGGAATGGATTTACGGTTCCATGCAGAATTTTCTGCTCTCCATGCTCTTTTGTGCCATCGTGTTCGGATGCTCCGTACAGGGGATCCGGAATGCAAGGACCGTATAAAATTGTACAGATAATTTAGAAAATAAGAAAAAATACCCATTTTCCAAACTGTAAAAATTATAGTTTTTTGGAAAATGGGTATTTTTTTGATGTATAAATTGTACTAAAATAAAGAAAAATAGAAAAAAATTTTTAATAAACAAATAAATATAATGATAACTACCATTATTATCTGATAATCAGACAATTTGGAATAAAACGGGGATTTACAAGGGAAAAGAGAGGGTGTAAACTGATGATAACGCAGAAGAAAGCTGCCGAAGGGGAAGAGACGACCGGACGGCAGGGTTCAGAAAGAAGGTACCGCTAATGAAGGAGCAGAACAGAATGGATCAGGCGCTGCATGGTATGTATGATCCGCAGTTTGAGCATGATAACTGCGGCATTGGTGCAGTGGTAAATATGAAAGGAATCAAGTCGCACAAGACTGTGGAGGATGCTCTTTGCATCGTTGAGAACCTGGAGCATCGGGCCGGCAAAGATGCGGAAGGCAAGACCGGTGACGGGGTGGGGATTATGGTTCAGATTTCCCATACATTTTTCCGGAAAGCCTGTGATGCCTGCGGCATCCGGCTGGGCAAAGAGCGGGAATACGGCATCGGCATGTTTTTCTTTCCCCAGGAGGAGCTGAAGCAGAACCAGGCCAGGAAAATGTTTGAAACCATTGTGGAAAAAGAAGGGATGCATTTTCTTGGATGGCGGAAAGTAGCAACAAATCCGAAGGTATTAGGGAGCAAGGCCCTTCAGAAGATGCCGGCCATCATGCAGGCATTTATCGAGAAGCCAAAGGATACGGCCTGCGGACTGGATTTTGACCGGAAACTTTATATTGCCAGAAGGATTTTTGAGCATTCCAATGACGATGCCTATGTGGTGTCCTGCTCCAGCAGGACGTTGATCTATAAAGGCATGTTCTTGGTAGGACAGCTTCGGGAGTTTTTCCTGGATCTTCAAAGTCCGGATTATGAGAGTGCCATCGCGCTGGTGCACTCCCGTTTCTCTACCAACACACTGCCAAGCTGGGAGCGGGCGCATCCGTATCGTTTTCTTGTGCATAACGGAGAGATCAACACCATTAAGGGGAATGCGGACAAGATGCTTGCACGGGAAGAAACAGCGGAATCCGACTGCCTGAAGGGAGAATTTCACAAAGTGCTTCCGGTAATCAGCGCTTCCGGTTCGGACTCGGCGATGCTGGACAATACGCTGGAGTTTCTCGTTATGAGCGGTATGGATCTGGCGCTGGCAGTGATGATTCTCATCCCGGAACCCTGGGCCAACAACCGCACCATGTCCCAGAAGAAAAAAGATTTTTATCAGTATTATGCGACGATGATGGAGCCATGGGACGGTCCGGCTTCTATCCTGTTTACTGATGGGGATGTGATGGGGGCGGTGCTCGACCGGAACGGTCTTCGGCCTTCCAGGTATTATGTGACCACCGATGACCAGTTGATCCTGTCTTCGGAAGTGGGAGTGCTGGATATAGAGCCTTCGAAAATCGTTCAGAAGGAGCGTCTGCATCCGGGGAAGATGCTTCTGGTGGATACGAGACAGGGGCGGATCATCGATGATGATGAATTAAAGGAGTATTATGCCAGAAAGCAGCCCTATGGAGAGTGGCTGGACCACAACCTGCTTGCTCTGTCAGAACTCAAGATTCCCAATCAGCGTGTGGAACAATATACGCCCGACGAGCGTGTGCGGCTTCAGAAAGCATTTGGCTACAGCTATGAGGATGTCCGGGATTCCATCATGCATATGGCGGCGAATGGTTCGGAAGCCACTTCCGCTATGGGGATTGATGTGCCGCTGGCCGTATTGTCGGAGCACCATCAGCCATTGTTCAATTATTTTAAACAGTTGTTCGCTCAGGTGACCAATCCGCCCATTGATGCTATTCGGGAAAAGATCGTCACGTCCACCAGTATCTATATAGGAAAGGACGGGAATCTTCTGGAGGAAAAACCGAATCACTGCTGTGTGATGCGGATCAATAATCCGATTCTCAGCGATACGGATCTCCTGAAAATTAAGGCTATGAAGAAGGATGGCTTTAAGGTGGAAGTGCTTCCTATTACTTATTACAAGAACACTCGCCTGGAGCGGGCCATCGATCGCCTGTTTGTGGAGGCAGACCGGGCGTATCGGGACGGCGTCAATATACTGATCCTATCAGATCGAGGCGTGGATGAGAACCATGTGGCTATCCCGTCGCTGTTGGCAGTCTCTGCCCTGCAGCAGCACCTGGTCCGCACGAAGAAGCGAACGAGTGTCTCCATTATCCTGGAGTCCGGAGAACCCAGAGAGGTTCATCATTTTGCTACGCTTTTGGGCTATGGTGCCTGTGCGGTAAATCCCTATCTGGCTCATGAGAGCATCCGGGAATTGATCGACAAACGGATTTTGAACAAAGACTATTATGCGGCTGTCAATGACTATGATCAGGCGGTTATTAACGGAATCGTAAAAATCGCTTCTAAAATGGGCATTTCTACGATCCAGTCTTATCTGGGTTCTAAGATTTTCGAGGCCCTTGGAATCAGCAGAGAGGTTGTGGACCGGTATTTCACCAATACGGTCAGCCGTATCGGCGGCATCGGCTTAAAGGAGATTGAAGAACAGGTAGAGCTTCTGCATTCGGCAGCGTTTGATCCGCTGGGACTTCAGACGACGCCGGCACTGAACAGTCTGGGGCTGCACAAAGAGCGCAGTGCCGGGGAGGAGCATCTGTACAATCCCAGGACCATTCACCTGCTGCAGCAGTCTACAAGAGAAGGAAACTATGAACTGTTTAAAGAATACACAAAGCTGGTAAACGGGGAGCATAACCATGGACAAATCCGCAACCTTCTGGATTTTAAATATCCGAAAAAGGGGATTCCTATAGACGAGGTAGAGAGCGTGGATTCCATCGTGACCCGGTTCAAGACCGGTGCTATGTCCTACGGTTCTATTTCTCAGGAAGCTCACGAGTGTCTGGCCATTGCCATGAACCAGATCCATGGGAAATCCAATACCGGAGAGGGCGGGGAGAATATAGAGCGTCTGACCGTCGGACCGGATGGGAAGAACAAATGTTCGGCAATTAAGCAGGTAGCGAGTGCACGCTTTGGTGTCACTTCCCGCTATCTGGTCAGCGCAAAAGAGATCCAGATCAAGATGGCCCAGGGAGCGAAGCCCGGAGAGGGCGGTCATCTGCCAGGCGGCAAGGTGTATCCGTGGATTGCGAAGACAAGGCTGTCCACACCGGGAGTCAGTCTGATCTCTCCGCCGCCGCATCATGATATCTATTCCATTGAAGATCTGGCCCAGCTAATCTATGATCTGAAAAATGCCAACCGGGATGCCAGGATCTCTGTAAAACTGGTGTCCGAGGCCGGAGTAGGCACCGTAGCAGCGGGTGTGGCGAAAGCGGGAGCCCAGGTGATTCTGATCTCCGGTTACGACGGCGGTACCGGGGCGGCGCCCAAAAGCTCCATTCACAATGCGGGACTGCCCTGGGAACTTGGCCTGACAGAGACGCATCAGACCCTTTTGATGAACGGTCTTCGCAATAAAGTGCGCATTGAGACCGACGGAAAGCTTATGAGCGGAAGAGACGTAGCGGTAGCAGCTATGCTTGGTGCAGAGGAGTTTGGTTTTGCCACGGCGCCTTTAGTGACCATGGGCTGCGTCATGATGCGGGTGTGCAACCTGGACACCTGCCCGGTGGGCGTGGCGACACAGAATCCGGAACTTCGCAGGAGATTTCGCGGCAAACCGGAATATGTGGTGAATTTTATGAGGTTTATCGCCCAGGATTTGCGGGAGTATATGGCAAGGCTGGGTGTGCGTACTCTGGATGAGCTGGTAGGGCGCTCGGATTTTCTGAAGGTGAAGGAAGACCGAAAGGGACGCATGGCGGCAGTCGACCTTGGGCGCATCCTGTACAATCCTTACGCGGGAAAAGGACAGAAGGTGATCTTTGATCCGAAGCAGATGTATGATTTCGGACTGGAGAAGACACTGGATGAAAAAGTATTTTTAAAGGAGCTGAAAGGCGCCCTGGAAAAAGGGCAGAAGCGGAGCATTGAGGTGGATGTGGCCAATACAGATCGGGCTGTGGGGACTCTTTTTGGCTCTGAGATTACAAAGCGTTATCCGGAAGGACTTCCAGAAGATACCTTTATTATCAAATGCACAGGGGCCGGCGGACAGAGTTTTGGAGCTTTTGTGCCTAAGGGGCTGACGCTGGAACTGACCGGGGATTCCAATGACTATTTCGGCAAAGGACTTTCCGGCGGAAAGCTGATTGTCTGTGCGCCTAAAGGGGTAACTTATAAAAAAGACGAAAATATCATTATCGGAAATGTAGCATTTTATGGTGCTACAAGCGGCAAAGCATACATTGGCGGTGTGGCAGGGGAGCGGTTCTGTGTCCGCAACTCAGGTGTGCGTGCCGTAGCGGAAGGTGCCGGAGATCACGGCTGTGAGTATATGACCGGCGGCTGTGTGGTGATCCTGGGCCGGGTGGGCAAGAACTTTGCAGCGGGCATGAGCGGCGGCACTGTCTATGTGCTGGATGAAGATCAGGATCTCTATACGAAAGTGAACAAGTCTATGGTGGGGCTGGAAGAAGTGTCCAACAAGTACGATGTTCAGGAATTAAAAGATATGATTAAGGAGCACGTGGCATATACCAATTCCGAGAAAGGAAAGGAAATTCTGGACCATTTTGCACAGTACCTGCCGCGGTTTAAGAAGATCATTCCCAACGATTACAAACGGATGCTGAGCATGATCGTTCAGATGGAAGAAAAGGGTATGAATACAGAACAGGCGCAGATCGAAGCATTTTACGCAGTGAAGAAAGGATAGGAGGTGAGGACCATGGGAAAACCGACAGGTTTTTTAGATTATGAACGCCAGGATGCCGGCGCGGAGGCGCCTTTGGAACGAATCAAACATTTTAATGAATTTCATACCCCGCTGTCAAAGGAGCAGCAGGAACAGCAGGGAGCCAGATGCATGGACTGCGGGATCCCCTTTTGCCAGGCCGGACAGATGCTGGGCGGTATGATGTCCGGCTGTCCGCTGCAGAATATGATTCCGGAATGGAACGACCTTCTGTATCTGGGCAACTGGGAGGAGGCGTATCATCGTCTGATGAAGACGAGCAGCTTTCCGGAGTTTACGGGGAGGGTATGTCCGGGACTTTGCGAGGCGGCCTGCACTTGTAATTTAAACGGAGCTCCCGTTGGGACGAAGAGCAACGAACTGGCCATTATTGAAAATGCCTACCGCATGGGGTATGCACGTGCAAGAGTGCCGAAGGTCCGCACAGGCAAGAAAGTGGCAGTGGTAGGCTCCGGTCCTTCGGGGCTTGCAGCAGCGGACCAGCTAAACCAGAGGGGACATCTGGTTACCGTGTACGAGCGGCAGGACCGAATCGGCGGACTGCTTCGGTACGGCATTCCGAATATGAAGCTGGAGAAGCATATCATTGACCGGAAGGCAGAGATTATGAAGGAAGAGGGGATCACGTTTGTTACCGGCTGCAACATCGGCGTGGACCAAAAGGCAGACTATCTTCTGAAGAAATACGACAAAGTGGTGCTCTGCTGCGGTGCGGCCAACCCAAGAGATATCAAAGTGCCGGGCCGGGATGCGAAAGGGATCTTTTTTGCGGTGGATTTTTTAACGTCCGTTACGAAGAGTCTTCTGGATTCTGATTTCAAAGATCAGAAATTCATTTCGGCGCAGGGGAAAAATGTGCTGGTTATCGGCGGCGGCGATACAGGCAACGACTGCGTGGGAACATCCATCCGTCTGGGCTGCAAGTCTGTCACCCAACTGGAGATGATGCCGAAGCTTCCGGATGTCAGAGCGGCCGATAATCCCTGGCCTGTATGGCCTAGGGTGTGCAAGACGGATTACGGACAGCAGGAGGCCATCGCCAAGTTCGGGCACGATCCCAGAATCTACCAGACGACCGTACAGGAGTTCGTCAAGGACAAAAGCGGCAATGTAAAACAGGCGAAAATCGTGAAGCTGGAAAGCAAAAAGGACGAGAAAACCGGCCGTATGATGATGGTGCCTGTGGAGGGCAGCGAGTTTGTGCTGGACGTGGAGCTGGTGCTGATCGCTGCGGGTTTTCTGGGCAGCCAGGAGTATGTGACGAAGGCTTTCGGAGTGAATGTGGACGCAAGGACCAACGTGTCCACCGAAGCCGGAAAGCATGCGACGAACGTGCCGAATGTCTTCACGGCCGGTGATATGCATATAGGGCAGTCTCTGGTCGTGCGGGCCATCCGGGAAGGCCGGGATGCGGCCAGAGAAGTGGATGAGGCGCTGATGGGATATACAAATCTGTGACAGGAGGGATGATATAGAACGCAGTCCGGACTGCATTCCGTATCATCCCTCTTTTGGATCTCATATAAACCCGTTTAAAATGCTTTTCCTGCCAGAATCTCTTTATAATCTTCATAGTTCTGTTTTAAAAGCTCCGGCGTATCCAGCCCGTAGGGGCATTTCTTCTTGCAGGCATCACAGTGCCTGCAGTCCTCGATCTTTCGCATCTTCTCCTGCCATTTTGGCGTAAAGTAGGGTGCAGAAGGCGATCTGCGCAGGAGCAGAGACATGCGGGCGCAGTTGTTGATCTCGATGCCGGCTGCACAGGGCATACAGTAGCCGCAGCCCCGGCAGAAGCCGCCGGAAAGCTCCTTCTTATCTTTTTCGATAATGGCAGAAAGTTCTGCGTTCATAACCGGCGGATCATTGACAAAGGACAGGAACTGGTCAAGTTCTGTTTCTCTTTGGATCCCCCAGAGAGGCAGCGTCTCCGGGAACTGTGCCTGAAATGCATAAGCGGCAGCGGCGTTGGTGATGAGTCCGCCGGACAGGGCTTTCATGGAGAGAAATCCCATATTCTGCTTTCGGCAGCCTTCCAGAAGCTTTAATTCTGGTTCCCCGGACAGATAGCAGAAGGGAAACTGCAGCGTCTCGTACAGGCCACTGCCGATGGCTTCCTGTGCCACGTTCAGCCGGTGGTTTGTGATGCCGATGTGCAGGATCATGCCCTTTTTCTTCGCCTCAAGGGCCGCATCATAGATGCCGCTCTCATCTCCCGGCTTCGGGCAGAAGGCCGGGTTGTGAAACTGATAAATATCCAGATGGTCGGTCTTTAAGTGATGCAGTGTGGTCTCCAGATCCTTCCAGAAGGCATCGGCTGTTACGGCTCCGGTCTTAGAGGAGATATAGAGCTGCTCTCTGCGGTCTGAAAAGGCCGCGCCTAATTTCTCTTCGCTGTCTGTATACAGGCGGGCAGTGTCATAAAAGCGCATTCCGCCGTCAAAGGCTTTGTGCAGCAGTCGGACCGCTTCGTCTTTGGAAATTCTCTGAATGGGAAGGGCACCGAATCCGTTTTTATTAACCGTGATCCCGGTGCTGCCCAAACATACGTTTGTCATATGTGCAGTTCTCCTTTGTTTGTCTGTTTTTGCCATTATATCATAATGCCCAAAATCCCTCAATATTCACCTGCAGAAGAAAAATGTATATTTATGCATTTTCCTTGGACAGAAACAGGTGCTCCATGATAAAATGATCTTAGAACAAAGTTACCAAAGGGGGAACGCATATGAAATTGATTCAGGGAGCAGCCGTATATGCTCCTGAGTATCTGGGTGTTCGGGATGTCTTAATCGAAGGTTCCCGCATTCGAAAGATTGCCGATAAAATTCCCGTTGCAGAGGCTTATGAAGTACAAGTGATCGACGGAAACGGAATGCTTTTATTTCCGGGATTTATCGACGGTCATGTACATATCCTGGGGGGCGGCGGTGAAGGGGGGTATCATACCCGCACACCGGAGATCATGCTGACGGATATCACATCGGGCGGCGTTACTACGGTCGTTGGCTGTCTGGGGACGGATGGGACAACCAGAACGATGGCATCTCTGCTGGCCAAGGCAAGAGGACTGGAAGAGGAGGGAATCACGGCGTATATTTATACCGGTTCCTATCAGGTGCCTGTCCGCACGCTGACCGGAAGTATTCTGGACGATCTAGTTCTGATTGACAAAGTGGTAGGCTGCGGAGAGATTGCCCTTTCGGACCATCGGTCTTCACAGCCCACATGTGAAGAGTTTGCCAGGATCGTGGGAGATACCAGGGTGGGCGGGATTCTGTCCGGGAAGGCCGGATTGGTCAACATCCACATGGGGGATGGAGAGCGGATGCTGTCCTGCCTTCGGTATGTGGTAAAGAACACCGAGATTCCGCCTTCCAATATGCTTCCGACGCATATAAACCGGAGCACGCGTCTGCTGAAAGACGGCATGGATTATGCCAAGACTTTAGGCGGCTATGTGGATCTGACCACCAGTTCAGATCCGGACTATCTAGAAGAGGATGAAGTGAAAGCCAGCACAGGTCTTAAATTTTTGTTGGAGCAAGGCGTGCCGGAACATCAGATTACTTTTTCTTCGGACGGCCAGGGAAGTATGCCGATCTTCGACAGGGACGGGAATTTTCTTGGCTTAGGAGTAGGGAAGGTCACGTCTTTGTACCGGGAAGTCCGGGATGCCATCCTTAAGGAAAAGGTGGATATCACCCAGGCTTTACGGACCGTCACCGCGAATCCGGCGGCACTGTTAAAACTAACCAGAAAAGGCAGAATTGCAGTTGGCTGTGATGCGGATCTTGTGCTTGTGAGGCAGGAGGATCTGCAGATTTATACTGTGCTGGCTAAGGGCCGCCGAATGGTGCAGAATGGTGCGTCGGTCAGAAAAGGTACCTTTGAGTAACACAAAGTAATACTTATAAAAATGGAATTGGAGAACCGATTATGAATGAAAAAAAGAGAAATATCCAGATGCCCCACACCTATGTAATCATTTTCTTTGTGATCCTGTTTGCTGCGGTGCTGACGATGTTCGTTCCGCTGGGCCAATATGAGACAAGAGAGATTACCTATATGCAGAACGGGGAGGAGAAATCCCGGACTGTGCTGGATCCGGACAGCTTTCAGTATGTCACTGACGAGAACGGCAGCCGGATAACTCAGGCAGCTCCGCTGTTCGGTACCGAAGATTTTGGCGGACAGGGAATCTTAAATTATGTGTTTGAGGGTCTGACCGTAGGCGACAAGTGGGGCTCTGCCGTAGGCATTGTAGCTTTTATCCTGGTGATCGGAGGCGCTTTTGGCATCGTCCTTCGAACCGGTGCGGTAGATCAGGGCATACTGGCAATGATCGAGCGGACGAAAGGCGCGGAGCGGTTTTTAATTCCGGTCCTGTTTGTCCTGTTCTCTCTGGGCGGAGCAGTTTTCGGCATGGGGGAGGAGGCGATCCCGTTTGCCATGATTTTAGTTCCCATGTTTATTGCGATGGGCTATGATGCGGTGGTGGGTGTCTGCGTAACCTATTGTGCGACACAGATCGGTTTCGGTGCATCGTGGATGAACCCGTTCAGTCTGGCCATCGCACAGGGAATCGCAGAGGTTCCGGTGCTCTCCGGTGCGGGTTTTCGTATTGTACTCTGGTTTTTGTTTACCGGAATCGGCGCTGGATTTACCATGTTTTATGCGGCAAAAATCAAGAAAGATCCGACGGCTTCTGTAGCCTATGACAGTGATTCTGCATACCGGAGTGAATTTCGTGAGGACAGTACGAAAGCGGATTTCCGTCTGGGACATAAGCTGATTCTGCTGGTGATTCTGCTCACTATGATCTGGACCGTCTGGGGCGTGGTGACGAAGGGCTATTATATTCCGGAGATTGCTTCTCAGTTCTTTGTAATGGGTCTGGCGTCCGGTATCATTGCTGTAATCTTTAAACTGAATGATATGCGTGTAAATGATATTGCTTCTGAGTTTCAGAAAGGGGCTTCCGATCTGGTAGGCGCTGCCCTGGTCGTTGGTATGGCGCAGGGAATTATTATCATTCTGGGCGGAACAGACGCCGCTTCTCCTACAGTGCTAAATACGATTCTGCATGCCATCAGCGGCGGAATGCAGCATTTCCCTGCCGTTGTCTCCGCATGGCTGATGTATGTCTTCCAGACGGTATTTAACTTCTTCGTCGTATCCGGGTCCGGACAGGCAGCTCTGACAATGCCGATCATGGCGCCCTTGTCTGACCTGGTGGGCGTATCCCGTCAGACTTCTGTTCTGGCTTTCCAACTGGGTGATGCATTCTCCAACCTGATCGTTCCGACTTCCGGATGCCTTCTTGGAACCCTCGGCGTTGCCAAGTTAGAATGGGGAAAATGGGCGAAGTTCCAGATTAAAATGCAGGGTGTGCTGTTTGTAAGCGCATCTATTGTGATGATGATTGCGGTGCTGATTCATTTCTAAAATTTGGACCAAGAGAAAATCGTTAAAAAAATAACAAATAAAAGACAGAGGAGCTGCTGCGCAAAGGAATTTGTGCACAGCTCCTTTTTACAGCGAAAAAAATAGGCTGTCAATGGAGAAAAAGTACAGTAAGTGCGGATTTTTCAAATAATAATATGACAAATGTCACAAAAGGTTATGACATCTATCAGATGTGCATGGTTGGGCTTGTCTGTATAATGGAAGAAGCAGAAACCGTATTTGTCCGGCTGATGCCGGGATGGAACAAAGGGAAATGCTGATGCAGGTGGTTTTCAGACAAGAGAGGAGATGGGAAGATGACTGAAAGAAGAAAAAGGCACAAATGGAAACGGTGGATTGCCGGATGGATGGCAGTGCTGGTTCTGCTGCAGGGAGTGGCTCTTGAAAAGCTTTATGTACAGGCGGCAGAACCGGAATTGTCACAGGCGGCAGAAGCGGAGCCATCTGTAGAGGATAACGATACAGAAGTGATACCTGAGGATGCTGCTTTGCCTCTTCCGGAAGGCGGGGAAGCACAGCCGGAGGAAGAAACAGCCGCGCCGGAAGTTACAGAGGAACAGACGGAAGATCAGACAAATCCGTCTGACGAAATGACTCCGCCGGCTGTCAGCGAGGAAGCGCCGGATACCGTCCTGCCGGAACCGGAGGATGTTTTGGCCGCAGAGGAAGAACAACAGGAACCTTCGCAGCCGGAAAAGCCGGAGGAGGAGCTGCAGGAACCTTTGCAGCCGGAAACCTCTCAGGATCAGCCCCAGGAGACGGAAGAAAAATCGTCTGCGGGGGAAGAAGGTATCGTTCTTGACAAAATGGACGGCGACCATCATATGGTATTCAGTGAAGAAGCGGTGAAGGGTTTTACATTCGAAACGGAGTACACACTGCTGGAAGATGGATATTCAGCAGCTTTGACATTTGGAATCCGGGATAAGGGAAATGTTCCGGCCAAATGGATGGGTGCGAATGTAAACTTTCATGACAGAAACATTCGGGTCTTTCAGGTGGAAGGCGGCGCCCGCGATATCGGGACAGGTTCTATAGAAGGTATTCTGGATCGTGAAAAAGCCATTCACGCCAGACTTCAGGTCACAAAAGACGGTGCACTGACCTATGAAGTGTATAATGTGGAAACTCCGGAACAGAAAGTAACGATTACCGGGCAGATTGACAACTATGAAGGAGGCTATTTGGGTCTTTTGACGTTCAACAGCAAGGCAGAGTTTGCCCATACTTCCTTTGAGGTACTGGAAGAACCGGAGGAAGAAGAGATAAAAGGGCTGACGGATTTTGCCAACATCGGAGAAGCTTTGCTGGAGATTAATGAGGAAGCGGGAACTCTGCGCCTTTCAAAAACAGCCGGCGATCATTTTGCCATGTATAACGGACTTGCGTCCCCGGCAAATGCATTTCTGCTGGAAGCGGATGTTTGCTTTACCGGTGATAATGTAGACGGAAACAATTCGGCCGCACTGGTGTTCGGAGCGTCCCAAAAAGACCGTATCCCGTCAAGATGGTTTGGCGCTAATGTAGATACCGGAAGGAGTGCGGACCGGGATCTGTTCCGTGTGTTTGGACCGGAGCTGGGAGATGTCTGGGAGAGCGAAGGAGACAAAGGCGGGATCGATCTGTCAAAGCCTCTTCATTTAAAGCTGGAAGTAGAAGAAAATGGTGCATTTATTTACACATTTGGCAATCAGGGGAGCGGGACCTGCCGTATTTCCGGAACTGTGCCCGGCTGGACAGGCGGCTATGTGGGGCTGCTGACCTTTAATTCGGAGGCTGTATTTTCTCATGTGGTATTTGAAGACCGGACGGATGTGGAGCAGAATCCGCTGGATCCTGCGGAGTCTTATCATACCAATCTGAGCGGACTCGCATATACAGGCGGTGAATGGAAGATCACAGAGAACGGTCTTTACAGCAAAGAGGACCAGGCAAAGGACAGTTTTGCGCTTTTTGAAACAAGCGGAAAAAATTTTGTCTATGTCACAGACATGAAATTTGAAACCAATCGCGGCGCAGCGGGTCTGGTATTCCGCAGCAGCGGTGATCTGAGAAGCAAAGAAAGTTATGCGGTCAATGTGGATGTGGTCAGCCATAAATGTAAGATGTGGAGATGGCAGGGGAATGAGGCTCTGCAGTTGATCAATGAAAAGGAGATCCCGGCAGCAGATGACGAGATCTATACATTGAAAGTAGTAGCAGTGGACGGATGGATTCTGTATTATGTGAATGACCAGTTAGTTGCAAGCAGTGGGGACTATACGCTGCAGCCGGGGAATCTTGGACAGAATACCATCCTCCAGGAAGGAATTTTCGGACTGCTGAACTGGAACAGTGAAGTGACTTTTCAGAATACATACTATAAAGAACTAGAGGGAGCATTTGATCCCCTTCTGAAAGATTTGTATGTGGTATCGGACATTGGTACTGTGGAGAAACGGCCGCAGTTTGTGCCGACAGAACCGATCACGATTCAGTATGTAAAAAATAATGCATCTGCGGTGAAAGTCTGTGCCGAAAGTGTCAGCGAAGATGCCGATATAAAAGTGACAGACGAAAAGGGAAATACCTATGCACCAGGTGAAGCGATTCCGGTAGAGACAGGAAGCAATTTTCTCACGGTTACCAGTACGGTAACGGAACAGGAAGGGGAACAGGAATTAGAAGCCGTTCTGACTTACCGCATCAATGTGCATCGTCTGAAACCGGACGAAGTTTATTACCAGGAAGACTACAGAGGGCAGTATCACTATTCCGTGCGGGAAGGATGGGCCAATGACCCCAACGGCATGGTTTACTACAAAGGAAAATACCATCTGTTTTATCAGTTTTATGATGACAAGGCATGGGGGCCCATGCACTGGGCTCATGCGGTCAGCACGGACCTTCTGCATTGGGAGGATCAGCCCATTGCGCTGTATCCGGATGCCAATGGCGCCATGTTCTCCGGCTGTATTGTCGTGGACGAGAATAATACATCCGGGCTGTTTTCAGGAGAGGAAGGCGGACTGGTGGCCTTGATTACAGCAGACGGCAACGGGCAGCGGATCAAGCTGGCATACAGTGAAGATGAGGGCATGAGCTGGACAAAGGTAGATGAGATCGCTGCAGACTGGACCGCAGATCCGCTGAATAACAGAGATTTCAGAGATCCCAAAGTATTCCGCTGGGAAAATAAATGGTTTATGGTCGTTGCAGGAGGTCCTCTGCGCATTTATTCCTCAGATAATCTCAGAACGTGGAAATGCGAATCCGCGTACGGAGATCTTCATACAGAGTGTCCGGATCTGTATCCGGTGGAGACAGAAGACGGACAGATCAAGTGGGTGCTTTCGAGAGGCGGGCGCAGATATAAGATCGGTGATTTTCGCCGGGAAGGCGGCAGTTGGAAGTTCCTTCCGGATGAGGCGTACCGGACCGACGACGGTATTATGAATTTCGGCCATGACTCTTATGCAGCGATGACTTACTATGTACAGGACTTTGGAACAGAGCAGGAACCGCAGATTCCAAAGATCATAGAGATTAACTGGATGAATACCTGGGAAAATTACTGCAACCAGGTGGCAGAAGTAAACGGTTCGGATTTTAATGGGACCTTCAATCTGCAGCTGGAGGCAGGCTTGAAAAAAGAGAATGGAACATATGTTCTGACACAAACGCCGGTGGAGGCATACAAAGAACTTCGGCTGGAAGAGCAGAAAATCGAGTACCAAAGAACAGAAGCCGGAGAAGACAATACGCTTTTGGCGGATTTCCAGGGAGATACTTATGAGATCGTATCCCGTTTTTATCCTCGCGGGGGGACCAGAAAAGTCGGTTTCCGTCTGCGCACCGGAGAGGGACAGGAGACGTTAGTCCTGTACGATGTGGCGGAAAAGCGGCTCAGTATCGACAGAAGCAATTCCGGAATCCGGATCAATGACAACAAATTTATAGAAGTATACGGACAGCATATGGAACAAAATGAAGACGGTTCGGTAGATCTTCATATTTATGTCGACCGGTCGAGCGTTGAAGTATTCGGCAAAGGCTATACGGTTGCAGGCGCCGAGCAGATTTTTCCGTCGCGTGCCGGTATGGGTGCGGCTGTGCTGATCGAGGGAGAAAATGCAGAGGTGGAGTGTACGGTCTATCCCCTGAAGAGTATCTGGAGAGATGATACAAAAGATCCGGATACGGAAGAAAAACCAGGCGGAGACGGAGAACAGAAGCCGGGCGGAGACAATACCGGTGACGGAGAACAGAAGCCGGGCGGAGACAACACTGGGGATGGAGACCAGAAACCGGGAGGAGACAACACCGGGGACGGAGAACAGAAACCGGGAGGAGACAACACCGGGGACGGAGAACAGAAGCCGGGAGAAGACAATACCGGAGACGGGGAGCAGAAACCGGGAGGAGACAACGCCGGGGACGGAGAACAGAAGCCGGACGAAGATAAGGAACAAAAACCTGATAAAGGCTCCGGCGGAAAGAAAAAAGGCAGTTCTGGGAGAGGATCAAGTGCTGCGGCAGCCGCTCCGGTAACGATTCCTGCTGCGGTGATATCTGCAGAAGCAGCGCCTTTCGTACCGTCTTCCTCCACGACGTCTGCCGGGAATCCGGCATCTGCTGACGAAACGGAGAATGAATGGTCATCAGAGGAAACAACGCCTTTGGAAATGCAGATCCCAAAGAATGAAGCATCAGAAACAGAAGAGGAACCAAAAGAGATTATCGACTCTGAAAATGGAGAGGTGCCTCTGGCAGCAGGAACAGGGAACGAAAGCGGGACCGGAAACTATGCGGCTCTGCTGATGGTTCTGATACTTGCACTGTCTGCAGGAGGAGTCTGGCTGTTCTTCATGGCGAAACGGCAAAAAGAAGAAGGAAACGAATAGTTCGAAACAGGACGCTGCAGGCGAGCGAAAGTCTGCGGCGTCTTTTTTAGAAGGTACTGTGAATAGATGCGGAAGGTGCTGCACAAAAAGTGACATTTGTCACCCCGAACATATTACAATATGCAGATGTGCAGCCGTTGAAAAAGCGATAAGATGAAATCACAATAAAACATTTCAAAACAAGGGAGGAATCCAGGATGAAAAGAAAACTTGTAAGCACATGGATCTGTACAATTATGGTTGCAGCGCTGGCAGCAGGCTGCGGAAGCAAACCGGCCAACGCCGGAACAGATGCTCCTGCCGATGCCGGAACAGAAGCTCCGGCAGACGAGACACCGGCGGATGCTGATACAAAGACACCGGCAGCAGATGAAGCAAAAGAAGGCGGAAGAGTATTTGGATATACGTGCATGGACGGAACCAATCCGTTTTTCGTAACATTGGAAAATGCTATCCGGGAAGAAGTGGAGGCTCATGGTGATACCCTGATCTCTATGGATCCGGCCAATAAGTCCGACACGCAGATCGATCAGATTGAAGATATGATCTCCAGGGGCGTAGAAGTGATGTTTGTCAATCCGGTAGATGCCGACGGCGTAGTTCCTGCTTTGGACATGCTGAAAGATGCAAATATTCCGATGTTCGGATTTGATACCCAGGTGGGCGATATGAGCTATCTGACTTCCTACGCAGGATCTGATAACTACAATGCAGGCTATGTATGCGGTAAAGATTTGGCAGAAAAAGTTCCGGAGGGAGGAGATATCCTGGTACTGGATTCTCCCACCATGCAGTCTGTCGTAGACAGGACCAATGGATTTCTGGCAGGTATTGAAGAGTCCGGTGTGACGTTCAATGTAGTCGGACAGCAGGATGCTATGGGAAACCAGCAGTTGGCTAATGAAAAAGCAACAGACCTTCTGACCGCACATCCGGATGTTGTAGCGATTTTTGGCGGAAATGATCCGACTGCTCTTGGCGCTTATGCAGCAGCAGATGCAGCAGGCGTAAGTCCTCTGATTTACGGTGTGGATGGTTCTCCGGATGTGAAAGCACTTCTGAAGGATACCATGCTGGAAGGAACAGGCGCACAGTCTCCGATCACCATCGGCAAGACCATTGCACAGACCGCGTATGACTGGCTGGACGGAAAAGAAGTAGAGGCAGAGATTCCTATTGAAACATTCCTGATTACAGCGGATAACGTGGATGATTACGGAACGGAAGGATGGCAGTAATCCGTCCGGAAAACTTGATAAGAACTCCATAAAATCAAAAGGCTTTGCTCCAGCGGCGGAGGAAAGCCTTTTTCCAGAATAAGACAGGTGGTGACAGTTGGTGAGTGAACAGTATTTGCTGGAAATGAAAGGGATCAGTAAATCATTTCCCGGAGTGAAGGCGCTGCAGAACGTGGGACTTCAGCTCAGGGCAGGAGAGGTCCATGCTCTTCTGGGGGAAAACGGTGCAGGAAAATCCACACTGATAAAAGTCCTGGGCGGCATCTATCACGCAGAAGAGGGAGAGATCTATGTGGAGGGACAAAAAGTCCGCATTGACAGTGTTGCAGCGGCAAGACTGGCCGGAGTGTCCATCGTTCATCAGGAACTGGTGCTGGTTCCCTATATGACGGTGGCCGAGAACATTTTCCTGGGAAGGGAACCGGGTAGCAGGTTCAACATCCATCGTGCGAAGATGACAGAAGAAGCCCAGAAACTTTTAGATGCTTATGAAATGAACATTGATGCGGATGCGCTGGTGGAGCAGTTGACGATTGCGCAGCAGCAGATGGTGGAGATCGTAAAGGCAATCTCCTTCCAGTCAAAGATCTTGGTTATGGATGAACCGACTTCCTCCATATCAGATAAAGAAGTCGGTTTTTTATTTGAGACTATGCGTATGCTGACGAAAAAGGGAGTCGGAATCATCTATATTTCCCATAAAATGAGTGAGCTGGAAGAGATCTGTGATCGGGTAACGGTTATGCGGGACGGCCAGACAGTTGGTACAAGAGAAGTGAAGACGACGAAAAAGGATGATCTGATCGCTTTGATGGTAGGACGGGAGCTGACCAATTACTATACAAGAGATTATCAGGAACCAGGGGAAGTGATCCTGAAATGTGAGCATATTTCAGACGGGAAGATGGTGAAGGATGCCAGCTTTGAACTCCGAAAAGGAGAGATTATCGGATTTGCAGGATTGGTGGGAGCCGGAAGAAGTGAGACCATGAAAGCGATCTTTGGACTGACTCCTCATATGACGGGAGACGTTTATGTGAATGGGCAGAAAGTGCACATCCGGACGCCGGTGGAAGCCTTAAAATATCGGATTGCACTGGTTCCTGAGAGCCGGAAGGAAGAAGGGCTGTATCGAGTACAGAGCGTGCGGTTTAACTCCACCATTGAGGTGCTGGGGCAGTTTATTCGAAATCTTCGCGTAGATGTGAAAAAAGAAGAAGAAATCACGCAGAAATATATCGATCTGATGGCAACCAAGACGCCCAGTCAGGAACAGATCATTGGCAATCTGTCCGGCGGAAACCAGCAGAAGGTCATGATTGGAAGATGGCTTGCTACTGATCCGCAGATCCTGATTCTGGATGAGCCGACCCGCGGCGTGGATGTGGGGGCAAAAGCAGAGATTTACGCAATTATGAATGAGCTGGTTAAAAAGGGCATGTCGATCATTATGATCTCGTCGGAGCTTCCGGAAATCATCAATATGAGCGACCGTGTCTATGTGATGAATGAAGGCCGTGTGACAGGCTGTCTGGATCATGAGTCTGTGACTCAGGAAGCAATTATGCAGCTTGCAGCTAAGTGAAAAGAAATAATATATACAGAACTATAAGTAGGAGGTGCTGTTATGACATCCAGAATGAAAAACAGTGTTGTCAAATATTTTAAAGATAATATCGGAATCATCATCGCATTGCTTTTGATGTGCGTGTTTCTGGTAATCTTTCCGACCACAAGAACGACATTTTTAACACCGAAAAATGTGTTTAACATCCTTCGCCAGAATGCATCCAACCTGTTTCTGGCTACTGGCATGACGATGGTTATTATCCTAGGAGGCATCGAGTTGTCCGTGGGATCCGTAATTGCATTGTCGGGCTGCGTGGCTGCAGGCTGTGTCGTGAATCTGGGTCTTCCGGAAATCGTTGGATTTGCTGCAGCCATCGGAGTGGGTGCGTTAGTAGGTATGTTCAATGGATTTGTGATCTGTAAGACCAATATTCCGCCTTTTATCGTGACCCTTGCGTCAATGAATATTGCAAAAGGAATCGCTTTGGTCTATACTCAAGGTGCACCGATTCGCTGTATGACGGATGCCTTTAAATTTCCAGGGGCAGGGTATATCGGACCGGTTCCCACACCGGTGGTGCTGATGATTGCAATCTTTATCATTGCAGTTCTGATCGTGAACCGGACACAGCTTGGCCGTCATATTTATGCAGTGGGCGGAAATGCACAGGCAGCGCAGTTTTCCGGGATCAATGTACAGAAGGTAAAGTTCATCGTTTACACCTATACCGGAATTATGTCCGGTATTGCCGGCATCATCGTTGCATCGCGGCTGTATTCCGGACAGCCGACAGCAGGTGACGGTGCAGAAATGGATGCCATTGCGGCGGTGGTAGTAGGAGGAACTTCCATGAGCGGCGGATCCGGACGGCTGGGAGGTACACTGATCGGCGTGCTGATCATCGGCGTCCTGAACAACGGACTGAATCTGATGGGAGTAGATTCCAACTGGCAGTATATTGTGAAAGGGGTTGTAATCCTTCTTGCAGTATATGTGGACTTTATCCGCAACAGAAAAGCAGGAAGATAGGGGAATATACATAGCAGGAAAGTCTCCCGGATTGTAAGAGCCGGGGGGCTTTTGCGCAGAATTATACAAAATACCGGAGGATAAGATGAGAAAAAAGCCATGGATGGCGGGGCTGTTTTTGGCGGCTGCTTTTGTGGCTGCCATGATCGGGTGCAGCAGGATTGCAGAACAGGCAGAGACAGATAAGCCGCGGATCATGGGGGCTACTTATATGTCCCGAAACAATCCTTTTTTTGACGTGCTTCATGAATCCATCGAAACGGTGGTGGCGGGAAACGGGGATATTCTGATTTCCAGGGATCCCTGTCAGGATCAGGAGAAACAAAATGCACAAATACAGGAAATGATCGAAGAAGGGATCGAGGTGCTGTTTCTGAACCCTGTAGACTGGGAGAAGGTCCGGCCGGCACTGGAGGCGTGTCAGAAAGCAGGAGTTACGATCATCAATATCGATACGGTGGTAAAGGATACGGAGTATGTGGTTTCGATTGTGGAAACTGACAATTATCTGGCCGGAGTGCTCTGCGCGCAGGAGATGATGAAGCAGGTGAAAGAAGGCCGGATTGTGATTATCGGAAATGATATTCAGACTTCCGTCAGAAACCGTGTCCAGGGATTTCTGGACACGATAGAAGGACAGGACCGTTATGAGGTCATATATGCAGAGAACGGTTCCGGCGAGTTTGAAGTATCGGCCAAAGTAATGGCGGACTTTCTGAAACAGGGGATAGAATTTGATGTGGTGCTGGGCGGGAATGATCCGATGGCGCTTGGAGCCCTTGCAGCACTTCAGCAGCAGCACCAGGAAAAAGGGGTACAAATTTACGGAATCGACGGTTCTCCGGATTTTAAGGAAATGCTGGAATACGGATATGTGTCGGGCACCAGTGCACAAAGCCCCTGGACCATTGGAAAGGTTGCGGCGGAGACGGCCTATGATTATTTAAACGGCCTTGAGGTGGAACCGTATATCAGTATAGAACCCTATATGATTACCCAGGAGAATCTGGAAAATTATGAGGTTGGCAGTTGGCAGTAAAGGAATAGATATGAAAGATAAAAAGGATCATTATGTGTCAGCCTTTCAGGGGGTCATGCTCACATTGAACTGTCTTGCTGTAGTTTTGCTCTGTGTTTTTATTTATTATACTACAGAGAAGATCCGCGGGGATTATCATGCAAGGACATTTTTGGACAGTGTGAAAGCAATTCCGGAAGATCCAAAATATAATCTGTATATCTGCCTGTTTATGATGGGAATTCTTGTAATCACCTTTATTTTGCGGCAGTTTTGGAAAGAACAGAAGCATCGGTGGGTATTTGCCACACTGGTGCTGGATCTTATGATCTGTATTCAGATAATCTGGCAGTTGGACTTTAATTATAACGGACTTCTGCTCCTGGTATTTGCCAATGTAATTTCCTATGTGAAAGACGGTAAAATTAAGCTTCTTTTTGTATCGCTGGCAGTTGTAGGATATTTGATAGCGGATCATAATCTGTTGTCTATCTACGAAAATCTGTATGCTGTGTCAGATTACATGTATTATTATTCTTCAGAAAAACAGCAGTATCTGTTCAGCATTTATGATATCGTCATTTCATTAAATATCATCTTGTTTATTATTTACTGTGTTTATGTAATCAATGCCCAGAGAAGTACGATTGAGGAGGTTCATCAGCTCTATAAAGAACTGCAGACAGCCAATGAGCAGCTAAAAGAGTATGCGGATATGTCAGAGCGGATGGCGCAGACGAGAGAACGGAACCGGCTGGCAAGGGAGATCCATGATACACTGGGACATACATTAACCGGAATATCCGCCGGGCTGGATGCCTGTCTGGCATTGGTGGATGTATCTCCGGATGAGACAAAAAAACAGCTTGAGCTGCTGGCCGGAGTAAGCAGGGAGGGGATACGGGATATCCGCCGTTCTGTTCATGAATTAAGGCCGGATTCTCTGGAACGGCTGAGCTTGGAAGTAGCTATTCGCAAAATGATTGTTGAGATGAGCCAGGTGTCAGGAGTACAAATTTATTTTGATACAGAAGAAGAACATTTGAAATTTGACAAAGATGAAGAAAGTGCGATTTATCGTGTGATACAGGAGGGAATTACCAATGCAGTCCGTCATGGGCAGGCGGGACGGATCTGGATTTCCCTGAAGAGAAAAGACGGAGAAATTATCCTGACTATCCGGGATGACGGCAGTGGGTGCAAAGAGATGAAAAGCGGGTTCGGGACGAGGCATATCCGGGAACGCATTGAGATGCTGCAGGGGACTGTAAGTTTTGACGGAAGGCATGGGTTTGTTATAACGGCCCATATTCCGATTCGATGGGGGGAGACTTATGATTAAGGTATTAATAGCAGATGACCAGAAGCTGATTCGGCAGAGTTTGGAGATCGTTTTAAACAGCAGGGAAGGGATCAAGGTAATTGATGTGGCATCGGACGGGCAGCAGGTGATCCGCAGCATTCGCAGAGAGAAACCGGACGTGATACTGATGGACATCCGTATGCCGAAAATGGACGGCGTTTCTTGTACAAAGATTATCAAAGAAAATAATCCTGAGATTAAGATCATCATACTGACTACCTTTGATGATGACGAATATGTATACAATGCGCTGCGATTTGGGGCCAGCGGATATTTGCTGAAAGGGGTATCGATGGAGGAATTAGAAGCGGCTGTCCGGACCGTATGCAGCGGAGGGGCTATGATAAATCCGGATGTAGCTACGAAAGTCCTGAAATTTTTCTCAAGGATGGCACAGCCGGAGTATACAATACCTGTAGAAAAGCAGGGAGTAGAGGAATTGACCAAGACGGAGTGGAAAATCATTGCTCAAGTGGAGACCGGGGCGACAAATAAAGAAATCGCAGAAGCACTCTGGCTGTCGGACGGGACAGTAAGGAATTATTTGAGTACTATATTGAACAAGCTGGAGCTGAGGGACCGCACACAGCTTGCGATCTGGGCGGTACAGGTCAATGCATCCAAACGTATATTCGATGATTGAGGATAAGAGAATGAAAAAGAACCAGAGAAAAACAGTACTCTTGTTCCTTCTTCTGTTTGCGGTGATATGTTTCCGTGCAGGAATTTATGTATCCAGGGAGCGGGAGATCGTGCTGGAATTTGGCATGTTCACAGGCAGCAACTGGGACGTGGAAAATGTTGACAGCTTTGTAATCTTTGACAAGGCCATTGAACGGTTTGAAGCAGAACATCCGGGAGTAAAAATTCATTATTACAGCGGTGTGCCAAAGGAGGATTATTCCGAATGGTTTTCCAGAAAGCTTCTGGCCGGACAGGAGCCGGATGTATTTATGATTCTGCGGTCGGATTTTAATCAGTTTTCTTCGCTGGGTGTGATGAAAGATTTGGGGGAACTGATGGAAACGGATCCGGAGTTTGATTCCGGGAAATATTTTACAAGTGCCTTTGGAACCGGACAATATGGAAATGTGCAGTATGCGCTGCCTTATGAAACCGTACCTAAACTGATGTTCGTCAACAAGACGCTTCTTACAAAAGAACAAATTGATATGCCGGAACAGGACTGGACATGGGAAGAAATGTACAGGATCTGTGAAATGGTGACAAAAGATCTGGACGGAGACCATTTTCCGGACCAATTTGGCATCTATAATTATGGCTGGATGGATGCAGTCTGTTCTAACGGAGGAGAAATTTTTGAAGCAGATGGTTCCGGGTGCTGCTTTACCGATGAGCGGATCATAGAAGCTGTCAAATATGTTCAGCAGTTGGAGGAACTGAATCAGGGGCAGAAAATTATACAGGAAGACTTCAGCGGCGGGAGTGTGGCGTTTATGCCGCTGACGTTTGCAGAATACCGCACATATAAAACCTATCCGTATAAGATTAAGCAGTATGCAAATTTTCAGTGGGACTGCATAACGATGCCCTCCGGGAGTCACGGAGCCAATCGCTCGCAGGTAGATACGCTTTTGATGGGCATCAGTGCAAATACAAAGCATGAAAAGCTGGCCTGGGAATTTCTGAAGATTTTGACCTATGAGGAAGAGGTACAGATGGAGATTTTCCGGCATTCTCAGGGGGCGTCCGTTCTGAAGTCCGTCACGCAGTCCAGCAGGATGGAGGAGATCATTCAGGCCGATATGGAAGAGGGAGATACCGTGATCAGTGGAAATCTGCTGGGAAGAGTGCTGGAGGAAGGATATATCAGTCCTCAGTTTAAAAGATATGAACAGGCTATGAGTCTGGCAGACAGTGAGGTCGGGAAGATTGTGGAGAGTAAAAAAGCCGTGGACAGCAGCCTGAAGATTCTTCAGCGAACGATCAATGATTATCTGCGGCAGTGAGCAAAAAGAAAAGAAACGTTAAAGAACGTTAAGAAGAATTAACTTTTCTTATGGAAAAAAATGTAATA
The DNA here is from genome assembly GCA_910574965.1 of Lachnospiraceae bacterium. Lineage (GTDB taxonomy): Bacteria > Bacillota > Clostridia > Lachnospirales > Lachnospiraceae > Hominiventricola. The sequence continues at coordinate 79,533 of CAJTDB010000011.1, read as the reverse complement.
TAATGAAGTATAAGTTCCGGTGAGATGGCAATACTCTTACCGGGAAATTTTACATAAGAATGAGGGTAATTCAATGGAAGAAAACTGGAAGGATTATTATCATAAAGGACTGGCAGCTTTTTTAACTGTTGCTATGTGTATTCTCTTCTTTTTTCTGATCTTTCGCTTTTCCCAGATCGGGGCATATGTGAAGATGATTATGAGAATACTCAGACCTTTCGCATTTGGAGCAGTAATTGCCTATCTGCTCTCTCCGCTGTGCAATCATTTTGAGCGGTATCTGGCCGATGTTACCAACCTGGAGAGACGGCCGAAAGCATTGGCCATGAAGCTTAAGAAGCTGTATGCAGGCGCAAGCATCTTTTTCAGCCTGTTTTTGTTCTGTTTTGTGATTTATGTGCTGGTGGCTATGGTGGTGGCGCAGGTGCTCAGCAGCATTACAACACTTACAGAGGCTCTGCCGGGGTATGTTCTAACTATAACTGGATGGTTAGAAGGGATGATTAATGAAGAGATGGCGCCGGTTCTGAACTATCTGGAGCAGTATTCCGAAGATATCATCAACTGGATACAAGGGTTTGCCAAAACCCAGCTTCTTCCGAACATTAACAGCCTCATGAGCGGCAGCTCGGTAAGCCTTTTAACCTTTTTGATGGCGGCAAAGGATCTGGTTATCGGACTGATTGTGGCGGTTTATTTTATGAACAGCCGCCGGCTGTTCGGCCGGCAGGCAAAGATGGTGGTCTATGCGCTTTTTCCGCCGAAGGATCATCTGAAAGAAGGCCAGATGCAGCCGGCGGACTGGATCTTAAAAGAAGTGGATATTATCAACGAATATCTGGGAGGATTTATTAAGGGAAAACTTCTGGATTCTTTGATTATCGGACTGATCTGTATGGTATTTACCAGCATTGTAAATATACCTTATGCGGTTCTGATCAGCGTGGTCATCGGCGTGACGAATATCATTCCCTTTTTCGGTCCCTTTATCGGTGCGATTCCAGCAGCAGTGCTGATTTTGATCGTCAGTCCCGTTAAATGTGTGTATTTTATTATTTTTATCCTGATTCTGCAGCAGTTTGACGGAAACATCTTAGGACCGAAGATCCTTGGAAATACGACTCACCTGAGCAGTTTCTGGGTACTGTTTGCCATTCTTCTGTTCGGTGGTCTGTTTGGGATCGTTGGTATGGTCATCGGAGTTCCGGTTTTTGCGTTTTTCTATCAACTGGCGCGGGAGTGGATTCTTGGAAGGCTGAAGAAACAGCAGTTGAAAAAGGAGAAAAAAGAGGCGGCGGAGCGGGCCTTTTTGTAAAAGAAGACTGCCGGAAAGAGTCTTCTGTACAAGAATTAATGTAAAATGGAGTTAGGGCTTGTGTCCTAACTCCGCTTTGTCTACAGTCTGAAATTTCCTGGCGCCGAGACGGAACTTATACCGGCTACTGTCCGATTGTAGGAGAGCGGGTCACAAAAATAAGTTCTGGATTTATGCAGAAAACAGAGTTTTACTGTTGTTTTCTGCTGCGCCTGGCGGAGGGCCGGCGGATAATCGACAATGCCCGGCGGTGCCGGGGGGCTCTTCGGACTGTGACCTTATGATGAAAAAGCAGACTTTAATACTGTTTCGGAAGCACATTCCGCTTCAGGCTGGTGTAAGCCAGCAGGATGTAGACTGCATAAATCAGGAAAAAAATCCCCAGCGAAATGGTCACAATGGCGACAGGACTGTTGATTCCCACCATCACACCCGGTTCGGGGGCATGGGTCAGCTTCAACAGAACGGGCACGCCGATCAGCACCGGAGGAACGGCGGGCAGGATATAATAAATGGCGAACTGGGTCCGCAGGGCATTTGCCATCTCTTGGCGGTCCATACCCAGCTTTTGTAGCAGGGCAAACTGACGTCTGTACCGCTCTGATTCACTGAGTTGCTGAATGGTCAAAATCGTAGCAGCGGTCATGGTAAGAGACAGTGCTAGGAAAAAGAGAGGAAACACGGTGACTGTCGTCCAGGATGCCGCATCTGCCTCCTCCTGAGCTTTGGTATGAATCTCGTCATAGCTTCGTTCCAGATTCAGTTTCTCCAGCTTGTAGTGGATGTCACACAGGTCATAGAACTGAGCTTCTGTCACCGGAGAAACTGTCCTGGCTGCATAGGCGTGGTGAAATACCGGCAGGCTTTCTGCCACTTCGTCGGCGACCACGAGGATATACCGCGCTCCGTTGCTTGTGTGGTAGTTTTGCAGCAGGTGCTCCGTATAAACCCCTCCAGGGGCCAGACTGACGCATCCAAAGGAAATGGGCTGTGTATAGCCGGCCAGATGTTTTTCCAGATAGGCCATACAGTGGATGAGATATTCCCCCGGTTTCAATTCCACCGGCGGATAGCCGGCTATCGCCCGGAGAGCGGCGTAGTCGCTGTACCGCAGCACCGGGTCCCGGTCAAAGTAACGGTAATAGTCCTCTCCATTGCTTTCCACATAATCCATAACCAGGCTGTCTTCTCTCTGATAGATGCTGTAGCAAAGTGCCTGCTCCACAGAGAGGTTTGCCTGGATGTAATCCAGATAGTCCTGGCTTAGAGGCTCGTCATCGGCAGTGCCGATATACAGATCGAAGCAGGCATTTTCCGCCGCCCGGCCCATGAAAAGCCCCCGGAACACCATCCCTGCACCCTCGGAGATGAGTGTGGCAGTGAAGATCATAGAGATAACGGCAATAAGCGTTCCCATAGTAGCCAGTTTGGAGGTAAGTGTGCGGAAAACCAGCAGATTCTGCCCTCTGTACTTCCGGGCAGGTCTTCTGTCGAAAAAGTCAGGCACTCCGGAGGCGAAAGAGAGGAAGAAGCCGAACAGAAATATAATGACGCACCCCGTTCCGCTGATGATAAAGACGGAACCTCCTGTCATCAGCAAAAGAGTTCCAATAACACCCAGGACAATGGATGCGGCAAAGGCCCAGCAGCGCTTTTTGCCGGCCCGGACGACCGTGCCCTCGTTAATCCGGTCAACGTAGATCAGATCGTGGATCCTGGCCCTGCGGATATATTTTCGGCTCCGATGCAGAGCGAAGAGATAGATCAGGGCAAAATAGAGAACCGTCAGTCCCAAAGCGGGGAGTGAGAAACCGAAAGAGAAGGTGTAGGGAAGGCCGAACAAGGTCAGCACGATGGCCCGGAACATCTGATAGAGCAGTCCGCCCAAGGCGGTTCCCATAAGGAGGGCACAACTCCCAACGGCCAAGTTCTCCAAAAAGAACAGACGGGCTACCTGCCGATTTTCCAGGCCAATGAGCAGATAAGTTCCAAGCTCCCGTCCCCGGCGCAAAAGCATAAATCTGGTGGTATAGGCCACCAGCCAGCCGAAGACACATACTACCACCACGCTGGCCAGCATGATCATCATGGGAAGCGAGGATATGCTTATGGACAATGTGGTGATCTCACGGGAAAACACCAGTCCGTTGAAAGAATACAGCAGTGCTGCGGCCATCACTATTGCAACAAAGTATACCAGATAATCTCTTGCCTGCCGTCTGGCGTTTCGGAGAGACAGTTCAGATAACGTCACTGATATCACCTCCCAGCGCGGCAAGAACGTCCAGAATTTCGTGGTAGAATACGGGCCGTCCTCGTTCTCCCCGCAGAAGTTCATTAAATACCCGTCCGTCTTTCAGAAACAGAACCCGTTTCGCGTAGCTGGCGCTGTATGCGTCATGGGTGACCATGAGGATGGTAGCGCCCGTATCCTGATTCATAGCAGACAGGACTTCCAGCAGGTTCTTAGACGCTCTGGAGTCCAGTGCCCCGGTTGGCTCGTCGGCCAGAAGGAGAGACTGTCCTGCTACTAGTGCCCGTGCACAGGCGGCCCGTTGCTTCTGTCCGCCGGAAACCTGGTAGGGAAACTTGGATAGGATGTCGGTGATCCCCAGTTTTTGGGCTGTTTTGTGCACCTGGCCTTGGACTTTTTTTGGTTCTTTATGGTTCAGCGAGAGGGCCAGCCCGATGTTTTCCTCGATCGTCAGGGTATCCAGCAGATTGAAGTCCTGAAACACAAAGCCCAGGCGTTCCCGGCGGAATTTCGCCAGTTCTTTTTCATTAAGATTGTCTATACTTACTCCATCCAGAAGAATTTTCCCTGCACTGATGGTATCAATGGTAGAAATACAGTTAAGCAGGGTGGTTTTGCCCGATCCGGATGCTCCCATGATTGCCAGGAACTCTCCTGCCTCCACGTCGAAACTTACCCGGTCCAGCGCTTTGGTGACATTGTTTTTGTCCCCATAGTATTTTTCAATGTTCTGTACTTGCAGCATACCGTTTGCCTCCTTTGACTTACGGCTCTATAGTACACTAAAAGTGAGGAATATTGTATCGAATTGATATGGATTTACCTTACAGTTTCGTAAGATTTTCTTTTGCCGGAAACGTCAGGGTCACAACTGTCCCTTTTCCTTCCTCTGATGTGATTTGAAGTCCCAAATCCAGAAAAGCGGCCAGCTTCCGGCACAAGTACAGCCCCATGCCGGTGGAACCGCCCCGGATCCGTCCGTTGCTGCCGGTAAAGCCCCTGTCATACACGCGGGACAATTCATGAGCAGGGATGCCGATGCCATTATCCTGCACCACAAGTTGTATTTGTTTTCCAAGAGATTTTGAAAAAAGAATGATAATCGGCTCTGTTCTTCGATAGCGGGCCGCATTTTGCAGGAGCTGGCCCAAAATGAAAACAGCCCACTTTTCATCCGTATACACGACACCATTCAGATTCTCTGTTTTCACCCGGACGCCGCTTTGAATCAGCAGGGAACGATGGTTTTCAATGGCCTGGGCAGCAATTTTCCCCAGGTCCGTCTGTCGAAACAGGCAGTCCTGTTCCGGGTTCTCTGCACGGGCATAGAACAGGGTCCGTTCGATATTGGCTTCGATCTGCGCCAGCTCAGCCATAAGTTTTCGGCGGGGATCTCCGTCTAGTTCCCTGCAGATCAGCCGGGCTGCGGTGATGGGAGCCTTGATTTCATGCACCCAGCGTTCCACGTACTCCCGGTATTCTCGTTGGCGGGCCTGGGCATCGGAGACCGCGCCGGTCATGGCCCGTCCTGCCCGACGGGTCAGGTCAAAGAGCCGCTGTTCATAAAGCCCTTTAGGCGGCGGAATACATTCCGCAAACAGGTATTTCCGGTCCAGTCCTTTCAGGATGGTTTCCAGTTCCAGAAGCCGGGTGCGCTGCCGAAAGAAATCAAGCATATTTACGATCAGGAAAACCAGCAGAAGTGCAATCAGTAAAATGATAAGAATTCCAGGTTGTGTTCCCGTGGCAAGAAGGAACAGGGCCGTCAGTCCGGCGACGATTAGTTGCAGGGCAATCCGTCCTGACCGGTCTGATAAAAATTCCCACAGAGTCATAGCTGATATCCCATTTTGCGGCGGGTTTTAATGGTATCTGGCAGGCCAATGTCCGACAGTTTTCCCCGCAGCCGGGTCATGTTGACACTGAGGGTGTTGTCGTCAATGTAAATTTGATTGTCCCACAGTGTATCGATCAGATCAGCTCTGGAAACGATCTGACCTGCATGAACCATCAGACAGGATAATATCTGCAGTTCATTTCGGGTCAGTTCCGCCGTTTTCCCATTGGCTGATACCATTCCTTTTGTCAGGCTCAGACGCAGCCCTCTGGCTTCGAGAACATCAACCGATTCCGGACTGCTTCCGGTCCGGCGGAGAACGGCCTTGATTCGGGCCAGCAGGACGGGGACACTGTAGGGTTTGGTGATGTAGTCGTCTCCGCCCAGGCTCAGCGCCCGCACCTCATCGATACCGGCATCCCGGCTGGTGACAAAAATCACCGGTGCGGAAACGGCTTTTTGCAGAGCGGCACACAGGGAAAAGCCATCGCGCCCAGGCAGGCCGATATCCAGGAGGATTAGATCCGGATGTTCTTGTACCGCCTGTTCCGGAATGCAGTCAAAGTTTGTCACTATTACAGATGCGTATCCCTCGTTTTTCAGGATCAGTGCCAGCTCCTCTCGAATGTCCAGGTCATCCTCGATGATCATAATTTTTTGCATAATACCTTTACCACCCTGTTGTTTTTCCTAATACTAACATGAGGAGAGCGGATTTGTCCAGAAGCTAAATCCCTGAGGAGAGAATGGAACAGGTGTATGACTTTTTTCTTATAAAAAACTTCAGGGGCAGACAGGACTCATGAGAGCCATATCTGTTCCTGTTTAGGTCTGTCTGTTTCCCGGCAGTTTTTTCTGTTTCAAAGACTTATTTTTTCTTTCTTCTGTATTTCTCTTCGCAGTACTTGCAGCGGTAGATTTCCTTTACCGGATCGGTAAGGACAAAAATGTGATCTATTTCCTGTTCAATGGAAGTGATGCAGCGGGGATTGCGGCATCTGGCGACGTTTTTGATCTCCTTGGGAAGAGACAGACGCTTTTTCTCTACAATGCGGTCATTTTGGATGATATTGACCGTGATGTTGTGATCAATAAAACCAAGGGCTTTCAAATCAATAGCATCAATAGAGCATTCGATCTTGATGATGTCTTTCTTTCCCATCTTATTGCTGCGGGCATTTTTAATAATTGCCACACAGCAGTCGAATTTATCCAGATTCAGATATTGATAGATTTCCATACTCCGTCCTGCTTCAATGTGGTCCAGCACGAAGCCTTCACTTAATCCGCCGATATTTAACATACATTCACCTCCAGAAGAGTAAGAATCAGGGCCATGCGCACATAGACGCCGTACTGGACCTGACGGAAATAAGCTGCTCTTGGGTCTTTGTCCACTTCTACAGAGATCTCGTTGACTCTGGGAAGGGGATGCATAACGATCATGTCTTCTTTGGCAAGTTTCATTTTCTTGTTATTTAATATGTAGAAATCTTTCAGACGGATATAGTCTTCTTCATTGAAGAAGCGTTCTCTCTGTACGCGGGTCATGTAGAGGATATCCAGATCGGACATCACGTCTTCGATGCGTTCTACTTCCTTATAGGGGATGTTCTGGGCTTCCAGAACATCTTCTTTGATGTAACCGGGGATTTTCAGCTCTTCAGGAGAGATGAAAATGAAGGTGATGTGTTCATAGCGGGCTAGAGCACGAACGAGAGAGTGGACGGTCCGCCCGAATTTCAGATCACCGCACAGACCGATGACGAGATGATCCAGCCGTCCTTTCAGGGAACGGATCGTAAGAAGATCGGTTAAGGTCTGGGTAGGATGCTGATGTCCGCCGTCACCGGCGTTGATAACAGGAATAGAAGAGACTGCGCTGGCCACCATAGGAGCACCTTCTTTGGGATGGCGCATAGCACAGATGTCAGCATAGCAGGAAATCATACGAATGGTATCGGAAACGCTTTCTCCTTTGGCAGCGGAGCTGCTGGCTGCGGAAGAAAAACCAAAAATATTGCCGCCTAAGTTCATCATGGCAGCTTCAAAACTAAGCCGGGTCCGTGTGCTTGGTTCATAAAACAAAGTGGCAAGTTTCTTTCCGTCACATGCATGTGCGTATTTCTCCGGATGGGCTTCAATGTCATTGGCAAGATCCAGAAGCTGGTCCAGTTCCTCGACAGAGAAATCCAGAGGGCTCATCAAATGTCTCATACATACCTCCTATTTCAGTTCCGCATCTGTCCGGTCAATCCCCGGTGTCTGGAAGGGTTTTCAGCCACATCCGTGTCTGAAAACCCTTCCCGGATTGTCCGGCCAGATGCTGATGTTCAGTTCCGCATCTGTCCGGTCAATCCCCGGTGTCTGGAAGGGTTTTTAGCCACATCCGTGTCTGAAAACCCTTCCCGGATTGTCCGGCCAGATGCTGATGTTCAGTTCCGCATCTGTCCGGCCAATCCCCGGTGTCTGGAAGGATTTTCAGCCAGATGCCGCATCTTTTTCACTATGAACAGGATACACGATATGCGGGGAAAATTCAACTTGTTTCTGCGGAAAGTTTTGTGGAAACTTTCCGCAGCAGGAGACGCTCATAGAGAAGTCCTACGAGAAACCAGACAGGGGCGTAGTCCAAGCGTATGATGCCGTTTAAATGCCAGGGGGTGCGGCTGTAGTCCCAGGGGCACATGTTTTTGTGCTTCAGAAACATTCCGCTGACATATTCTCCCAGGAAAATACAGGACATGTAAACGAAGCCCCGCTGAATGAGAGGAACATTTCTCATTTTCTGCATGATGGGAGTGAGGAAAGCAGCGCTTCCATAGATCGGGAACATCCAGAGGGAGGAATTTCCGATCAGCTTAAGATCGCGTACGCGAAAAGCGTGAAGACCGGTCCAGAGAATTTCCAAAGCCCAGCCGGTTATGCCACACCGAAAAAAGTTTTGTCTTATCATACAGAATAGTATTGAAACATAGGGAAGAAATTATTCTGTTTTTGGGTATTTTTTGTCCGGCGGCGTCCGGCAGAAAATGCAGGCCGAAGAGAAAAAGGGGATGCTTGAAAGTAGTGCGTTCCTATGTTATGATGGAATGCAGCGACAAAAGATACCTTTGGAGAAGGGTTCATAGAAAGAGTGAACAGAGATGACATACGAAGAAGCGAGGAAATATTTGGAGGACTGTAACCAGTATGCGGGAGAATATACACTGGAACCTTTACAGGAGATGCTCCGGCGCCTTGGGGATCCCCAGGATAAGCTTACCTTTGTGCACATTGCGGGAACCAATGGAAAAGGTTCGGTGCTGGCTCTTGTATCGACAGTTCTGAAGGAAGCGGGATACCAGGTAGGACGATATATTTCCCCTACAATTTTCCATTACAGAGAACGGATACAGGTAAATGAACAATATATATCCAAAGAAACACTGGTACGCCTGACAGAGCGGATCAAAGAGGCGGGAGATCAGATGCTCTTAGAAGGCCTGGCTCATCCAACCATGTTTGAGGCAGAGACAGCACTGGCATTTCTGTATTTTGCAGAACAGAAGTGCGATCTGGTAGTGCTGGAAACCGGTATGGGGGGCAGGACGGATGCGACGAATGTGATCAGGCATACGGCGGCGGCAGTGCTGGCATCCATCAGCATGGACCATATAGGCGTGCTTGGAAATACACTCTCGGAGATCGCCGAGAACAAAGCAGGCATCATGAAACCAGGCTGCACAGTGGTGACGATGAAGCAGGTGCCGGAGGCAGAAAGAGCAGTTCTTGCCAGGGCAGAGGCGTGCGGCTGTCCGGTGGTGACAGCGGATCCGGGGCAGGTGGTGAACCGAAAGCGAGAGCTTGTCTCTCAGTTTTTCGATTATAAAGAACATAAAGCGGTAGAGTTATCTCTTATAGGAGAACATCAGTTCGAAAACGGAGCGCTGGCGCTGGAAGTGATTGGTGTACTGAAGGACAGAGGATACAGGATCTCGGAGGATGCTGTGCGAAAAGGATTTCGGGAGACGGTCTGGATCGGACGCTTCAGCGTGATTGCAAAAGCACCCTATGTAATCGTGGATGGTGCACACAACCGGGATGCGGCTGAAAAACTGGCTGAGACGATTCAGAATTATCTGCCTGGTAAGAGACTGATCTATATTATGGGAGTGCTGGCGGACAAGGAATACAATGCGGTGATTGAGAGGACGGCTTCTTTTGCTTCAGAGATCATCACAGTAATGACACCGGACAATATAAGAGCCCTTCCGGCAGAAGAGCTGGCCAAAGCGGTAGCAGTGCAAAATCCCCATGTGCAGGCGGCGAAAAGCCTGAAAGATGCAGTAGAAAAAGCATATGAGCTGGCGGGGGAAGAAGATGTGATTCTGGCTTTTGGCTCCCTTTCTTATCTGGGAGAACTGGTAAGGCTGATACAGGAGAGGAGACAGGAGAAATGACGGATTTGCTGGAACTTCGGGATGAGATCGATCGGATCGACCGGGAGATGGTGCGGCTCTTTGAAGAGCGAATGGATATTTGCAGGCAGGTGGCGGAATATAAGATCGCCAATGGAAAGAAAGTATTGGACCGGGACCGGGAGCTTACAAAGCTGCAGGTGCTGGGAGAACTGGCACATGATGATTTTAATCGTCATGGGGTGCAGGAGCTGTTCTCGCAGATCATGTCCATGAGCAGAAAGCTTCAGTACCAGCTTCTGGCGAAGGAAGGCGTATCCGGCAGTCTGCCTTTTACACAGATTGAAAAGATCGATCGGAAGAACTGCCGGGTCGTCTATCAGGGAGTGGAAGGGGCGTATCAGCACCAGGCAGCGCTCCGGTATTTTGGAGAAGATGTGAATATCTTTCATATGGATAGCTGGCGCGGGTGCATGGAGGCCATCAAAGAAGGCATGGCGGATTATGCGGTATTTCCCATTGAAAATTCTTCCGCAGGGGAAGTGAATGATATTTACGATCTTCTGGAAGAATACGAAAATTATATTGTAGGCGAACAGATTCTGAAGATCGATCATGCGCTTCTTGGAATACCAGGGGCAGAGCTTGGGGATATCCGGACGGTCTATTCCCATCCCCAGGCATTGATGCAGTGCTCCATTTATCTGGAACAGCAGAACTGGAAACAGGAGCGTGTAGCCAATACGGCTATGGCAGCAGAGAAAGTGGCGGCGGACAAGGATAAGACGCAGGCAGCCATCGGAAGCGTGGCGGCGGCAAAGCACCATGGACTTCAGGTGCTGAAAATGCCGCTGAACCATAACCGGTTCAATTCCACCCGCTTCATTATCGTCACCAATCGAAAGATGTACGAGAAGGATGCGAAAAAAGTGAGCATTTGCTTCGAGCTGCCTCATAAGAGCGGAAGTCTCTATAATATTTTGTCTCACATTATTTATAATGATTTAAATATGTGCAAGATCGAGTCCAGGCCCATTCCGGAACACAACTGGGAGTATCATTTCTTTGTGGACTTTGAAGGCAATTTAAACGACAGTGCAGTGAAAAATGCCATTCGCGGGATCATGGAAGAAGCGGTGAATGTTAAGATCCTCGGAAATTATTAGGAACGTGGTCTTGCGGCTTTCATAATTTCCAGCAGTTCATAGGAGACGGACAGGGAAGCCTGGATGCCGGTTCCAAGTTCGATATTCGGCTTGTTTGCTCCATGAAAATCAGAACCTCCCGTGATGAGAAGGCCGTATGTCCCGGCAAGGGAGCGCACAAAAGTTTCGTCCGCCTGGCGGTTCAGGACATAGACCGCTTCAATGCCCATAAGACCGGCTTCTTTTAGTTCTTTGAGGAGCTGGTGAAGCTGTTTTTTGGACAGAGCGTATAGAAGAGGGTGTGCCAGCACAGGGATGCCGCCGTGGTCTAGGATCAGGCGAATGGCGTCGGCAGGCGTCACCTCGGATTTGGGGACGAAACAGGGGGCGTGTTCCCCCAGATATTTGTCAAAAGCTATTTGGCGTGTTTCTGCAAAATTCTGCTCCACAAGCCATGCGGCCATATGGGCGCGTGTAATGACGGCATCCGGATAGGAAGAAGTGAGAATGTCCATGGAGATGGGAAAGCCGGTATGCTCCCGGATACGTTCGCACATCTGCCGGTTTCGGATGTCTCTGGCGTTTAAGAAGTTTTGGAGTGTCTGCCGGAAAGAGGATGCATGATAGTCCATATAGTAGCCAAGGACATGGATATCCCGGTGCATATACCGGGTGGAAAACTCTATGCCGGGGACGACTTCGAGGCCGGTGCTTTTGGAAGTGCGGATGGCTTCGTCAATGCCGTCAGTGGTGTCGTGGTCTGTCAGGGCGAAAGCGGACAGGCCATAAGAGCAGGCCAAGGAGACCAGTTCCGAGGGCGTAAGGGAGCCGTCGGAATGGCAGGAATGGACATGCAGATCAATGGTTTTCATGATTCAGATACCTCCTGATTTCTGTTCTGCATCTGCCTGCACAGTGTTTCCAGCCGAAAAATTTTGTGGGGACAGACACCTATTATCCTATAGAAAGAGTATAACACATATGAAGGATTTTTTTAAAATAGTATTTGGTCTGGCTTTCCCGATTGCCCTTCAGAACCTGATTAATACAGCAGTGACAACGGCGGATGTGGTCATGCTCGGAAAGGTAGGGGAGACAGCGCTCTCCAGCGGCTCACTGGCCGGACAGGTACAGTTTGTCATGAGCCTTATGATCTTCGGCATGACGTCGGGAGCGTCGGTTTTGACGGCCCAGTATTGGGGAAAGAAGGAAATACAGACCATAGAGAAAGTATTCAGTATGACGCTCTGTCTGGCATTGTCAGCCGGAGTGCTCTTTTTTATCGCTTCGGAGTTTTTTCCGGAGCAGATTATGCATATTTTTTCATCAGAAACGGACGTTATAGAGGGCGGGGCTTCCTACCTTCGGATTGTGGCATTTAGTTATCCCATGTCGGCGTTCTGTACCGGATATCTGTACCTTATGCGCAGCATCGAGAGGGCAAAAATCGGAACTGCAGTTTTTGCCTGTTCTCTTGTTGCAAATGTACTGATGAACGCCGTCTTTATTTTCGGACTTTTGGGAATGCCGGCGCTAGGCGTACGAGGAGCAGCACTGGCGACGCTTCTGTCCCGCTGCCTGGAGTTTGCGCTTGTTGTTTTCTATATGTGGAAAATAAACAGACAGGTGCGTATTCGCAGGACCTATTTCTTCCGTTGGGACGGCCTGCTTCTGAGAGATTTTCTTGTATTGTCCATTCCGGTGGTACTAAATGAGACGCTCTGGGGAGCCGGAATGTCTGCCAATGCGGCGATTCTTGGACAGCTTGGAAGCCCTGCAGCGGCGGCCAATTCGGTTGTCCGAGTCATCCGAGAGCTTGTTATGGTTATGAGCGTAGGACTGTCGGCCGCCACCAGTGTGCTGGTTGGAAAGGCCATCGGAGAGAAGCGGCTTACTATGGCGGAAACTTATGCCAGAAGGATGGTAATCTTAAGCATCGGCGTCACTTGCTGCGCCAGCTTAGCCATGTTCTCTCTTCGCCATGTGATCGCAGGTGCGCTGACGCTGGGACCGGAGGCGAAGGACTATCTGCTGTTTATGCTGGTCGTTCTGGCTGTCTACAGTCTGTGTCAGTCGGTGAGCTGCCCGGTTATCGTTGGCGTATTAAGAGCCGGCGGAGATACGAGGTTCGGACTGATCTTAGAAGGGTGCGCCTTGTGGGTAGGATCCATTTTGATGGGCTGGATAGGAGCGTTTGTACTGCATCTTCCGGTGAAAGGGGTGTTTGTACTGCTTATGCTGGATGAATTTATCAAGCTGCCTTTTGCCGCATGGAGATATCGTTCCAAAGTTTGGCTTCGGGATGTGACACGATAAAAGAATGGTGTGAACCAAAGAAACTGCAGCAGGAAAAACTCAGCAGGTTTTATGAAAATTGAAAAAAAGATTGACATTCCCGTCAAAAACGGTATGATTTGGAATGTGAGATGGGGAACATGCCCGGAAAGATTTGAGGGCGCAGAGCGGCCGGAAATATTTCCAGACAAAGGGGCATGATTCGGGATGATGCGGAACGATAATAGTCCAGCTAAGAAATGTCAAATAGTTTTGAAAGGTATTTTCTGCTGGACAGTAAAGTCGCGAAGGCACACGAGAGGAACTTTCATGAGTGTCCTTTCGAATGAAAGTTTCTCTCATTACATGTGTGCCGAAGTAACTTTACTTTTTAGTGCTGTCGCGCAGCGACTATAAATAGGAGGAAAAAAAATGGACTATGCAAAAGAATCACTGAGACTTCATGGAGAATGGAAAGGAAAGATCGAGGTTGTGGCGACGGTTCCGGTGGAGACGAAAGACGATTTGTCTCTGGCGTATACGCCGGGAGTGGCGGAACCCTGCCTGGAGATTCAGAAGGATAGAGAGAAAAGCTATGATCTGACCAGACGTCATAATATGTGCCTGGTGGTAACGGACGGAAGCGCGGTGCTCGGACTTGGAGATATCGGGCCGGAGGCAGGTATGCCGGTCATGGAAGGAAAATGTGTGCTTTTTAAAGCCTTCGGAGATGTGGATGCATTTCCTCTTTGCATTAAAAGCAAAGATGTAGACGAGATTGTCAATACGATCTATCTCATTTCAGGAAGCTTCGGCGGCGTGAATCTGGAGGACATCTCGGCTCCTAGATGTTTTGAGATCGAGAAAAAATTAAAGGAAAAATGCGATATCCCTATTTTTCATGACGATCAGCACGGAACCGCAATCATCACACTGGCAGGACTGACCAATGCATTAAAAGTGGTGGGCAAGAAAAAAGAAGAGGTTCGTGTGGTAGTAAATGGTGCCGGAGCTGCTGCCATTTCCATTACAAGGCTGCTTCTGACAGCCGGTTATAAAGACATCACCTTGTGTGACCGAAACGGTGCCATCTATGAAGGCCGCGAAACGGGCATGAATCCGGTTAAAGAAGAGATGGCAGCAGTTACAAACCAGGAGAGGCGAAAGGGCACGCTTTCGGATATGCTGGCCGGTGCAGATGTCTTTATCGGTGTCAGCGCTCCAAAGATGGTAACTCCCGAAATGGTTCGCACCATGAACAAAGATGCAGTTATTTTTGCATGTGCGAATCCTACACCGGAAATCTTTCCGGAGGAGGCAAAAGCAGGCGGTGCCAGAGTGGTATCTACCGGCAGGAGCGATTTCCCGAATCAGATTAACAATGTACTGGCATTTCCCGGAATCTTCCGCGGCGCCTTTGATGTACGCGCCAGCGATATCAACGATGAAATGAAGCTGGCGGCTGCAAAAGCATTGGCAGATTTGATTTCAGAGGAAGAGCTGAACGAAGAATATATTATTCCAAAGGCATTTGATCCAAGAGTTGGCAAAGCAGTGGCATCTGCAGTGGCTGAAGCGGCTAAAAGGACCGGCGTCGCCAGGATCTGAGAATCTGTGCGGACAGATACACGGCAGTATATTCTGTGTGAGGAGGAAAACTGTTGAAACAAATGAAGAACAATGCCATGCTGCTTTTGACTGCTTTGATCTGGGGCTGTGCTTTTGTGGCTCAAAGTGTGGGCATGGATTATGTAGGACCATTTACTTTTAACTGCGTGCGGTCTGTGCTCGGAAGCATCGTTTTGGTACCGGTCATCTGTCTGATGGATCATCTGAAGAGAAAAAGCGGAAAAAGCGAGGCCGAGATAAAGAAAGAACGGGGAAATACAAAGACACTTCTCACCGGAGGCATCTGCTGCGGTCTGCTTCTGGCGGCGGCCAGCAGCCTGCAGCAGTATGGGATCTTGTTTACTACGGTCGGGAAAGCGGGCTTTATTACGGCTATGTACATCGTGCTGGTGCCTGTATTCGGGCTTTTTCTGGGGCGGAAGGTGCGGTCTTTGATTGTTCTGTGCGTAGTGATGGCGGCAGCAGGGCTTTATTTTCTGTGTATGACCGAACACTTGTCTCTGGGATTTGGAGATTTGCTTGTCCTGATCTGCGCGGCAGTGTTTACCCTGCATATTCTGGTCATTGACCATTTTTCACCGCTGGTAGATGGGGTCCGTATGTCAGCGATTCAGTTTTTGACGGCGGGGATAGCATGCGGGGTGCCCATGCTGATTTGGGAGACCCCGAATCTGTCAGATATTGCGGCGGCATGGATGCCTATCTTGTATGCGGGTGTCATGTCCTGCGGTGTGGCTTATACTCTGCAGATTTTGGGACAGAAAAATGCAGAGCCTACCGTAGCGTCCTTGCTTCTGAGTTTAGAATCTGTTTTCTCTGTGCTGGCAGGATGGGTGCTTCTCGGCCAGCGTTTGAGCGGCAGGGAATTATTTGGATGCGCACTGATGTTTGCTGCGATCATACTGGCGCAGTTACCGGAGAAAAAGAGGGGAGACGGACAGCCGACATGATAGAAGTAATTGTAAACCGGCCGGGCTTTGAATATGATATTCATTCGCTTGTAAAAGCATTTTTTCCAAAAGAAGATGTATCGGTTCGGGTGCAGGAGACATTTGCAGAAGAAACCGGCGTGCGGATGGAATTAATATTTACAGATACGCTTTTAACAGCTAGACTGTCAGAAGAACAGACGTTGGTGGATGAGAGGACGCAGCAGATTGATTATGAGGATCGAAAGGAGACGAAGAACCATCTGAAGCGTCATATTTACCGGATACTGTCTGAATATACAGGGCAGACACTGCCCTGGGGGACGCTTACGGGCATCCGTCCGGTGAAGCTGGCCATGCAGCTTTTGGAAGAAGGAAAAAGCAATACGGAGATTGCCGCATTTATGCGGGACACTTATCTGGCGAGCAAAGAAAAGACAGCACTCAGTGTGATGATTGCCAACCGGGAGCGTCATATATTGCGGAATATTGATTATAAGGACGGTTACAGTCTGTATATAGGCATACCATTCTGTCCGAGTACTTGCCTGTACTGTTCTTTTACATCGTATCCGCTTTCCAAATGGAAAAAGCGAGTGGGGGAGTATTTGCAGGCTCTTTTTAAAGAGCTGGATTATCTGTCGGAAGGGTTTCGGCACAAAAAGCTGAATACGGTCTATATCGGAGGCGGTACGCCTACCACCCTTTTGCCGGAACAGATGGATCGGCTGCTGACAAAGATTGAGACATCTTTTGACCGGACGTATCTGCAGGAATTTACAGTGGAAGCCGGACGGCCGGACAGTATCACGCGGGAGAAACTGCAGGTGCTGCTGGATCACGGGATTGACAGGATCTCCATCAATCCACAGACCATGAAAGACGAAACGCTTCAGATCATCGGAAGGCACCACACGGCAGAGCAGACGAGGGAAGCCTACAAACTGGCAAGGGAGATGGGATTCTCTCACATCAATATGGATCTGATTGTGGGGCTTCCGGGAGAAGACTGTGAGGATGTGGAACGTACCATGGAAGAACTGCGTGTCCTGGCACCGGACAGCATCACGATTCATTCTCTGGCCATCAAGCGTGCAGCCAGGCTGAATCTATTCAAGGAGAAATACGAGGAAATGGGTCTTCACAACAATATGCAGATTATGGATATGACTGCCAGAGTCTGTGCAGAGATGGGCCTTTTTCCCTATTATCTGTATCGCCAGAAAAATATGGCCGGAAATTTTGAAAATGTAGGGTATGCGAAAGCGGACAAAGCTGGCATATATAATATACTTATGATGGAGGAAAAACAGACCATAGTCGCCTGCGGTGCCGGGAGCGTATCGAAAAGGGTGTACCCGGACGGACGCATTGAGCGGAGTGAGAACGTCAAGGATGTTTCCCAATATATCGAGAGAATCGGGGAAATGATAGAAAGAAAACGTGTGTTATTAGAAGATTAACAATTCAAAATTCGGACAAAAATTGTTGAGTAGGATGCGGATTTCAGGTACAACAAAGACACCGGAAGTCCAACAAATGTCCAACAAAATTTTTTGCGTTGGTACATCATAATACGCAATAATGCAATTTTCATCTCGAAGTCCAACAAAATCAGTGTAAATCCACAGATTCCTAAGGAGCGTTTCGGAAATAATCGAAACGCTCTTTTTGTTGTTAGGGCATGGCCCTGTTCTCCATTGAGGAGTTTTTCGCTGATCCGAAAAATGGAACTTTGGAGAACAAAAAAACCACCTGCTCTGCGTAACATCATAAACTTAAGCATAGATGTTGGGCTAAGCCGGTGGTGCTGATTGCGCCTTTCAAAGAGGAATTCAGCCTTTTAGAAGAAATTGTAATGTCAGGCTAGTCCAACAAATTAAAATGCACATTTGGTAATAGGCATTTTATTTAATGAAAAGGAGGTTCACGAGATGAACAGCACAGCGTTAAGAGCAGAGGCGCAGAGCGCCAACAACAAACACATGGTTTTTGCAAACGGGGAACATGAGAAGTTTTATTATGAGAAACTGGAACAGGCGAGGTATCAGGACTGCTACCACAAGGCGTTGATTTACATTCTCGGTATTTCAGAGGACACAAGGAATCATTTCAGCCAGATCTATGATATTAAGTCCGGGTTTATCAAGCCGGAGTGTCTGCACCAGGGCTGGCAGACAAGCGGCAGTGTCCGTGTGGTAAGGCTTGCCTTTAACCTTTATACAGACGGAACGCCAAGTGTTGACGATTATAAGCGCAAGGACGAGCAGATCAGGGAGTGCAGTGAGTATTCGGTAAGTGATATTTTCTGCTGCGGCTATGCGATGTACTTCTGGCAGGGTATCAAGCTCCGTTATCCGGAATACTGCAAAAAGCAGAAGTCCATTGAGGAGATCCTTGCAGAAATGGAGAGGAAACGTGCTGAAAATTCGACTGATGGGAACGAAGAATGATATTAGATGGTTCGAGAAGATTTTGAAAAGACAGCCTAAAGTGGCTGTGACGGAAGTTTCAGATTTGTACCGGAACAAAGGTACAAACAGGTATTACCGGGCTTATGTGGAAGTGCAAAAAGCCAACATCAAAGAAAAATCTAACTAATACGAAGGAATAAAAGTTTGAAACTGAGAGGTAGCGGTTAGAGAGAAAGTGAATTGCGCCACAAACAAGCCATCATGTGGTGGCTTCGAAAAAATGAATATAGACACAACACCTAATTTAGAACCGGAGCAGAATCGGAGAAACTTAACTTAAAGATAACATATACATACAGTCTGCTGATACATTGCTTGCAGATACCCCGCAGAAACCAAACCATACAGAAAAGGAGTTTTTGCATATGAAATCAATATTTGAACAGTTAGGCGGCACATATCACGAGGAAAATGGGTATCTTATTCCAGATTTAAGATTACCCACTGAAGAAGAACAGCCCATAAGCGCATGGGGACAACGGCATCTGGACTATCTGAAGCAGTACCGCAAAGTTACATACACCAATCTTCTCACAAGCGGCAGGCTGAACACCTACCTTGCTGACATTGACAGTCAGGCGCAGGAATGCTTTGAAAGGCTTATAGAAGACATAAAACAGGCACAGGGCATAACGGAATGCTTAAAGGAAGAAAACGCCTTAGAATGGACAGGAAGAATGAATAACATAAGGGCTTGTGCGAGGGAGATTGTGGATAGGGAAATCATATACGCATAAAGCATTAAAAATGGAGGGCAGGGATTAACACCTTGCTCTCTATTTTTCTTTAAAAGCATCAGAAATATAGGGAATATAGAAAAGAAAAGCGTTACTCATTATCCCTGCTTTGAGCAGAATAAAGTTCATTTATGCTTAGTCAGTTGATAACGAGTAAAGAAATGATTATAATAAATGATGACATACGGTGTCAGGATTTTGATGGTATTCTATTATCAAAGGAGGAGTTGGCAATGCAGGAAAGCAGATTATTTAAGATTGTGTATCATTTACTTGATAAAGGACAGGCTACTGCTCCAGAATTAGCAGAAAAATTTGAAGTATCTGTAAGGACAATTTACAGAGATATTGATGCTTTGAGTGGTGCAGGTATTCCTGTTTATGCAGAAGCTGGGCGAAACGGTGGCATTCATTTAATGAGTGATTTTGTTTTAGATAAAGCAGTGCTATCTGAAGAAGAAAAGCAGGAAATTCTAACAGCCCTGCAAAGCATCAATCTTACTAACAATATTGGCATCAATCAAATATTGCAAAAGCTTTCTGCAATCTTTTGTATCAGTTCGGAAAACTGGCTTGAAGTAGATTTTTCCAGATGGGGCAACAAGGGAACTGACAATGAGAAATTTGAATTGCTAAAATCAGCGATAATTTATCAAAAGTGCGTAAAAATAACTTATGCAAATTCCTACGGAACAATTAGCGAAAGAATTGTTAGGCCGCTAAAAATGTCATATAAGTCTATGTCATGGTACTTAAAAGCATTTTGTACGGAAAAACAGGATTATCGTATTTTTAAGCTGACCCGTATCATAGATTTTGAAGTTCTCACGGAAATTTTTTGCAAAAGCCCCTTTCCAGAATTAGATGATACATTGGAGCAATGCTACAACACAATCGTACTGCGTTTCCCGAAAAATATGTCATATCGTGTTTACGATGAATTTGACAAAACGATGGTAAGCAAAAAAGAAAATGGGGATTTAATCGTATCTGCCCAAATGCCAGAAGATGAATGGCTTATAGGGTATTTATTGTCATTTGGAACGCAAGTAGATATTATAGAGCCTGCATATCTGAAAGACATCGTGGCAGAACAGGCACAGAAAATCTATGAAAAATATAAAACTTGACATAGGGTGTCAGCATAAGCGTGATATAATTTACCTGTAAATTCTATTTGGGAAAGTGAGGGCTGAAAATGAAACATGAATGGAAAAAGCATGAGAAAGAAATATATGGTGTAAAAGCAAAACCTTGCGTGCTTGATATTCCCGCTCAAAAATATATCATTCTTTCTGGCAGAGGAAATCCTAATGATGAAATCTTTTCAGATAAAGTTGCCGCCCTGTTTTCGATGGCTTATAAAATTAAGATGGCATATAAAGCGTTTGCTCCAAAAAGCAACGAAATAACAGATTATACCGTATATCCTTTAGAGGGAATGTGGAGTATGGCTTCTGAAAAAGAATATTTGGTAAAAGAAGAATTGTAGTACCGCATCATGATACGACAACCAGATTTTATTTCCAGAAAAATGTTTGATAATGCGTTAGAGACAGTAAAGGTGAGAAAAAATATTCCGTATCTAACCGATATTTCTTTTGAAACAATCTGCGATGGCAGGTGCATTCAAATATTGCATAAAGGAGCGTTTGATGATGAGCCTGCGTCATTTGAGATTATGGACGGATATTGTATAGAACACGGATATAAGCGTATGGGAAAAGAACACCGTGAAATATATTTGAATAATGCTAACCGTACAGACAAAGCCAATTTAAAAACTATCTTGAGATATAAAGTTACAGATACAGAGAAATAGCAACATAGTATGATAAATACGAAAGGAAAGTAAATATGGGCAGACCAACAACAAAAACAGATTTACTAACAGCCGCAGCCGCTAATTATGAAAAGTTAAACACTCTTGTTTCTGGATTGACAGAAAAAGAATTATCAACGCCTTTTGATTTTTCGGGTGATGAAAAGAAGAAAGAAGCTCACTGGAAAAGAGATAAAAATCTTCGTGATATTTTCATCCATCTCTATGAGTGGCATCAGCTTTTGTTAAACTGGGTGTATTCCAATCAGAACGGTGATAATAAACCGTTTCTTCCAGAACCGTATAATTGGAAAACCTATGGAGATATGAATGTGGAATTTTGGAAAAAGCATCAGTCTACATCATTAGAGGACGCAAAGAATATGTTCCAGAAATCCCATAACGAAGTAATAAATCTGGCGGAAATTGTTTCAAACGAGGAATTGTTTTCGAAAGGCGTTTATAAATGGGTAGGCGGAAGCACGCTGGGTTCTTATTTTGTCAGCGTTACAGCAAGCCATTATGATTGGGCAATGAAAAAACTGAAAGCACATAGGAAAAATTGCACCTAAATGCAGGGAGGACATACGATGCACTTCGTGAAAGCTAAAGGGATATTATCTGCTAAAAATGGAATGAATTTATACCGGGGCTGCTCACACGGGTGCATTTATTGTGACTCCAGAAGCAAATGCTATCACATGGAACACGCTTTTGAGGATATTGAAGTCAAAGAAAATGCGATTGACTTGTTGGAATATGCTATTATTCATAAGCGAAAAAAGTGTATGATAGGCACAGGTTCTATGACAGACCCCTATATTCCGCTGGAAATGGAAATAGGGAATGTCAGGAAGGCTCTGCACTTAATATATGAGCATGGTTTTGGATTTACGGTCATAACAAAATCAAACCGCATACTGAGGGATTTAGACCTTTTACAGAAAATAAATGAAAAGTCCAAGTGCGTTGTGCAAATGACTTTGACAACGTGCAACGAAGATTTGTGCAAAAAGATTGAGCCGAATGTAAGTACGACAAGGGAGCGTTTTGAAGTATTGAGAAAGATAAGGAACGCAGGGATACCGACAGTTGTATGGCTGACGCCAATTTTGCCGTTTATTAACGATACTGAAGATAATATTTCAGGTATTTTGGATATGTGTATTGAGGCAAAGGTTTATGGCGTTATTTGCTTTGGAATGGGGCTAACTCTCCGAGAAGGAAATCGAGAGTATTTTTATGAACAGTTAGACCGATTATTTCCTGGGCTGAAAGAAAAATATATCCGTACATACGGAAATCAGTATATGATAGAAAGCGGCAACAGCAAAAATTTAATGAGGCTTTTTCACCGAAAATGCGAAGAAAATGGAATTTTGCATGACCAAGAGCAAATATTTAACTATTTGCATTTCTTTGAAGAAAAGGACGATAGTAGGCAATTAAGTATTTGGGATTGGAAAGCGGATAAAATATGAGTGTCATTTATGGAACAGAATGGATACGTTGTCCTGTTTGCGGCAGTAAAACCAGTGATAAAATCAGAGAAGATACAGTATTGAAAAATTATCCTCTCTATTGTCCAAAATGTAAGCAGGAAACATTGATTGAAGTAACAAATTTGCAGATAACAGTCATCACAGAGCCGGACGCATAGACGCAGAGCCGATGAACTTGTGAAATAAAATCACACAAGAAGAATTTGATATTGTCCAACAGCTTATGACGAGCCGCAGACGGGAAAAGAATAAGGGCGGCTTTGAGAATATTTTTTCAGGCGTTATCAAGTGTGCGGACTGCGGCTATGCTTTGCGGGCCATGAGCGCAAACAGGAGGAAACGCCCCGACATCATCGACTGCGTACAATATACCTGTAATAATTATGGCAGGTACGGCAACGTCATGTGTACCGCACACGCCATTGAAGCGAGGGATTTATTCAACGCCGTCCTTGCCGATATTAACCGTTTTGCGGATATGGCGGTGAATGATGAACGGGCGGTAAGGGCGATTTGAACTTACGGAGCTGCATTTGAGTGACAGCATGGTGGAGCTGCTGAAAAGCGGGCGTATCAATAACCGGCTGCTGTGTGAGATTGCCACACATGAGGATTTTGTTACCCTGATGACGGACACGGAGATTTATGTGGATGGTGTGGCAACCGCCCACTTTCAAAACTTCAACAGCCTTCTGGAAGTCCTGCGGGGGAAGTCCTTTCCCAATATCAGCAGGCGGAGGAAGATGCTGCGTTAAAGGCGTTGGAAGCCATGCAGGTACAGGAAGAAGATTACTTCTGTCAGGTCACGCACCGGACTTGGGACACTATCCTCCATGCCATAAGGGAAGCGCACAAGGACGATACGGACAGTGCGCCGGACGGCTCCAATGGCATGAAGCTAATCAGGGACGCAAAGAAGGCGCTGGCCGTGCCGGGTTCCTATCTGGATGTGTTCACTGCCCTGATGTGTACGCAGCTACAAATCCGGTATGAGAAGCTGTCGGAGCAGGAGCGCACGGTTTTGAAGAATGTTATGAAGAAAACTCCGGCATATAAGGATTCCCCGTTGAGCAGGATGAAGCGGAGATAAGGAAATGCCGTTGCTTGGGATTTTTCCATGCAACGGCATTTTGGGTGGTTCTTATTCAATTTTTAAGCGCACAAACTGGAAACGGTACTTGTGTCTATAGTCCAAATTTTTCCCAATCTTTAACCAATTCAATAACAGGTATCCAGCTATCGATTTCAAATTCTTCTTTTGTAGGCGGTTCTGCATATCCATCTACTACAAGTGTTCCACTACATTTTATGTAAGCCTTTCTCACCAGTCAGTAGAATATTCCATGCTCCACAAGATTTCCTCCAAATCATCATCAGAAATGGAATACTGCTTCTGAATCGGTTTCAGCGCAGTTATTATTTTATCAAATTCTTTTTCATCATCTATTTTGTCCGATAATTCGTCATAATTCTGTAACCCACATTCTTCTTTCAACACTTTAAGCACCGCTTTTTTAGAAGCCTTTCGCAGCGAATCGCAGTCTCTGTCATGAAGTATCTCATCAAGATATGTAAGCAGATTCTCGGAAATGAACTCCATGCACCGGTCTATTTCCTCCGGTGTCACCGTGTCTTCGTCAAAATCAAACAATACTTCGTGGTCAATCTGGTAAATTCCGCATTTCTCTTCTTCCGGCATATTTTCCAGCCGAATACAACGGATAAAGTATCCCTGTTCATCCCACGCGAAGGGCAAATAGCCGCATCTCACAAGAACCGGGTTCCATGCGTTTCTCACCCCTTGAAAATGTTCGGCTACCGAATTACGTCCTATGGGATCATCAAAGCAGTGATGGGTAACGGTCAGAAATGCTTTCAAGGAAAGAGGCAGTTCAACCTCTATTTCTTTTTCCAATTCCTTGATTTCCCCATCCGAAATCATAGCCGGAACCAGCTTCCATCTTTTCCATTCATCATTAGGGTTCGCATCATCGCTCCACATTTCTTTTTCCTCTTCCTCAAGAGGAAGTGTCACACGGATTTCTTCCTGTGAAAGCTTCTGATAATACTGTTCAAAAAAATTTCTCATGTACTCCTGATACTCGGCATAGGTCATTTCAGCACCCTCCTTTTTTATTCCGATTTGTCGATAGCTCCATTATACCGCAGTCACTTTCCAGAGGGAATAGATTTTCCGAAAAAATCATTGTGTCATAAACATTATTCTGTTGAATCTGCTCTTGTTCCGTTTTTTGTGATGATAAGCTGCCCCTGCTGGCATTTCACGGTGATTTTGTCCCCTACGGAGAATCCAGCCTGTTCCAGCCACTTACCTTGTAAAAGAATCTGCGGCGGAGATTGCTTGTAATTGCCACGTCCATAGCATACGGTCAGTTTGCGGTCGTCCATCCGTCCTCCTTTCCCGCCGCCTGTCGGCATACGATTTCAAATACATTCCCATCCTCCGTCCTGACAGTAAGAAGGCTGTTCTGCTCGTCTGCGTTCAGGTCAACAATCCCCATCCCCTCACTGTCGTTCAGTAAATCAAAAAGCCTGTCCCGAAAATAGTTCAGTTCCATTCTGTTGTTCCCCTTTCATAGTTTATAGTCTGCTAGCTAATATTATATAGTCTTCTAGAATCTATTGCAATCCCTAAGTGTGATGTAGTCTAAAAGTGTACAAAATAAATGCTGATAGCTTATGAAATGGGTGGCATTATGGAAGGTAAAGGATTAGGCAGACGTATCAACATGGTGAGGAAAGACCGGGGATTCACGGCGGACAGGCTCTCGGAGCTGTGCAATATCAACGCAACCTATCTCCGGCAGATTGAGGGCGGGACGAAAGTTCCCAGCCTGCCCGTATTTATCAATATCTGCAACGCACTAAAAATATCCCCTGATTATCTGCTGCGGGATGCGCTGGAAGATAATGAGGTCAGCAAAATACGGGAGCTGGCAGAACTATGGGAAAGCACATCTCCCAGCCAGCAGGAAATCGCCGTTGCCATGATTCGGGCGGTATTGGAGCGCAGGGAAGGTTAGAAAGACCAGCCGGATAATCGGCTGGCCTTTCCATATCCAATCAAATATAAATCAGTTCGCTGTTTATGATTTCCTCTGCCCGGCTGCGGATATTGTTCATCCGTCCCACCCATTCAAGCTGATTCCTGGCTTTCAGTTCCTCGGTCACTCCCTCGGCGGCTTTCATCTGCTCCATGATTAAGTCAAGCCGTTCCTCTGCCTGTTCGTTCATGTCGGCAAGGTACGTCCATAATTTTCCGGTCAGGATAAGGGAGCTGTACCATGCCGGGTGTTCCTGTTTGAGATATTCCCGGTGCAGCCGCCCATAGCGTCCGATGGGGCGGTTCTCCTCCGGCAGCTTCAAGTCCGGGATGTAGTAGTCGCCTGCCAGAATATAATCAATGCCGTTCTCTGTGATTCTTTCTTTCAGTTTTTCCATTGTCGTTCCCTCCTGTGGTGGAAGGCTCGTCACTGGCCAGCTCAATCACATCCATAATGCCACAATCCAATGTTTCGCAAATACGGGCAAGTGTGTCCATGCTGATATGTTTTCCTTCTTTTCCCATGTTGGCAATCATATTTGTAGTCAAGCCAGCGGCAAGCCTTAAATCCTCTTTCCTCATGTTGCGCTCTATCAGTGTGTGCCAGAGCGGTTTGTAGCTGATGTGCATTTTTCTCCCTGCCTTTCTGCCCCGGATGGGCGTTTGTACCCATTATATCAGGATTCTTGCCAACTCACAAATATTTCTTGACGGTATCGCCGGTTCCGTCTGGATTGTGCTTTTCCTTTCCTCTTTTGATTACCTCTAATTAGCCATGACCTGTTTGACAAAATGAGGCGGGATATGGCGTGGGCATGTGTGGAAAAGGTATTGGACATGCCTGGATTTTTTACGATGCTGGCAGAAATCTATAAAGAGGGATATTTCCCATGTCCCTGGAAGGGGAACTATCCATCCGGCCAGGCAGTGGTATTATAGGGATTGCGCAGACTTTTTCCCACTGGGGCCTGCTGGCTGGAAGCTTATCTGTGTTTCACTGAAGAGGAAACAGAGGAAAATTTTTTATGGATGCGGAGGAATTGAAATGGCAGAATTTCAGGAAGGAACGCTTGATACCTTGATGGAGCGTTTATGCAGCAGTATATCCGGCTTTGACCCGGAATGGGTAAAGCGCTGCGTGCCTGTAGCAGAAGAACAGATTCAGCAGTTACAGGATATTCTGGCGGAATACCACTATACAATACCGGCGGCATATCGTTGGTGTTTAAGAAAAATGGGGAAGGATGACGGCGGCTTGCTGGAAAGGGAGCTGGACTTTTGTGAGGCGGATATTGATACTGTTTTGGAATTGCAGAATGAAGAGGATTTAGAAAAAGGCATTTTCTGTTTTGCCTACAGCGATCCATTCACGATTGGGTTTTATATGAAGTTGTCCTCTGTGGACGATAATCCTTCGGTGGTCACAGATTGGGAAGAAAAAAATGCAGAAAGCTTTGAAAAGTATCTGTTCCAAAGAGCGTTTCATATGTATCAGAGAGGATTTGCATATACGGATTTTGAAAGTGCGTCTGTCTGTCATCACCATGAGAGAAAAAAGAAAGAAAACTGCAGGACATGTCCGTATTGTGGGGAGACAGTAGAAGAACGTATGGATTTTATCAATCAGATAGCGGAATCATATGGCATAAAAAAAGCATGGTTCAGCGACCAGGCACATTTCATCTGTTATAGTGCAAGCTATGCTTTTGAAATAAGAGTATGTACTGGATATTCTATTGAGTTTTGTTGTAATGACGATAAATTGTGGGAACAGGTAAAGTATTCCCTTAGTTCATTCCCTGAGTTTTTTATGTATTTAAGTGAACTTTGAGGCTGTAGCTCTGAATTTTTACAGAAAGAGGTATGTTAATTATGCTTATTTTTCCAGAATTGAAAACAATAGCCGAGATAAGGGCATAAGGGGAGGTGCTGATGAAGAAGTATGCTGCATTAATTGTCATAGGGGTATGTTTAACAGGAACTGTTTTTTCATTGTTGGTGCAGAGAAAAGTAGTGGGAATGCAGTGTTTCAGGACAGTTACAATGGATTGGAAGAAGTTTTTTCTGATTCTCCTCAAACCATGAAGAATGAGAGTATTGGAAAAGCAGAAAGTGACAGTGTGGAAGAAACAGACACATATGATTGTTTCTTAATAAGAACACTGTAAATACAAGGCTTTTCAAAACCTACCAACCACAAAAAATAATATTTGATCTATCACATTACGCTAAAAGCCGTCCGGCATGAAAAAACGGACGGCTTTTTTGCGTGGATAGGCGGAAAGGAGGCAAAAAATAATTACAGAAATTTAACCCCTAAATTTATGCAACTTTCACAAAAAGGAGGTTAGTGAATGGCTGATGAAAAACTGAACACAGGCCCCGGCAGTGAAAAACTCCCGGAGGCTCCCGAGCCTGTTGCGGCAGGCCAGCCCCAGGCCCCGGCTCCCGAACAGGCCGCCGCACCCACGCCCAAGCAGGAACAGGCCGGGCCTGCCCAGCCCGCTCCCGGCGATGTGGTGGTGTCCTTTGACAAGATCAATGAGCTGATGGGCGAAAAGCGGCAGGCGGCCCGGGCCCAGGTGGAAAAGGAGGCGGCGGGTAAAGACGGAAAGGAGGAACTTCCCGCCGCTGGCGGCGATAAGCCGAAAACGCCCCGGCGTGGCCGCCCGCCCAAAGAAGAAAAAGCGGGGCCCACTGGCAAGGAGGAAACAAAGCCACGCAAGGGCCGCCCGCCCAAGGAGGATAAAACGGCCCCCGGAAAGGCAAAGCCGCCTAAACGAGACAAAGTGTCCCGAAGTGACAGCAAAGCCCCGGATGCCCCAAAGGGCGCTCCCGTCCGGGAGGCCGCTGTCCCGGAGCCGCCTGCTCCCGAGCCCGCCGCCCCGCCCCGTCCCATTGACGAGGGAAAGCTGGTTTATTTGAAACTTTCCGCGCTCCATGCGTTCCATACTTTCCGGGATCACCCGTTCCAGGTAAAGGACGATGAAAAAATGGTCGAGCTGGTGGGGACGATCAAGGAGCATGGCGTTATGACCCCCGCCACCGTCCGCCCGGAAAAGGACGGCAACGGTTATGAGATTGTGGCGGGCCACCGCCGCCACCGTGGAAGTGAGCTGGCCGGGCTGGAGGAGCTCCCCTGTATCGTCCGCAGCATGACGGACATCGAGGCTGTCCAGGAAATGAAAAACAGCAACAAACAGCGTGGGGAGCCCCTGCCCAGCGAGCTTGCAAAACTTTTGGATCTGGAAGTGGAGGCCATCAAGCACCAGGGAGGCCGTCTGGACGGCGTGGCCGAGGGGGACATCGGAAAACGCTCCGTTGAGATTGTCGGGGAAAACAACGGCATGAACTATAAAAAAGTCATGCGCTATATCCGGCTGAACTCCCTTGTCCCGGAGCTCTTGAACAAGGTGGACGAGAAAGGGCTTGGCTTTATGCCCGCCGTGGAGCTGTCCTACATTAAACCGAAAAATCAAAGGCTTGTTGCCGTTTCCATTGACGGCGAGCAGTCCTCCCCCTCGGTAGCCCAGGCAAAACGGCTCCGGGAGCTGGATAAAGAGGGAAAGCTCAATGGGGATGTGATTGACGGCATCTTATCAGAAAAGAAAAAGGAGGATAAAGGCGTGATTATTTCAACTGCTGAACTGGAAAAGTATTTCGGCAAGGAGGTTACTCCCGCCAAAATGAAGGAGCAGATCATGGGCCTGCTGGGCGAGTGGAAACAGAAACAGCCGCCCCAGCTTACAAAAGCTCCGAAGAAGATGGAAAAAGACAAGTAACCACTTCGAGACATTTTCGAGCTGTTGACAAACCTCTTGCCAAAAAGATTTTCATATAAGAAAATATATGTGTAGATGAATCCTTGAGGTGATACATTATGATGACGAAAAGAGAAAACCAACAGATAGAAATGCATTTGATAACAATTGAAGATTTAGTCCCTATGGATCATCTGCTTCGGAAAGTAAATGATATCATTGATTTTTCATTCATATATAACGAAGTAGAAAATATGTACTGTCATAACAATGGGCGTCCATCCATTGATCCGGTGGTCTTAATCAAGTTTCTTCTCATCGGTTTTCTTTATGGCATCAATTCCGAAAGAAGAATATCAGAAGAGATTCAGGTGAACATGGCATACCGTTGGTTTCTTTGTCTTGATATCATGGATAAAGTTCCAGACCATTCTACGGTTTCCCAGAACAGACGCCGCCGTTTCAACGGCAGCGATCTTTTTCGGAATATCTTTCAGAAAATTGTTTCCATATGCATAGAAAAGGGCCTGGCAGACGGCAAGCTGGTTTTTACAGATTCGACACACATGAAAGCAAACGCATCCCGGAAAACAGAATACATTAAGCAAACAGAAAAAGTCACAAATGAATACCTCAAAGAATTAGACCAGTATGAAGAAACGGTACGAGTCCAGTTGGAAACGGAAGGAAAAATCAAGCCCGTCAGATGCAAAAAACGGAAGGAAAAAACGGAAATCATTAGCCGACGAGAAAGCAGAACCGACCCCGAATCTGGATTTTACAAGAGGAAAGGGAAAGCGGAGGGGATGCACTACTTGTCGCATGAAACCGTGGACTCTAAAAACGGAATCATAATCGACGTGGCAGCTACAGCCGGCAATGTGCCTGACAGCCAGCCGTATATCAAAAGGATTGATTATATTGAGAAAAATCTGGGTTTGAAAATACAAGAAGCATGTGCCGACAGTGGCTATGACACAAACCTTATCAACCAACAGTTATCAGAAAGGGGCATAAATTTTTATACGCCTGAAAGAACAGAGCAAAAAAGAGGAACTACAGAATTTCAAAGGAAAGATTTTCAGTATGATGGAAAGGATGACAGATTCATCTGTCCCGGAGGAAAAGCACTTCCGCTGCACCGGCTTAATAGAACAATAAATACTGTAACAAAAGAGTACCGCTGTCCAAAGGCTGAATGTAAAAACTGTCCGTTCCGTAACAGGTGCATAGGAGAAAAAGGTTCTGATAAAAGAATTCAAGTAAATATTTTTGAAGACGTTGTAAAAAAGAATCATGAAAAGGATGGTACGGAAACACACACCAAGGTTTTGCTTTTGCGACAGATATGGAGCGAAGGCAGCTTTGCGGCGCAAAAGTCAAGACATAACTTGAAATTCTTATACAGAAGAGGATTAGAGGCGGCTGAACAGCAGTGCCTCTTATCGTCAACGGCATTAAATCTTAAAAGGATGATAAAGGCCATGGCAT
Source organism: Lachnospiraceae bacterium (assembly GCA_910574965.1). GTDB lineage: Bacteria > Bacillota > Clostridia > Lachnospirales > Lachnospiraceae > Hominiventricola. Next base: position 48,899 of record CAJTDB010000011.1, on the reverse strand, counting down.
AGGGAACCATGACCTTTTTCTTTGGAATATTTCTGCTATTTTTGCTGGATTTTTATCATGATATCTTGTGACATTTACGAAATTAGGGGGTTTGTCAACAGCTCGACTTTGTCCCGAAGTCCTGCGGGTTTGGGGAGCTCCCCAACAAGCATTTTCGCAGGGCCAGCGGCACAAGAAAATAGCAGGTGTGGCCACACCTGCCCTGCTTGCCATTTCGTGCGCACCCGCTACATGGCGCAAAAAACGGAGGTCATGCTTTCTTACGCATCCTCCGTTTCTCTGGCTTTCTTAATGCCCTCGGCTGTGGCTTCTATCACGACAAGCTCTTTTTCATTCATAGAATTTAGGAGCACATCAATGTGTTTTCTGCAAGAACTTGTCTGTGCCCCTCCGTCCGCATGAATAAACTGGTCAACTGAGACATCAAACTTGGTAATGAGTTTAACAAAAAGGTCGAAGCTGGGATACTGACCTTTGTTCTCAATATTCATAATGGTACGGGAGTCACGGTCTACTAATTCCGCAACATAGGCTTGTGTCCAGCCCTTTTCTTCTCTGGCTCTTTTGAGAGCCGCCCCGAGGCCGTGAAAGTCAAACATTCTTTCATCTTGGTTCATTCTCATATCACCCTATATCATTCTACATTTCGTGTTAGATTATGAGAATGTAATGAAATTTTACATTAAGTAGTATTTTATTTCGCATCCGTGTAGGCTCTAACTTGTATTATTCGAGGTAGAGAACTATAATATATCCTGTGGAGGTGCGAAATGGACTATATGACATTGAAAGAGGCCGCCGAAAAGTGGGGCGTGACACCTCGTAGGGTAAATTATTATTGCGCTGGAGGGCGTATCCCCGGCGCTGTAAAAATGGCCGGTGTTTGGCTGATCCCTAAAACTGCGGAGAAGCCGATTGATGGGCGGACAAGACAAGGGAAGGAGTTGCGCCATGAATAAAATTTTGATTATAGATGATGACAGAGAACTGTGCGCTTTGATTAAACGCAGCGTACAATCAGAACATATAGAAGCCGATTTTTGTAATACCGGAAAAGAAGGATTGCAGAAATTAAAAGAGCAGAAATATCAGCTTGTGGTGCTGGATGTGATGATGCCCGGTATGGATGGCTTTGAAACGCTGGAAGAAATCCGCAAAGAAAACAGCCTGCCGATTTTGATGTTCACATCCAAAAATGACAGTGCTTCTAAAGTGCGGGGGTTACGGGCCGGTGCGGACGATTATCTGACAAAGCCGTTTGATATGGACGAACTGATTGCCCGTATTGCGTCCCTCATTCGCCGCTACACCCGCTTTAATCAGCAAGCCGGAGCCATGCAAAAACTGGATTTTGACGGATTGCAAATTGACCTTGAAAATCGTTCTGTCACTACGGAAAACGGCACTTTTGAACTTCCGCCAAAGGAATTTGATCTGCTCCTGTACTGTGCAAAGCATCAAGGAAAAATTTTGACAAAACAGCAGATTTATGAGGAAGTATGGGGCGAAGAATATTTCTATGATGACAGTAACATTATGGCGATTATCAGTCGGCTTCGTAAAAAATTAGAAGTCAATCCTTCCAGTCCAAAGTATATCCAAACGGTCAAAGGGATTGGCTACCGCTTTAATAAGGAGGTGTAGCCGGCATGGAAATCATCGTTTTCTTGTCCATTGTGATTGCTGTTGTGGCTGTGTTGACTTCCATCGTTCTCGTTCGGCGCGTAAAAAAGCAAATAGCAGAAATGACCGACGCTCTGGTTGATGTGAAAAATGGAAATGGCAATCGGCGTATTTTGTCTGCAACAAATGAACTGACCGCACCTCTTGCCTATGAAATCAATGAGATCGTTGTGGCCTATGAAAGCAGACTTTCGATTGTCCGGCAGACAGAAGAAACCAACCGCCAGCTTATGACGAGCCTTTCTCACGATGTTCGGACGCCCCTTACCACTCTGATTGGGTATCTTGATGCTGCACACAAAGGACTGGTCACAGGAAAAGACCGGGATGATTATATTGAAACCGCCCGCCGGAAAGCCCATGATTTGAAAGAATATATTGATGTACTCTTTGACTGGTTCAAGTTAAATTCCGACGAGTTCGCTTTGGAAATCCAGCCTGTTGAGGCCGCAGAGCTGACAAGAAATATCCTGATTGACTGGATACCGATTTTTGAGGATAAACAGGTTGATTATGATATTGATATTCCTGAACAGCCTGTCTGGGTAAGACTGGATATGGACAGCTATATGAGGATCATCAATAATCTCATTCAAAATGTAATCGCTCACAGCCATGCGGACAAAATCAAAATTGTCCTGTCAAAGAAGGAAAATAACATGGAGCTGCTGCTGGCGGATAATGGAGTGGGAATTGAGAAAGAAGATTTGAAACACATTTTTGAACGGCTTTATAAGTGTGATAAAGGCCGGTCTGAAAAAGGCAGCGGTCTTGGTCTTTCTATTGTCCATCAGCTTGTAGAAAAGATGGGTGGAAGCATAACAGTTGAAAGTTTTCCGGGAAAAGGAACTGCATTTATGTTGCTTTTTCCTTTGGAGATTTAAGCGCGTTCCCGTCTTTATGGCGGGAGCCTTTGTCATTTTGCCGGATTTCAAATTGCAAGGTTAATGCAAGGTTGTGGCAAGGTTAATGCAAGGTTGGCGTGATAGAATACCTTACAGAACAGGAGGTTTTGAATATGGATACAAATTACATCATTGAAACAAAAAATCTGACGAAGCAATACGGCTCACAAAAGAGTGTGGCTGACTTAAATATCCATGTGAAGCGTGGGAGAATTTATGGTCTGCTGGGCAGAAACGGAGCCGGAAAAACCACTACCATGAAAATGCTGTTGGGCTTAACGAAGCCGACTTCCGGAGAGGTAAAAATCTGGGGAAAATCTTTGCAGGGGAATGAAAAGAAGCTGCTGCCCCGTATCGGCAGCCTGATTGAGTCCCCCGGCTTTTATCCTAATCTGACCGGCACAGAGAACCTGCGTATCTTTGCCACCCTGCGGGGGGGGGTACCAAACAATCATGCCATCAAAGATGCTATGGATCTGGTAGGACTGCCCTACAAAGATAAAAAGCTCTTTTCTCAGTATTCTCTTGGTATGAAGCAGCGGCTTGCCATCGCCCTTGCCGTGATGCACGATCCAGAACTTTTGATTTTGGATGAGCCAATCAACGGACTTGATCCCATCGGTATTGCAGAAGTACGCTCCTTTATCCGGGAGCTTTGCGACGCAAGAGGAAAAACGATTCTGATTTCCAGTCACATTCTTTCGGAGATTTCCCTGCTGGCTGACGATATTGGGATTATCGACCACGGCGCATTGCTGGAAGAAGAAAGCCTTGCTGAGCTGGAGCAAAAAAGCAGTAAGCATATCCGGTTTACGCTCTCTGATACTGCACAGGCGGCAAGAATTTTGGAACGCAATTTCCATGAAAACCATTTCTCCATACAGGACGACCACAATTTGCGCCTGCACAACCTTGATCTACCTGTGGGGAAAATTGTAACTGCCTTTGTAGAAAACGGATTGGAGGTATCAGAGGCGCATACCTGTGAAGAAAGTCTTGAGGATTATTTCAAGAGAGTAACAGGGGGTGAGGGAATTGCTTAAACTGGTTCAATGTGAGTTCGCGAAATTGAAGAGAAAAAAAATCATCCCGCTTGTGTTTTTGTCCGCTTTTTTATTTCCTATTCCCATTACCTTTCTGATGGCAACACCGAGAATGTTGGAGAAGTACCCAAATAAATCAGTCCTTTTTGATGGATTGTTCAATATGGTTATGGGATATGGCGTTATTTTTCTCTTGCCGTGTATCATCGGTGTCATTGCAGCAATGCTGTTTTTTATGGAACGGGACAATGACACTTTCAAAAATTTACGCACAATCCCGGTAACAAGTACACAGATGATTATGGCAAAGATCATTGTGCTATTTATTTTTGGAGTTATCTTTTGCCTTGCTTCCATGCTTGCTACCATTGTTTGCGGCAGTTTCTCAATGGAAGTGCATGGTCTTACCTATAAACTACTTGTTGCAGTTGAACTTGGAATATTCATTACAGCGGGAACTTTGCCGATTATCGTACTTGTGGTCTTTTTCAGCAAAACATACATCTTCTCCATTCTGCTATGTGTGTTTTACAGTGTAGTGAGCCTTACCGTCGAAACATTGTTCGGAACATTGCCTAAATGGTTATGTTGGCTCATGCCTATCCCGCTTACAACGCTCTGGGGTGCGGGAGATATGGTGAAACATGGGTTTCCATTGAATGTAAATGCCTTGGAAGCAATTATTCCCTCAACCTTTCAGACGGTTATCATTCTTGGGATAATGGCTGTTGCATCAATCTCATTGATCGACTTCTTATACAAGAAAAGGGGGGAATAAAATGTATCGGATCATTAAAACAGAATTATGGAAGTTAAAGCGGTATCATATCATTTGGGCTGGTATTCTGCTAATGCTTCTTTCCGTTGGAATTACTCTTTTTGCTTCTACTGCATTAGATGGTACAGTTTGGACTTTCCCTCATTTGGTCGAACGCGTCATTCAAAATAATACGACAACCATTTTTCCTATGTGCATTACTCTGATTGCAGGATATATCATTGCTCGTGAAAAATCAGATGATACCTTAAAAAGCATTATGACAATACCTGTTTCCTACCCTGCGTTGATTGGCGGAAAACTGATTGTTTGCGGTTTCCTGTCCGTATTTTTGGGTATGGCAAGTACATTTTTTACTGTCGCTGCGGAATTACTTGTTGGCTTTCCGGGATTTTCGGTAACAGCCGTAATACAGGCTTTGATACAGATCACCCTTAATACCTTATTTTTGTATATAGCCGTAACTCCGATTATAGCCTTTACCGCCCGTATTCCTAACGGGCACATGATAGGTGTTATTCTTGCATTTGTCAATGGCTACGGGGGAATGTTCGCAGCCGGAAATATGTCCCTTGCAAATCTCTATCCGATTACAGCGAGTATGGGACTGATCCAGTACCGAAGCCATGATGCGGCTGTTCATTGGAATATAGGCTTATGCAGCCTAAGTATGATAGTCGTCTTATTGATTTCTGTGGCTATTGTAGTTACAACAAAAAATGTTTCATCCGCAAAAGTTGTTAAAAAGCCGAAAAAAACCGCCCTCAAAAAAGGCTGGTAAACAGGAGGACTTACACATGAAGAAAAAAATATTGATTGGGATTGGTGCCGGTGCTTTCGTGGCAATCTGTTTTGGTATTTTCCTGCTTTCAGGTGCAGGCAGCACCTATTACTATTCACAGATCGACAACACCAAGATCGAGCAGACGGGATCTGCCGGAGGTGTAATTAACTTTGGGGGAAGCATGGACTACTCCTACACGCTGCGTTGTTATGACGAGGACGGAAACGAAAAGGACATTACCTTTGGAACATCGAGGGAATTGAAAGAGGACGCCTTTATTCGTCTGACGGTAATGCCCATTCGTGGAGTGCTGGAATGGGTTGAAGTTCAGTATGACGAGCTTCCCACAGCCGTACAAAAAGAATATACAGCACCGCAATAAAGAGAATAGATATTTGATTATCACCTAAAATATAGCTGCCGCACGACGGCAAAAGAAAAAAAGCCGTCGTACAGCAGACACATTTTCACGCGCCTATGAAACGGCGGCTTTGATTTTCAGAGCCGCCGTTCCTTTTCGTCTATCCTAAATCAACGACGACCTAACACCGTGTAAATCCACGGCGGCATATAGGAGGATTGCCGCCGTGTCTATTTTTGCCTTTTTTCACAATACCCATAATCTGCACCAACTAAAAAAAGCGTAGCTCCCCCTCCGGGGCAGTCTGGTTACGGATATGAAATTAGACGGTACATAAATGAATATATAACTTCATACGTCTGTGTGGCTTTGTGTCGCCCAGGCGCTTTTTTGTACTTCGAGACAAATTTCGAGCTGTTGACAAACCCCCTAATTTCGTAAATGTCACAAGATATCATGATAAAAATCCAGCAAAAATAGCAGAAATATTCCAAAGAAAAAGGTCATGGTTCCCTATGCCATGGCTTTTATCATCCTTTTAAGATTTAATGCCGTTGACGATAAGAGGCACTGCTGTTCAGCCGCCTCTAATCCTCTTCTGTATAAGAATTTCAAGTTATGTCTTGACTTTTGCGCCGCAAAGCTGCCTTCGCTCCATATCTGTCGCAGAAGCAAAACCTTGGTGTGTGTTTCCGTACCATCCTTTTCATGATTCTTTTTTACAACGTCTTCAAAAATATTTACTTGAATTCTTTTATCAGAACCTTTTTCTCCTATGCACCTGTTACGGAATGGACAGTCTTTACATTCAGCCTTTGGACAGCGGTACTCTTTTGTTACAGTATTGATTGTTCTATTGAGCCGGTGCAGCGGAAGTGCTTTTCCTCCGGGACAGATGAATCTGTCATCCTTTTCATCATATTGAAAATCTTTCCTTTGAAATTCTGTAGTTCCTCTTTTTTGCTCTGTTCTTTTAGGTGTATAAAAATTTATGCCTCTTTCTGATAACTGTTGGTCGATAAGGTTTGTGTCATAGCCACTGTCGGCACATGCTTCCTGTATTTTTAAACCCAGATTTTTCTCAATATAATCAATCCTTTTGATATACGGCTGGCTGTCAGGCACATTACCGGCTGTAGCTGCCACATCAATTATGATTCCGTTTTTAGAGTCTACGGTTTCATGCGACAAGTAGTGCATTCCCTCCGCTTTCCCTTTCCTCTTGTAAAATCCCGATTCAGGATCTGTTCTGCTTTCACGGCGGCTAATGATTTCTATTTTTTCCTTCCGTTTCCTGCATCTGACGGGCTTGATTTTCCCTTCCGATTCCAACTGGTCCCGTACCGTTTCTTCATACTGGTCTAGTTCTTTGAGGTATTCATTTGTTACTTCTTCTGTTTGTTTGATGTATTCTGTGTTGCGGGATGCGTTTGCCTTCATATGTGTCGAATCCGTAAAAACCAGCTTGCTGTCTGCCAGACCCTTTTCTATGCATATGGAAACAATTTTCTGAAAGATATTCCGAAAAAGATCACTGCCGTTGAAACGGCGTCGTCTGTTCTGGGAAATCGTAGAATGGTCTGGAACTTTATCCATGATATCAAGACCAAGAAACCAACGGTATGCCATGTTCACCTGAATCTCTTCTGATATTCTTCTTTCGGAATTGATGCCATAAAGAAAACCGATGAGAAGAAACTTGATTAAGGCCACTGGATCAATAGATGGACGCCCATTGTTATGACAGTACATATTTTCTACTTCGTTATATATGAATGAAAAATCAATGATATCATTTACTTTCCGAAGCAAATGATCCATAGGGACTAAATCTTCAATTGTTATCAAATGCATTTCTATCTGTTGGTTTTCTCTTTTCGTCATCATAATGTATCACCTCAAGAATTCATCTACACATATATTTTCTTATATGCAAATCTTTTTGGCAAGAGGTTTGTCAACAGCTCGATGATGTCCAGAAGTCAGGACAGGAGGAAGAGGCTTCCATAAAGCCGGAAACAGGAGAAAGCTCTATGGATATGCCGATTCCATACCCGGTAGAAAACGCAAGGCATAATTACGCAGTGGACAATGGAAAACCGCAGGGGGCGAAACTGGCGGCGGCAATGGCTGACAAGCCTGTGCAGCGGACATCGCTGAGAGAGAAATTGGAAACGTTCAAAGCGAAAGTGTCTGGAACAGACAAATTGAGTATTGAAAAAGCGAAGGGGAAGGAGGAAACGCTATAACGATTTTATAATATTTGAGATTCCAACTGTTTCTGACATGCCATCTAAAAAGTTCCGATTGATTTGGCGGGAATTTCAAGGTATAATGATTTAGAGGTCATATACCTTTGGGGAATGGCTTTTACATTTCCTGCAAGTGAGCAAAAGGAGGTTATGGCTGTGGATATGTCAATAGACACTGAAATTAAAAATGCGGTCAGCGCAGCAGACCAGGACGCACAATATGATGATAAGGCAAAACGCCTGTTGGGTAATAAGATCATTCTGGCGCATATCCTGGTAAAGACCGTTGATGAGTTCCGGGGAATGAACCCGAAAGAAGTGGTGTCCTATATCGAGGGAGAGCCATTGATCGGTGTGGTTCCAGTAGAGCCAGGTCTGACCAATGCCGGAAAGGAAGAAAACGGCCAGCGCATTGTTGGAATGAATACGGAAAATGCGGAGATTAACGAGGGGCTTGTAAGGTTTGACATTATCTTTTATGTGCGGATGAAAGACGGTATCTCACAGGTTATTGTGAACGTGGAAGCACAGAAGGATGAACCGACAAGTTACCATATCCTGAACAGGGCAGTTTTCTATGTGAGCCGCCTTGTTTCCTCGCAAAAGGAAAGGGATTTTGTCAAGACAAACTATAATGACATCAGGCGTGTATTTAGTATTTGGGTGTGTATGGGCATGGACGAAAGCAGTATGGCTTATGTGCATCTTGCGAAAGACGATCTGCTTGGTTCCTATCCGTGGAAAGGCGGGCTTGACCTGCTGAATATTGTCCTGATTGGTATAGCAAATGAACTTCCGGAGCATGATGAGAAGTATGAGCTGCACCGTCTGCTGAGTACGTTGCTTTCAATGGAGTTGACCGTTAATGAAAAATTAGGAATTATAAGAACAGAGTATAGTATTCCGTTAGATGACAAATTGAGAAAGGATATGAGCGCTATGTGTAATCTTTCACAGGGAATCAGGGAAAATGCAACAGATAATGCCATAGCAGGCGTAATAATGAATATGCACAGGAAAGGCTATACATTAGAGCAGATAGCAGAATGTGTAGAAAAGACTATTGAAGAAGTAGAGGCTGTCATTAGAAAAAGAGAGCCTGTGCTGGCATAATCGCAGTAACGAAATAACACAGACAGTAAAGCAGTGAATTTGTTTTCGGATCAGAGAACAGTTCGCTGCTTTTATTCGTATTACGAAAAATTCTTGACATGTGATATCACAAAAATTATAATGGTAAGCGGACCCAGAGAGGAGTATGCCTATGAGAAAAAGAGGGCGTCCCAAGCTGGATGTCACAAAAGAACGTATGGTGACCATAAGGATGTCGGATATGGAATATCACACCCTGAAGGAATACTCGGAAAGGCATCAGCAGACGATAACAGAAACGATCAAAATGGGCGTTGATTTGTTGTATAAAAACCGCAGGTGAGTATAAGGGCATTCGCCGGGCGGATACAAAGCGGAAGGATCATGGAGGAACACGAAATTGAAGAAAAAACCAGTAAAAGGAATGAAAGATATGCTGCCTGCGGAGATGCAGGTAAGAGATTATGTAACGGGGCTGATTAAAGAGACTTACAAAAGCTTTGGATTTTCCCCTATTGAGACGCCCTGCGTAGAGCATATTGAAAATCTGTGCAGCAAACAGGGCGGAGACAATGAGAAACTGATCTTTAAGATTATGAAAAGGGGAGATAAGCTGGATGTAAAAAATGCGGAGTCAGAGTCGGAGGTGACAGACAGCGGTCTTCGGTATGATCTGACGGTACCGCTTTCCAGATTTTATGCCAATCATGCCAATGAGCTTCCAAGTCCTTTCAAAGCGCTTCAGATCGGAAGTGTATGGCGGGCAGATCAGCCTCAGCATGGAAGGTTCCGCCAGTTTGTACAATGTGACATCGATATTCTGGGAGAAGCCGGCTGTCTGGCGGAGATTGAGCTGATTCTGGCTACAACGACGCTTCTTGGGAGGCTGAATTTCTCGAATTTTAAAGTGAGGCTCAATGAGAGACGAATCTTAAAAGCTATGGCTTTGTACAGCGGTTTCGCAGAGGAGCAGTTTGATCAGGTATTTATCATTTTGGATAAGATGGACAAGATTGGCTGGGACGGCGTAAAAGCAGAGCTGACAGAGACGGGTTTTGACATGGAAAAGGTGGAACGGTATATTCATATGTTTGCAGAACTTCAGGAATCTGAGGATGGTCTTGGGTATCTGGAGGAGAAGCTGTCCGGTATCCTGGAGGACGGCGTTATTGGGAATCTGCGTACGATCCGGAAAAGTGTGGAGTCTGCAAAAGCATGTGAATTCGAACTGGTATTCGATCCGACTCTTGTGCGGGGAATGTCCTATTATACAGGAACGATTTTCGAGATTGAGATGGAGGAATTCAGCAGTTCGGTAGCCGGCGGCGGGCGGTATGACCGGATGATCGGAAAATTTACTGGCAAAGATGTGCCGGCCTGCGGATTTTCCATTGGATTTGAACGAATTATCACAATTCTTATGGAACAGGGCTTTGAGATTCCCGGTGCGTCAGTGAAAAAAGCGTATCTGGTGGAAAAGAAAATGCCTGCCGAGAAGCTGACGGAAGTATTGAAGGAAGCAAAGGCAGAGCGGGAGAATGGTGTTCAGGTATTGGTGACGATGATGAACAAAAATAAAAAATTCCAGAAGGAACAGCTTATGAAGGAAGGGTATGAGGAGTTCCGGGAATTTTTCAACCGGTAAAAATATTGAAAAACGGACAACAATAAGGAATGAAAAGAGGATGAAATTACTATGGCAGAATCAATGAAAGGACTGCATCGGACGCACAGATGTGCGGAGCTTGGGACTGGAAATATCGGAGAGACTGTGACGGTTATGGGCTGGGTACAGAAGAGCAGAAATAAAGGCGGCATTATCTTTGTGGATCTGCGGGACCGTTCCGGTCTTCTGCAGTTGATCTTTGAGGAAGCAGACTGCGGGGCAGAGCATTTTGCAAAAGGGGAGAAGCTTCGAAGCGAGTTCGTGATCGCAGCGGTAGGAAAAGTGGAAGCACGTTCCGGTGCCGTCAATCCCAATCTGGCTACAGGTGAGATCGAAGTGCGTGTGTCAATGGTCCGCATTCTGTCCGAAGCACAGACACCGCCTTTTCCCATCGAGGCGGATTCCAGAACAAAGGAAGAGATGCGGTTAAAATATCGATTTCTGGATCTTAGAAGACCGGATATCCAGAGCAAGCTGATGCTTCGAAGCCAGGTGGCTACAAAAGTACGGGCCGTTCTGGCGGAGGAAGGTTTTTTAGAGATTGAGACGCCGATCTTAATTAAGAGCACACCAGAGGGAGCGAGAGATTATCTGGTGCCCAGTCGGGTGCATCATGGAAAATTTTATGCATTGCCCCAGTCTCCTCAGTTGTTTAAACAACTTTTGATGTGCTCTGGATATGACCGGTATTTCCAGATTGCAAAATGTTTCCGGGATGAGGACCTGCGGGCGGATCGCCAGCCGGAATTTACGCAGATCGATATGGAAATGTCTTTCGTAGATGTGGATGACGTAATTGAGGTCAACGAGCGGCTGCTTCAGAAAGTCTTCCAGGATGCCATCGGTCTGGACATTCCTCTTCCGATTCCGCGGATGACCTGGCAGGAAGCGATGGACCGGTATGGTTCGGATAAGCCGGACACCCGTTTCGGTATGGAGCTTAAAGATGTGTCGGAAACGGTGAAAGGCTGCGGTTTCGGGGTATTTACCGGTGCCCTTGAACAGGGCGGAAGCGTCCGCGGCATCAATGCCAAAGGACAGGGTGCCCTGCCCCGCAAGAAAATTGATGCATTGGTGGAGTTTGCGAAAGGCTTTGGGGCGAAAGGGCTGGCTTATGCGGCCATTCAGCAGGACGGCAGCATAAAGTCTTCTTTTGCAAAATTTATGACGGAAGAACAGATGAAGGCGCTGACGGAGGCTATGGAAGGGGAGCCGGGAGATTTGCTTCTTTTCGCAGCGGACAGAAATAAAGTGGTTTGGGATGTGCTGGGGAACCTGCGCCTGGAGATTGCACGGAATCTGGAACTTTTTGACAAAGAGCAGTTTAACTTCCTGTGGGTAACGGAATTTCCGCTTCTGGAGTGGTCTGAAGAGCAGGAGCGCTTTGTAGCTATGCATCATCCATTTACTATGCCTATGGAGGAGGACCTGCCTAAGCTTGACAGCGATCCAGGGGCCGTTCGGGCCAAAGCCTATGATATCGTGCTGAACGGTACGGAGCTTGGAGGCGGTTCGGTTCGTATTTTCCAGGGAGACATACAGGAGAAGATGTTTGAAGTGCTGGGATTTACGAAAGAACAGGCCCAGGAGCGTTTCGGATTCCTCCTGGATGCGTTCCGGTACGGGGTGCCGCCTCATGCGGGACTTGCCTATGGGTTTGATCGTCTGATGATGCTGATGACAGGTGCAGAGAGCATCCGGGAAGTGATCGCTTTCCCGAAGGTAAAAGATGCTTCGGATCTGATGTCCAATGCTCCGGACGTGGTAGATCAGGTGCAGATTCAGGAACTGGGAATTGCCATTGCGGCAGATGAGGAGTCGTAAAAGACGTTTGCAGATAAATACAGGAGAAGAGAATCCTAGAAGGGACAGCCGGGAGAAAAATCCACGGCTGTCCTTTTCTTTTTTGCAAAATATGAAATACAGTAAAAATTTATTGTAAATCGATAAAAATATATTGACATTTTGATGAGATATGTGTATGATACAACCAGAACAAAAAACGGAGGCGATTATCATGAAGCAGACAGAGATGTCAGGATATTTGAAAATGATTACGGTCGGTGTCGGGGGCCTGCTCCTGGCCTTTCTCTTTTGGTTCCTGCCCCTTGTGCTGAAGGAACCTCTTATAAGGGCAGCGGGAGAAGGCGGCTATAAGGGAACGTGTGTTCTGATCTGGATCAGCGGGATTCCGGCAGTCATGTGCCTGGTACGGTTTTGGGGGATTTGCGAGAGCATCCGGCGGGATCAGTCTTTTTCCGGTGAAAATGCCAGGAGACTGAAGCAGATGAGCCAGTATATGCTGACGGACGGGGTGCTCTATGTGGGATTTCTTCTGTGGTTCTTTCTGTCCGGCTGGTATGTGGGAGCGGCCTGGCTGATCTTTCCGGTGCTTCTGGCGATCTTTATCTCGGTGGCGCTGACGGTCATCAGTGCCGTTTTATCTCATTTGGTACAGAAGGCCAGTGAGATTCAAGAAGAACAGGAACTGACCATATAGGAGGGCGGACAGATGGCGATCATCATTAACATTGATGTTATGCTGGCAAAGCGGAAGATGAGCGTTACCGAGCTTTCCGAACGAGTCGGCATAACCATGGCGAACATTTCCATATTGAAAAACGGCAAGGCCAAGGCCATTAAGCTGAGCACCTTAGAAGGCATCTGCCGTGCCCTGGACTGCCAGCCAGGGGACATATTGGAGTATGTAAACTCAGATACGGGACTATAAACAGTATCCTCGCAAAAAATGCGCAGAAGGATTTACAGATACGAAGTATATGGAAATGCTTCTAGTTAGGGAGCATTTTTTGAGAAGATACGGAACTGTAAACAGTATCTTCGCAAAAAATGCGCAGAAGGATTTACAGATACGAAGTATATGGAAATGCTTCTAGTTAAGGAGCATTTTTTGAGAAGATACGGAACTATAATTAGGAGATATAAAATTATGAACGATATGCAGAAGGAAGGCGTTCAGGAGCGCCTGCCTCAGTTTTGTGCACCCATTTTTCCAAAATGCGATTCCATAGACCGGTTGTTTGCAGTCATTTATCTGCTGGTAGGTTATGCTTTTATCTATGCCTGTTCCAGCTACACTTTTGAACAGAACCTTGCTTTATTTACCGTCTTCTATGGAGCGGTTGTACTGGCTTATCTGTGGGGAAAAGAGATCCGGCCTTCAAAAGAGAGCTGGTTCTGGCTGGGCGTGATGCTGTCCATTGGAGTTCCCTACGCGTTCTGGAGTACGGTGCATCTCCTGCAGGTTCCAGTGCTGATGGCGGTCGCTGCTTACTGGACGCTGTCTGCATCCGGACGGCTGATGAAAGATGGCCGGACTTCCCAATGGGTTATCTTTGACGGCTGGAATGCGCTTGTGGAAGTTCCGTTCTGCAATTTTATTTGTCAGGTCCAGGTGCTTTTCCAGAAAAAAGATCAGGAGACAGACGGGAAAAAACCAGTCGGAGGCGCAGGAGGAATACTTCTGGGACTTTTGATTGCCCTGCCGGCGCTGGCAGTAATTCTGCCGCTTTTGTCCAGTGCAGATGCAGGATTTCAGTATTTGATCGAAAATATGGGGGTTTCTCTTGGAGATCATCTTTTAGTGGTTCTTCTGCGGATGTTCTTTGCGGTTCCGGTGTCTTTCTATTTGTTTGGGCTGATCTTCGGCGGAGTTCATGGAAAAGATACAGATCGCATACAGGAGGAGAAGCTTATAAAAGCAGCCGCAAGTGTCCGCAGAGTTCCGGATACAGCCATTTGTACAGCGCTGACAGTGATCTGCCTTGTCTATTGTCTGTTTATCGGTCTTCAGGGCGCATACCTGTTTTCTGCTTTTGGCGGCAGGATACCGGAAGATCTGACATATTCGGAATATGCCCGAAGAGGATTTTTTGAGCTTTGCAGAATCGGTGCGTGGAACTTGATAATTGCAGGATGTGCCGGAGGATGTTCCCGGTCCGGTCGGAGGGAACACAAAGGCGTGGGGGTGCTGTTGGTGCTGCTGTCCGTACTTACTCTGCTTCTGCTTGCGACTGCAGTCAGTAAGATGGGAATGTATATCAGCGTTTACGGACTGACGGTCAACCGTATTTTGCCTCTTGTATTCATGCTTTGGATGGGGATTGCATTTTTCTGTATGATCCTGCGTCAGTGGAAAGATTTTCCCGCTGTCAGATGCTGCATCTTGGCTGGGGCAGTGATGTTCTGCCTGCTGTGTCTCTTTCCCATTGAGGACTGGACAGAGCTGTACAACACATGGGCGAGGGCAAGAGGACTGATCGTGTAGTCTATCATAAGGAAGTCCGGCCCTGTATGTCTGCTTTTTCGGACAGAGATGTCCGACTGGAGCGGACATACAGGGCTTTTTGTTTTCGGCAGATACAAGTGTGGACAATCAGCATTTTTTGCTGTCAATACACTAGAAGTATTTGGAAGATAAATTAATTTATTTTGTTAAAATTGTCAGAATTTTCAAGAAAAAGATAGTAAAATATTGTGCGTTGTGATAGAATCTAAAGTACAGGGAGTGAGAGGAAGAGGTGGCAGTCCAATCATAGAAAGAAGGAAAATGTATGCCAGTATATCGACTGAGAGAAAATGAAGTAAGCTTTCCTGATCCAGAGCTTGCTGAAAAGGACGGCCTTTTGGCAGTGGGAGGGGATCTGAGCGTGGAACGTCTTTTGCTGGGATACTGTAATGGAATCTTTCCGTGGTATAATCCAGGGGAAGAGATCATATGGTGGTGCCCAAAGGAACGGTTTCTGATCTTTCCAAAAGAGATCCACGTTTCCCGCTCCATGAAAAAATATATTAAAAAACACAAGATCGAAATCCGGCTGAACCGGGATTTCAAGGATACTATGCACAGATGCCGCGAAAAAAGGGAGAAGGAAGAAGGAACCTGGATCGGTGACGATATGGAAGCGGCATATCTTGCTCTTCATAAGGAAGGGTATGCGGCCAGTGTGGAAGCATATGAGGACGGAGAGCTGTCAGGGGGACTTTACGGAGTGGTCATTGGCAGGTGTTTCTTTGGGGAAAGTATGTTTTCCGAGAAGACCAACGGATCTAAGACAGCGCTGATCGGGCTGTCCACGCTGCTTCGCGAAAACAATTTCAGCTTTATCGACTGTCAGTTTTATACGGAACACTTAGAGCGCATGGGCGGAAGATATGTAGACTGGGGTGTATATGTGAAAATGCTGAAGGAAGGGACGAAATGATGCTTTACTTGCCATTCTTTTTACGCTATACTATAGAAGGTATGCGGTCTGATATTTGAAAGGACCGTACTTAAACACATGACAGGCCGCAGGAATGGTCTGTGAACTGGAGGAAGAACGATATGGTAAGAGCAGTTGTAGGAGCAAACTGGGGAGATGAAGGCAAGGGTAAAATCACGGATATGCTCGGCAAAGAGTCCGATATCATCGTCCGGTTTCAGGGAGGCGCAAATGCAGGACATACGATCGTCAACGATTATGGAAAGTTCGCGCTGCATACCCTTCCATCAGGAGTATTTTATGACCATACTACAAGTATCATTGGAAATGGGGTCGCACTGAATATTCCGGTGTTGTTCAAGGAGATCCAAGGGATCGTGGAGCGGGGGGTTCCCGCACCGAAGATTCTGGTGTCCGACCGGGCGCAGATGGTGATGTCTTATCATATTCTTTTTGATAAACTGGAAGAGGAGCGGTTGGCCGGAAAATCTTTCGGCTCTACCAAATCCGGTATTGCCCCGTTTTATTCGGACAAATATGCGAAGATCGGTTTTCAGGTCAGCGAGCTGTTTCTGGAAGAGGCAGCCTTAAAGGAGAAGATTGAGCATGTGCTCCTGCAGAAAAATACTATGCTGGAGCATCTGTATCATGTACCTGCACTGAAGGCCGAGGAGATCTATCAGGAGCTGATGGAATATAAGAATATGGTAGCGCCTTATGTGTGCGATGTATCCACGTATTTGTGGAACGCGGTAAAGGAAGGAAAGCATATCCTTTTAGAGGGACAGTTGGGTACGCTGAAGGATCCGGACCATGGGATTTATCCGATGGTGACTTCGTCCTCCACATTGGCGGCCTATGGTGCCATCGGGGCAGGGATTCCCCCCTATGAGATCAAGCAGATCATTACCGTATGCAAGGCGTATTCCAGTACGGTAGGAGCAGGGGCATTTGTCAGCGAGATTTTCGGAGAGGAAGCGCAGGAGCTCAGAAACCGGGGCGGCGACGGAGGAGAGTACGGAGCCACGACCGGACGGCCCAGACGTATGGGCTGGTTTGACTGTGTGGCATCCAAGTACGGCTGCCGTCTTCAGGGTGCAACAGACGTAGCTTTTACAGTGCTGGACGTGCTCGGTTATCTGGATGAGATTCCGGTCTGTGTGGGCTATGAGATTGATGGTCAGGTGACAACAGAGTTTCCGGTTACACATCTTCTGGAGAAAGCAAAGCCGGTCTACAAGATACTGCCCGGCTGGAAATGCGATATCCGCGGAATCCGAAACTATGAGGAACTTCCGGAAAACTGCCGGAAATATGTGGAATTTATTGAAGAGCAGATTGGCTTCCCCATTACGATGGTGTCCAATGGTCCCGGAAGAAATGATATTATTTTTAGGAAGGGACAGGTATGATAAGAAATATCATATTCGATATTGGAAATGTCCTGGTAGACTTCTGCTGGAAGGAGCATATTGCGCGGTTCGGCTATGAGGGGGATACGGCAGTAAAGATTGGAAAGGCCATGATGCAGAGTCCTGTCTGGTCGGAGATCGACCGCGGTGTATGGACGATGGAAGAGCTGCTGGCCGGATTTATTGCCAATGATCCTTCGCTGGAACAGGAAATCCGTATGGTATTTTCAGATTTGAGTACCGTCGTCAGGGAGCGGAAAGGCTCCCTGGCTTGGATTCGCTCTCTGAAAGAAGCAGGATACAGAGTCTACTATCTGTCTAATTTTTCTGAACGTGTGGAAAAGGAAGCGGCAGATGAACTGACCTTCCTAAAAGAGATGGACGGGGGGATCCTGTCCTATAGGGAGCATGTAATCAAGCCGGATCCGGCTATCTATGAGCTTTTGCTAAACCGGTACAGTCTGGCAGCAGAGGAATCGGTGTTCTTAGATGACACATTGGACAATGTGAAGGCGGCAGAGAAGCTTGGGATCCGAGGGATCTTGGTGGAAAACCAGGAACAGGCAAAATACAGTCTGCAGGAGTTGTTGAAAAAAGTATGAGAGATATTTTGGATGTACATACCCATACGATCGCCAGCGGACACGCATACAATACCATGATGGAGATGATCCGGGAAGCCCAAAATATGGAGCTTGAGGTATATGGGATCACAGAACATGGTCCGCGTATGCCGGGAAGCTGTCACGATTTTTATTTTCATAATCTGAGAATAGTGGAACGTCAGCACAAAGAGCTGGAGGTGCTTCTGGGAGCAGAGCTGAATATTCTGGATGAAAAGGGGACTGTGGATCTGGAGGAACCTTACCTGGGCCGGATGGATGTGACCATTGCCAGCCTTCATTCTCCATGCATTGCACCGGGGAGCAGGCAGTGGAATACGCAGTGTCTGATCCAGGCTATGAAAAATCCGCATATTAATATTATCGGACATCCGGATGACGGACGCTTTGCACTGGATTATGAGGCAGTAGTTCAGGCGGCCGGAGAGTATCATACGCTTCTGGAGATTAACAATAACTCTTTGAATCCCAGGGGCTTCCGCCGGAATGCCAAGGAAAACGACCTGGAAATCTTAAGATTGTGTAAAAAATATCAAACTCCTGTCATCATGGGAA
Source organism: Lachnospiraceae bacterium (assembly GCA_910574965.1). Taxonomy (GTDB): domain Bacteria; phylum Bacillota; class Clostridia; order Lachnospirales; family Lachnospiraceae; genus Hominiventricola. The sequence goes on along the minus strand of CAJTDB010000011.1, from coordinate 30,520 downwards.
GCGATGCGCACTATTACAAAGATATCCGGAATCATGAAAGGATACTGCCGCTCTTGGCAGAGACGGACTTTCCGGAAGAACTGGTAGTCAATACAGACAAGGCAAAATTTTTCGCATATATCAATAAATATTCTTCGTGAATATACTGGACTTCAAAAATCTAGTGTGTTAAAATGACATAGTGAGCCGCGAAGCGGCTGGCGGATGGAGCGAAGCGAAAGCCGCGGACTCCAAAGGAGTCACTATGTCAGCAAGAAAGATGCGGAGCATTTTTCGAATATGAGTGAGCCGCGAAGCGGCTTGGCGGGGGGCTTTACTGATATGAGTAAGAAAATTCGTAATGAAGCGACAGATGGGCTGTTCCGTGCCATCTTAAGTCTTCAGAGCATGGAAGAATGTTATACTTTTTTTGAAGATGTATGCACCATTAATGAGATCCAGTCGCTGTCTCAGCGATTTGAGGTGGCAAAACTGCTTCGTGAGAAGAAAACTTATTTGGAGATCGCCGAGAAGACCGGTGCGTCCACTGCAACCATCAGCCGGGTAAACCGTTCCCTGAACTATGGGAATGACGGATATGATATGGTGTTCCGGAGAATGGATGAAAAATAACAGAAAATAAGTGCATGAAACAGGGCATTAGGAGAATCATTTATGAATCGTTTTAAAAAAGTTTACAGTCAGGGAACACTTGATGTGGTGGAAATCTGGGTTGACACAGAAACAGGTGTAAATTATGTGTTTCACAGAAATGGAAATGCGGCAGGTTTAACGCCTCTACTTGATAAAGATGGAAAGCCTGTAGTAACGCCATAAAAACTGCATAAAGAGCAACGATTGAGAGCCGGTTTTTTACAACGGCTCTTTTTGCTTATACAGTCGTTTCGATGTCACAAAGAAAAAACGGCATGACCAGAAAGAATCATACCGTAATTAGATACAGACACGCAGCATTTTATTTATGTGTATTCTTTGTGTTTCTTTCCGGCTTCCCGTTTGGGGAGTACATCGATCAGTTTTTCGATCACCTGCTTTTTCACATAGACATCAAAACTCAGCAGACAGATAAAGGAAAAGATATGCAAAAACTGCTGTTCTTCCTCCGGAGCATCCGCAAAGGTCTCTGAGGCGATCCGGTAGCTCTCGATTACGTCTGCCTTCATCTTTTCCACCTGGCTTTTTTCCAGACTGAAAACTTCCTCATAAATAGCCTGCATATTCAGCGCCTCTTTCGTATGGAAATACCGATCTGTCAGCGGTTCTAACAGGCTTTGAATATCACCGATGGAAAGGATTCCTTTATAATAATAAATATAGATCAAAAGCAGCATATGCTCCTTGGAATATTTTTTCTTTTCGGGAGCCGGGAGCAGATGATTCTTGGCATAGTTATTAATCATGGTTTTTGTCAGGATCTTGTCTTCGGGATAGCGCTTGGATGCCTGAAGATGCTCCTCCATAAAGGTCGTTACCTGGTCCATATACAGGTCAATGTTGGGAATCTCTTTTGGCTTGATATAGTCGATTTTCTCTAAACTGGAAAGGATACTGTTTAAAATATCCTGGGGATCGATTGTCATACATTATCACCTCTGCATTCATTATATAGTATTCAAAACTACATAACAAGTCTTTTTTTTAATCTTTCTTTTTATTTTTTTCAATTTTGTGTATAACTTTTGAAAGAGCGGCTATACTATCATTAAACCAAAGATAAATTGAATACTTATCCTCCCCTTGAGAATACCCCGTTCGCCGCAGCAGTGCAGTGGGCGGGGTATTTTGTTTGAGCTGACTACAAATATATGAATAATGATTTTGGAAATTGAGAACTACCTGTATGCAGATGATAATAGAATATTGTACAATGAAACAGACTGACCGTACAGAAAATGATAAGACCAGCAGGGGAGTAATCAATGAGAAAAATAACAGAACAGGAAAACGGCGGAGAAGATAAGAACAAAACTTGAAAATATTGCAGGAACGGTAAATAAGATGCTTTCTGAAAAAGAAGCAGAACCGCAGCTTGCGGAAAAGTCAAAGCTTGACATTTCTCAAATTCCCTGTATAATAAGAGTTCGGAAAAGCCTGCATAATTAAAGGCTTTTCCAACATACAGCGTCAGTTCGAGACCTTCCTGACGTAAAACAAAACTAAAGGAGACAACTGAATATGAAAGAGAACAATGTATTATTTCTCACCCAGGCGGCGCTGATTGCGGCTGTCTATGTAGTATTGTGTGTAGTATTTGCCCCGATCAGTTATGGGGAAGTGCAGGTGCGCGTGGCGGAGGCATTGGTGATTCTGCCGTATTTTACACCGGCGGCCATACCAGGACTGTTCATTGGATGCCTGCTTTCCAATCTGATCGGCGGTTCCATTTTGATGGATGTGGTGTTTGGAAGCCTGGCCACTTTGCTTGGTGCAGTCGGTTCGTATTACCTTAGAAAGAATAAAGTACTGGTGCTGCTTCCTCCGATCATAGCGAACACGCTTATCGTGCCTTTTGTACTGTATTATGGATATGGGGTACCGCTTCCGATTCCGTTTATGATGCTGACTGTGGGAATTGGAGAAGTGATTGCGGTGGCAGTGCTTGGGACGATACTTTTGAATGTGCTGAACCGTTATCGGGGTGTTCTGTTTGGGACTCCGAAACTTTTGTCATAAATAGTATTTTTTAAATATGCTGTATATATCAGATATAGGAATATGGAGAAGAAGAGGGCGTAAGGTTCGTCCTCTTCTTCTGCATTGTGGTTATTTTTTCATTTTGGAATCAAAAATTAGGCTGGCCAGATAGCCGAAGACCAGTGCTGCGCAGATTCCGGCTGCACTTGCGGTGAAGCCGCCCTTGAAGATGCCGAGAAAGCCATCGGTATCTACGGCTTCCTGGATTCCTTTCCAGAGAGTGTTGCCAAAGCCAAGGAGCGGAACACTGGCGCCTGCACCGGCATATTCCTGGAAAGGTCCATAGAGTCCGACGGCCCCTAGTACAGCGCCTCCGCAGACTAAGAGTACCATGATCCTGCCGGGCATCAGTTTGGTCTTCTCCATGAGAATCTGTACAAGGGCACAGATAATTCCGCCGACCCAGAATGCATTAAAATAGTCCATAGTGATCCTCCTGATCTGCCTGATTTTTGTTAGTATCTGCGGATTTAAAAAAAATATGTAAAAAATTAAAAAAGTACTTGCATTTTGAAAAAATATATGATATATTAATCCAGTCGGCAGGACAGACACATGGTAGATTGGTCAAGGGGTCAAGACGCCGCCCTCTCACGGCGGAAACAGGGGTTCGATTCCCCTATCTACTGCGCTACAGAATAGCAGGAACCGTAAAAAGGTTTCTGCTATTTCTTGTTTTCTGGAATATGTTTTGATATAATAAAATCGCGTATGCTTTTGGCATGTAAAGCGGTACCTGGAGACGCAGGCCATAGGCGTCGGGATTTTTACAGAAAAGTGTGATAAAAAACAGATAGGAGTGCTTTATGAATAAAATAGCGATCATCACAGACAGCAACAGCGGAATCAGCCAGAAACAAGCAAAAGAAATGGGCATCCATATCCTTCCGATGCCTTTTCTGATTGATGGAAAGGAATATCTGGACGGAATCGATCTGTTTCCAAAGGAATTTTATGAATATTTGTCAAAGGATGCAGATGTGTCCACTTCCCAGCCTTCTCCGGAATCGGTCATGGGGCTTTGGGATAAGCTTCTGAAAGAATACGATGAGATTGTACACATTCCCATGTCCAGCGGCTTAAGCGGGAGCTGTCAGACGGCCAGGATGCTGGCGGAGGATTATGATGGACGGGTGGAAGTGGTGAACAATCAGAGGATTTCCATCACGCAGGTGTCTTCCGTTGTGGATGCGCAGAATCTGGCGGCAGCAGGAAAAAGCGCGGCTGAGATTCGTGCGGTCTTAGAAGAAGAAGCGCTGCAGGCGAGTATTTATATTACGCTGACGACTTTGAAATATTTAAAAAAGGGAGGCAGGATCACGCCGGCCGCTGCTGCGCTTGGTACGATGCTTCGCTTAAAGCCGGTGCTGCAGATTCAGGGAGAAAAGCTGGATGCATTTTCTAAGGTCCGTACTATGAGCGCAGCAAAACGGGTGATGCTGGATGCGATTCGAAATGATCTGGAGGGAAGATTTAACGGATGCAGCATGCGGATCGATGTGGCACATACGAATAATGAAGCGGCAGCGCTGGAATTTAAAAAGGAGATCGAGGCGGAATTTCCGGGATATCCAAAGATTCTCGTAAATGAACTGTCGCTCAGTGTGGCATGTCATATCGGGGATGGGGCACTTGCAGTTGCATGCTCAAAAATAGTGGAAATGTAGGGGAGCAAAAGGGAAACGAGGATAAGAGCTATTGGATAAGTACGAATACCGTCTGAAGGCGGAACAGATAGAGACACAGGTGAACAAACGGGACTATGAAGCAGCGGCGAAGATCGCAGATACAATCGACTGGCGCCGGGTAAAGAATCTGAACATGCTGTATATGGTCAGTGAAGTATACGAGAAGACCGAACGATATGGGGAGTGTATGGAGATTCTGGATATGGCTTATGATCGTGCGCCTGTGGGGCGTATGCTGCTGTATCGGATGACGGAAGTCTGTACAAAAATGCATAATTTTGATGAGGCCATTGCTCTGTACAGAGAATTTGTGAAAGCGGCGCCTCATGATCTAAGCCGTTATATTTTGAAGTATCAGATCTACCGGGAACGGGGGTCTAGCCTGGAAGATCAGATTAAAGTTTTAAGTGAATATAAGAAGCAGGACTATCAGGAAAAGTGGGGGTATGAACTGGCATGTCTGTATGAAGAAGCAGGAATGTTAGAGGAGTGTGTGCGGGAGTGTGACCAGTTGTTCCTCTGGTACAGTGAAGGCGAGTATGTTCAGAAAGCTTTGGAACTGAAGATGAAATACGAACCGCTGACGCTGCTTCAAAAGGAAAAATATAATTATCAGAGAATCGGTTCGGATTCCTCCGTATATGAAGCCGGAAGTCAGAAGCCGGAAGTGCCGGGAGTCGATGTGGGAAGATTCAGTACGGTAAATCTGCAGGCGGAGCTGGCAGAAAATCTGGATCAGCTTCTGAAGGAGGATGCAACGATTGATCTTCCGCAGCTAAAAGTTGTAAATAAGAATACTGTAAGTATTAACCAAGAACCCGATTCCTTATACTGTGAGGACGGAACCATTGATCTGCCGGAGCTTGGACCTGATGGAAAGGTGATAGAACCGGATGACCGTGAGGACGGGACCATTGAACTGCCAAGCCTGGGTCTGGACAAGGAAGAGGAAGATGCACCAGAAAGTGAACCAGAGTTAGGTTATCGCGAAGACGGGACGATTGAGCTGCCGGAACTTGGACCTGATGGGAAAGTGGTAAAACCGGATTTCCGTGAGGACGGAACGATTGAACTGCCAACCCTGGGGCTGGATGAAGAAGAGGGAGAACCGGAAGCAGAGAGCGGGCCGGAGCCGGATTTTCGTGAAGATGGGACCATCGAGCTGCCGGAGCTTGGGCCTGACGGGCAGGCGACAGAGCCGGATTTCCGCGAGGACGGAACGATTGAACTGCCCAATCTGGGACTGGGTGAGGAAGAGGAAGAACCGGTGATGGAAAGTGAGCCGGAGCCGGATTTCCGTGAGGACGGAACGATTGAACTGCCGAACTTGGGACTGGATGGAGAAGGGGAAGAACCGGAGGCAGAGAGCGAGCCGGAGCCGGATTTCCGCGAGGACGGAACGATTGAACTGCCCAATTTGGGACTGGGTGAAGATGAGGAAGAACCGGTGATGGAAAGTGAGCCGGAGCCGGATTTCCGCGAGGATGGAACGATTGAACTGCCTAATCTGGGACTGGGTGAAGATGAGGAAGAACCGGTGATGGAAAGCGAGCCGGAGCCGGATTTCCGCGAGGACGGAACGATTGAACTGCCCAATTTGGGACTGAGTGAAGATGAGGAAGAACCGGTGATGGAAAGTGAGCCGGAGCCGGATTTCCGCGAGGACGGAACGATTGAACTGCCCAATCTGGGACTGGGTGAAGAAGAGGAAGAACCGGTGACGGAAAGTGAGCCGGAGCCGGATTTCCGTGAGGACGGAACGATTGAACTGCCGAACTTGGGACTGGATGGAGAAGGGGAAGAACCGGAGGCAGAGAGCGAGCCGGAACCGGATTTCCGCGAGGATAAGACCATCGAGCTTCCGAATCTGGATCTGGAAGGGGATGCACCGGAAAAGGACGCCGATGGTCCGGTGAGCATTGACGATATTTTAAGTGAGTGGGAGAAGCAGAAGGAGCAGACCGAGGCGAAACTAGAAGCCGCTGCTAAAGAAGAGAAAGTACGCAGGGCAAAGGTAAAGCAGGAGACGGCAGAGCTTATGAAGCTGATCTCCGGCATCTCAGAAGAGATACCGGAGGATGTGCGTCAGATCCTGGACGAGATCGATAAAGAGAACCAGGCAGCAGAGGAACCAGTTGTGACGGAAGATGATCTTCCGCCGGATGTGGACGAGGAAGAAGAGACAGAAGAAGAGCTGGATATTGAAAATCTGGCAGAAAAAGAGGAACCGGAGGATCTGACAGAGAGAGAGGAAGCCGGTGAAGGCAGATCCGGCAATATGATACAAGATCTGGAACGTTCTCTGTCTTCCAAAGTCTCAGAAGGAGCTGTCAGTGCCGGGCATCTGACCAGAGAGCAGGCGCGTCTGTTTACATATTTCACATCTATTCAGGGCATGAGCGAGCAGCTTTCGGTGCTGTTTAAAGATGTCAACCAAAGGGAACAGACCAGTTCTTCCAGAGGAAATCTGACGATAACCGGAGAGCGCGGAAACGGGAAAACGACTCTTGCTATAGACATCGTAAAAGCGCTTCAGAAGCAGAAACGGATTGAAGGAAAGAAACTGGCCAAGATCAGCGGCCAGAAGATGAATACAAAAGATATTTACGAGGTACTCACCAAATTAAAGGGCGGAGCGCTGATTATCGAAAAGGCAGGAGGACTCTCTGATGCGACGATGATGGCCATGAGCCTTGCTATGGAGACAGACACAGGGGGACTTCTGGTGATTTTGGAGGATTCCTCGGAAGAGATTCAGAAACTGTTTGTCAGGAATCGGAATTTTGCATCTAAATTTGATCACACCATCGATATTCCGATCTTTACTAATGACGAGCTTGTGGCATTTGGCAAATCCTACGCGCAGGAGCAGAGATATTCCTTTGATGAATTTGGCATTCTGGCGCTGTATGACCGAATCGGGAGCCGGCAGACCAACGATCATCTGGTGACGGTGGCGGAAGTAAAAGAGATGATCGATGATGCCATCCAAAAGGCGGAAAAAGGCAGCATCCGTCACCTGTTTGAAAAAGTGACAAAAAAGAGTGTGGACGAATTCGGATATCATCTGATCCGAGAGGCGGATTTTGAAGAATAAGACCGGCGGGACCGGAAAGGACAAGATATGAACTTATTGACAGCAAAGGGCATCCGCAAAAACTATACTGAGAGGGAACTGTTTGCAGGAATCGATTTTGGCATCGAAGAAGGTGACAAAATCGGGATCGTCGGAATCAATGGGACCGGGAAATCCACATTGCTGCGGATTCTGGCAGGTGCGGAGGAGCCGGATGCGGGAGAGGTTGTAAAAGGCAGTCAGGTCTGTGTTCGGTATCTGCCGCAGAATCCGGAATTTCCAAAGGGCATGACGGTCTATGATTATGTGTTCACGGCAGGCCGGTCTGAGGATAATGAGTGGAGTTTGGCAGGCGACAGCAGGACGATCCTGAACCGGATGGGGTTTGTGGATGAGCATCAGGTGTTGGATCATCTCTCCGGCGGTCAGAAGAAGATGGCAGCCCTGGCGGCGGCGCTGAGTGCAAACAGCGATATCCTGCTGCTGGATGAGCCTACGAACCATTTAAACAGTGATATGATTCTCTGGCTGGAGCAGGCATTAATCCGAAGAAAAGGTGCACTGGTAATGGTAACTCATGATCGGTACTTTCTGGACCGGGTATGTGGTAAAATTGCAGAGATCGACAAGGGAAGGCTCTATCTGTATGAGACAAACTTTGCCGGGTTTTTGGAGGAGAAAGCCAAAAGGGAAGATCTGGAGCTTGCCACTTACCGGAAAAACCGGAATATACTGCGGATTGAGCTGGAATGGATGCGTCGGGGAGCAAGAGCGCGTGCAACCAAACAGAAAGCACATATTCAGCGGTATGAGGAACTTAAGGACCGCACAAAAGCGCCGGTGCACGACGGAAAAGTAGAGATCAAAGCGGTTTCTTCACGGCTGGGCAAGAAAACGCTGGAGTTGTCCGGACTGACGAAAAGCTACAAAGACAAGCTTCTCTTTCAGAATTTCAGCTACAGCTTTTGCCGAAAGGACCGGATTGGATTTGTGGGTCCCAACGGGTGCGGCAAGACGACGCTTATGCGTCTGATCATGGGGCAGGAAGAGCCGGATGCGGGACAGGTGATCCTTGGCCCTACGGTAAAGATTGGTTATTTCTCCCAGGAAAACGAAGAACTGAACCTCACACAGAGAGTGATCGATTATATTCGGGATACAGCAGAATATGTGCAGACCGAGGAGGGAAGTATATCTGCCTCCCGGATGCTGGAGCGGTTTCTTTTTGATGGTGCGCTTCAGTATTCCCCTATCGGGAAGCTGTCCGGAGGGGAGAAGCGGCGGCTGTATTTGCTAAAAGTGCTCATGGAGGCGCCTAATATCCTGATTTTAGATGAGCCGACCAATGATTTGGATATACAGACTTTGGCCATTCTGGAAGATTATCTGGAGCATTTTCCGGGTATTTTGATTATGGTATCTCATGACCGATATTTTTTGGACAAGACGGCGGAGAGGCTGTTTGCTTTTGAAGGAAATGGAATACTTCGGCAGTATGAGGGCGGCTATTCGGATTATCTGGAGAAGCGGCAGGACAAAGAAGAGATTTTAGAACCGGTTTCTTCCGGAAAGTCTGTCCGGGCGAAAACGGCGAAAGTGCGGACGGCGAAACTGAAATTTACCTGGCAGGAACAAAGGGACTATGAATCCATGGAAGGGGAAATTGAAGTCCTCGAAGAAAAAATCAAAGAACTGGAGCGGCAAATCCTGCTTTTTGCTACGGACTTTGTGCGTCTGAATGAGCTGACAGAGGAGAAAGAGCGTGCGGAAGCGCTTTTAGAGGAGAAGATGGAGCGATATATTTATCTGAGTGATCTGGCAGATCAGATTGCAAAGCAGAACAAAGGATGAGCAGTTCGGAGAAAACATCGCATAAGCCCCTTGACAAAAAACGTGTGAACGTTTAGACTGTTTAGAGGAAAAGGCAGAGAAGAAGAGGAGTACGTATATTCTGCTGACAGAGAGAGCCGTCCATGGCTGGAAGACGGTTTCGGGTAAGGAATATGCGGAAGGTGGCTTCGGAGCCGGAGCGCTGAAAGTGCAGTAGGCGGTCCCGTCTAGTCCGCGTTAAGGAAGAATGAGGTATGTGTGATCATACGAACAAAGGTGGTACCGCGATCAGTCGCCCTTTGCACAGTTTCTGTGCAGAGGGCGTTTTTGTAATGGAACCAGAGCATCGAAAGCAGAACCCTGGTTTTGCAGAGGCAGAAAAGGAGTCCGTTTGAATCGAAAATATTTGCGTGCCGTTGTCTGGTTCTTTCTTCTGGCGGCGGCTGTCTGGGGGATTGTGCGCTGGGGAGTAAGAGAACCAGAGCTTCGCTTTTCCGAAAAAGAGGCATTTCAGGAAAAGGCGTTTGACTTAAAGATCTTCGGAGGACTCTTCGGAGGAAAAATTTATTATACGCTGGATGGGAGCGATCCTACTTTGGAATCCAGTGTTTATGATGGGCCGATTCATATAGAGGCGGGGCTTCCGGACCGGGTAACGGTCGTGAAGGCGGCCAGGCTGACCGGGGGACAGCTCTCGGAAGTCTGTACACAGACGTATTTTGTAGGAGAAGGTGCGTCGGAGCTTTTTGATGTGATGGTAGTATCGCTCTCTGCGGATCCGTCGGTTCTGTATAATGAGGAAATTGGGATTTTCAGCAATTATAAGGAAAAAGGAGAGAACGGAGAGTGGGACCGGCCGGCCTATGTGGAATTTTATGAGCAGGACGGGCGGAAAATGCTGGCACAGGGGACCGGGATCGCTGTATCCGGACATGGCTCTAGAGGTTACGATCAGAAGAGCATCAAACTGATTGGGGATTCCATTTATGATATGGAGCATCCGACTTTTGAGCACGACTTTTTTGAAGCTGATATGGCGGGAAACGAGAGCGGGCAGTCTTATAATCGGATGGTCCTCAGAAACGGCGGAACAGATCACAACGGAACTATGCTGAAATGGAACGTGGTAAGCCGTCTTGTAAAAGAGGCCGGAATCGTCGCTGCCGGAGCGAGGCCAGGGATTCTGTTCCTGAACGGGTCCTATTACGGAATTATACAGCTTCAGGAAAAATACACACGGTATAATATCGCCCATGCCATCGGCGCCCGCAAGGAAGACATTGAGAAATACGAGCCCAATGAGGTCAACAGCTCTCGGTTTGGAGAATACTACGGAAGGCTTCATCTGGATCTGAACGATCCGGAGCGTCAGCAGGCATTGGAGCAGTCGGTGGATATGACGGATATGCTGAAGCATTATGCGGTGAATGTGATCATGAATAATGTGGACTGGCCTTACCACAATTTCCTCTCCTGGAAATGTGCAGATACGAGCAGCAGCGTTTATGGGGACGGAAGAGTTCGGTTTTTCCCCTATGATCTGGATGCGGTCTACCAGGATACGTCCGGGATGGAAACACCAAATACGTTTGACTATCTGATGGAGGAACCATTAGAAGATTCAACAGATACGCTGTATCTTTTGATGCAGTCAAAGCTGTACCGGACCAGATTTGTAAATATGGTCTGTGATCTGACTGCTACGGTGTTCCACGGGGATCATGTGCAAAAGGTAATCGAGGAGGAGGACGAAAAGCTTGCCCGGTCCATGGGAATATACTATACGGATTCTGAGAGACTGCGCCAGCAGGAAGCCGTAAAGATTATGAAGGAGAGGGCAGGACAAAGCTGTGCGGAAGTACATGAGCGTCTTTGCACGCACTTAGGAGCAGCAGATCCTTATCGTCTGAAGGTGGAGGTGCCAAAAGGGTATCGTGTTGCATTCAGTGAAATTCGTCTGGAGGGCGGCTCTGCCTTTGAAGGAACTTATTATCATAATTACCCTCTGACCCTTACTGCAGAGCCAGAAGACGGACAGGCGTGGTACGGCTGGCGGGTCAACGGCCAGGAGTTCCAGGAGAAGGAACTTTTGCTGGATGAGAAGTTTACAGTCGGCGAGATGAAGATCGAGCTGATTACAGAACCATAAAAACAGAGGCGTTTCGAAAGAGACGCAGAGCAGTCTGTGACTGCTCTGGCCCACAGGTCTCTTTTGAAATGCCGCGGAACTACAAAAACAGAGGCGTTTCGAAAGAGACGCAGAGCAGTCTGTGACTGCTCTGGCCCACAGGTCTCTTTTGAAATGCCGCGGAACTACAAAAACAGAGGCGTTTCGAAAGAGACGCAGAGCAGTCTGTGACTGCTCTGGCCTACAGGTCTCTTTTGAAATGCCGCGGAACTACAAAAACAGAGGCGTTTCGAAAGAGACGCAGAGCAGTCTGTGACTGCTCTGGCCTACAGGTCTCTTTTGAAATGCCGCGGAACTACAAATAAGGAGAGATAATTTATGAAAGAATTAGCGAAAACCTACGATCCTACCTCCATCGAGGAGCGCACTTATACCAAGTGGATGGGAAGAAAATATTTTCATGCGGAAGTGGATAGAAGCAAAAAGCCCTTTACCATTGTAATTCCGCCCCCAAATGTAACAGGAAAGCTTCATATGGGCCATGCACTGGACGAGACGCTGCAGGACATTTTAATCCGTTATAAAAGGATGCAGGGCTACAATGCCCTCTGGATTCCTGGAACAGATCATGCGTCGATCTCTACAGAAGTGAAAGTGACAAACCAGTTAAAAGAGGAAGGCATCGATAAAAAGGAGCTGGGCAGAGAAGGATTTTTAAAAAGAGCCTGGCAGTGGAAGGAAGAATACGGCGGGGCTATTATTAACCAGTTGAAAAAGCTGGGATCTTCCTGTGACTGGGACCGGGAGCGCTTTACCATGGATGAAGGCTGTTCGGAAGCGGTGCTGGAAGTATTCGTACGCCTGTACGAAAAAGGATATATTTACAAAGGTTCCCGGATCATCAACTGGTGTCCGGTGTGCCAGACATCCATCTCCGATGCAGAGGTGGAGCATGAAGAGCAGGCTGGACATTTCTGGTATATCAATTATCCCATAGCAGACGGCAGCGGATATGTCAAGATCGCTACGACCCGTCCGGAAACGATGCTTGGAGATACAGCAGTGGCGGTCAATCCGGAGGATGAGCGGTATATTCATCTGATCGGAAAGACGCTGAAACTTCCGCTGACCGACCGGGAGATTCCGGTCATTGCCGATCCTTATGTGGACAAAGAATTTGGTACCGGATGTGTGAAGATCACCCCTGCCCATGACCCCAACGATTTTGAAGTGGGCAGAAGACACCACCTTCCTGAGATCAACATCATGAATGATGATGCAACTATCAGTTATCCAGGAAAATACCAGGGAATGGACCGCTATGAGGCGAGAAAGGCCATCGTAAAGGACCTGGAGGAGCAGGGACTTCTGGTGAAAGTGGAAGAACATGCTCATAACGTAGGTACTCATGACCGCTGTAAGACAACGGTGGAGCCTATGATAAAGCAGCAGTGGTTTGTGAAGATGGAGGAGCTGGCAAAACCTGCCATTGAAGCAGTGAAAAATGGAGAACTGACGTTTGTGCCGGAGCGGTTTGACAAGATTTATCTGCACTGGCTGGAAAATATCCGTGACTGGTGTATTTCGAGACAGCTCTGGTGGGGACATAGAATACCGGCCTACTATTGTGATTCCTGCGGGGAGATCGTAGTGGCGAAGGAAGCACCGTCGATCTGTCCCAAGTGCGGACATACCCATCTGAGCCAGGATGAGGATACGCTGGATACATGGTTTTCCTCTGCTCTTTGGCCTTTCTCCACTCTTGGATGGCCGAAGCAGACGGAAGATCTGGATTATTTCTATCCGACGGATGTGCTGGTAACCGGGTATGACATCATCTTTTTCTGGGTAATTCGCATGGTATTTTCCGGTTATGAGCAGACAGGGAAGAGTCCTTTCCATCATGTGCTGATTCACGGACTGGTGCGGGACGCACAGGGACGCAAGATGAGCAAGTCTCTGGGGAACGGCATCGATCCGCTGGAGATCATCGGAGAATACGGTGCAGATGCTCTGCGCCTGACGCTGGTAACCGGAAATGCTCCGGGCAACGATATGCGTTTCTCTATGGAACGGGTGAAGGCCAGTCGGAATTTTGCCAATAAAGTGTGGAATGCCTCCCGGTTTATTATGATGAACCTGGGGGAGGATGAGGTTTTGGAGGCAGATTTGTCTTCTCTGACTGCTGCGGATAAGTGGATTCTCTCAAAGGTCAACCGTTTAGCAGGAGAAGTTACGGCCAACATGGACAGTTTTGAGTTGGGGATTGCCGTACAGAAAATCTATGATTTTATCTGGGATGAGTTCTGCGACTGGTATATTGAGATGGTGAAGCCGCGCCTGTGGAACCGGGAAGATAAATCCAGAGAAACTGCCCTCTGGACGCTGAAGACCGTGCTTATTCATGCATTGAAGATGCTGCATCCATATATGCCTTTTATTACAGAAGAAATTTTCTGCAATCTGTCCGGGGAAGAATCGATTATGATCTCCTCCTGGCCGGAATATACGAAAGCATGGGATTTTGCGGCAGATGAGCAGGCCATCGAGACAATCAAGGAGGCTGTGCGCGGGATCCGGAATGTGCGGGCGGATATGAATGTGCCGAACAGTAAGAAGGCGACCGTCTGTGTGGTCTCTGAAAATCCTAAGGTCCGGGAAATCTTCAGCCAGGGCAGGAGCTTTTTTGCGGCTCTTGGCTTTGCCTCAGAAGTGCTGATTCAGCCTGACAAGACAGGCATTGCAGAGAACGCGGTGTCAACTATGATTCCGGAGGCTGCTATCTATATGCCGTTGGCAGAGCTTCTGGACATTGATAAAGAGAAAGAGCGGCTGAAAAAAGAAGAGGCGCGTCTTACGAAAGAGCTTGCCCGTGTGAATGGTATGCTGAAAAATGAACGGTTTGTGAGCAAAGCTCCGGCGGCCAAAATCGAGGAAGAAAAGGGCAAGCTTGAGAAATATACACAGATGATGGACCAGGTTCGGGAGCGTCTGGCCCAACTGGGAGAATAAGATGAACTACGAAGAAGCAGTAGCCTATATAAATGATACACCAAGATTCACCACGAAAAACACACTGGAAAATACCCGGATGGTGCTTGCGCGTTTGGGGCATCCGGAACGCCGCATGAAGCTGATTCATGTGGCAGGTTCTAATGGGAAAGGTTCTGTCTGTGCCTATCTGTCGTCGATTTTGACGACAGCAGGCCGGCAGACAGGGCTCTTTACCTCGCCTCATTTGGTGGAGATTAACGAACGTTTTCAACTGAACCAGCAGCCGGTAAGTGATGACCTTTTCCTGGAAGCTTTTAAGGCGGTTATGGAACAGGTTCAAAGCCTCTTAAAAGAATGTCCGGACCGCTTTTCCCATCCGACCTTTTTTGAGCTTCTGTTTCTGATGGGGATCTACATCTTTGACAAAAGTCATATGGAATATGTGGTATTGGAGACAGGGCTGGGCGGACGTTTTGATGCCACAAACGTAATTGAAAAGCCGCTGGTCAGTGTCATCACGTCCATCAGTCTGGAGCATACGGAGTATCTGGGAGATACCTACGAGCTGATTGCAGGGGAGAAAGCAGGTATCATTAAGGAGGGCTGTCCGGTAATATATGACGGAACCAGAAAAGATGTGGAGCGTGTAATCCTGGAAAAAGCGGCCGAAATGCACGCAGAAGCTTATGCCATTCGGCCCGATATGTATAAAATTTTAATGAATACCCAGAAAACGATTGATTTTTTAATGGATACTGGGTATTATTTACCTATGGAAATATCTATTTCCAGTGTGGCGGAGTATCAGATCATGAATGCCTGCGAAGCGGCGGCTGCGGCGCATGTGCTGGATCCGGAACTTACAGAAGAAGATATCCGCAGAGGCATGGAGCAGATGCGCTGGCAGGGGCGCATGGAAACAGTGCTGCCGGGAGTGATTCTGGATGGTGCCCATAATGACTCCGGTGTGGAAGAATTTGTAAAGACAGCCAGAAGATTTCAAAAAGATACAAAAGTTACCATATTATTTTCCTGTGTAAAGGAAAAAGACTATGAAGGGATGATACGGACGATCTGTGAGAACCTGTCCTTTGACAGTGCGGTGGTTACAGAGGTGGATTCGGACCGCAAAGTGCCGGCAGAAGAGCTTTCACAAATCTTCCGTAAATACACGAAACAGCCAGTGGCAGAATATCCTTCTGTCCTAGAAGCATTTGATGCGGCCCTTGAGCGAAAGGACGGCGGAATCTTATTCTGCGTCGGTTCCCTGTATTTGGTGGGCAGCCTGAAACGAATTATAAGGAGCAAAGAATATGCTTGATTTTGAAGAAGAATTGAAGAAATTTCGTCCGAGTCTTGAGATCGACCAGGTAGAAGATACGGTCTATAACAACAACCTTTCAGACGTGACAGATCTGATGGATGAAATGTTGAGGGAAATGAAAGAACATCAGTAGAAAAGGTGGTCATATGAAATGTTTTAACTGTGGGGCAGAGCTGACAGCACTGGATTACTGCGGCAAATGCGGGGCGGATGTATCGCGCTACTGTCGTCTGTTCCAGACTTCCAATGCGTATTATAACGAGGGTCTGGAAAAGGCAAGAGTGCGTGATCTGTCAGGTGCGGTGATTTCACTGCGTCAGAGTCTGAAAATCAATAAAAAGAATACCGATGCCCGCAATCTGCTGGGATTGGTGCAGTTTGAGATGGGAGAAGTGGTGGAAGCCTTATCTCAGTGGGTCTTAAGCAGGAATTTTCAGAAAGAGGATAATCTGGCGAGTTATTATATTGAGGAAATCCAGAAGAATCCGGCGCGGCTTTCCGCCATTAATACGACCATCAAAAAATACAATCAGTCCCTTTTTTACTGTGAGCAGGGGAGTTATGATCTGGCAGTTATCCAACTGAAGAAGATCCTCTCTACCAATCGGAATCTGATCAAAGGACATCAGCTTCTGGCTCTTCTCTATATGAAAATGGACGATTATGGCAGAGCCAGATCTGAGCTGGATATGGTAATAGAAATCGATAATTCGAATACAAGAGCGCTGCGGTATCTGAAAGAATTAGATGATGCAGAAGGAAAACAGCCGCGCAGAAAGGCGCCTAATCCGAAGGAAGAGGTACAGGTAGGGAAAGATTCCATTGCCTATGTCAGCGGCAATGAGACGATTATCCAGCCCATCGGAGTCAAAGACAATACGGGGCTGCATTCGGTAATCAACGTGGCCATTGGACTTGCTATCGGCGTAGCGGTTATGTGGTTTCTGATTATGCCTGCGCAGCAGCAGTTGAAAAGCGCGGAGCTCAATGAAGCCGTAGCCGAGTACAGTGACCAGTTGGAGTCTAAGACGGCGGCTCTTTCCAGTCTGCAGTCGGAGATGGATACGCTGAAGGCGGAATCAGAAGCGGCGGTGAAAGCGGCAGGAGAGGCAGCAGACAAGCTGGCGTCTCAAGAGGAACTTCTGAAAGCTTATCGTCTGTTTACAGAAACGGATATGGCAGGTGCTTTAGAGCAGTTGGAGCAGATTGATAAGGAGACACTGACGGATGACGGGAAGGTGATCTATGATTCTCTCTTTGCCCAGGTGGGAGAAGAGGCGATAAAAGATCTGTATAAAGCCGGTTATGATGCATACAGAGCAAGAGAGTATGAGACTGCGGTTGAGAATCTGCAAAGATGTTACGATCTGAATAATGAGAATCAGGACGCACTTTATTTCCTGGCCAGATCCTATCACGGAGCAGGAGATACAGAACACGCAAAGCAGTATTATCAGAAAATTGTAGATGAGTTTCCGGGTACAAAGATAGCAACAGATGCCGCCAGATTTATGGCAGGAATTTAACAGAAAATAGATCTGTACAAAATACACAGGAAGAACCCTGAAGGGAGGGGCTGCGGTCATAAGCAGCTCCTGCTTTTTTTGTGAAAAGCAGGAGCTGTATCCGGACGCAGTCCTTTTTGTGTGGAAAAAGTTTCAGAAGCATCGGAATCCGGATGCAGAATTTCAGAGAAAAGGGGGTGAGTTTATGGACATGCTGGAGCAGAGAGGAAGACGGCTGATGGTTCATCTTCCGTCGGAAGTGGATCATCATCATACGGAGGCTATCCGGCTGAAAGTCGATGCACTGGTGGAAAGAGAGCCAATAGATGAAGTGGAATTTGATTTTTCACAGACGGAATTTATGGACAGTGCAGGGATCGGAATGCTCCTTGGACGTTACAAGATTATGCGGGCGTTAAATGGAAAAGTAATCGTCAGTCATATGAACGGACAGATCCGAAGGATCTTGTCCATGTCGGGCATCCGAAAATTTATTGAATTTTCATAAAAAATAAAACAGCATCTGTTCGGTTTTTTCGTGGGGATACGGAATTTTTAAAAACAGCATCCGCACGGAAAATGCATGGAAGAACAATTTTTAAATAGGAGAACAAAAAAATGAAAAATGAGATGACGCTGGCATTTGACAGCAGATCGGAAAATGAAGGGTTTGCAAGAGTCGCCGTGGCGGCTTTTGTAAGCCAGTTAAATCCTACGATGGAGGAAGTGGCGGATATCCGGACAGCCGTATCCGAAGCAGTGACCAATGCCATCATTCATGGATATCCGGATGGAATACATACAGTAGTGGTTCGGGCTGCTCTTGGGGATGGATTGCTGGAACTCTGGGTGACAGATGAAGGAGTTGGTATCGAAGATGTAAAGCAGGCCATGGAGCCTCTGTACACAAGCCGTCCGGAACTTGAGCGTTCCGGAATGGGTTTTATGTTCATGGAAGCATTTATGGATCAGGTGGAAGTGCAGTCGGAACTGGGAACAGGCACAACGGTCCATATGGTGAAAAGGATCGGGCAGGGATTCGAGAGACAGGAGGACTGACTATCTTTATGGAAGAGACAATGGTTCTGATTGAACGGTCACACCATGGGGATAAGGAAGCAAGAGAACAGTTAGTAGAAGAGAATATGGGACTCGTTTGGAGTATTGTAAAGCGATTTGCCGGAAGAGGGACGGATATGGAGGACCTGTTTCAGATCGGTGCTATGGGGCTGATTAAGGCCATCGACAAATTTGATACTTCTTTTGAGGTGAAATTTTCCACCTATGCGGTGCCCATGATTGCAGGAGAAATCAAGCGGTTTCTAAGAGATGACGGAATTGTCAAAGTCAGCCGTACGCTGAAGGAGAACTGCTGGAAGATCAAGCGGGAGACAGAAAACTTCAGAAGACAGACAGGAAGAGAGCCAACCATGGAGGAACTGTCTGTGGTTACAGAGCTTACAAGAGAGGATATTGCTATGGCACTGGAATCGTCGGCGGAAGTGGAATCCATATACAAAACCATACCTCAAAAAGATGGCAGTGAAGTGTGCTTGCTGGACCGGATGGAAAGCCAGACACAGACCGGCGGAATGCAGCAGCTTTTGAATCGGGTAGTGTTAGAACAGCTCTTGGAGGAGCTGCCGGATATGGAACGAAAACTAATTATCATGCGGTACATGCAGGAGAAAACGCAGTCGGAAGTGGCCAGAGTGCTGGGGGTATCCCAAGTACAGGTGAGCCGTTTAGAAAAGCGTATCTTAAAGCAGATGAGAGAAAAGCTGGTGAGCTGACAAAATCTGTGTATAAAAAAGGACACAAGTGCAGATGATAAGGTCAGAGATGACGGAGGTAGGGCACAGTGAGCGAGGTTTTGTATATTAAAATCGACCAGAATATTGAAGTGGATCACACGGATGTAAGACTGGGGGATGTGGCGAAGCTGGAGTGTACCAATGCTTCCGTAAAAACCCGGCTGAAAACATTAAAGCTCTTGAAGATCCAGGCGGAAAAGAGTAATCGGTATGTATTTTCCATTATGAAAGTAGTAGAGCTGATTCATGAGATCTATCCGGATCTGGAGATACAGAACCTAGGGGAGTCAGACTTTATCATTGATTATGAGTCGCAGGAATATGCCAGAGATCGGTGGAGTCTGATAAAAGTAGTGCTTTTGTGCATTACTATTTTTATCGGTTCGGCATTTTCCATTATGACCTTTAATAATGACGTAGGGGTGAATCAGGTGTTTCAGCAGGTGTATGAGCTGATGACGGGACAGCCTTCCGACGGTTTTACCATGCTGGAGATTACGTATTCTATAGGGATTGCGGTCGGCATTATTGTATTTTATAATCATTTCGGGGGAAAGAAGATTACGAAGGACCCGACGCCTATGGAAGTAGAGATGCGCCAGTATGAAAATGATGTAAATACGACGCTGATCGACGGATGTAACCGTAAGGAGACAAGTATCGATGTGGATTAAGCAGATCCTTTTGGGAGTTCTGGGACTGAGCAGCGGATTTGCCGTGGCAGGCGGTATGTTCGCGTTTCTGATCGCTCTTGGGGTTGTGTCCCGCTTTGCCGGGAAGACCCATACGGCCAAATATATTCTGTATTATGAGGACGCTGCAGCAATAGGTGGTATTCTGGGAAATCTGGTTAGTATTTATGGTTTTTCGGTGCCGGTTGGGATGGTGGGCGTGGTGTCCTTTGGGCTTTTTTCAGGCATCTTTACAGGTGCCTGGGCGATGGCCCTGACAGAGATCATAGATACCGTACCGATCTTCAGCCGGAGAATCCGTCTGAAAACCGGTATGTCCTGGCTGGTTTTGTCCATGGCTCTTGGAAGGGCCGCAGGCGCCTTTGCATACGCTTATTTTGGCTTTTAATTTAGGAAGGATGCAAAAGATATCATCCGGAGACGTCCGGATGAAATTCCTGCCATTGCTCATACCAGTTCAGACAGCATTCGGTATAATACGCATTCAGCGTATGTTCTTCTTTTTCAATCATATGTCTGTATGCATCCTCTTCCCATTCTCTCAGTTTGTCCCGCTGTTCCAGAAACAATTCTATCTGCATACGAACCGCAAGGAGCGGTTCTTCTGCTTCCCGAAGTTTCCACTCTTCAAATACTTCCTCCTCCGGAATTTCTCTGAGGCGATGGCGTTCTGCTTTTGGGACTTTTCGAAGACTGTCCAGAAGTGCCTGCTCTTCTGCCTGTATACGGGCGGAAGGGGTATCAAAAGAAGCATTTTTTCGGCAGTGCTCTACATAGTGTTCATATCCAAAGGGATAGTAGTGCACGGAATGCGCTTCAAAAATCAGAAGGGATTCGGCCACCTGACGGATAAAGTAGCGGTCATGGGACACAAACAAAAGCGTGCCTTTGTAAGCGCGAAAGGCAGATTCCAGAGTCTCCCGTGCAGGGATATCCATATGGTTCGTAGGTTCATCCAGCAGAAAAAGGTTAGGCCCTGCCTGAAATAGTTCTGCCAGTACCAGACGTGCACGTTCTCCGCCGGAGAGGTGAGAGACGGTCTTTGCGGCATCTTTTCCCGGAAAGAGGAAGGAACCAAGTATACTTCGGACTTCCTTTTCGGTCAGGGCGGGAAAGCAGTCATGAAAATGCTCAGCCACCGTTTTGTCAGAGTGAAGTTCTGCGCTCATCTGGTCAAAATAGGCAGGTTCCACATGATTTCCAAGAACACACGTTCCCTTTATGGGAGCCAGAAGACCGGCAGCAGTCTTTAAAAAGGCAGATTTTCCAGCTCCGTTTGGCCCGATGATTCCGATCTTTTGTCCCCGGCGGACGCGAAGGGAAAGTTCTGCCAGCATCCGGTCATAACCGATCTGGAGATGTTTTGCTTCCAGCACCCATTTGGGACTCGGCTGCGCAGGCAGAATTGCTTCGGAAAAACGATGGGCATCGTCTGTTTCAGGCTCCGGCAGGGGCGGCATACGATCTAAAAGTTTCTTTCGGGAGCGGGCAAAAGCAGCTTTCCGGGGTTTGTGCTTAAAGCGTTCGATAAGCTGTTCCAGCCGTTCCCGTTCTGCCTTTTGGCTTTCATAAGCCTTTTTCTGAAGCCGGATATTTTTTTGCTTTTGAATTCGATAGGCGCTGTAGCTGCCGGGATAGCGGGTCAATGTGCGGCGGGAAAGTTCATAGATCGTATTTGCGGTACGATCCAGGAAAAAGCGGTCATGGGAAACGATAACAGCAGCAGAAGGACAGGTTTTCAGGTAGTCCTCCAGCCATTCTGTCGTCTTAAGGTCCAAATGATTGGTTGGTTCGTCCAGAAGCAGAAGATCCGGCTTCTGAAGCAGCAGGCCGATCAGGGCGATCTTTGTCTGCTCTCCGCCGGAAAACTGCGACAGGCATTTCTTTTTGTCTTCTTTCCGAAGACCAAAACCGGTGAAAATCCGATCATATTCCTGTTCCCAGTCAAAACGTGCCCGGTCAAAGGGGTCCGGACAGGGACAGGATTTGGACAGAGCTTCTTCCACAGTAAGTGACAAATCGGAAAAGGCCTTCTGCTTCAGAAGGCCGATGGAAAGAGTCCGGGAAGTCCGGATGCCTGTAGACATACGCCTGTCGTCCCGGTCCAGGGACAGCTCTCCGGCCAGAAGACGCAGGAACGTTGTCTTTCCGGCTCCGTTGGCGCCAACTAGAGCGATCTTTTCCTGCCCCCGGATTTCAAAATCGAAATGAGAGAGGACGGTCTGGCTTCCGGCACTTAAAGTGCCGTCATGAATTTGCAGCAGCATAAAACGTCCTCCTTTCTTCGGGATGTCTGGTTAGCTGTAAGGTTCTTCTTCAATAAAGATCACATCACCTTCTGACAGTGCCTGCTGGAACATACCCACGCGCCCGTTTACAGTAAGCTTGACTCTTCCTTTGGGCTGTTTGAGATCAATACCGGAGTATTCGATCATGTCCATTAAATAATAAGGACTTCCGTCCGGCTTGCGGGGCAGGCGAAGGGTGGTATCGTTCAGATGGAAGACAAATTCTGGTATCGGCTTTGGCGCAGGTGCGGGTACATCGGCCTCCTGGTTTTCTAAAACAGGCGGCACCGAAAGATCCGGCTCATCTGCCTGATTTTCCATATCTTCTGGTCCCTGCGGTTCCGGTTCTTCGGAAAGAGAGGAAGGTTCCGGCAAAAGATCTTCGGTATTATTTTGGTCATCTGTATGTTCTGAAGGAAGCTCCTGTCTGGGAATGTCTTCCGGTATGGGCGGATCCATCATAATGGAATCACCGTTTTTCAGGAAAGTTTTTAAAGATGCATGAGTGCCGTTCAGCGTAATGTCTGTACAGGTAAGTGCTCCTTCGATATCGCCCAGGCAGGGCTTTGCAGGGATTCCCTGGACGGCGGGAACAAAGTCGATGGTGTCGCCTGCGTGAATCACTTCGGAAAGCTTTCCTTCCTGCTGGTTGATAAGAAGGGAAGCCGGCTGGGTAGCCGTGCCGTAGAAAACTTTCCGGCGTCCGTTGACGGTCACGGTCAGATTGGCACCGGAACGCCCAATAATATCGCGGAAATTGTAGCCGTTCATCATCAGAAGATTCAAAGCGGTAAAGCTTCCGGTTCGGAACAGCTTGGCTGGGCGTCCGTTCAGCATGACGCGGAAACTGTCATTAATCATATTTAACCCGGAGGAAATGACGATGCCAAGAGGCGTGGCATATTCCGGATTGTTCAGATCATATTCGTTGGACCATGCGTTGGACTGGAAATAATTGCCAGCCACAGCCACGCGGGTATCCTCCATTCCAAGGGCCCTGGTAAGCTCATCTTTCAGCCCCGTCAGTTTACTGCCGCCGCCGGCCAGAAACAGAGCAGAGGGCGGGCCGCCGTTGACTTCCAGGATCTTATCCGTGATCTCTTTGCAGAGAAGTTTGGCAGTGCCGCGGATGCTGTTCAAAAGCTCTTCCTGAGGGATTTTCTGTTCAAAACCGAGGATATTGGTGAAAACGATCGGATCTTCCTGCTGGATCTGGGCCTTGATTCGCTCCGCAGTTCCAAAATCCACGAGATATTCCTTCATGATCGTCTCGGTAATCTCATCGCCGGCGACAGTGGCCATCGTATAGCCGGTAATGCTCCCGCCGGTACATGCGGCGATATCGGAGGTTCCGGCACCGATATCTACCAGGGCAAGATTTAAAAGACGCAGATTTTCAGGAATAGCAGCGTTAATGGCAGCAATGGGCTCCAGAGTGATGCTGGCTACTTCCAGACCGATCTTGTTCATAGTCGTATAGAGACTTTCCACTACTTCACTTGGAAGGAAGGTGGCGATCAGATCCACTTTGACATGCTGCCCCCGGTGGTCCTTTAAATTGGACATCGTATACTGGTCCAGGTAATATTGGCAGACAGTGTAGCCTACCAGATAAAAACGCCTGGTATCATTCAGCGCTTCGTTTTCTGCATCAAAAGCTTCTTCGGCCTTGCCGATTGCACCGGCTTCGAGACGGCTGATGATCTCGTCATCAATGAGCTGAGTGCCGGGCAGATTCAGTTCAAAGTCTGCTCTTCTGGTTCGAAGGGCCCGGCCTGCGGCGGCCACACAGACTCTGGTGAGTTTGGTCCGGACTTTTGCCTCCAGGCGTTTTTTTACTTTGTCCGCCAGAGCAGAAACTTTTTCAATATTTTCAATCTGTCCGTCGATCATGGCGCGTTCTGCATGTTCTTCCCGCTCGATAGCGGCGATGTGCACACGGTTTTCCTCCACAATGCCCACCATGCCGATGATGCTTCTCGTTCCGATATCCAGGGCGAAAATCATATTGTTATCCTGGATTTTGACTCGATTGGTCTGTATACTGACTTTTTTGGCCTGTACCTTCGTTTTTCTGGCCTGTGTTCTTGCCATAGCGTCCTCCTGTATTGTCCAAAGGTCCAAAGATCAGATCCGGGAACCTGTTGTCATTCTGCTTTTATTATAGTATTAATAGATTTGCTTGTAAATGGTTTTTGAAAAGCCGGAGTGTGTTTCCTGCTGCTGCTGACCGGACGCCTGCTGCGGCAGGCAGCGGTCAATAATATAAAAATGCAATTTGTATTTATCGTAATATCTGTATGTTTTTCTCAGCCTCGATGGTACCGCTGACAGGGTTGGCGCGGATGTCCAGGAAACACAAATTTTCTGCATTCTGAAGCGGTGACAGGTCTGTAATATAATTGTCCCGAAGACTCAGACGGGTCAAATGGACCAAAGAGGAAGCAAAGGAAAGATCTGTTAGCTGGTTTCCGTCCAGATAAAGTTCTTCCAGGTTCGGGTACCGGGTCAGGAAGTCAATCCGTTCGTCCAGTGATACATCATCATACCAGATGTCGGTCATGCCGCTGTAAGACTCCACATAGAAATTTTCCTTCAGGCTGACTTCTTTCATTTCTATATATTTCAAGGAAGGGTTTTCCTGCAGCCGGTTCGGATTCAGTTCAAAGGTACAGTTGTTCAGAATCAGACGTTCCAGTCCCGGATGGTTAAAGACGTTGGAAATATCGCCCAGAAATTCCATATAATACTGAAATCCTCCAAAGCCTGTGTATTCGCTGCTGCCGCTGAAATCAATCGATTTTAAGCTGGTCATTCCATCAATAAAGGATGCACTGCGAAGGGGGACGGCGTAGGTCCAGACAGCAAAGCAGGTCAGGCTTTCCAGGCTTTTCAGACCGGAAAGAGCCTGGATCTCGTCGATGTTGCAGCCATGAAGGACTAAGTGCTTCAGCCCGCCCATGCGTCCTAAGAAAGAGACAGACATAAAACCGCTCATATTCAAATCTTCCAGAAGAGGCAGCTTTGAAAGATCAGGGTCCGGCTGGGAAGTGCTCTTGTCAATGGTTAAAGTGTGCAGGTTTGTAAGGGACTCTAAAGGGCTGTAGTCCAAAAGCGTGTGATTGTCGCTTAGCTGAAGGGCGGTGAGTCCTGTAAGCTCCTGTAAAGGTTCCAGACTGATGGCATCTGAGTCGGAGAGAGACAGGCTGGTAAGGTTCGCAAGCGATTTTAGGAAGCCGAAATCTCTCAGGGCAGAGGAAGTGATTTCCAGATGCTCCAGTTCGGTCAGCACAGAGAGCGCAGTATAATCCGTCAGGACAGGAGTGACATCTTCATCAAAAGGAGAAGGATCGTCCACATCTTCGTCGATGGACAAAGAGCGCAGGTTTGTCAGGGGGACCAACTGCTTCAGATCCGGTGCTTCTATGCGTTCAACAGAGAGCATTTCCAGATGTTCGAAGGAGGAAAGGCCATCCAGGCTGCCGGGGCTTGTGAGGGAGAGTTCCAGAAGATCTTCCGGTGCGGGCAAAAGCAGTGCGACATCCTCCGGTGTCAGTCCTTTGCAGACCAGCCCTTTTAGTTCAGGAAATGCCTCAAAGGAAATATTTGATACCTGTTCCTCTTTCACATTGAGTTTTTCCAGTCCGGAAAAACGTTCCAGATTCCGGCTGTCCCAGTCCAGAGGATCCAGCCAGAGCGTGACCGGCTGGAAGGCGGGATCTTCGTAAGGGCTTTCAAAGCTGTAAGCCACAAGAGAGACTTCGGAACCTTCCGTGACATTCAGGTATCGAATGCGGGCAAGATCTTCTTCCGTGACCAGTCCGGCATCTTTTTCAAAGACCGCTTCCACAAAGGCCAAGAACAGAGGGCTGTCTGCGGATTCCGGCAAAGGTTCGTCTATAGAAGGCTCTTCATAGACCGGCGAAGGATAGGATTGAAAAGAACTGGTGTTCTTTCTTCCGCTTCCAAGGGCTGCCATACCGATGACAAATACGGCTGACAGGCAGAGGCCCGCGATCAGCCAGACGGTTGCAGAACTGCCGGAAGACGGGTTTTCCCGAAGTGTCGGCGTATGGCCGGCAGGATACGGATGGATATGGTAGTTGACCGGTATGTCATTTTCAATCACAAACTGGCTGCCGCAGTATTCACATACCATAATCTGGGGATTGCCCTCTAAAGGGGCAAGCTTTCCGCCGCAGGAAGGGCAGGATAAATTTGTTATTTTCATGAGATACACATCCTTTATGTATTGTACAGGTTATTAATTCTGCCCGGTTGAATAAGTCGAAAACTAGGGGATTTATCCTCGCAGGCTTTTTTGAAATGAACATTTTCCTTTAGTATACTACAAATCCAAGAGTGTGGAAATAGTGAGTTTTCCAGCCGGATTTGCAGAAAAGCTAAGAAGAGGATTCTGTTCTTTTTTTCCTATATGCATTCGGACTCATATGATAATGCTGTCTGAATTTTCGGCAGAAATATCCGGAACTTGTAAATCCGGTTTCTTCTGCAATGGAAGAAACGGATTTTTGAGTGGCATAGAGCAGTTCGGCAGCCTGCGCCAGCCGGTACTGGATGAGATATGCCACCGGGGAAATATGAATACCCGACTGAAAAATATGTAAAGCCCCGCTTTTGCTGATCGATGCAGACGCTGCAATCATCTCAAGGGTAATGTCTTCCATGTAGTGGTCATAGATGTACTGCATCATCGTTTGCAGTCTTGCCTGTTTATGCGTTAAGCGGTGAAAATCATCAGAATTGGAAGTTAAGTTTATATTTTTAAATAAAATGTCCCAGATCTGAAAAAGAAGCTGTATGGTACATAATTCGTTCTCCGGCTCTGTTTCCTGAAGGGTAAAAATTTGTGATAAGAGCTGCAGCGTATGATTCTCCCATGTGGTACTTGGAGTAAAAATCTGAAATGGAACGGATGAACTAATAACGGGGCTGATATATTTTTCATAAATAAGACTTTTTTCAGGTGCCAGCAGGGTTGGTGAAAAAACAATATTCGGGACGAATGTGCTGCACTGAGCTTCAAAACGGTGCAGAATACCACTATTGATAAATATGCCATAGCCTTTGGGCAGCTCTATTTTGTTTGTTCCTACAAGGCAGGATGCAGTGCCTTCTGCAACAATCAGGAATTCTAATTCATGATGCCAGTGCCAGTCAATGCGGTGAAAGTCAAACTGCCAGATATTTTCAGGGTAGTATGCAAAAGGATAACTGCTGCTGCCATGCCGGATGGTTTCCCGCAGCGTTTCATCGGTAGTAATCTTATAACTGTCCATAGAGCGTCTCCTCTCATATCATAAAATGAAACTGGAGTGTGTGATATTGTACCATAAATATGTGATTTTATGCAATGACTTGCTTTGATTTATACGATATAATTTCATCTGCTAGGAGGAGATAAAAATGAAAAATCAATATAACAAAACAATCACGGCCTGTTTCGTAGGATATATCGTACAGGCGATCGTCAACAATTTTACACCGCTGCTGTTTTTGTTTTTTCAGAGAAGCTATTATATTCCGCTTTCTCAGATTACGCTGCTGGTGACTTTTAATTTTGGAATACAGTTATTGGTCGATCTTCTTTCCGTTGGATTTGTTGATAAAATTGGATATCGTGCATCAATGATAGCAGCCCATGGTTTATCCGCAGCAGGATTGATTTTGCTTATAGTTTTGCCGGAAGTTTTGCCGGCGCCTTTTATCGGGATTTTGATTGCTGTAATGATTTATGCCATTGGCGGTGGGCTTTTGGAAGTGCTCGTCAGTCCGGTTGTGGAGGCGTGCCCCTCTGATCATAAGGAAAAGGCAATGAGTATGCTTCACTCTTTTTACTGTTGGGGACATGCTGGTGTTGTCCTCATTTCAACCTTGTTTTTTTATGCAGCCGGTATAGAAAACTGGAAAATTTTAGCGGTCATCTGGGCCATGATTCCCATTATGAATGCGTTTGCCTTTGCCAAAGTTCCCATTGCACCGTTAATGGAAGACGGTGAGTCCGGATTGGAATTAAAAGAATTATTTCGGATGAAAGTATTTTGGATTTTGCTTGTAATGATGGTTTGTGCAGGAGCAAGTGAGCAGGCAGTCAGTCAATGGGCCTCTGCTTTTGCAGAAAAAGGGCTTGGAATTTCCAAGGCAGCAGGTGATTTGGCCGGGCCGATGGCGTTTGCAGTTTTGATGGGGACGTCAAGACTGTTTTATGGAAAGTATGGTGATCGTATTCATTTGGAACGCTTTATGGTTTATAGCAGTGTTCTATGTATTTTGACGTATTTGGGAATTTCTCTGTTTCCTGTTCCGCAGCTTAGCCTGATTGCCTGCGCTGTCTGCGGGCTGTCAGTTGGAATTATGTGGCCGGGAACGTTCAGCAAGGCGTCAGCAGCTTTGCCAAAAGGCGGAACAGCTATGTTTGCGTTACTGGCTTTGGGCGGAGATATAGGCTGTTCGGGAGGCCCTACGCTGGCTGGAATCGTATCGGGAGCGTTCGGAGATAATCTGAAGATGGGGATTTTGGCAGGTATTATTTTTCCGGTGCTGCTGCTTGTGGGAATCCTTTTGTGCAGGAAGACAACAATCTGACGGGCGGTATACCTCCCGTCAGATTGTTATCTTGTGCAGTCTCCTGCAGATGGTATTTTACCACATTCCAAAACACCTGCCGCCCCAGTAGAGAAGCCCCAGCACCCAGCTGGTAAAGATTCCATACAGGATTACCGGCCCGGCGATGGTGAAAATTTTGCTGCCGATACCAAAAACCTGGCCTTCCTTTTTGTATTCGATGGCCGGAGCCGCTACGCCGTTGGCAAAGCCGGTAATGGGGACTAACGCGCCGGCACCGCCCCATTTGGCGATAGAGGGATAGATGTTCAGACCGGTCAGAAGGATGCTTAAGAAAACCAGCAGGATGGAGCACCAGGCGCCGGCCGTATCCTGGTCCATGCCCATCTGTGTGCCCATATTCCGGATTAACTGCCCGATCAGGCAGATGACACCGCCGGTGACAAATGCTTTGAACATCTCGCAGGGCAGATTGTGCGTCGGCGTGACTTTTTTGACATAATCGTTATATTGTTGTTTTTGTTCTTCATTTGCGTTCATAAAAGACGACTCCTTTTGCTTGATCTTTTTCATTATATTTTCCATGGGGATTTATTTCTATACGACAGAGAAGATGGAAGTCTTCTGTAAAGGACTGGAACCGCAGATACAAACGAATATTTTTGAAAGGGACAGGAAAACTAGTTTAAAAAAAATCATGAAATGCGGAGTCATTACAGGAGGAAAGCTATGAATCAGAGAAAAGGGCGTGCAAGCCTTCATTTTGAACAGCCACCGCGGATTATCGGAGCGGCATCGATTGTAGGAAAGAAGGAAGGAGACGGACCGCTTGGTCATCTGTTTGACTGCATCGAGCCGGATCCAAAATTCGGGAAGGATACGTGGGAAGAGGCAGAGAGCGAACTTCAGCTCCGGACGGCCAGAAAGGCTATGGAAAAATGCGGCATGAACGAGGAACAGGTTCGCTACCTGTTTGCCGGAGATCTGCTGGCTCAAGGAATTGCGACTTCTTATGGGCTGATGGAACTGCAGATCCCGCTTTTTGGGCTTTATGGGGCCTGTTCTACCTGCGGGGAGAGCCTAAGCCTCGCTTCCATGGCCGTTCAGGCGGGCTATGGGGACTGCGTGATGGCAGTGACTTCCAGTCATTTTGCCAGCGCGGAAAAGGAGTTTCGATTTCCCCTGGAATATGCCGGACAGCGTCCCCTTTCAACTACCTGGACCGTCACAGGCTCCGGAGCCTTTCTCCTTGCCGCCGGCGACGCTCCTGCTTCAAAAAGAGCAGCTGTATGTATCAGCGGAATCACAACAGGCAAGGTGGTAGATTATGGAGTAAAAGATTCCATGCATATGGGAGCGGCTATGGCTCCGGCGGCAGCGGATACCATCTATCAGCATCTGACGGATTTTGGCAGAAGAGCAGAAGACTATGACCGGATTATCACCGGAGACCTGGGAAGCATCGGACAGACGATTCTAAAAGATCTGATGCGGGAGCGGGGAATCGAACTTGGAAAGGTTCACGAGGACTGCGGGATGCTGATCTATGACCCAGGTACGCAGGATACCCACGCCGGCGGTTCCGGCTGCGGCTGTGCGGCGGCTACGCTGGCGGCATATATCCTGCCGAAGATTGCAGGGGGCGAATGGAAGCGGGTGCTTCTGGTGCCTACAGGAGCGCTTTTGTCCAAGGTAAGTTTTAACGAAGGACAGTCGATTCCGGGAATCGCCCATGGGGTGGTGCTGGAACGCTGCTCATAAAATAAGGAGGGGCTGTCGCACTAAGTGATTAGTGCGCAGCTCCTTTTCTATGAAAAAAATAACTGCCGGACCTCGAAAGAATCCGGCAGTTGGTGTAAAATTAATGTATGACCAAACACATTAACTTACACAAAAATTATA
>CAJTDB010000010.1 GCA_910574965.1 Lachnospiraceae bacterium | reverse complement strand
TAGGCCATGCAGGATGGCTTATTAAAGTATGCCCTTTTTATAGAATAACAAAATAATACGGAGCTTTTTCTAAAAATCACATATAAAAACAGCAAAAGTGAAACTGTCGCTTCACGATTTTTCAATCGTTAGTGCGACAGCCTCCATTGTTATATGGGATATTTATATTGTTGCTTGCACATTTATTTTCCGGTATTTTTCTGGATCATATAATAAGGCCATGCCACCAGAAGAATACCTCCGATCATATTACCCACAGTCACGACAGCCAGATTGTATACATAGCCTCCGATGGAAAGCCCGGCCACGCCGTTGGGATCCAGAAGACCTGCCGCCATAATCGTCATATTTGCGATACTGTGTTCAAAACCGCAGAGCACGAATACAAAAATGCACCAGAAGATCATAATCAGTTTGCCGGACTCGGTCTTCATCTTAGAACCGCACCATACAGCAAGACAGACCAGCATATTACAGAAAATAGCTTTCACGAACAGGTTTAAGGCACCTCCGCCCATCTTTGCCGCTGCCACTGTCGCGATCACTTCTCCTACTGCTCCTGTGGCAAGACCGGTAAAATGAAAAAGCACAGCCGCCAGAAGTGAGCCGGCCAGATTTCCTATGTAGCAGATGACCCAAAGCTTTACTGCATCCCCCCACTTTGCCTCTCCGGCAAAAGCAGCCGATGCCAGTACAAAGTTATTGCCAGTGAACAGCTCTGCACCTGCCATCACGACCAGACTAAGAGCAGCAGCAAAGGAAGCCGCCATCAAAATCTTGCCTGCACCTGTCGTTCCCAGATTGCCGCCCACCGTAAGCATGACAAAGCCTCCAAAAGCAATGAAGATGCCTGCCATAACCGCAGAGATTACATAACCTGCCGGGTTGTTTTTAAGAAGATTCAGTTTCCCCTTCGCTCCATTGCATACGATTCCAAATTCATCTCTAAACATCAATACCCCTCCTGTTTCCATTTCGCATCCGATTCAGAAACATGATCCGGATCTTCTTCCGGTTCTTTATTTCTGACGGTGCTGTTTTTACTGCCTTTTATCATATCATATTTTTGCTTTCATGTGATTGTACATTTTGTAGGAATCGTTTTTTCTGACAAAAAACATATATTTTTTTTCTAAAAAAACAAATGATTAAGAAAATGATTAAGAAAGCAAAAAATGTGCTTGCATTTTATAATTCACTGGTATATAATAACATTGTTTGCAGGTATAGTTCATCGGTAGAATGCCAGCTTCCCAAGCTGGAGAGGGGGGTTCGATTCCCCTTACCTGCTTTTTTTGTACCCTGCTGGGTATTGGATTTTTATAAAAAATTGATTCATTTATTTACAAATATGCAAAACGATGATACCCTTTTATCATCACATTATTAAGGAGGACCCTGGCGAATGGCAAGAGGTATTAGAAAACAGATTACTTACACCGGAAAAGCGGCAAAGATTCATGAGAAAGTATTAAAATTAGAAGCAGATCTTAAAGCTGCAAAGGAAGAATTAAAAGCCGCTTACAAAGAACAGTTAAAAGAAGAAAAAGCGGCAAAGCAGAAAGCAGATAAGGAAAATAAGGAAAAACTTCTGAAGATCATCGAAGAGTCCGGCAAGAGCGCAGAGGAAATTATGGATCTTCTGAGAAGTCATTCCTGAATAACTATGGTCAGGTAATAAGGATGGCAGAGTATGCGTACTCTTCCATCCTTTTTTCGCCATAAATAACCAGTATATCTTGTGCGATTTCTGTTGAAAAAAAGTCCTTTGAATGTTATTCTGTATACATAACCAGAAACAACGATCAAAACATGGAGGTGATCCGATTGAAATTTATGAAAAGTTTCAACAAGAAAAAGATACTGCTCTGCGCTTTGTGCGCTGTTTTCCTGTCTTCTGCCTTTGCTGCCTTTCCCGTAAAAGCCGCAACTGCATTTGACCCGAATTACTATTTTGCAAAATACCGTGATGTGGCTGTAGCTGTAGGATTTGATCCTCAGGCATTGTTCGATCATTACCAGAACTTCGGAATGCAGGAAGGCCGTTTCCCCAATGCACAGGCTGAATGGCGGGCTGCTGCAGGCCATGTGGATACTCAGGAGGAGCGGACCGCATTTTTGATGCAGATTCCTCCGGCAGATCCGGAAAATGCTGCCAGCGATCTGCCAAAGCTTGATCCTATCTACTATTACAATACCTATCCGGACATTGCAGAAGGAATCGGAAGGGATGCTCAGGCATTATTAAATCACTACTTCTCCTTTGGATACAGCGAAGGACGGCTGCCTTACTACGGAGCCGAACCATGTACAGAAGTACAGACCTCTTTCTAAAATCAGTCCATTCAGAAAGACTGCCGGTGAATGCACGAAGAACATTCGTTCGATATTGTATTCCCCGGCAGTTTCTTTTTATTCCTCTTCCGGCGCTTCTTCCTCCAAAGCAGCCGCTTCCTTCTCGATCCCCAGATAAGGCAGGATGTTTTCAAAAATATTTCTGACCACCGGCGCGCACACAGTTCCCCCATAATAGATCCCTTGGGGATTATGAACAATGCACAGTGCCAGCACCTGCGGATCATCCGCCGGGGCAAAGCCCACAAAGGACGAGATGTACTTGTGCGCACTTCGGGGAAGGGTTTGGGAAGTTGCTGTCTTGCCGCCAATCCGATAGCCTTCGATATAGGCTTTCTTACCGCCGCCCTCTGATACTACCTTCTCCAAAATCTCCCGCATCTGGCCGGATACTTCTTCACTTACAATCCCTTCTTCTACATGATAGGAAAACTCCTTCAGCAAATTGCCGTCTCTGTCCTTAACTGCCACTGCAAAATGCGGCGTCACCCGTTTTCCTCCATTGACTACGGAACTGACCATCGTTGCTAGCTGCACTGGTGTAATCTGAAAGGACTGCCCGAATGTCATCGTGGCCAGTTCTACTTCCCCGATATTTTCCAGCGCATGCATGATTGTGCCGGCCTCTCCCGGAATGTCGATACCGGTTTTCTCCAATAGGCGGTAGCTGGTGAAATACTGGTAGAACATCTCCGGGCCCATGCGAAGTCCCATGGTCATGAGGGCTGGATTACTGTATATTCAATACAACATGTTAAAAAGCATCCACAATGGATGCTTTTTATACGAATACATCTATATTCCTAACCAGCCTTTCATATTACAATACCAGATTGCGCAATCGACAATGATTCCTATAAGACAAAGCAAATTAAAATAAAATACATATGGAAGTCGCTTCCGTATTTTATTCAGCTTCCAACATTTATGTTCACAAGAGCAGTCTGGAGTCTCACAGCTTGCATATATATTTCGCTCTGTAATCTTGCCCACCATATACATCAAAAGAAAGATTGTGTTGAAGATGACTATGCCACAGATAATCGCTGCCAAAGCGACCGCTTCATAATGCTTCGCTCCATTTACAGATGTCATAACACTCCCAAGAAACGTGAAGCCACCTGAAAATGTCACAACAATAGCCGCAAAAATACTTAATACCGCGATCAACTCCGTCTGAATAGATGCTGCCTGTTTTGATGCTGACCTAAGCTCTTTTTCCGCATTTAGCATGTTTTCTTTTAAAGTATTGCTAATAGACTCCATATCTTTAATTTTTTGCTCATTTTTTGAGTAATAATTCCAACGTGCAATTTCAAGGTTTAAATGATCGCTTAATTTCTCAAAATGTGCATACAATACTTCAAACTCTTTTTTGCCTGATACAAAATCATCTTCTACGAAAATTCGCAAGGTCTCAATATTATTGGATAAAAATTCTATATTATACTGATTATTCTCCTGGAAGATCTCTGTAATGATTGGAAAAAAACCAGAATAATTATGGCGAAAATCAGAATTATAAAGTTCAAGTAACTTTAACACCATTTCACGTTTCGCCACATCATCTTCAAGAAGCTTTTCTGACAAACTAAATATGTACTTTTCCAGTTCCTTTTGCCGTCTGCCTTTTTCTTCTGCAAGCACTTTCTCAACCAACTTCCCTCTCAATAATTAACGAAAATGGGATAATTTTTCGATTACCCAAACCATTTTTATAAATCCGATCCCATGCTGAGCCAGGTTTATGGGTTCTGGATACCAGCACACTAGCTGGAATATCAATATATTTTCTGATCAAATCATCTAAAATTCGTTGATCTTTATTTTTTATTTCTGATGCATATTCTGCAAAAATAGGACGTCCTCCATATGGGCAATATTCATAATACACTTCAGGCACAACCGGTCCCAACTGCCAAGCGCAAATGTCGTCAGAAAACAGCCTCCTGCTTGTTTTCTTATAGAAATCAACCCATAAGAAATAAAGCATCTTCTGTAGCTTGAGGTTACTGACAGGCCTTCTCTTTTCCGAACATTTTGTCAAAATGTATCTGGCTATTTCCATCGCACTATATCTCATACCCGTCCTCCTTTAGCACTTCTCTTTCATCATACTCTCTTGTTTGTTAAATCATACCACATTTATTTTCATTTTTCAATAAAATGTGGAAAACTATGTGGATTATTTGTTGATTTTGTGTTGATATTCTTTGTATTAATTATAGAACATTTGTTCTATTTTGTCAAGCTATTGTCAAAATAAAAAGTAGTGCAAACCAATTATTGAATCTGCACTACACAACAATTCAACGTATATTTCCGCCGCCACATGCCACTGCTTTACGTCGCCTGAAAATTCCAGCCCATTCTCTTTCGCGTCTCATCAATCCCATTCACCAGCGATCTTCCATCCAGCGTGACGTCAGTATCTTTCTCTAAAATCGCCCGAAGAAGAGCATTCTGTTCTCTCAGGAGTTCATTCTGTTCTTCTGTATCCATCCCCTGTACAACAGCTGCACGAATCGCATCTGTGATCTGGTCATTATTGGCCACTGCGGACCGACTTCCAATCCGGCCGACCATTTCATTGATGCCATTTTCCCGGGCAAGAAACAGTTCACCGGTGTTCGGATATCCGCCCTCCGCGAATGCAGGAATTTTTACATGTGCAATGTTTTTTGCATGAACCTTGCCAAGTTCTGATACGCCAAGTTCCCCAGCGGCTGCATTAAACTCACATATAAGTGCATTAACCGCACTCTCGATCTGTTTAAGGCCGGCATTGAAGATATCAATGATACCATTCATAACAGAACCGACCATCTGCACGATCCCTTTAAATCCAGAATAAAGTCCATTTTTCATATTTTCTCCAAAAGCTGTCCATCCGGGTACTGTAAACCATACAATCACATCTGAATTCCACCATTTTGTTATATTGATATTCCACAGCCGGGCGAATTCCAGCCACTTGTTTGTCAGCGCTTTACGCATGTTTTCGCCCTGAGCGGACCATCTTACGATTGTAAACCAAGTCATTACGTCCGCGGTCCACCACTTCTGAAGATTTGCTTTCCATAGTATTGTAAGCTCTTTCCATTTGTTCAGAATTCCCAGCTTCATGCCGTCAGTGACCATGGTCCACTTCTCCTGGGCAAACCATGGAAGGATACCCTGCTCAAACCACATGGGCATAGCCGTCTCCTGCCACCAAGTCATCGTCTCTGTCCAGGCTGTCTGAAGAGCGAGACTGATATTGCCGAATACCGGCAGCAATGCCTCAAGAGAAAAAATCCCAAGAAGCGCATTCAATACTTCCTGTCCCATAACTGCGAATTTATCCGGACTCAGCATCTGGGCAATTAAATCCAACATAGCGCTTGTAAAAGCCCGTATCTGCTCAAGACCTCCAACATTATTAAAAGGCTCTACCAGGCCAAGAATTGCATAATCTCCGATCTCGGCCATTTTTCGGCTTGGGCTGTGAATGTCAAAGCCTTCTTCAAAACCATCAAGGAAATTTGTAACAAAGTCGCCAATTCCCTTTTTCACACCAGACCATGCGCCCTGTATTCCCTGCCAGAGACCGGAAATAATATTCTCGCCTATTTTAAGAAATTCTTCCGGAAGCCCGATGAAAAAATCCAGTATCGAATTTACAATCTCCGGAACATTTTCTTCTATAAATATGAGCATTGCCGTGCTCCATTCGGCCAGTCTGTCTACAATCAGCAGCACTTCCGTTAAAACCTTTTCTGGAAGCTCCGAAAACCAGAGTCTTATATTTTCAATGATTTCGGGAACTTTTTCTGACAGATAAATACCGGTCTCAACTGCCCATGATGCAAATCTACCCAGAGTCTCCCCCAGCCAGTATCCAATCTTTCCCGGAAGCTCAGATATGAAAATGCCAATATGCTCAACCAATTCCCCGAATCTTTCCGGGATACTCTGCAAAAACGGAATTGCCGTCCCATTCCACCATGCCGGAATTGTGTCCGTAAAGAATCCTTTTATCGCATCCCAGTTATCATGGATCACTACTGCAATCGTAGCTATCACAGCCACCACTCCGGCAACCGCCGCCGCGATTCCCGCAGGTACGCCAAGAATTACAGCTCCAACTGCCGCGGCAACAAGCCCGATCCCCATAAAGGCTTCATTCAGCCATGAGAACCCGTTTTTCCACATTTCAAAGAAATTGGATGCTGCTAAAGCAAGACCGGCAAATACGGTTCCTATCCCTGTCAGTTTCTGCACAATCGGATTTACAAGAGCCAAGCTGTTCTCTGCAATTTTATTTCCAAAAAGAGCCCGGATACCCATTTCCAGTACAGAGATCACCGATGTGTCCTGAAATGCCAGAGTTACAGCACTCGCTATTTTCGTTGCGATTGCTTTACCTATATCTGTAAATCCGAGCATAGCTATTGCTGTCATTACAGCGGTCTCAACAGGAGCTGCTGAAAACGAGTTTTCCCATGTAATAATTCCGGCACTAATTGCCCCCCAGATTGCACGCCCAACTTTTCCCCCGATCTCCAGAAAATCCAGTTCCGCCAGAAATGTCCCAATCGGCCTTCCGATCAAAGCCCAGTCAATATTACTCATAGCCGTGATGATAGAATCCAGAAGCCCTTTCGCCCACACATTGATGGTCCCGGCTAGCGCCTTAAAGTCAAAGGTCTTAAAAAAATCATTGACTCCGGTCGCAATGGATAATCCATAGTTGGCCCAGTCAAAGGTTGTACCGAAAGACAGCGCCGTATAGATCGCTGTATTTAAAGAGCCTGCAACTGTCCGGCCCACTGCGCCAAACAGTTCCGGAGAAATCAGGCTGTTCAGGAAGTTAGCTAGTCCCGTTCCAAAAGCTCTGGCACTCTCATAAACAAAATCCCAGTCAATATGGTTTAAAGCATTCGTAATCATCTGGCCAAGTTCACCATTTCCTATTCTCCGGAAAATATCTGTGAACATATCTGCAAATTCCTGCGCCCTGTTCTGCGCTTTTGCAAACGCTTCGTCCCAGACAGATTCATAATCGGCTAAAGCGCCCGCAATGGCATTTGACAGGTCAATGGAGCCGCCCGCTCCGCCTGCTCCGCTTCCGGAGCCGCTCTCTTCCTGCGGCGCGTTGATATTCAGCTCATCAATACCGAGAACCGTAGTTTTCAGTTTCTCCGCTGCCTTTGCAGCATTTCCGAGAGAGTCTGCCGCATCATCGGCGTCGTCTCCCAAGGCGCCCAGGGAATCATCCGCATATCCCCCGCTGATTCCTTCCATGTTGTCTTTCAGCCAGTTTCCACCCCACAGCTTAAATCCAAGCGTCGTGAAAAGCCGCTGCAATGCGATGATAAGTCCATTGATAACCGGAAGTACTTTCCTGACAATCGGCAGGAACAGGTTCCCGATCGTTCTGGCCAGATTGGAAAGCTGCTGCTTCATGATCCGATACTGATTGGCGACGGAATTGATTGTATTCGCCTGATCTCCCCATGCCACTCTCGACTGATCCAGAATAGCAAGTATACGCAGCTGCATCTTTTCCGCCTGCGTCATTTCAGAAACAGCTTTACTTAAACCGAAGTTGTAAGCATATGTCTGCAAAGTGGCATTCGTGATATCGATACCATATTTGTATAATGCGCGGGACTGTCCGATAAGACCAGACTGAAAGTTTGTCATGACAGTCTTTAAATCAACATTTTTCAGAGAAGACATGTCCGCCGACAGCATAGTTAAAGCCTTGCTGACATTAACACTGTTCTCCCCAATAAGGCCAACAGAGTTTGTTACCGCCGCAAGGCTTGACTGATAATTCATGACTGCTTCCGGATCCAATGCAAGGCCGATGGAATCTGTCAGTGTCAGCTCTCCATTATTTCCGACTTT
Source organism: Lachnospiraceae bacterium (assembly GCA_910574965.1). Classification (GTDB taxonomy): domain Bacteria; phylum Bacillota; class Clostridia; order Lachnospirales; family Lachnospiraceae; genus Hominiventricola. The sequence goes on along the minus strand of CAJTDB010000010.1, from coordinate 152,711 downwards.
GTATCCCGTCATCTTCTGCGTCAGCGCATTCATTCGATCAGTAAACGATTCCGCATATGCTTCTGCACTGTCATAACCGTACTGCGCATACATACCACTGAATTCTTTTCCAATCTTATCCATGGTCACGGCAAAATAGTTATAGGTCTCCACGTAGTCCATGGACGTATTGATAGCCTGCCCCAGCCGTTTAATGGCACGTATAATGAGGAAACAGTTCACATAGAATTTGCCCGCTACACGAGCAAAGCTTTTCATGCTGATCTTAGACTTTGTAATGCTTCCTATCAGACGTGAAAAGGCCGAGGACAGCTTATTTATATTTCCGGCACCATTATTACCAGCATTTCCGGTACCTCCATTTTGTGCCCCTCTAAGAGCATTGCTCAGATCCGCTAATGCTCTAGTCATCTGGATCACATTCCTGGACACATTAGGAGCCTGGGAAAGCGTTGTCAAAAGCTCTCTCAGAGCTGATGCCAGGCGCGGCATCATATCAATCGCATTTTGAACATTTCTCCCGCCCAATCTACTAATATTTCTCGCCATGACTGCAATATTTTCAGCACTTTGAGATGCCGCTCCAAGATTCGTCAAAGATTTTCCAAATAGAGTAAAAGCAGAAGACGCCGTATTCAGTCCTGCGGTATTCAACATCGAAAGCTTTTGAATATTTTTTGCAAGCCGGGTAAAATCTGATGTTTTGACAGAATTCATGGTCTGCATAGACTTGCCCAGCTTTTCAATGCCATTGGCAAAACCAACCAGACCGCTGCTGTTGATACCGGAAAGAGATGCTGCTACTTTTTCCAGTTTGTTAACCAGCTTATTCAGTTCTGCGTTTGCTTTTGCGGCGGAGGCTTCCACCTGGACTTCGAGACGATCAAGATCTGCCATGAACGTCACTCTCCTTTCAAGGAATTTGCGCTGACGTTCGCTGACGTTCGGGCAGAAAAAAGACATCCATGATTTTACGGATGCCTAAATTTATTAATATATTTTATATTTTCCCTATACAGTTAAATGGGAATATTACTGTGCTGTCGCAGAAGATAACGTCTTTTGAGAATACCAAGTCCGAGATTGCGGCCAGCGGGCTTGGTGCAGCTCTTGGCCTTGCAGCATCGAATACGTGGGCGCAGATTGTTGCTAAAATTAAGAGCGTGATTAATCGCGGTACCCTAAACTGGTCTGGTAATAACACGACTTTTGCAGTACCGGCAGGCTACTATCCTGGTGGTACACTGGACAGCAGACCGTCCTACAATAACGGCTATAATGCTGGCGTGACAGCGGCTGATAACCGGGCCGCTCCTGGAACTGTTAACTATCAGAGCGGTTATAATGCGGGAGTAGCTGCTGGTAAAAACTCTGTTTTTATTCAAAAAGTAAATCAGAGTTATTTTAATGATCCAAATAGTTGGGCTATGACGGGAAACAGTTGGGGGAGCGGCACCAGCGAAAGACTTATGACGAAAGAATATGCATACCCGGCAGGATATACAAAGTTTTTTGCAGTAATCACTGCGTCTTCTGAATCTTCCGCTCGTATTCGATATATTAACATGTCTTCTTCGACTTCGAAGATTATGGTCACGCCCAAGGCCGAAGAAACCGACAATCGAGGCGGTTATGCTGCACGTGGTGTTGGTGCCTTCATCGAAGGAACACTTAATCCCAATGGCGGAACGCTAACATTGAGTGTTTCTATTAGTCGATATAGCAATAACGATTTAGTTACTGGCCTGATTACTATGCTTTAGCAATAATAAACGGTTATAGAATATGGTCTGCTTTTTGAATTATCAACATACAGATAAATGGTTCCGCTGGTTTTTGTAGCCCAATCAGATGTATTGCCAGGAATTCTTGCAATATTTATAGCATAAGTGTTCGGATCGTTTGGAATTGCCCCATCTGGTGAAAGATAATAATCGTATTGATTGCCACCGCTGTCTTTCCAGTGAGCACCAACGATACGATGAATCTCTGTTATAGCAGGAACTGCGATCCGCCATCCGACATGTGATCCACCATCCATATCATACACTGTATTGCTCGATGTTTCACTTTCGATTGTGTAAGTTTTACTCTTTAATGTTCTGCCAGCAGCCACGCCTGCATTGTACCCAGCTTTATAATTTACCGAGTTTGCATTGGCTCGGTTGTCAGCCGCTGTCACGCCAGCATTATAACCGTTATTGTAGGACGGTCTGCTGTCCAGGGTACCGCCTAGATAATACCCTGCCGGTACCGCAAATGTAGTGTTGCTGGCAGACCAATTTAAGGTACCACGATTGATTACCTCTTTGACCTTGGCAACAACCTGCGCCCAAGTACTGGATGAGACAAGGCCCAAAGCTTTCCCAAGAGCGCTGGCCACAATTTCGCCCTTGGTGGATTCAAAAGACATTATTTTTTGCGTGAGCTGCGTAATATTCCCATTTAATTTATTTTCTATCTCTTTAACAGCCAATGCCCCTGCCATCATCCCAGCGCTTGCATTAGTCCTCAGATCAGCTGCACTGTCAATGATTTGACTCTTGTCCGCGCTCTCATTTACCGCCTCTGTGATCGCATTAATCTGCATCTGTCCGAAAATGCTCCCTATCTGATCATATTCTGTAACATCTTCCAGAGATATTGAACCGTCTTCATTATCGATCTTTCGGTATCTTCTTCTGCCGCCCATACCTGCGCTTAATACATCATCCAGAAAATCTACCGGTAATATACTTTTCGCCATTACACTGCCACTCCTTTCATATCTCCAAGCCGGAAGGATAACCGTCTCAAACCTGCAGCCTGCAGGTCCAGAATCTCCATCATGGATAATACAGCTGACTCGATCCGGTTCAGCTCCTCCCACTGGATAAACGGACCATTATCGAAAAACACCTGCGTCGTCCCGTAGTCTTTTGAGAAAATGTTCTGATTGATGATAGTCAAATTCTGTTCAAACAGATTAAATTCTTCAGCGTGAAAATAATCTGCATAGCTCTCCTTATCATCCCCCATGTCCAGAATCTCAAAAACCTTGATTATTTCTGTCGCCTTTCTATGAAGAAATTCCAGATTTCTTTTGATTCGGTTATAGTCCTGTATATTAAACCGATCGGTACTTGCCCAATCCGTTTTGGGTTTTGTCCATGTCATTTACAATGCCGCCTTTCTGGCCTTTATCGTCCCACTCCACGCCCCGCTGAATTTCAGTTCATTTTGGTATGCCCTGATCAGTACCTTTTCTCGATCCTTCAATTCCAGATAAAACAGATCATTAGCTTCTGTCCGCGGATCGCCATTCCAGGTTATCTGATAGTCTACATCTCCAAGGAAATACGCTGCCAGCCATTCTTCCAGATCTTTGGCCATCTCCAATGTACTGATGAGCGGATTGCTCCAAGTCTTCTCTTCTCCGCTCCCATTATGCATCATCCGCATATAATGCTCGTCAACCTGATACTCATATCCTTTGACAACGTATTTCACGGATACTCCTTCTAAATCCCCGGTAAACCGCAGCCTTGCATAATAACTGCTATAATCCAGTATTTCCGCAGATACCGAAGCATTATCTTCCACCTCAACCGACAGCCCATAAGAAGCCTTTGAGAAATATGCCAGGCACTCCTTGTCCCCTGCATCAAAAATGCGTTCCTCAGAAAACAGGTCCTTTTGCTCCTGACCTTTTCTATACAGGCTTCTTTTTACTGCAATCGATTTTATCTTATTCTGCCGGATTGCAGTCGGCGCCCCCCGCAGATTATATGTTCTCGATATCGTATAATCAGTAACATCCCCAAAGAAAATATGGTCCAGAGTTATTCTGGTGTTCGGCTGCCCCTTTATGAATACAAGTTCCATCTGATCAAACAGACGAAAATGCTCATTTGTCGCATACTCCAAAGCAGGATCTGTCACCAGCACATCCTGCACCGGCACGTTCTGATAATAAGTACGAATATGGAATGTTTTAGGAGCTGTATTCCGAAACCGGATGATCAATCCATAACAAATGAAGCCCGATTCCAGATGTATAAACACTCTCGGATTATCCTCGAAGTCCCCATTGTTATCTGATACCTGCTCACTGATGTATCCAGTATTCAAGTATCCTCCATCTGAAGGCATGAAAAAGATGCTTCCGTCCACTGGAGAAAAATCTCTGCTGTGAAGTGCATACGCATCTTTCTTATCATTTACCAGAATGTTGGATACATGACTGTATGCAGTCTCTCCATTTGAAAATGCGGTCATATCCGGAATAAAAGAAGACTGTAGATGAATGCTCCCCTGCCGGTCCACGTACAATGCACATCTCCCGGCATTTGCAATGATCTGAAGCGCCTCAGAGTGCTTTACCGCCGGTACAGGATTATACACAATTACATCCTGCAGGTACGGATCAACAAAATATTCTCTCTCGTCAATCACTCCCGCATCATGCAGAACGTCGATTGCCAGATCATAAAGACTGATCCCTGTCTCCCGATACATTCCCCTGTAATAGGTTCCTGACAGTTTATAGTCAAAAATATCGACCGCCGTGAATTTGGCTTCCACATCGGTCGCACTCCATGTCTTCAGGTATGTTGTTGTCTCATTCAACCATTCAATATTACCGCACCCCGTCACATCATAGCCAAATGCCACCTTTATCTCCTGCCCCTGCTCCATATACGCAATCGTGCTTTCCGGATTATCCGGACTGTAATACAGGTTCTGGTTATCAATGGTAAGACTCATGTCCTGACTGGGAATTACATCTGTGATAGAAGAAACATAATCTTTAAAAGTATAGCTTTTCACTTCTTTGTTAGAAAAATTATTGGATATGCCGCATGTGAATTGATAGAGCCTCATCCGGCCTTCTCCATTCACCATGGCAAGCGGCGTGATAACGAAATACGAGGTCTCATCGAATACATCCTCCGTTACAAACAGCGGCCGGTCATTCTCATAGATTTTTGTTCCTGAATCGGACGCTATGGAAAGCCGGACCGGATAGCATTCGCCGAAATTAATCGTCAGTCCTTTGATATCCAATCCTGCGATCCCTGAAAAAGATATGTATACACTCCCCAAAAGCTGATTGGTAACGATTCCATTATTATAAAATTCCAATCCTGCTTCCTCACCCGGAAGAAAATACATACTGCCGTCAACTTTGGAGAAATCCTGTTCCCCAACGGCATAGATTCGGTCAACCGTATAGGCATCGAATACTCTCTCATTGTCAGAAAAGTAAGTGAATTGATTCCTCGCATCTCCTGCTTCTACATTTTCCTGGGCCTTTGAATTAACTATACCAATCCGCACCTTGATATATCCTCTATTGCGGAAAGGCTGCTTCATACCCTGCTTATACGCCTGACTTACATCCTGCATCCGGCATCACTCCAATCCAGCATCAATCAGATTAAAAGAGAGCACCTCATCCGTCAAGACCATATGCGTGATCTTATCTACCCAATAAGGTTTCCCTTTTCGGTCCCCTGGGTACATGATGATCGTTGTCGGCTTTCCGGTGCGGTAATCTTCAAACGTAACCGGCACAAAAAATGGTTCCAGCGCTCTCAGCATCATTCTCCGAGTTTCTGCATGGATGCCCTTCCATGAAAGAGCATCCAGCTTAATCAAATCCCTTCCCACGCGCTGACCAATCACGGCATTATTGGCATTTCTGCCCGCATTAACAGTTGTGGAGATTGTATAAGTAAATCCCCTGATCGGCGGCGGAAAGTCGTATCCATTTACATTTAAAAAAGCGGACAACGCCATATCATCCCCCTGTTTTGTCATTATTGCTGTCTGTCGCTTTTACCCCGGCAGAGCCGGAAAGCACTTTACGCCTGCACAATCAGAGCATCGAAACCGGCCTTCTGCAGCTTCTTTCGCATAGCTTCCGCATTGGATTTCATTCCATATGCGCCCACCTGCACGCGATACAGCGCATTCTTATCCCCAGTGGAAGTTTCTTCGCCTTCTTCTGCCCGGTCGGTCTCAGGAGCGCTCTGGACGCGCTGGCCGGTGATCCCGAAGACGATCGCAGATGCCATGCTCCTGTAATCGTACAGTTGCACGTCATCCCGGTCGTCGACAAAGCAGCATTCGATCAACATGGCCGGAGCCTTCGTGTTTTTCAGCACCGCCAGTCTGGGATTCACTTTCACTCCCGGTTCCGGAGAAGTCTTATCAGAGCGAAGGCGGTACCCAAGCGCCGCGACTGCATCTGCAACCCTTTTTCCAATTGTCCTTGTGATATCCGACGCCCGATAGATCAGCACTTCCACACCGGTGGTTTTCCCGTTCCCCTTCTCGTCTTTCGCGCCGGCGTTGAAATGAATGCTCACATCCAGATCCACCGCATGGGCATTGCATTTTGACACGATTTTATTCAGCACGTCTTTCTGGCCGGTCCCGTTGTCTACCGTACAGTCATACACGGTATGGCCCAGCTGCCGAAGCTGACTGAGCACCTCGTCCTTTACCCGTCTTGCCTCCGTCGACTCGTTGATGATTCCCACGGCGCCGCACGCCGCTTTTCCCGCCGGGTTATGTCCTGCATGTACATTGATTCTCATATTTTCCTCACTTTCTCCGGCTCTTTGTCGGCATAAAAAGAGGACGGTTCCCGCCCTCTAATTGATCGTATCATTTTTTATTGTATTTCGTCCGCGCCCAGATATCTGTGACCCGCTCCCAACCTCCTGTGGCCACCAGATACACAATAAAGGCAGCGATAAAGGATGCAAACACATAGTACCAGACGATCACAATTTTAAAATACTGGCAGGCAATCACAACAGCCAGCGGACACAGGATCATAGATACAGCCAAAGCCACCACGCTAGTCTGGATCTGCTGCAACCAAGGCAACTCTTTAATTACCTGCACCACCACAGCCACCAAGAATGCCAGACCTCCGATCGCCGCTAGAATGTATGTCATATACTGTATCAAAAGTTCCATATTCATCTCAATTCCTCTCTTTCTCCAGATCATCAATCCGATGATTTGTGTTTTTGATTTTCTCTTCCTGAAGCTCTGTTCGCTCTTCCACCTTATACATTCGCTCCACAAGGTTATTGTGTGCCTGAACCTTATGCTCCAGTTCCTCCAGCCGATATGCAATCAGGGCGGAGCTCTTCCGCTGTGCAAAGAAACTCCCTGCCAGTGTCCCGGCCAGAGACAGTAAGGCCACGATAATTGCTGTCGCATCCATTCTCCCTATCCTCACTTTATTCAAATTTCTTATTAAATTCCTCCACCCAAAGCCGAAATTGCTCTTCTCCAGAAAGCGCTTTTTTCTTCGGTTCCAGAGACAGCGGCTTCTTTGGATATTTCGCTTTCTTCGAAAAACAAGAAGCAACTGCTTGCTGAACATACAATCCCTGATAATAGGCAGCCACATCCAGCATCTTGACCTGTTCCTCTTTCTCTTTGATATACGCATCCTGATAGATATACATGTATTTGGGATTCAGTTCCCAGAACACGTCTGCCGGGATGCCGAACCGGATCGCTGCCGGCATCCAGACAGTCTCGATCAGGCTGGAAAAGGCTACTCGCCCTCTTCCGGTAACTTCGGTTCCGTCTTCGCAGACGATTTCTTCTTCGTCTTCTTCTCCTGCCCGTCCAGATGCAGGAGCTGTTTGAAAAAATTGCTTTCCTGAATCGCCGTAGCATATGCGCTGTAGATATCCTCCAAGTTTCCGCCGCCAAGGATATGCTGCTCCACCAGATGATCCGCCTGTTCCGGCTCACATTTGGCCACGATTGCAGTGAATGCGGACACTGCCGAGAATATGTAATTTCTGCTCATCATGCCTTCCACCGGCAGTCCCATCTGCTCCATCAGTTTGGAATGCCGGAAGGTCAGCTCCGGTACCTCATAATTTTTCTGGTTGATCTTTACTGTTGCCATTGTTCAAATCCTCCTTCTTCTTTTATGGTCCCGTGTTATGATGTCACGGGCTCCGGATCAGTGATCTCGATCTTCGTTGACGGTGATACGGAAATCGTCATCTCGCGAACTCCGTTGACTTCACCCTCATTCGCATATACAGAATGCTGACCATCCCAAGTTGCGATTCCGTCTTTTCCGTTCTTTCCCATCTTCAAGCGATAATGAAGAGCCGTCATCGCCTTAGCCTTCACCGCTTTATAGGATGCCAGCGTGTAATTCGCCGTGAACTCCATAGCGTCCATGCTCTGCACGCCAGGAATAAAGGTCTGCACCTCATCCTCCATGTCCGTTGTCTCCAGCTGCTCCGGAGCGCCGCCAAGTGCCGGATACTTTTTGATCTTGCACAGCTTCTCCCATGTGGTTCCGTCTTCACTCACTTCCAGTATCGTACCGATCGTACTTACCGCTTTCACTACTACATCAGCCATAATTTTCATCCTTTCTTCATATTTTAAAATACATAAAAATAAGAGCCTTTCAGCCCTTACCAGTTACTATGACTTAATTTACCTGCATCAGCTCGTCGTCATTCCCAATCACTCTCTGGTACCGCCCGACCCAACGCGCCACACTCGGATCAACATTATCCACCTTCATCGGTCCGCCGCGGCAACGGAAGCCATAGGACAGCATCAGTTCTTTGGCTTTCTCGCTGATAGAATAACATTTGCCGTCACCAGATGCCCCATTGCAGTAGACTGTCAGCACGATCAGCGGATTCTGCGAACCTTCTGCACCTTCCAGATCGTAATGACCGCCGGAATTGTCAGCCAAAGACACATCCACATAGGGGAACTGGCTGTCCTTCGGTGTTACATATCGCCCGACCGTGCAAGACACCATCTTTTCCAGTTTGGACTTTATCAGCGTGTAAAGCTGATTCCAGTCGAATCCTGCCATGTAAATCAACCTCCATTCCGGAATACTTCTCTGGCAATGCTCACAATCTTTGCCCGCATTTCTTTCCCGGCAAAATACATAGGCATCCTCGCACTGACGCCGTTGGAATGATGCCACACGCCGTCCAAGTCCATATACCACCATCCGCCGGGATTCTCTGCGTGCGTCTGACCGGGGAAGGTTCCTGTCCCCACTCCCGGAATGTTCGCTGGGTTCTCCGCCTTCAGGCCCGAGCCAAATTCCAGCATAAGCATGGGGGACACCGTAGCCCGTTTGACGCCTTCCAGCGTCTGCCACTCGCTCACAATCTTGCTGGTATCCTCCATATACAATACCGCCCGGCATCCCGCCTGCTCTGGTGTTATCTCCGATGCCAGCCGGATATACTTTCCGAATCCGCTGTCACCGATATGCGCCTGTGCCACCCGGATGCCCTCTTCGGTCAGTCTCCTGCAGAGAGTTTCACATTTCCGGCTCAAATCCTGTTGATACTTCTGAATCTCCTGTTGTGCCGCCCGGATGGACGCTACCGACAGATTGAAGCTGATTCTTTTCGCCATGACTTCCGCCTCCCTTCGGTAATTTCTTCAGCAGATATTTCACTCCGTTTAACGACGGCTTCACCGCTATCACCTTATAGTCTGCGGAATCCGCATCCACAAGCCCGTCAACGTTCAGTACAGGCTCCGTTGTGTGCCAAATCAACGACAATTCGTCAATCGGCAGGGATTTGTCCGTCGTGACAATGACAGCCTCGTAATCGGTCGAATTGACACCATATTCTTTCGCCTCTGATTCACCACCAGACATAGCGATATTGGCATAAAAAATAACAGGCATGTTGTAGCCTGCTATTTCTCCAGCGATGGAAGGAACCTGCTCACCGTCGATATCGACATAGATGATATTGCCGTCCTCGTCACGCTCATATATAGTTATCTGGTCTGAATATGTAGTATATTGCAGACGCTGTTGGTTTTTCTTTAAGGAACGCATTTTCTCATTTCTTATACAAATTTTTCTGCAATAATTCTTTCCGCTTCCTCATATCGCTTTCTCAATTCTTCTTTTGAAGCCTCTTCATTTTCACGGTTTGTATTTAATTCATATTCCAATATTCTTGCACCTTCTGCAAATATTTTCATATATTGTTCTTCTGGAAGAAGTAATTGCAAAGCACTACATAAAGCTGCTATTAATGCACAGAACAAAATATAATTATTATTATCAACTGCACAATATACTGTTACGAATGTCATCACAGAACCAAGCACTTTAAGAATGTGATAAAATATTGCATGAACAACGAATAACATCCTATATGCCGTAGCTTTTTGATAATAAAAATAAAATATATCAATATTTAGCATTGGTTTCTTGTGAATTATATTTATAAACATTCGAGGTGGATACGTTGAAACAACTATTCCAGTTCCAATTATACCACCGAAAACTGCTGACACTATGACAAATGAAGCTACGGTATGACTTCCTATAAAACTCATAAAATCATTTCCCATTTTTTATCTCCTTTTTATAATTATACAATAAAAGGAGCTTATCTTTCAACAATTTTCAACACCCTGCCCACCGCCGCCAATGGATGCCACCCTGCGGTTATTCACCACGCACAGACTACTATGTCTCATATTGTTCCGCAAAAGGCAACCACACCATTCAGACATTCCTTCCGGTCTTTCCAGACACGGTTGGTTCCGTTCTCTGAATGACTCGTCTGCCCTTCTGCGCCTACCTGATTGAAGTCATACAGAGCCAGTTCCCGGATATTGGAGTAAAACCCCTCCATATCCCGGTCAATGAACTCCTGCGTATGACTACTCTGGTAATTCCTGGCCCGCTTCACTTCTCTGTATGCGTTCCGAATTTTTGAGGTCAGAACCGCAAGGTCAGATTCTTCCGTCAGACCTAATTCGGTTCCCAAATCTTCCAGAATCCCATTCACCAGCAATTCCATACCTCAATCTCCCTTCCTGCTACTTCGTAGACTTCTCGCCGCCTCCGTCATCCGCAGATACCGTTTTGGCACTGACACCGCCTGTCTCTTTAAAAGTGATCGTTGCGATGATCATTCCCTCCGGAACTGGCAGGACCGGCACGAACAGACCGGATGCTTTCGTCCATGTAGCCACCGGATCAGGCGTATCCCACTGGGTGATCGTTACGAACTGCTTTGCAGACTTCTTTGACCAAGGACCATAAGACAGTTCCTCCGGAGTCACACCCCACAGACCAGAGCCCAGCTTGCCGTTTGGACCGGCAACATACATCGTGAACTTATCCTCCGGGAAAAATCTGGTGGATTTCCGCTTCAGCGTGCCATTTGCCTGCTTTTCCAGCGTTGCGTATACGTCTTCATCCGTCTCGATGGTAAATCCATACATCTGCTGCATGAGATTGTTCACCTGCGCCACGGACACGAATGCGCCAACTCCAAGGGCGCTGTTGATCGCGATCTGAATGCCTCTGTTCTTCTGCATATAGCTGAGAATCTTATCGGAAGTCTGCGCTTTGGTGATCGTCTGGCCGTTCTTCTTTGCGATCTTCTTCCATCCATCCAGATCGCCGAGAATGTCATGCTCTGGATCCGCCCAGTCAGCGGTCACAAAGTTCTCCGTCGGCACACCCAGATCAATGTTCATGGAAAGCTTGTTCTCATTGATGATCAGTTTTCCGGTGGACATCACGCCCTGCTTCATCAGCTCTGCTCTGGTCACAACGGAATCCGCCAGCCTGCCCATATCATCGTATATGAAAGCTTTCAGGCCAGTCTCGTCCACACCGTTTTTCTCATACATCTGCGTTTTTTCCGACTGGTTGATCTTCTCCTTGATAAAGAATTTCTCCATCGTCACTTTTTCCAGCGTCGGCCGGGTACCGATTGCAGCCTCGGTGTCCAGCGCATGAACCATTGCAGCCGTCGGCAGATTGGACCCCTGAGAAAGTCTGAAATACTCCGCTTCCAGATGCTGCGTCTTCACGTCCGGGAATGTAGTATTTCCTTTGTACGGCCTCTTCACAGAGTAATTCTGCGAATACGCCAGTCTGTCCTTATTTTTAATCAGCTCTAAAATTTCCGGCATCTTTTGGCCCTCCTTTACTTACACAAAGATGAAACCACGCTTTTCAAGCGCCGTCTTCGCCGCCTCCGCCAGAGCAACGGGAAGATTCTCTTCGATGATCCTTCCGGCCACAATGACAGACCCCGGTCTCTTTTCATCATCAGTTACATCAATCGTCTCAAATACAAGCCCCTCTGCATCTGCATCATTGCTGGGAAACGGCGTGCCGCCGATCACAATCTTCCGGTTATCCTGATCCGTTCCCATGGTCCGCGGAATTTCTCTTGTTTTCTGTACCAGGCCGACTTCACTATCAATGAAATTTGCTCTTTCATAGGTTCTCTCTATTTTATAAAATGCCATCTCTACACCTCCGTCACATACTGCGCAGTGTACTGCTGCGCAAACTGAGCGGCATCCGATTCTTCTTCATCATCGTCCGGCTCGCCTCCGTTGCCGCCGTTGTCTCCCGGTTTCTTTGTGCCGTCCATCAGTTCCTCTTTGGTCTTCTGGACAGCCGCCTCTTTCTGCTTGGTCAGCATGGTTGCAAGGCTTGTTGCCAGCGTTTTGGATGCATCCGCATCTTCTGATACCAGACCGTCGATCAGGTCCTTGTAGTCTTCCTCTGTCAGCCCGGCGCCGACCAGAATCTTTTCCACATCCAGACGATTTGATTTTCTCTGGAAGTCCGCTTTAGCCGCCTCTGCCTCCGCCAGAGTCTTCTGAATTTTCTCTTCATCACTTAACCCGGCCTCCTGCAACTTCTTATATGCCGCCGAATCTGCCTGCAGCTGTTTCAGGACTTTCGGCTCCACATTATTTTTCTTCGCCGCTGTCAGATCATTTCCGTTGATATCCAGAAGCGCTGAAATCTGCTCATCCGTTGCATCCGGAAACTGCTTTTTAATGTCTTCTCTTGTCATCTTCTACTCCTTCCATATCGAAACATACACTTTTTTCACACGGTGCGCTCCGCCCTGTTTCTGCCGTCTAACGCTCTGGCCTGCTATTTTTTACCCAATATGTAACTCCACTGGATGTTTTTCTGTCTTTCAGATTAATGCCGACCGGTTTCGGTATGAAACGATGATCCCCGGTATCCGTGTCAAATACATTCGTCCCACCGCAGCCGACCTTCGGACATTTTACACTGCCTTTCCCCTCAAATCTTCCCAGGAGCCGCCCACATCCCCTGCATCTTACCTCAATCAATCCCATCACCACCTTTATTTTCCGCAGATTTCAGTTCCAGTTGACGCGCCTGTTCTGCTTCCAATGCTTTCTGTTTCTCCGCCGCTGTCTGATACAAGACCTCCAGATAAGGCTGAGACTGAACATACACCTTGTCCGGGTCTCCCCAGAGATCACATGTATGGATGGCAATCTTGGGGTGAATACCTCTTTGAAGCAAATAAGCAAGTGCCTGAGCCTTCACCAGCATATTGTCTGTCTTATTGCGGGTAATCTTGATATCAATATCCGCAATCGTCAGTTCCAGAGAAATCTGCTGTTTTGTTTTCAGGATATTCAGGATGATCTTCAGAAACTCCCGTTCTGACCTCTTTGTAACCGGCTCGTCAATCTTCGCCCGCTGTTCTGCAAAGTCCCAGCCATTCCGAAGATATACGGCCTGCCCGGTATCGCCGCCGGTATTCTGCTCCCGGCTGGGCATACCCTCGATAATAAGCATATTTTTATACATATCATCTTTCAGAGTTTGCGTCTCTTGCTGATTCAACTCGCTGGAAACGCTGCTCACATCCGCCGGCATGGAAGGATTGACTGTTTTTACACTTAATGCACCGATCTTGCACATTTTCAGGAAAGTCTTTTCATCAATCTCGCAGTTGACAAATTTTATAAACGCCTGCACAAACTGCTCGATCCCATCCACCCGGTTTGACTGCACCTTATTGATTCCGTCCAACATGGTAATGACGATCTCCACATCTGACAGGCGCCTGGGATTGTTTGGGAACTCTACCAGAAGAATTCTCCCATGACCATTGATGGATGATTCCGCCTCTACCACCTCATTATCCCGGATGCAGTACACATAAGACTTTGTAGTGCAATAGTACAAGGTCCTGTCTTCCTCATCCGTCTGAATCGACACGGACATAAGCGGCGGATTCCCCTTTGCCGATGAATAAATGATGAAATTATACCGTGGGTCCGGCGAACAGATATCAAAACCTGGCTCCCCTTCTTCAATTTCATCCCTTCGGCAGCTCCATGTCTCCCGGTATGAGGTTCCGCAGGTACTCTGCCAGTCACCCAGCACCACATCATGATAATCTTTGTTCCGAGTCTTCATGTAATTGTTCAGCCGGTCAATCTCTTCAGTTTTTCCAGATGTATCCTTAACACTGGTATATTGAATGGGCTCCCCATAATTCTGGGCTGTCATAAAACGGGTAATCTCCAGCGCATGATTCTCAACAATATCATTCTTGATTTCCGGCCGGACATCTTTCACCCGATACAGAATCGGCTGGTCTCCGGAAACATAGTGATATAGATAGTCTGTCTCCCGGCGATTTTGATTATGAACCGGAAGGGCCTTGTTCAGTTCCTCGATTGCCTGTTCCGCTGTCATTATTTTTGACCGATTGCTGACGATCATCTTCCTGCCATAATGACCTTTGCATACCTCATGAAATAATTTTCGATTCTCATGCCACAGGGAACCCATCCGTTTCACTTCCTTTCCCGCAAAACAAAAGCACCGGCAATGATGAATCCTCAAAGTCGGCGCTCCTGTCCTGTGCTTTTTCATTTTGCGACAATATCATAATATCACGAAAGTATGTCCTTTTTTTCTCACATTTTCTTATTTTGGTCCAGAAGATAGAAAAAATAGCGCCTCACATCATAGAACGCCGCTGTACTGCAGGTCATACCTTTTATAGTCTGTAAATATCGTACTGGTTCCTCATAACAGACAGACCGAATGATATACTGATACAAATACGCATCTGCCTGGATCGCCGTCTGCTCAATCAGCTCACATCTTTTCTGAAGTTCTGCCCGGCGGCGTGCAAGCGCAGACGTCGGATCGCCAGATCCTGAAAAGGACGTTGGCATACCGCTCACATCGGCACTTTTGACGGTGTCTGTATTGCTTTTCAGTTCCTCCATCCATTCGGGATACTGCTCGCAGAATCCGCAGAGTTCTTTGTAACGCTTATTGCTGATCCCGTATTTATCAAGCCGTAATTTTCTCTTGTTCATCTCTTATCCCTCCCTTTACCACGGTCTGTCAACCGCTTCACACTTTGCGTACAGCTCACCAATAATCAACTGTAACAACTGCACCAGCCCGTCCGCCGCGTCATCATGAGGATTGCTTCCTACCTGCACAAACATCATCAATTCTTCCATAGCTTTTTTGTATTCCTGGCTTTGCATCTCCGGTTTCAAAAAATAAAAACGTCGTTTAATATCCGGTGCATACTGGATAATTTTTGCCAGCTTCCCCATTTTGTTGCTGGCTTTTTTCCATGAGACATTCGTCTTAAATCCCTGCTCCTGCAAAAGACTGTCGATGGACTCCGCATACTCATCACCGCCGTTGTCCGCCTCAAATTTCACCATATTGGGTTCATTCTGAAGACACTTGGCCGTTACCAACGGCTTTGTCACATATTTATCTCCCGGATTGAAGATCCAATCCGGAATATACACCGGACCATCATCCCGGCTTCCAAATGCTTTTCCAAAAGGCATTGACAGACTGTCCCCGCCACCCCAAGCCACGTCGCAGGCCGCCGCCGTGATATAGTCACCATCTGGCAGAACTCCATTATAAAAGTTGAGTTCCTCTTCCGGAAACAGAAGGCCCTCGCGGATGAATGGGCGCTGCATGTACTTCGCCATCCACTCATTTTTATCAAGGCGAGCACGCATCTTATGATAATACGCTGTCGAGAATCCTTTTCCGTAGTCATATTCAAAATTGGATTCATCATTCTCATTCAATGCCGGAATTTTACGAAATCTGTATCTTGGATCGTTCTGGTTCTCTGCTTCCACCCTTCCAAGCGAATCAAGTACGTTCCATCGGGTTCCGACCATCAGCTCCTTGGAACCATCATTCTTACGGTCAACCAGCACATTCAGATAATCCTGGTAACGATTTTCTAAGCGAAGCGGACTCAATGACTCTGTTCTATCCCGGACCATATCGTCCACATACAGATAACCATCCGAAGAAATATCAACAGCACCGGTCCATGTGCCATCAATACCCCTGCAAGTCAACGTCGCGAATGCTTCCAACTCAGAAAAACTCAGCTCATTCTTTTCCGCTGATTTTTTACAGAGTTTTACTTCCGGAAATATCTCTGAAAAGGTATATTCCTCATTCTGAGTCAGTTTCTGCACGTCATTGTAGAACCTGTCCGCCAGAATGCCAGAGTGTCCGGACATGGCATTGTGGCTCTCCGGATGCCGCCCGATTACCCAGGTCAGGAAGAAAATACACAGCGTGGACTTGCCAACCCGCGGCGGCAGGCTGATGCCCAGAAAGTCCAGCTTTCCGTCTTCCAGATCCTGCAGGTCATCCACAACGACTTTCAGAGTCCTTTTTCTTGGCTCATAGAATTTCTTTTTCGGAATCCGGTTCTTCTCCATATACAGCAAGAACGATTCAAACTTATATGGAGACTCGCATTTCAGCGTCTTCCATTCCAGATCATACAGAGGAATGCTATCAATCTTATGAGCAATACCATACTCGCAACACTCTTTGATATACTCTGTGACCTTCAGGCCCCACTGGACTGCATCTTCCCGCTCCATAGCATCGGCAGCGATATCCAGAAGGTCTGACAGGTCCTTATAATTCACGCCATACTGGTTGATGTCCTCTTTGATTCCATTTGCCAGATTCTTTATTTTTTCCGAAACGCCCATTTTCCGCCTGCTCCTTTCTAGTGCTGACGTTCGGGGACGTTCGGACTAAACTATTTTATTTTCCTTCTGCTTTCCATTTTTCAATTATTTTCAAGGTCATGCTCCGCCCGGCTCTCTGTGGGAAACATACAAATAACTGTCGATTTTCTTTTTCTGCCTGTTCATACTCTTCAAAAAGTCTCTTTTGCCAATCTGACAGAGGAACAGGAGATACCTCTTCGGCATATTCAAGTAACGTCATTTTCTCTCACCCATAAAGCCACTGGCGGCTGACCGCCTACCACTGACAAGAAAATTGCTGGTCTCTGCCCGGCTTTGATCTGCTTCAACATAAGCACGATTTCTTCATCGGTCAGTTCATGACAGGAAATGACCTCAATAGATTGAAATTCCTCATTCATCTGTCTGCAAGCAGGAAGCGGCAGGCACTTATCTGCTGTGTATGTACAATTCTGTTCTGGAAATTCTACTGGCTTCATATCAACAACAACTCCTTGCCCTGTAAATCTGTTTCCGCTGGAAAAAACACTGATAATTCTCAACGCCCAGTTTCCGGCAGAATTTGTATCTCTGCTTCGGCGGCAGATTCCGTATTGCGTTGTCGAAATCTAACAGACTTTCAAAAGCATTTTTGATTTGCACGATCACCTTTTGTATTGCCTCTGCCAGAGATTCCATCGCTTTCATAAAGCGCTTGATAAAATATTTAACCTCGATCACCTGGAATCCTCTTGCATTGATTTCTTTTTTCATTTTTTCTGTATAAATCACCTATATTTCCTCACTTTCATTTATTTTTCGCATAAAAATACCAACCACCGGATATTGATGGTTGGTACTTTATGGATTTTCTTTTTTTGCACGTTTTTTATCCCGCTTCATTTTATATCTCTCAATTAAAACGATAACGAAAGCCATTATAGTTGCTGTTCCAGATAAAATTAGGCAATATACAACAGACATACTTTTTAAAAACGTCGTAAATAATTGAAGGATAAATCCGATAATAATAATTCCTATTCCAGCCCTTGCGTAATATCTCTGTTCTAAAACATCTAATTCCTCATGATCAAGCCGCCAAACTTCTCTTGTTCGCATTACGTCTTTGAACGACATTTTTATAATACATAAAACAGCAAATACTGTTCCAAAAACATTAAAACAAGAAGCCAACGCAGATATAATATCATTATACAACTTTTTCACCTCTGGGATATTATAACACTCCAACCACCAATATTCAATTATCAATGTACAAAAAACCGGTCTTGCAGGACTTGAACCTGCACCCTCCAAGCGCAATAACGGTCGACTCTCGGCGCTCTGCCTTTGAGCTAAAGACCCATGCGGGGGAATTACGCCTTCCCCCATAGCAAATATTTGGAAAAATCGTAAAAGGTAATTTATAAACATCGAAGCGGTATTCTCAGCAACTCACCGCCATGATTCCGTTGCACTGCATATATCCGATACTCCCATTCCCTGAATCCACTTTAGAGGTTTTACGATTAATATTCAGTGAAACTCTATCCTGTATGATTTCCCAAATATGCGCTTTCGCAGAATCTCATGCCTCTGCCGCAAACAGTTATAAGCAACCTCACGCTCATAAATCTGCAGCGATCTTGCCTGCGTAACAGGGCTTTTCTTTTTTATGAATACAATCCATTCCACGACCTGAAACAGAATGATTCCGAAATATGTAATCAACAATGTGTTATTCCTCTCCGATCAGTCCATCCAAAATTTTCTCTGCGACGTCATACAGCCCTATTCCTGCCGGAATTTTTTTCAGTGTACCGCTGATGCTTGCCAGAAATCCATCATACAGATCCCCATGTTTCAAAAGTTCATCTCTTACAACAGTTATCGCCTGCCGGATCGGATGATTTGCTTCCGTGAACACATATTCATCTGATTTTGAATCTAAAAACTGTATCTGATCTGGACTAAACATTCTAACTTCGCCAGTCCTCAATTCTATGATTCCATATGTACTCTGCATCTGTCCTCCGACCTCATCACGCATTAGCGGTGTATGCACCCACTGTTCAAATGCCCAGCAATGAAACAGCCCTTCATGCAAAGTTACAGATGTCCCATACTTCGTTCTTTCCTTAACTGTGATTCTACATGGCCTATATTCTATTTTCACTAAAAGTCCTCCCTTATCACCAGATCAGCACTGTATTCACTACCAACAGAAGAGCCAGGAATCCAAATCCATATCTGCCAGTCTGCGTCCGCTCTTCTTTCATGAACAGGAGTATCAGCAATACAAGCGCAACATTGATCGTTGATACAACCGCATTTAAAATTACCATCTCTGTCTTCTTATCCCACAGTCAACAACTATATTCGATTTCTTTATAGCAGTTACTGGTGTCACCACTCATCATTTCCTTCAGCTTCTGCAATCTCTCAATCAGCACTTCCAAGCTTTCCAAGGTGTCGAATAAAAGAACAGTGTCATCATCTCCCGGCTCAAAATTTTGCGTCTGCTCGCCGACGACATGCGTCCCTTTATTCTGGAGGACGATGAACCCGCCAGAAAAATCCGTTTTAACCATTGGAGTTATTAGGATGTCACCTGTTCCAAACTTTACCACTGCTTTTCCATCTATCATGCCTGTCCTCCCTGCCGGCTTTCAGAATCCATTGGTGCAGATACATCCGGCTCCGATACATATTTGATGTAACTGATCTCATCATACTTAAACTTCCGGCAGTCCTCCTGATACTGTTCTGACATGTCCAGCCGGAAATCCGAGATATCAATCCCAGATATACGCCCGGTATACTCTCTCCCGTAGTAACCGCTGGTTCCTATTGTGACAATATCACCTTTGCGAAATAATGTGCCATTATAGAAGATCGTTTCTTCTTTCTTGGGTCTGTTTGGCATGTTTGTGCTCCTTCCTGTCCGCTCAATCTCTGGTATAAAAATCTCTCACAATCCTGAGAACGGCAAATTCATAAAAAATATCTTCAAAATCACTTCTGTTCCAGGAATCAAAGTCCTTATCCCGAAGCACCGCATACATTTCCCTGTATGACAATCCTCCGCGGGCAGCCAGCCGCTCCAGACTCTGACCATGATTTTTATATGCCTGCGCCTCGTGTGGCGCTATCACTTCCCACGGAATATATTCCTTTTCTCCTCTGTGGCCTAAATTATGTAATACTGGGAATCGTTTTCTCATTTCTTTCTGTGCTCCTTTGAGGATGAGGTCTTTTTATTTTAAAATTGCTTATGGGGTTCAGTACGCCGCCCGGGGCCGTTTCACACCAGACCCCCACCCCTGCCCCTTATGAACCTGGCTTTATTTATCGAACATTTGAACATGTCGCAAAATAATAATTTTTCGACGTGGTATAACCCATTTCCATACCATTTTCGCCTGTTTTTACAGGTTTTTGTGCAATTTTACGGTACTTCTCCGGCTGATCTGGTGCTGTGTCCGTCTCAGACATACAAACCGTGTCAAAAATCTCCCTTGGGCAACTCTTTGGGCGCTGTATCTATGAACCGCTGGCCCCGCTCCTGCTCGATCTGCTCTATGGTTCGGCGCTTCTCTCCGCCTTCCCGGTTGCTTCCCGGCATATTCCAGTTATGACGCCTGTTAAGAGCCGGGAGCACCTTCATGGGGTTTAATCCGCCGGATATCAGCTTATTACTTAAAGATTCTTCATTATTTTCAATTAATTTTTTGTAAATGTCGGAGCATGAAGAGCCAAGTTTTTCCCTATATTCCTCTCCTGGATGGTTATATTTCCAGATACTTATATTACCTATCCTATTACCTTCAGAATCATAATATATAATACTCCTTGTCTCTTCTTTACCCCATGAATATATGGTATCTCTATGTATTCCAGTTAAGAAAGAAAATCCATTTATAGATATTTCTTTATCATACTCATAACAGAGATTTATATAGATATCACAGATACGGTTAATCTTATATTCGTCATACATGGAATGATTAACTTCACTCATAAGATTATCTTTATTCTGGAATACATATTTTTTTATATATAGTAAAGCTGCATTCCATCTACTCTGTGTCTCTTTATTCATGTTCTTTATTTTACGTTCTGTTATATACTGATCCAGATATAATTCTATCTGGTTTTCATATACTTCTATACAGTCCTCTGTAATTACTGGCATAATATCTATACCTCCTCTCTGCTCTGTATAGAGCTTAAATATACATGTCTGGTATTATTTCCTATCTGCCGGATTCCTGGGCTCTCTGGCCTGATCCGCCGCCTTGGGCCTGATCCTGGGCTACTCTTTCCAACAGTCGCCCGGATCCGTTACCCTCTGGCAGTTCTGGCACTCGCCCCAGTCGCCGCACTGATCGCCGATGCATTCGCCGCCGTACAGATCGCATTCGTCATCTACCAGATTTACACACTTAAAATTATTGCACAGCATCCGCCTACACCTCCAGAGAAAACAAAAAAACCGGATAGCACCGTTGTAATTAACGATGTTATCCGGCTCACGACTTCCGATCTGCTCCTCGCAGTTTTCCGGGACGGTTGGAAGGCCTTCCAGTCTTGCCCAGGTGATTTTTAATTATGTCTATTCCTTTACTGCTCCATACCCATATTATAATACATACGATTTACAGCTTGTCAACAGTAAAATTTAAATCAATAAAATAGCGGGGTGGCAAGCCCCCGCTATTCTGTTAGTCCTCTAAATCCTGCTGAATTTCTTCAAGCATTACATCAAGTTTCTTATCTCTTTCCTTCTCATCCTTTTCTTTTTTCAGTTCCTCTAAATCCCTTTTAAATCTTCTAAGCCAACCTTTCCACTGTTTATCTGTCATGTTTAATACCTCCATTTATTTTTCCTCCTTTCGGGTAGTCAAGGCTTGCCCTCTTGACACTATTATGATATCACTTTTATTAGTTCCTGTCAATAGTTATCACGCTTTTATTTTATTTCTTTCTTCTTCATCTTCTGGCGTTTCCACATACTCTAAAATATCTTTCGGCTGTAACTCCAGAATTGCACATACTGTATTCAGTGTTTTTAGTGTTATGCCTGTTACATTTTCTTCTGCTAGTTTCGTTAGCGTATCTTGTCCTATAACCTTTGTCTTCTTTGCCTTGTATTTGTTTACACCCGCCCTTCTAAGGGCATCAGAAACATTTATTTTATATCTTAACATCTCCTTTTATCACCTCCAATATAAGTATAAGATACCGTAATAATAAAGTCAATAAAAATATCACAAAAAAAAGTTATAAAAATCATTGACGCACACTAATAAAAGTGATGCTATATAACCATAGCAAGGAACACAAAACCTTGACGCAGGATTTACCACTTTCAGAGAATAAAGGAAAGCGGCGTTGACTGGGAATCGAAAAAGCCAGTACCGAAGCCGACCACCGGCGGCTATATCCGGCAGTTACCAAACAAACCAATTCAAATACAGATACTAGGAGGAAAACACAATGAAGGTTGCAGCATACGTCATCAACAAAGGAACAGCAAGCCAGTACTATGGATTGAAAAATAAGGAAGAGAACCAAGTTTTGCACTATGCCCCGAACAACTGGAAAACGGAAAAAGGCGCTTTAAATTGGGCTAAAAAACATGGATACGAAATTGCATAAGTTAATTAAGATTTGAAAGGCGGTAACAAATATGTTGGTAAAAACAATCGAAAATAAAGAGAGCGGCAGAAAATGGGAGATTTACAAAAAATCTGATGACGAATATTTTTACAAATACTTCGAGTTCTTCCAGTCCTGCGGATGGCGCTTGCTCGATCAGGACGGAGGACACGAACAAGGTTTTTACTGGTCGAAAGATGCTATAGAATGGGAATTTGAAATAAAAATAGCTTAGGCGGACACGTTCCGCCCCTGTAATGCACTGCAGAGCGGTTCCAAGTCCGCCGGAAGAAGTCAGAGGACAGGAAAAACAGGAAAGGTTAAAAGGTGGAAAATATGGCAGGAACAGTTAAATTGCGGGGAATCGCAGGACAGCAGGCAGGAACAGCAGTTAAAAATCTTAAGATCGGCGACGTTCTGGTCTGGAATTATGGCTATACAGATGAGGTTGTGGAGCTTATCCCCAGCAAGACCGGAAAGACCATCACGGCCATGCTGAAAAGCCATCAGGACGGGCAGATCAGATCTCGAAAAATGGGCGCTGAACGTCTGGTAGTTGTAGCTTAAATGATAGAAAGAAAAAATATACATAGGCGCGCTGGAACCCCGCAGGCGGTTCGATTCCGCCTGGCGCTATGTCCGGACAGTTTGCCCTGTCTGAATGCATCTTAGCAGGGTTCACTGGCTTTTAGCGTGAAAGCCTTTAAGACGGTAGGAATTGCAGTCACTGCTGACCGTTACAACCCATTAACCCACATCTCAGCGCGTCCAGCGCAGGAAGGATAGGTGATAGTTGCCCAGCTATGCAGGCGCTACCGCTCCGCCTCAGAGAGCGGCGACAGGGCAAATTTTAAGGATTGCCCGCCGGGATTCCAGATGATTGCATTTCATCTGGAATCGGCAGGAAATCCATAACATTTTTCTACATATTATAAAATCTGATTTTGCTGGCAAATTTTCAGGACCCCAGGGGGTATCAAAAAATTTGCATTATAATATATGAAAATTTCAAATCGCAGCCACATAATTCTGAAAGATCTTAATCACATGATCCTCTGATCGGTATGCATAATGCCTGGCTGTTACTCCCTGGGGCTTGTGCCCAAGATATTCACCCGCGTCTGCATCTGTGCCACCACGCTTAATAACATTAGTCGCAACTGTTTTACGGAACAGATGCGGGTATATCCGTCTATTTAGTCCTGATCTTTGACCAATCTGGCAAACTGCTCTATAGATCCCATCTTTACTTAATGCCTGGGTCCTATCTCCTCTGCTATGTGCGAACAATGGCTGCCCGCTTCGAATATTAAGTCCACGTTCTTCAATATATTCCAGCAAATAATGAACTGCTACTGAGTCCAGACACACCGTCCGATATGCATGACCTTTTCTTCCATAAATGGTAACTTTTCTTTCGGCCCAATTAATCTGATTGATGTTTACAGCCGGTATCTCACCCTCCCGCATAGCAGTGCACCGAAGCCATTCTAATAATGCGCGATCCCGTTTTGTCTGACAAGCCATTTTCAGCTTTTCCATTTCCTCCGGATCAAGATGATCAATGGGCTGAAGCACTTCTGTAAAAGCTTCGATATTTTCCACTGGATTTTTCTGGATCAGATCGTTTTTCCGCATCCAGTCAAAAAATGTATTCAGTTTCCTTCTCTTATTATTCAATGATGCATTATTATTCCCATTCCGTTGTTTATCCCTCAGATACTGCTCTACATCCTCCTGAGTGACCTGTAACAGCGACTTATTGACATACCGCAGGAATTCTCGGAATCCTGCTATATATACCAACATCGTCTCTTCTGAAAGCTTCCCGCCCTTCTTAAGCTGATACAGTTGAAGAATATATTCGTTGGTCATATCCCGTGTGGCTGGCAGCGTCTCCGCATCCACAATTTCAACCCCGTATAACGCATCTGATAAAACCACATCCAAAATAGCTATCATTGATACATCCAGATGTCTTTTCATTTTCATTAAGATTTCACTTTTGAATAATTCTTTTTTCGTCATGGTAGCATTTCCCTCCTTGTACTTCATGAAGGTAAGTGCTATAATCTAATTATCCAGAAAAGAGTATAGCTCTTGCCTATGACGGAAGATGTTGGCGCATCTTCTGTCATTTTATTTTATAGAATATACGTTCGGTTTCCGTGTATTTTTTTACCGGGCAAATCAATGCCCGGCTTATCTTTTGTTGTAAAACATTAAATTTCAGTTTGGTTTATCAATCAGACTCATCGTAGATATAAATACCAAGCACTCCGCCCAGCCAGTCAAGACCTGCGCGAGTCATAAAAAACGTATATCCTCCATGCTGGTTTCGATCTCCACGTTCTGCATAGCCGGCGCCCTCCATTATTTCCCAGTCCTCATATTTTTTACCCGCGGCAAAGAAATTTCGATATGGACGGTAATATTTCTTCCCATGACGGACATATGGTTTTTTCCTGTCAAGTCCTATACAATGCTTTGCTAGCTCTATGTAACAGTTTTTATTCTCCATCTACCTCTCCTCCACTAATTCCTAAATCTCGTATCGCTTGTTCCTATTTTCCGATCATCAATGATCTGATACTGTTCTGGCACACACGACGCTCTTAAAATGTCCACAGCCATGCTTCGCATCGGCTCTCTGAAATCGATGATTACCTGATCTGCAAGGATTCCTTTCAAATATGCTGGATTCCTGCAATTCACAAATACATATACTGCATTAGATGTCGAAAAACTGTTACGCTTTATCTCTCTGATATCATCTTTTTCCAGATGCAGAAGAATCCTTTTTGTATTATCCAAACGCTCTGCTATATTTGAAAGACAATATATTTTAAGTTTCTTTATTTCCTCCATTCTTTACTCCACTAACTCCTGATATGTCTGCCCACGCTTTGACCGGATGGGCCTGTGCCGCCGATTCAGCGGCCCCCAGGTCTAAAACTCTTCCACGTTCTCCAGCATGATCACTCTCGGCCTAACCATTCCCGCCCACCGAAGCGCCACCCATGCAAGGCCCCGTATGTTCTTATCCTTCGGCTTTCCGCCTTTGGCCTTACTAAAGTGCTTGCAGTCCGGTGAAAACCACGCCAGCGCCACCGGTCGGCCGTCACAGACTTTCACAGGGTCTACATCCCAGACACTCTCACAGTAATGCTTCGTGTCTGGATGGTTCGTCTTATGCATCTGGATAGCTTCCGGATCATGATTGATTGCTATGTCCACACTATAGCCAGTCGCTATCTCAATCCCAGTACCGGCACCGCCCCCACCGGCAAAATTATCAACTATCAATTCTCCATGTATCATAACCGTAACCTCAATGTCACTGTCCACATCGGTATCTACACATCTTCGTGCATCCTTTGCAGCACTGTTCCTTACAAATCTCCATTTCTTCGCTCTTTGCTATCGCATCCAATATCTGATTTTTAACTACAATCAGCTTCTCACATCCGGTATCTGTCATGTACTGGCAGTCATACGACTTTTCAACATCTTCACCTTCACTCTGACTGATACATGCTTCGCATCCCACTGTCTCTTTCAGGGAGCATCTTACATACCCATCCTGAAATACCTGAATATTACAGTCTATGCATTCTTCCACTACAGAGCTTTCGTATTTGACGAAATTCTCACAATAACGTGTCGGATAAAAAAGGCCGCCTCTGCACCAGTATGCCTGTTCTCCGGGTTTGTTCCAGTTACTCCAGGTAGTTCTGGGCGGCCTGTTTGGATGCGCTTTATCATATGGATCTTCTCTGGCTCTTTTATCATCAAAACAGCATCCGTATGGACACCGACCACTCTCATGGTACAAACATTTACTGCATACACAATGGCCGCAGTGCATAAATATCGACCTTTCAGAAAGATATTCAAAAATGTCTATCTGTCCATCCATCTGCTTCATATCACGTCACTCTGATCAAACAAATTCAACTGATAATTCTGCTGATAATTCATCCAAACAATTTCAGTCCTTGATTTTCCGTGCTCTGTGCAACTTGAAAACTGCATCTTTTTCCATTCATGCAGATAGTCATTGTACATATCCGACTCGTATCCGGATATCATGATCCTCGCCGGACTCTGCAGGATCAGCTTCAGCAATTCCTCATGGTCAGCATCGGTCATCTCGTGTTTATACTGCTTCCCGTTTCTGGTGCCGAGAAGATACGGCGGATCGAGATACATAAAAACATTTTCATATCCGAATCTCTCGATCACTTCCAAAGCCGGCCGGTTCTCAATCTGCACCATCCGCAGGCGTTCCGTGATATCCAGAATCCATTCCGGCAGACGGTACCAGCTCCATAATGCATATGATTTTTCACGGCCCTGCACATCGTTTTTCCAGCCTACCTTATAGCCGTTTGTCCGGTACCCATGTCCCTGCCAGCATCGAACCAGAAAACCTGCAGCGCGTTGAAACCTGCTGGCATACCCTGATCCATCCCGTTCAGAAAACTGCTGTTCGTATACCTCCCGTGAAAACGGTGTCGTCATGACCAGTCTGGCCAGACGTTCAGAATCTTTCTGGATACACCAGAACAGGTTCGTCACGTCCGAATCCAGATCATTTATGGTTTCTATCGCAGAGGGCGGCTTGTTAAACAGAAGGGCAAGGCTTCCAGCATACGGCTCCAAATAACTGTGATGTTCTGGTATCAGCCTCACAAGGCTTTTAGCTATGTTCCATTTACTTCCTGGATATTTTAATATTTTTATCATACTTCTCAAAAAGGAATCCGATGCATCTTTCCCGGCCGGGGATTCGGTCTCCTTTCTTTGCGGTTTTACCAGTTCATGTCGAACAGGCTGAGCTGTACCGGCTTTTCCTGTTCTTCCTTCAGTCTGTGCTTTCGCAGAACCTCAAGCTCTACTATTCTTTCTTCTCCAAGCCACTTGTCAGCGTGGATTTTATCAATGCTGTATTCCTCCAGACTGTGATAACCGACATCCAGAATCTTCTTTTCCAGCCTCTCAATTTTCTTCTGCTGAGCCTGCAGCCTGCGTTCTTTCTTTTCCTCCTTTTCCTGCCTGTCAAGGTCCGATGCATGAACGATCTGTATTCCGTTTCGGATGTCTTCCAGATCCTGCATTAGGTCCCGACTCTCCCGGTATTCGGCGCGAATATTCAATACTTCTACCTTCCAGCCGTATAGAAAAATTTCCCGATCCCATTTATTCTTTGCTTTGTCTACAATTTCCTGCCTGCATTTTCGAACTGCCGCCTCGCAGATCGTCATGGACTTTGCCGTTTCAAAGAGTCGAACGCCTTTTTGGATTTTCACAACCTCTTCCCCATCAAACAGAGTTCCGTCATTCCGGATGTAGGATATTTTCACATCATAGAATACGTTTCCCTTCTTCCTGCTGATCGGAAGGTTCGTAAAATCGCAGGTTTTTCCAATATTCAGACAATATTTTGAGCATACCATCGGATCATAATCATGTGACCATTCCCTGGTCCATTCGTTATAATAAGCATGCCACTGGCAGACATGGCCGTTTCTGCTTTTTACGAACGCTTCATATTTCTGCCTTTTCTTCCGGTTTTCATCCTCACAGACCTTATCAAAACTTTTTTCATAATCATACGGCTCATCGGTCTGACGGCAGTCACAGCGAAAAATTTTGGATAACCCTCCGCCATGCGCACCACCCAGAACCGGATTCCGCAGATCACAGGAATCTTTCCGATATGGGCAGGTGACCACCGGATTATCATTTTCCGGTATCCAGAGAACCCCCATATATGACATGCTGCCAATAAAGGAATTTCCTTTTATGAGCAGTCCGCATCCTGTTTTGAATACCATCCATGCACGATACTGGTGCGTATACTCAAATCCGCCATATATGTTCTGCAGAGGATCCTTTCCATAGCAGCCTGAGGGCAGGCGTACATGGTCCGGATAATTTTCTGCCGTATAACCTTCCACAAGCAGCTTCTGTGTAAGAAGATTGTATTCTCCCATATCTGCACCTTATATTCCCTGACAGGGACGCATACCAAAATAGTTTTCCATGCGATCACGGAGGCTGCCCACTTCCATGTCGTATTCTTTCGCTATGCATTTCTCGCATACTGGGATTTTATATGCCAGCGTTTTGGACAGGCGTGCATCCCAGCTGTTCAACTGCTCGCCGCAGACATTACAGTATTTGTCAATCCATTTGACTTTCATATTCTCACCATCCAAAGGAGCCGATGCGCATCTTCCCGGGAAGCCCGTCTCCTTTCTATTTCTCTGAATTTCTTATGGCATATTCCAGATCATTCTGTGATCGGAAATACGAATTATCCCTATTAGCCCACATAGCAGGAATTGTTTCCAGCCTCTTCTCATAGCATAATCTGCATACTTTATGGCCTTCATACAGACCCTCCGCGCCGCATATATAACATCTGCCATATGCCGGGCGCTCCGATCTCTGTATATCATCCTGTCGGGCGACCTGTTTCACACGATATTTCACGTAACAGCGGTTACACAACCGCCCATGTTGAGCGCTTCTCTGGCCGCATCTAGTACAAAGCCCTGCTTCTTTGCGTCGATAGTATTCCGACATTTTACGGCTATTATTTCGAGCCATTTTCTTTTTTAGGCTCCCCTCTTTTTTTCTCCGATGATATCTGTCACGCTCATGCCCGAGACATTCCAGACACATCCTTCGATTCGGTTCAACAGCACGTTTTTGACACACCGGACAAATTCCCTGACTTAACAAGAAAAGCCTGTCCTCTTTCTTGATTCCCATACTCATTTTGTGGAGCAACTGCAGTTTTATGTCCGGACAACTCACTGCTCCTTTTTATAAATTCTCTCAATTTCCTTTGTAGTCACCACGAGAAGGCCTTTTACAAATTCTGTATTGCCATACATCTCATAGATTTCAGCGCTCTCATTTACAAGCGCTTCCCAGTATGAATCACTGTCAACTTTCTTAATCAGTTCCACATACTTCCGGAAAAATTTCCAGCAGGCCGTAAAAATATCAAAATATTCTTTCAGCTTTTCTAAACTCATGTCCCACTTCCTTCAAAACGGAATCTCCATATCGCCAGCAAACTCAAATCCATCTGACTTATCCCAGCCAAACTGTACATTCACGTCATCCCGCGGGCCATATACCCGCTTGGATTTCTCGTCATAGCTGAGAATGATACCGTTCAGATTGACTTTGCCAAACAAACGGTTCTTGGCCACAATCAGTTTCCGCTGCTCTTCTGTCATGATGCCTTTATCAATTTCTTTCTGCTTATCGCCCCGGTCATAACTCAGCGTGATCCCGGCCAGATTCGTGATGTCCCCAGAGCCGGATATCTCATCATTGGCATCGGGCGAAGAAACATTTTTCCGCCTGTGCGCTACCAGAAGAATCAGCACATCATACCGGATAGCAATCTTTGTCAACTCCCGGACAAAACGCCCCTGCTGGTCGTACTTATCCGTCCCCGGTCTCTCATCTATGTACATGGCCGTCATAAGATTGTCGATCAGAACAACCCGGATTCCATACTGCATGATCGCCCGTGTGACGCTTTTCAGCAGGTCTTCCTGCTCATCCGTATCGATGATCCGGCTGTCATAGATATAAGCCCGCTCCCGATACCAGGCGTTAATCAGCTCCTGATTCCGCTTTGTAATGAACCGGTTCACAGTCCCGAAATCCGTCTTGTTTTCCGTGATATGATTCCGGCCGGCAATCTGGAAATCAAACCAGCTCTTGTATAGATAATTGGGCAACTCCCCGGAATATACAAAAGTCGGATATCCCTGCTCCGTGGCGCTCGCCATGATCCAACTGGCCACCGTCGATTTCCCGTCCCCACGCTTCCCGGCTATGACACAGACCATACCGAAAGGAA
Organism: Lachnospiraceae bacterium; assembly: GCA_910574965.1. Classification (GTDB taxonomy): domain Bacteria; phylum Bacillota; class Clostridia; order Lachnospirales; family Lachnospiraceae; genus Hominiventricola. The sequence continues at coordinate 122,311 of CAJTDB010000010.1, read as the reverse complement.
GTCCGCCGTATAATGTCCGGTCCAGCTCCCAGATACCGGTTTTCAGCTTTGGCAGCTCATAAATATTGACATCTTCCACATCCGCCAGAGGCAGGACCCGCTGCACTGGGACCATGACCGCATTCTCCACCGCCTGCCGGACCGCCGCCGGACCGTGCTTCTGCAACAGTTCATTGGCATCCTTGCAGCCCTGGTAATCCTGTTCCCGGACATACCGGATCTTGTTCGGAAAGCGCTTCTGGAAGTCTTCCAGCAGAGTCATATGCCCTTTCTCGAAGTCTCCAAAGACGACAATCTCCTGAAACTTCGCTACCCAGTTGAAACAGTATGGAACCCACGTAAAACCTCGCGCTCCATTTGGTACGGAGACTGCATTCTCCAAACCGGCGGAAGTCACGCTCAGACTGTCCAACTGCCCTTCTGTCACGATCAGGCGGTCAAACTTATCGTTGCACTGCTTCATCCCGAACAGAACCGGCTTGCAGCCTTTCTCGCACCATTCCTTGTTTTTATCCCGGTCTTTGACAAAATCCGTTTTCCTGTATTTCACAAATTGCAGGACACCACGATCATCATAGAATGGGAATACCAGTATATTTTCATTATCGGTGCGGACCGTAATCTCATACTTATGAGCAGTTTCACTTGATATTCCCCGGCTTTCCAGATAGCGTATTGCAGGCTCCTTTGGTACGTAGGGCTTTTTCGGCGTCGGTAGCTTCCGGTATTTCTTCCGGGGCCGGTAATACTCGTCTGCTTCTGTACCCAGGGAAAAATCAAAATCCCTGGAAAGAGTAATCATGTTACCAGCCACACCGCAGCTCGCCCTAAAACATTTGAACATACCAGTTTTCAGATCAATCGCAAATACTTCATTGTTCCCATTGCTCTTGCTTCCATTGCAGTATGGGCATTTGTAAAAATGCAACTGCCCGTTCTTTGCCTGATGGTGTATCCCAAGATGCTTCGCAAATCTGTACGCATCATCTGCTTTAAATTCATACATCATTTCCAGTTACTCTTTTCAGATATTCTTCAAACTCTTCGTCACTCATAGCATTTGGATCAATCCATCCCTCAGCAGCAAGCTGCCCCGCATCCGGCTCAGGTTCTTCTTCCGGTTCTGGCAGAGTTTCCACCTCCTTCACAATCTCCGGTTCTTTTGCATGCAGATAATCTTCGAACACGCATTTTTCCAGAAAATTATTCGGCAGATACATTTTGTCTCCAGAATCCTTCACATGATCTGCATAGTTTTGAGCTGCAAGGACCAGATCATCTTCTTTCACAGTTCCAGAGAGTATCAGATCGCAGTACGCTTTTTCTGCAAGGTTGCGTCTCTGCTGATTTGGATACGCCGACCAAAAGTCTTCAAACCGACTCGCGCGCGGTATTTCCTTTTCCTTTCCTTTACTTTCCTTTACTTTACTTTGTTCATTTCTTACGTAAGATTCCTCATTTCTTACGTAAGAATCATCAATTATTACGACATTTCCCTTAATTTCAGCGTCACTTAATAAAAGGTATTCTTTTTTGATCTCAACATTTTTTCGATTTCTTACAATTCTAAGGAAATTTCTTTGTATTCCTCTTGATGTAAGAATCGAATAATTATCGAAAATATCTTTGTTAAAAATACCCCGTCTGAGGGAAGCGGCGACCACATGGTCTATTAAGTTTTTAGATTTTCCGGGCGGAGAAGAACCATCCGCACCGCCAAGAAAATCTCTGTTATTTTTTCCAGACTCTCCGACATTTGAAAAACCACATTGTTTCGCAAATATAAGAGATATGTCGTTATTCCATTCACAATAGTAACCATGTTCCTTATAGATCCTCTGGAACAGTTTGACGACTATCGCAAATCCTTTTAATCCATATTCCGCTTCCAGCAGTTCAAACTTCTCATCAAGTGTGCAGTACAGAGGGAAATAATTTACACCCTCATCTGCCATCTCATTCCTCCTGCGCCGTCAGTAACTGCAAAATACGTTCCCCGGCTTCATCGGGATGACAGAACAGGAACTTTACACCGTACCGGTCCTGCATGGTTTTCATGCATTTTGCCAGCGTTTCCCCTGTCGTGGGCGGCGCCTTTGGTTCAGGGACGCGCTTCCACTTTCCTTCTTTATGTTTAGACACAATCATTTCATATCGTTCTGTTCGTGGATTTTTCCAACCAGGCACATCATCAAGACAACTGATCCCACCCTGATTTTCTACCAATACGTACAGCTGAATGCCGTTATTCTGCGCCAATACACATTCATCCTTAAAACGATCATGCTGCTTCCCGCAGATATTCCCGACAATCTCCTGCATGTCCTTTTTCGTATCCACACAGACCTTATAACTCCCCAGGAAATCAAGCTTCTTCAGATCAACCCCTCGCTTTACCTTCCGACGGATCACATCCGCCACTGTCTCTGTATAGAGTATGTAATCCCCAACCGGGAGGGGAGCTCTCAAGACCTCTACATCATGAGCATCGAACCAGCGATGCTTTACAATGTGCTTGTCTATTTTATTTCCAACGTCTTCTACAATCATTACGCTCATACACCATCACCTGCCCTTGGTTTATAGATCCGGTCACTTTCCAGAAATTCTTCTTCCTTTCTCTGTTTCTCGATCAGGCTCTGCAACCGGTCAAAAAACTGCTTATTGGACTTATCACCGAATAATCTTGCACATCCTTCCAGAAACTGCATACGGTCTTTAAGCCTTCTACGCTCTTTCCGGCTCTGACTGACCTGAGTTGCGATCCTGTTCCGCTCCTGCCGATTCTCGGCAAATTCCAGACCATGTAGAAAATCCTGGACCCGTTTATCATGCTTGTGGACCTCCACCATGCAAATCTGGTATTCTCTCTGACAGCTCTTCATATAATCAAGAAAATTCTGCATCACTTCAGATGGTTTCATTTCATTTGTCATAGCGCATCTCCTTAGTTAAACGGCAGTTCTTCATCAATGCCGTCCGGAATACTCATGAACCCATCACTGCTAGGTTCCGGCGTGTTCATACTCTGCCTGGAATTCTGGCTGGATTGGCCCGATCCGCTGTTTGCCTCGGACACCTTCTTGCTCTCGGCAAACTCCTGTTCTTCCACCACCACGTCTGTCGTATAGACCTTATTCCCGTCCCGGTTGGTATAGCTTCCCGTCTGAATCCGGCCCGTGACCACCAGTTTGATTCCCTTTCTCAAATATTTTTCCGCAAACTCAGCGCTTTTTCCAAAAGAAATGCAGTTGATGAAGTCAGCATTCTGCTCTCCATCACGCTTGAAACGTCTGTCCACAGCCAGAGTAAACCGGGCGACCGCCGTGGCATTCTCTCCATTAGAGTATCTGATATCAGGATCCCGAACCAGACGGCCCATCAAAATAACCTTATTCATCGTCTTCTTCCCCCAAAGATGCAAAACATTCCGGACAGATTCCAGTGATCAGCCGCTCCCTGTCATCGGCAGACAGAGCCGGTAGTAAATCCTGTATATGTCCTTTTCCGGCTCTGTAATCTCCATATCTAAGCCCCTGTTCCCGCGTCAGATGAACTGGGTGCTCTTTCCTGCAAATAGGACACTTTGTAATAATATCCATTACCTTTTCCTTTCTGCGGCCCACCAGTCGGCAGGCCGCCGCCGATCATATTTTTATGAAATCACAGTAAACTGCGGCAGATCACTCAGTTCAAACTGCAGATACTCTTTGATATTCTTCATGGCTGCATTTTTCCATGCACCGCCGTCCGCCTCGAAGATGGCGCATTCCACACCATCGTCACTATCCTGACGCATACGGAATACAAACGCGCTCTCCGGCTGCTCCACTTCGATAAAGGTCCGGAACGGCCGCAGCCTGACCGGGTTGGGCACGACAGCCTCTCCTTTGGATGCGATGCCCGTCTTGATGGTAGCTTTCTGGGTAACGCCGTCGTCGCCGTACTGGGCCACCGTTCCATTTTCCACAGTACCGGTAAATCTCAGAAGCAGATCCCGATCATCATTCTGGATAAACTTGGACTGAAGCGCGATCAGGAAATTCTCATGGTCCATATACCGGCCATACCGGAACTCCGGTACCTGCGCATGAACTTCCACCATGTATTCCCGCACACGATCCAAATCCAGCTGGGAATACAGCCGCACGCATTCCGGACCGGACACATGAACGATCATTTTGTCGTCCATAGTGTCAATTCCGGCCCTGATGTATTCCACCAGGCTTGTCAGCGTCGTCAGCTCGATGGACTGCGCTTTCGGGTTGTGACAGATGCGCTGCAGCCCTTTGTCGCTGTAAGTCTCCCCGTTGATCTCCAGAACCTGCGGTTCGCTCATTCCTACGATGTACTCTAATGCCTTCTTAATCATAATCTTATATCCTCCTTATGCCTGTTTTGTCTCTCTGAAGTCAATAACCCGGGACCCTTCCCTGATTTCCCCGGTCTCTGTTTCTACAGTCTTTCCGTCCACCACCTGGTCCCGCTGTCCCTGATAGTCGTCCAGGGTCATCTGACCCCGGCACTGATTGCCGTATTCTTCAGCGAACACCTGACCTGTCTCCAAATCCTTGCCGATAGCCATCCGGGTGCTGACTGGCTTCACCGGCGCCAGCTTCGGAACCACGGACACATTCACGGTAGAATCGTCCCGGTCCTCATTCTGTTCGAAAGATACCTCCACGACAATCTTTCGCTTGATCTTCCACGGCGTGTTCGGATCCGTCATATTGACAAGAACCTTTTCCATCGCATCATCAAACTTCTCCTGCAGGGCGCCGCCTGCGAAGGTTTCCAGATTTACTCTGCTCATACCTCACCTCTTAACATTCATTTCCCCAGCCCATGCATTGGCTGGATTTATATAAATTTGACCGATCAAAATTGTTATCATTTACTCACATAAATGGTAATTCATCCTCTTTCTCTATTCTGTAATTCGTTACTATGGATGCAAAATCGGCGCCGCTCTCCTGCAGAAATTGCACAACATGCGTAAGCGATGGCTGGACAGAATACTCCCTTTCGGCAATCACACATTTTCCCGTTTCCGTACATTTAATACCGCGCAGAACAAATAATTCCGTTAAATGCACTGTACTTGGGATTTCAACCTTATGTACCATAATCTCCTCCTTTCAAAACGGCATCAAATCCAAATCAACTTCCAGCCCCTTCTCCGCCGCCCATACCGGGCACTGGATCACTTTTCCGACCTCTGTCACAAATTCCTCCGGATCACTGTTTCTGGCGCTCACATGAAGCAATACGGCGCTTCTCAAGGCAGGGCTGTTATTCGCCCGGAGAAATTCCAGCACAGTCTGTAACTCCATATGCCCAGTCATGACATGGGAACGATTCACGGCATCTTCCGGAATCAAATCCTTGGAATAGTTACACTCGATCAAAATGTGACTCAAATCCCTGAACCGATACTTGATATACTCCGTATCGCTGGCATACAGCACCTTTCCAGTCTCCGGATGCTCGATCAGGAAACCAAAGCACGGAACATCATGTATCAGAGGAAAGCTTTTAATCACAAATTTTCCATAAGTCCGAACCTGTCTCTCCATATCCGACTCATATGGTCTGAATACCGGGATCCCAGCCTTTTCATACTCGCCTGCATATTTGGCATGATCCCCGTGGGAATGGCTGATAACCACTCCCACGATCTTACTGATATTGAAATCCAGGGCTTTCTTTCCCACCATGAACGGGATTCCGGCCTCAATAACCAGAGCTTCGGAATCGTTCTCAAGTATGTAACAGTTCCCGGAGGATCCGGAGCCAAGACATCTAAGCTTCATCTGATTCCTCCATATCTTCCAAATAAAGATCTATATCAATATCATCCTCATCCAGTCCATCTGCACAAGGTGGATATATCGGTTCTCCACCATAGCATTTGACGCCTCCATCACAGTACTCACGATGATTACAATATCTACAGAGTTCTTCACTATCCAGATTGGCAATAATCTCTTTTATAGTGTCCATACCCGTCACTCCTGCATAAACGCCGGCTCTTCCTCTGCCGGTTCCTCGCCGACAATTTCGCCCTCGACAACTTCCGGCTCAAAATCGACGCTGTTAGCTCCCTGCTCAATGTCATAAGCCACACTCTCTGCCACTACATCTACCGGCCCGATCTCTTCTTCCATGTCAATCTGCTCCTTGATCGCAGAATTGCCATATGTATTGGCAATCGTCTTGCAGATACTAGAAAGTACCGTCTTTTTTGCCATTTTCCCTGTGAAGTTCCGATGCGTATTTCCATCACCTTTGTTCTGCTGATTCTGTTTCCATGCCTGCCTGATCTCGGCCATAGTCATGACTTCCGCTTTTTTGGAATTATCTTCAAATGTGACGACTGCATAAGCGCCGACGATCTTATCTTTGTCAATGTTGGAAAACTTCTGCTTATGCCGGACATTCTCGATCTCACCATCAATCACATCATAGTCAAATTCGTCGCCATCATAGATGCACATGGCCGAAAACTTGACCGCCCCATACCGTCGCGCCAACGTCTGCCAGCCAAAATAGGATTTCTGGAAGACCAGCTTGCCGCCATAAGGGATGAAATATCCCTGGGATTTTGACACATCCAACCCCGCTGTCGCCATATCCAGAACGGCATTGGCAATGCTCTCCTTATTGCAGGCCTCCAGCACCGGACGCTTGTCCTTATCAACTGTTTGCTTCAGCGTCAAATATGCGGACATAATCGCATTCTCCATATTGTAATCCGGGGGCATCGTCAGACCATTACTGATCTTTCCCTGCATTGTTGTTACCAGCCCATCCATAAAGGAATTGTTGATGACCAGTTCCGCCTGCTGTCTGCCCTGCTGAGCCAGCTCCTGTTTCTTTCCTGCTGTCGCCATTACTCCTCTACCTCCACTTTCTTCACAATCTCTTTCAATTTTTCCTCTCCATAGGATTCCACCCAAGCCATGTCTACCGACTCGTCCAATACAACGCCATGACTTCCACCGGGAAGCTCCACTTTGTCGCCCGGTATCAGTTCCAGACTGCTCTTATAGGTGTACGCCCGGCTCTGTGCCTGTCCATTTTTCAGAAACTTTACTTTGTAAAAATTCATGTTGACCTCCTGTTTCTACTCACACATCCCTCACGGGACGTGACCAAAGCACTTTCCGAATGATATGTTTCGCTTTCATTTCTACTCACACGCCCCTTGCGGGACGTGACCATTCATATCCATCTCTTACACCCTGACTTTTAATTCCGCATCATCCGTCACCTTCAACAGCGCCATCTGGCAGTCCATATGGGGAATATTAAAGTCATTCACGGATTCCGAACCATCTATAAAGACCGGAGCCGACACACCATACAATTTGGACAGAGTAGAAATGATATCCAGACCAGCTATAATCATATGCCCCTCATTTATATCTCCTTTGGATTCACTCACATGCTTAATTTCACATGTCGGAACAACCCCACCATTGAGCTGTGATTTAAACAATCTGAAAGAGACATGTTTAAAATGTTTATTGATATCTCCAGCAATCCGTTCCATTTTTTCCTGAATAAACGTTTCCAGCATACAGATCATCTTCTCCTGATCCGCAACCTTCTGCCCGACTTCCCGCTGCTCTGCCTGAAGCGCTGCGATCCGCTCCTCAATCGCGGTATTGTCCGCAGAAACAATTTCTTTCTCGACCGCCGACAATTCCTCACGCAGACCGGAAAGCCTGATTCTGATTTGGCTCCGATAATCTGCGCAGGTGCTCATGTTTTTCATGCCCTCTTCCAGCTTGGACAGCTCCAGCTGCAAAGCCTCATATTCCTGGTTATCAGACAAATCCGGTTTCAGTGGAAGCTTGTCCAGCTCAGTCATAGCATCCGACTCCAACTTATTGAATCTGATGGAATCAGCTTTTGCCTTTTCCAGATCAACTTTCAGCGCTTCCAGTTCTGCCTGATATTTTTTGATGGTGACAACAGTGGCATTCCCTTTATCAGTAATCTGCGCAAGTCTTTCTTTCTTGGATGCTTCAAAAAATTTCCTGGCTTCCTCATAATCTTCCAGATGCCTTTTCTTCCGTACCTCATACGCCGCAAGGTTTTCCTGTCTCTTCCCTTCTGGAAAAGCCTGTCCGCATGTTGGGCAAATAAGACTGCTTTCATCAAGCGCCGGAAGTTCTTCGAACGCTGGAAACGCTTTCGTCTTCTCTGCTCTCCATTCATCCTGCAGGTGTTTTTTCTCTGCTTCATTTCTCTCAATCACAGCCTGCGCCCGATCGATATCCAGCTCACACATCCTGATCTGATGTCTGGACTCATTAAAGCCCTCATGAGCCGAATCTTTTCGATTCCGGATCTCAGCGGCCTGTTCCTGCAGCTGACGATCCGCCACATCATAGATCATCCGCATCTCGCCTTTAACTTCCAGAATCCTGTCATTTACCCGGTCAAATTCTTTCACGGCAGAATCCGCATCCTCATACTGCCGTTCTGCATCTGCAATCTGTTCCCGAAGATAATTTGCATGAAGTTCCCGCTCTGCCACGTCAATGTCAACCAACTGCTTAGATACCTCATCAATCCGGGCCGGGATCTCCACCTGCTTTTTCTTCCAAGCATTCAGCGCCTTGGTGTATTTCTTCCGGATATCATCCGGAGAAGCCTGCTCCAGCTCCGGAACCAGAGCTGTAAACCGGCTGTCAGACTCTGCGATCGCGATATCCGACACATCATCCACCAGACGCATCAACACCGCCCGCTGCTCCTTCCAAGGAAGCGCCGTAAATGCCTTGGGATTTGTGAGCAGCTTGAACATCTTCTCTTCCAGCAGATCAGAAATATATTCTTTGTAATCTTTCTCAGACTTCGGATAACCATTAATCTCGAAAAGATTCTCATTCCCCTGCAGCTCTGTCACGTCCGTGCCGCGACGCTTCCGCCAGATCTGTTTCTGGACTTTTTTCAGCACAACCTCTTTTCCGTCCACGGTCAGCGTACCTTCCACCATGATTTCCACATTGTCGATCTGCCGGCCGTCGGTATCCAGAGGGCGGATCTGGAATTTCTCCGCTCCTGTGCTGTCCTTATTGAATAACAGCCAGCACCAGCTATCTACAATCGTGCTTTTCCCGGTAGCATTTGCCCCGGAGATCACGGTCCGGTCTGAAAACTCAACAGTCTGGTCTGTGCAGCCTTTGAAATTCTGCAGCACCAGTTTCTCCAATTTGATTTTTTTCATATTTACATGTCCTCTCCCGATGTGATATAATCACACCGCAGTATTTGTGTTGGTCCTGTCTGCTTTGGTCGGTGGCAGGACCTTCTTTATTGTCCGGATCTGGCCGGACTTCTTACTCCGGATCACCAGATCATCCGCACTGTCCCGGATAACATTCCAGGTTTTCCAGTCCAGTCTGTTTCCGGAAATCACTTTCTTTTGTGCCAGTGTCGGCCTTTTCGCCTGTTTCATCTGTAGAACGCCCCTTCCCTATAAGCGCCTCCCGTAAGCAGGAGCAGGCCAACAATGACCACCGGGACACTGTCCGCCGACATCAGGAACAACCCGGCCAGCATCATCAGTCCGCTTATCATTTGTCATCACTCCTTCTTCGAACTACACGACAGCCACATCCTTCTTGTCGCTGCCTTTGTCCTCGTCTTTATTAATTCTTTCATAGCCCAGCCCTTCCATCAGCCGGTCCAGAAGAATCTGCGCCTCTTCCTTCGTCGGTTTATCCCGCCGCACTCCGTTTATGTAATACACATACGTCATAAGGTCACCGCCTTTTCTCTGTCTGTACAGAATATGCGATTCTGCTTGTACACTATTTCTGGATTCCCTGATTTTTCATTTTGTGATACACTCTCCTTATCAAACTTCAAGGAGATGAATATCATGGGTTTATTTCCTGATATCGGTTATCCACAAACTGGCGATGAAGCTGACCGCGGAACATATGCTTGTCTGAATTGCCCTCATGACAAAGCAGATGATAAGGCGATCATTATTTTGGAAAAGCGGAAAAAGCTTCCCCAATGCCCTGTTTGTGGTCACACCTATTGGATGAAAATTTAGCTTCTCAGGAACGCACCTTCATGACAGATGCTGGTGCGTTCCTTCCCAAATTACCTTTTGCGCATTCGCAACTGCATTTAAAGCCATGATCTCAACGGGTAATCTGTCTTTTGCTTCCATCTGATTCTTGCGAATCTCGGAAACATCTTCAAGTATTTCAGAAATAAGCTTTTCGATCTTTTCCTGCATCTTTTCACCTCCCCTCAACTCTGCTTTCCATTTTTTCCCATCCGTGATATACTTTCCATACAGGCTGTTGCAGCAGCCGAATACAGAAGAAAGGAAATCTATTTATGAAACTTGGTTATTCACAGGCACTCGCAACTGCCAGAGAACTCACCTTATCTGCTATGGAACACAACATGATTTATGTCACTACCAATGACACACCAGAACAAGCTGCTCAAAAGGTATTGACTTTCTTCAACACCATTGCAGACGAACTTTGCGAGGAAAATTAAATCAGAAAGGCTCTTGCTTCAACCAGTGCGGCAAGAGCCTTTACTGTATTGGCATATTCACCGTTTGGCATATTTCTTTCCTGAATGATTTTGCAAACTGATTTGACAGTCGCATCCACTTCAGCAACCAAACTCGTATCAGGATTTTCCTGCGCTTCCACATGTAACGGCTCACTCATATTTTTTTCTTTTAATCGCCTTTCATTTTCTACCGATAACGCCCATGCTACTGCCTGACGCACTTCATTGGGAATTGACCGATACTCAATCTCTTTTTCAGACATCCTGGAATAGTCATGAGTATCTTTCTTTCTGAGTTCAAGAATGTTCTGAATTGCTCCGCGCATATTGCAGTTAGTTTTCAGTTGCTCTCTCAAATCTTTTTCATGGTTTTCCACCATCTTTTTCAAAGAGATATACTCTTTTTTAGAAATCCACACCCTTCTCACCTCCCTTCCGTCAATTCCCATTTGACATATACAAACACAGATTTTTCATTGTTTTCCAACTGACCTCATGATATAATCATCGCATTAAACATAAGGAGACCGAACATGATTCAAAATGAAAACGACTTTTTAGGCGTCCTCATAAACTGTGCTGATAAAAATCATGATTGTGATATTTCAGATGTTCTTAATGAATCTGGAATATCTGATATCGACTGCCTGCCGTTTATCAAGTCGCTGGAATCCAAAACTCTCATAAAAACACTTGATTTTGAAACGATACATATTTATCCACCAGCATATGAAGCTTATGTTGCTCCAACACAGGAAATTAAAAAGTCACTCTTTGAAACGTCCAAATTTACGCTGAAAACAATCCTTGAAATTATCGTCGGCATTGTCATCACTGTCGCTGGAGCTTTCATCATTTATCATTTTGGCTGGAATTAACCCAAGTGTTTTGAGAACAAGAATTATTGCATGAACCGGCGTATCATCCAGGGCACCAGATCGCATCATCGTATTTATGCACGCCAGATCGCTTAGCTGCTCCTGTGAAACCTCCACGCCTATATGGGAGTATCCGCTAATACTTGTATCTATTTTCCTCCTGCGTTTTTTCTTTCTCACTCTCACCCTCCTTTCCCTCATTCTCCGATTAAACCTGCTTTCCATCTTCTTCCGTTCGTGATATACTATCTGTACAGGCACCGCCATACCGAGTACAGAAGAAAGAAGGAATTGAAATGAGAAAAAAAGTATATGTTGTAAACCCAAACGGAACCGATAATATTCCTCTCAATCTTAATCCAACTCTGGAGCTTCCTTCTAAATGTCCAATCTGTGAAACCGGATATGCCAATCTACCATTGATCTCATACTTCATACAATCAGACAGCTCATGTTTCGCAGCCACAATTTATTCTTTACATCTTTGTCCTCACTGTGAAAAATGCTTTATGGTTACTTATTCTGCATCTGGCAACTACAACTGTCTTGAAACAAAAATATCAGAAATCTTTCCTCATCCTGAAAGTTGTACAAAATTTCCTTTAAGAATTTCAGATTTATCTCCTAAATTCGTAGAGATATATTTACAAGCCGAGAAAGCAGAAAATTCTGGCTTATCTGAAATATGTGGTTTGGGTTATAGAAAAGCCCTGGAATTTCTTTTAAAAGACTTCGCTATACATACACATCCGGAATTAGCAGAGCAAATTAAGTCCGCGCCGTTAAACCAATGTATTAAAAAATATATATCTGCGGAAAACATCAGAACACTTGCTGAGCGTTCCGCTTGGTTAGGAAATGATGAAGCTCACTATATCAAAAAACACAATGATCGTGATGTATCTGATATGAAATCATTTGTTGAAGCTTGTGTTTATTTCATTTCATGACGTTAGTAACTGAAGATGCGTCATCTATGGTTCCGAAGTAGACTCTGCTATGCTGAAATCAATGTCAAATTCAAAATTACGAAGCCTGCGAAGCGTTTCATTTAACTGGCAGGCTTCTTTTTCCGCCTTTTGTAGCAGCTCCTGAAATTCCGGTATATTTGAAACTTCAATGCTTAATCTGCCTTTTGCATTTTTCCCTTGTGTGCCACAAATATTTTTAATATAATGCCCTTCCGTCCTTCTCACCTCCTTCTTCTTTGTTTTTACACTGAATCAGCTCTTCAACAGGAATGCCCGTTGCGCCGGCTACCTTCATCAGCGTGTCCATCCTCGGACTGGAAGTCGCCCAGCTTCTAATTGTCGCATTCCCCAGACCGCACTTTTTTTCCAGTGCAAAAATTGTTGTGTTGTTTTCCTTGCACCAGCGTTCAATACGTTCCAGCATATAAAATCACCTCCTGCTTTTCTTAAATTCTTGAAATCCTTTCCATCCTATGTTAGAATTTTTTCATAAAAAGCCAGAAAGGAAATCAGCAAATGACACTCGTGGAAAAAATCATCAATGCATATGCCATCGCCAAAATCATCAACCCAAACATAACAATGGAACAAGTCGAAGAACTGTATACCAAATACACCACGGAAGGGTACGAGGAATACAATAAACTTCATGGTCAAGATAAACTTGCCGAAACCGAAGCAGTTCCAAAGCCGTTCTAGTAGTAAAGAACCGTTCCAAGCGATTTCAGCGCATTCGACAGGGAGTTAAGAACTTCCATCTGTAAATCAATGTCCGTTTCTTCCCGGCTCTTTTCTCCCTTGTCGATCACGATATAGCTCTCCGCCACATTCAGCGCCATATTCTGTACGAAATCCTCCACATACATAATCTCTGCACCGTTGATAAGCAGACCTGTCTTCTGACGCCCATTTTCAAAGGTTGTCCGCATCCGCTGTCTTTTGCCCGCCATACTTTCCTCATCCTCCTTTTTAGATTTTTTCATATTTCTATTGACATTTCTTCTCTGAACTTCCTTATGTAGATTTTAATTCTACTTTATTGTCAAAAAAAATTTCTCCAACATTGCTAATTTTTAACTCATTAACAAGAAGAGTAATTTCGCTTGCCTTGAATTCAGTTATATTATGAAGCTTTTTATATAACCCCATCTCCGACAAGCCCAGTTTTTTAGCAACTTCTCGCTTTGTCATGCCAGCTCTCCTGATTGCTACTTCCAATTCCACTGTATTAGTCACATTTTTTCTCCTTTCTTAATTTTGTAGATTTATTTTCTACATCTTCATTATTGCACGGTGTAGATATTTTGTCAACACTTTTGTTATAATTTTTACTTTTTTGTTGATTTTAACTCTACTTTATGGTATATTGGATACAAACAAAAGTTTATACAGAGAGGTGATCAAATGGAACTATACAAAAGAATTAAAAAACGTCGTGAAGAACTTGGACTTTCACAAGAAGAATTGGCACACAGAATGGGATATAGGTCCCGCTCCTCTATTAATAAAATTGAATTGGGATTAAATGATATACCACAGTCTAAAATTTCTAAATTTGCTGAAGCTTTGGAGACAACAGAAGTTTATCTCTTAGGTTTTGAAGAAAATCCAGATCCTTCCTTAGCTGAATTGTCCAAAAGTTATATGAAAGCCGTTTATCAAACAGCAAATAAATATGGAATCAATTTATCACAAATTTCAAATATCGCATTAGATAAGGAAAAGACTGAGTTTAGCACAAGAGACGAGCGAGACATAAAAAAAGACCTTGACTCTCTTATGGAAAAATTGTCTAATCAAGAATATGGTCCTGCCGCATACGATGGAGAAGATATTCCAGAAGACGATCAAGAGTTATTTGCTGGACAATTAGAAATTATGCTCCGCAAGTTGAAAAAGATCAATAAAGAAAAGTACAACCCAAATAAAAACAAAAAGTAGGTGATCTTTTTTGAAGAAGACTATTCGGCAATTAGTTACTTACTACAAGAAGAAGTTTAACACAAACAACCCGTTTGAAATAGCCGACTGCCTACATATAGAAGTACAGATTGGAGATATTGGTACTCGTGCCGGATGTTATATTTATCTTAAACGACATAAATGTATCTTTCTCAATGATAATCTGGAAGAACATGAAATGAAACTGGTTATGGCTCACGAACTTGGACACGCTGTTTTGCATCCAAGGGAAAACTGCTATTTCATCAGGAATAAAACTTTGCTTTTAAACTCTAAAAATGAAATTGAAGCAAACAAATTTGCCATAGAGTTATTGATACCTGATGAAGTTCTGGAAGAAAACAGGGAATTTACGATTGAACAACTTTCCAGGATGCTTGGGTATCATGAGAAACTGATTGAATTACGATTAAAACAATAATATTCTGAGCATACCAAAGAGGAATTTAGATGAAAGTTATAAATTATTTTAAAAGTTTTAAAGACTTCATACCAACATGGGTAATATGTATCTTTATGTTTGTTGGTGTATTTATTTGGCCGCTTGTAATTGGAATAATTCTGTTGATTATTCAAAATATCCAAAGAAGCAAAATAATAACCAGAATATATCTATTAGATAAAATCCAACAAACAACAATAAGCGATAACTCCTTAAAAAGTATGTCCTTAGAAAATAACTTTGTAAAAGAAGCAGTCGAAAAATCAGAAAAAAATCATTCTGAAATTTCATCTTTACAAATGCAATTAAAACAGACTAAAGAATTACTTTTTGAAAAGCAAAATAACATCAAAATAAGCGAGAAAGAGAATAATAGATTAAAGCAGGAATTGTCCAGGCTTTACGATGAAATAAGAATACAAAATGAAAAAATTGAAAAGCTTTCTTCCAGAAACAATGTAACAAATCAAGAAGCCCAAAATATAATTTGCTCTGATAGATTTATATTATGTGCCGGCAAATACAAAGGCGGTATGGATATTCCTATTGGTATATATAATTTAAAAGTCTTATCCGGACAAGGAGGTATAAAAGTTAATAAGCCAGAAGAAATATACGAAAATATATCGAGCAATCCTAATCACGGATATGGATTTTTGAATGAATATAGAAATATGGAAATTTCCGACAAATCTATATTAAAAATTTCAGAAAGCGCAAAAGTTCAATTTACTCTTTCTAAAAGGTATGATTTTTCTCAGGAAATAGGTAATGCGAAACAAGAGTATGAAAATAGAATAAAAGAATTAGAGTTTGAATATAAACAAAAATATAAAGCAGTTCAAACAGAAATAAACACTATAAGAAGCGAACTTCGAGCACTTAATAATAAAGCGATTTCAAAATATTATATTTTTTCTGATTATGATAGCACTTCTTCTCAGGATTGTAAAAACAAATTGTCCATATTAAAAATCAAAGAAAAAGAATTGCGTGATTCGGGAGAGGACATCAAAACACTTAATAATTTTGAAGAGAAAAAACTCATTGAACGAAGCATACGACAGCTTCTTAGAAATTTTAATTCTGAATGCGACAATATCATTTCTCATATAAAAACAAAAAATGTTGATTTAGTCCGTACACGTATACAAAAATCTTATGAAACATTAAACAAATTATATTATGTAGATGGGGTAGCCTTGTCTGATAAAATTTTGTCTTTAAAATTAGAACAGGCCACTTTATTATATACTTATGAATTAAAGTATCAGCAGGAAAAAGATATCCAACAAGCAATCAAAGAACAAATGATGGAAGAAGCAAAGGCTGAACGAGAAATCCAGGAGCAGAAAAAGAAGATAGAAAAAGATTTGCAGCAACATATGAGTGAAATAAAACGTATAATGAAGTATATGCAATCTTCACAAATAGATGCAGAACGTCAGCTATATCTGGATAAAATCAAAGAATTAGAAGAAAAAGTTAAGCTATTAGAGTCCGACAAGGAAACTGTTCTTGAAAGGGAAGCAAATGCAAAAGCTGGATTTGTGTATATTATTTCAAATATCGGCTCTTTTGGAGAAGATATATACAAAATTGGTATGACACGACGTTTGGAACCTATGGATAGAGTAAAGGAATTAAGTTCTGCATCAGTTCCATTTGAATTTGACGTTCATGCAATGATATTCAGCAGTGATGCTCCGGCTGTAGAAACAATGCTCCACAAACATTTTGAGAAGCATGCCGTAAATAAAGTAAATCCTCGTAAAGAATTTTACCATGTTGACATTGATGAAATAGAAAAAGTTGTTTTGGAAGAATATAATAATACAGTGCAATTCACAAAAATTCCATTAGCGACAGAATACAGACAGTCGCTTGCTATGCAGGACAAGGCCACTGGATAATTCGCATAAAAGCAAATCGGCCCCCTGCACCAACAGAGAACTGACCCACATAGATCACATTCCCGAAGGATGATGCAATCCCAGGACTGGAGGAATCTTATGGAAATACGATACTCAAAACCCGCTGCGAAATTCCTAAGAAAACAGGATAAGACCACAAGGCAACGGATCATAGAAGCCATTGAAAAGCTTCCATTTGAAGGTGACATTAAAAAATTGCAGGGAGTTGACGGATACCGCCTCCGTGTCGGAAATTACAGGGTATTATTTGATGTAACCGGAATTATAATTGATATTATCGATATTGGAAACCGAGGCCAAATTTATAAAGGAGTGTGATATTATGTCTGGAATCAAAGAAAGAATTTTAGGAGCAGTCACTATAATGAGTGAAGAAGACGCTCAAAAAGTCTGGGATCTAATCCAAACCACTTTTTCTCTTGCCAATCTGGAAGAAGTTGTTCCTGATGCTGAAGAAACAGCTGTTTTAGAGGCCTATCATGCAGGGGTTGACGAATACCAGCCTGTCATTTCTCATGAGGAACTCTTAAAAGAACTCGGGTTATAAGGAATGCTATAAATAAACCGCCCCAGTGCTGCCAACACCGGAGCGGCCAAGCATATATCTGAAGATGATACGCCAATCACAAGACATATTGTATCATCTTCGGACAGCCAATGCAAGCGAACAGACGTTTTTCGCTGGCTGTTATTTTTATACCAATTTTTACACCTATGTCACCTCACTGTCGCATAAATTGTATTAAGGAGATGATATTTAATGAAAACCGGAGCCCTCTACATCCGTGTCAGCACCGACAAGCAGGAAGAACTCTCCCCGGACGCCCAGAAGCGTCTGATGCTGGACTATGCCCGGGACAACGGCATCATCATCACCGAGGACAGTATCTACTGGGAGATCGGTATCTCCGGCCGGACCGCGGATAAGCGCCCGTCCTTCCGGCAGATGATCGCCGCAGCCAAGTCCCCGGAGCATCCCTATGATGTGATCCTTGTCTGGAAGTTCTCCAGATTCGCCCGGAATCAGGAAGAATCCATCGTCTATAAGTCTCTGCTGAAGAAAGCCGGCGTGGAAGTCATCAGCGTCTCCGAGCCGTTGCCGGACGGAATCATGGGCGGCCTGATCGAGCGCATTCTGGAATGGATGGATGAATACTATTCCATCCGTCTGTCCGGGGAGGTCATGCGTGGCATGACGGAGAAGGCTCTGAGAGGCGGATATCAGGCCAATCCGCCGCTGGGCTATGATCGTAAGAAGAACCAGACTCCTACCGTCAACGAGGCGGAGGCGGCGCTTGTGCGGATGATATTCCGTATGTTCACGGAAGAGCACCTGAGCATGACGGCGATTGCCAAGAAGCTGAATCTGGGCAAATACCCCACCAAGCGCGGCGCTCACTGGAATGTCACACACCTGCGGTATCTGCTGGGCAACCCCTTTTACACAGGCAAGGTCCGCTGGAATTATGTGACCCATGCAGACGGAAAACGCCTGAACGATGTCTCGGAGTGGATCATTGCAGACGGCGTCCATGAACCGCTGATCAGCGAAGAGACTTTCCAAAAAGCAGCCGAACTCCTGAAGCAGTCCGCCGCCATCGGCTGGGTCCATGGCCATATGCCGGCAAAACACTGGATCAGCGGCGTCCTGAAGTGCGCCGCCTGTGGCGGACCCATGACCTACTCTTCCGAGACAAAGCGCAACAAAGCTGCCTACCGCTGTCACAATCATATCGCCGGCACCTGCCTGGTGACGAACCGAATTCTGGTCTCGAAGCTGGAGCCGGCCATTCTGGAAGGCTTGGAATCTTTTATGAATCTGGGAGAGTTCGGATATATCCGGAAGATCAGACAGGAGATTCCGGCGGACATGATTTCCATCCTGAAAGAGCAGCTCATCGACCTGCAGAAAAAAGAAAAGCGCATCCGGAAGGCCTACATGGATGGCATCGACACGCTGGAAGAATACCGGGAAAGCCGGCAGGCCATCAACCGGCAGAAGGAAGAACTGACCGCTCGGCTGGAAGCCGCAGACAATCCATCCTCCGCCATCACCGAACAGGACAAGATCCGGATGGCCGGAAATATCCAGGACGTACTCCATATCCTCCGATCCGAAGATGCGGACATGATTGCAAAAGCAAATGCTATCCGCCGAATCTGTGAGAAAATCACTTTCGACAAGACAGAAGATCAGCTTCAATTCTATTTTATTATGTAATCTGGAAAATCTACCTTGAAACAAGGCAGTACTATTGAATATATAGATTACACGAGTTCATAATCGCATGTGTAAAATCCTGCCCCCCATGTCCTCCGACTTTATGGCAGCGGATCCTCCGGTCCTCCACGATCTTAAAGCCCGGACAGGAAAACTGGTCATTTACCGATGTTGTTTTGGACATAAGAGCCGCCGAAGATGTGAATACCTTAAATGTAGATCCCGGTTCATAAGTGTCATTGACACACTGATTTCGCCACATCTGATTCAGCGCATCCTGTTTCTGCTGCTCGGTCATGCCCTCGGTACTTACACCAGAATTCAAAGTAAACGGATCGTTCAGATTAAATTCCGGCACATTGACGCAGGCATAGATCTCTCCGTTCTGCGGGTTCATAATAAGAATGGATACATAGTCCGCCTGCTTTGCCTCCATGACTCTTAAAGCCTCCTGCTGGGCATAGGACTGGATATTATAGTCCAGGCTGATGATCAGATCATTTCCCGGTATGGATTCCATACGTTCTTCTTTGGCATTTTCGATCTCCACTCCTCTGGCATCTGTGAGTGTCAGAATCGTCCCGGAAATCCCCTCCAGGTATTCATCATATTTTACCTCCAGTCCGATAATTCCCTGATTGTCACTCCCGGTAAATCCAAGCACTTTAGACGCCAGTTCATTATATGGATAATAGCGCTTAAAGTCTTCATCTACTTTCACGCCTTCGTACTGATAGGCACGGATAGCATCTCCTACTTCTTTATCCACATTGGATTTGATCCGTTCAATGGAGCTGACTTTCTCCACCCTTCTTCTCACTGTCTCCTCGGAAAGCTCCAGTTCTTTGCAGAGCATCTGAATCACCGCCTCCGGATCTTTGATCTGGCTGTGAATAACGGAGATCGTACAAACCGTCCGATTATCCGCCAGCACCGTGCCGGTCCGGTCAATAATCCGCCCTCTCGCCGCTTTGATGCTCCGTTCCCGCTCATGCAGATCCTGAGCCAGTTTCTGATAATATTCCGATTCAAAGATCATTAAATAGACAAGACGTCCCCCAAGAATACCCATCATCAGGATACAGGCTGTGAAAATAATAACAATCTTCTTTTTGTGAAATGTTTTACAATGCAAAAAGATACCTCATAAGAATCATTATCACTATCTTATGAGGTATCTGTTCTTCTTATTCGGTCGGATCGTCGTCTTCGACTTCTTCCGTTGCCTCCGTAGGTTTTACATCCACAAGATTGTCATTTACCGGCACATTTCCCATAACAGACGGATCATCGGGATCGACGGTGCTGGGATCCGGCATCTGTACCGTCTCGCCGGTCTGCGGATCCACCACAGTTCCTTCCGGAATCGGCTCTTCTTCCTCTTCCTCCTCTTCCGGCTCCTGTGCGGCAGCGGCTGCCTGCTCTGCCGCCACTTCTGCCTGCATATCCTCCGGAATTTCCTCGGTAGGATAAATGTTCAGATACGGAAGCGCTTCTTTCATAATATTTTTCCACAGCTCCTGCGCAAATGCACTGGAAAACTGTTTTTCCGCATTGGGCCGGTCCACGATCACATACAGAACCACCTCCGGATGCTCTGCCGGCGCAAAACCGATAAAGGAAACCAGATAATTGGTCTTATCTCTGGGAATCATTTCCGCTGTCCCTGTCTTGCCGCCCAAAGCATACCCTGCGATCCTTGCCGTTCTGCCAGATGCACTGTTGCCGTTGGCATCAGTCGGACCATACATCGTATTATATAAATATTTTCGAAGCAGCGAAGAAGTCTTTGTGGAGATTGGTGTCCGAAGAAGCACCGGCTCCACATTTTCTACGGTTCCTCCGCTGCTGTCCATAATCTTTTTAACTACATGGGGCTTGTAATAATATCCCCCGTTGACACATGCAGAAAATGCAGATGCTACCTGAATCATGGTCACATTATAGTTCTGCCCAAAGGAATTAGTGGCCAGATCTGTACTTCTCATAACCAGATTCTCTTTGGGCGCAGTTTCTCTGGAATAATAGATCAGCGAGTCTGTCCTGGCTTCTCCCGGCAGATCGATGTTGGTCCGCAGGCCGAAGTTAAACATGCTCTGATAGCGGGAGAAGTTACTCTCTCCCAGCTTCTCCGCAATCTGCATCAGTGCATCATTGCAGGAAAACATAATAGAGCCTTCTATATTGATAATGCCATGACCAAGCTTTTTCGCACAACTGATATCGGTTCCCGCTACATTTTTCTTACCGTCGCACAGAAACGTATCTCCGTCATGAATAACACCTGTTTCCAATGCCGCCGCAACTGTGATGGGCTTAACGGTAGAACCGGGCTCAAACGTATCACTAATGCAGAAATTTCTCCACAAGGTGTTCATTTCAAGATCCGCTTCTTTTTTTTCCTCATCAGAGAGACCGTCGTACTCCTCCTCGGTATACAGTCCGTTAGCAACTACATTATAAGGATCATTCAGATCATATTTCCGGTTGCTCGCCATAGCCAGGATCTCTCCGGTGTTCGGGTCCATCATGAGCGCAGCCGCCGTATAACTTCCGTCTCCTTCCCTGTAGGCATTCCTGTATTTTTCCTGAAAATCAGAAATAGCTTTCTCCACAATCTCCTGAAGGGTAATATCGATGGTAGACATGACGCTGTTCCCGTCCGTCGCAGCGCGTACCGTCTTCTCCCGTTCCAGGTCTTCGTTCAGATAGTTATAGCTCCTGCCATCTTCTCCGTTCAGCACATCCGTATACTGCTGTTCAATCCCGTACTGTCCCACGTTTCTTCCGGTGATCGTATGGCCGATCACATTGCAGGCAAGGGTATTGTACGGATAGCGGCGGATATATGCATCCTCCATCCAGACACCTGCAATCCGGCTTCCCTCCTCGTTCATGGCCTCTTCAAACTCTGACACCTGATCCTTTGTAAGCAGCCGGGATAAGATGACATAATGACTTTTCTTGTTCTCCTCCATGATCTCATTCAGCTTTGCCCGGTCCTGTCCAAAATAATCCACAAGCGCCTGCAGAGTCGGTTCCACACAGTCCTTGTCCGGCTGATCGCTGTGATTCTCCCAAAGCACAGCCGGATCTAAAATCACATTGTATACTTTCTCACTGGTCGCTAAAAGCGTTCCGTTTCGATCGTAAATATCTCCCCGCTTATACGGAAGCAGGATACTGTTGGTATCCTGCTGTGAAAGTACTTTTCTTGTATACTGTTCTCCGCTGACTCTTATAATATAGACCAGCCAGCTAAATATTCCGATCAAAGCCAGCACGATCACAACAAACAACAGTGCCAGCTTCCGTTTCATTTTCAGAGTATTCTGCCTTTTTCGTCTTCTTACAGTCCGTCTCCTATTTCCTGCCACTTCCTGCTCCTGATCTTAGATTCTGATACTATTTCCCAAAAATACGGTCAGCCAGAGGAACCTCTTCATCCGGTATCTCCGCATTTTGTCTCACATAGTCCCTGGTACCGCCGTCATACAAAATTACCTGATCTTCGCTGGCATACACCATTCCCAGTTCATTAATGGCGACTTCTTTTACATAATCCAGATCTACTGACGTCATAATTCTTGTATAATGATCGTCGTTTTCCTTCCTCAGATTCTCAAGCTGCATTTCTAATGCTGCTATATGCTTGACTCTGCTGGTCGTCTCCGCCTGAAGCTGAAGATAGTTTACACAGGACCACAGCACCATAACCGCAGCAGTAAACAGAAATACCGTATAAAAAATATTCACATACTGTATATGCAGCTTTTCCTTTGCACGTCTTCTGCTGCGGTGTTCCTGTCCCTGTCTCCTCTTCGGCTGACGCTCCAGGGGCTGAATCTTGCGTACGGTATTTCCTTCTATATATGTTTGTCGTTGTCTTCTTCTGACGGCCATCTCAACCAACTCCCCTCAATGGATGCCTCTTATGATCGTTCAAACACTCGGAGCTTTGCACTTTTCGAACGGTTGTTCTCCTCAAGCTCTTTCTCTGTTGGGATGATCGGTTTTCTTGTCACAACTCTCCCTTTTGATACTTTTTTACACACACATACCGGAAAATGACTGGGACATGTGCATGGATTCTCCATTTTACGAAATGTATTTTTAACGATCCGGTCTTCTAGGGAATGAAAAGTAATGATGCAGATCCTTTTTCCGGGTTTTAAAAGCTCTGTCATATCTTCCAAAGAATCTTTTAAAACCTCCAGCTCCTGGTTCAGTTCGATCCGAAGAGCCTGGAACGTCTGCTTGGCCGGATGGCCTTTCTGCATCCGAACTTTCATCGGTATGGCGGCTTTGATGATCTCCACCAGCTCTCCCGTTGTCCTGATCGCTTTACGCTCTCTTGTCCTTACAATATGTTTTGCTATGTTCTTTGCAAATTTGTCTTCGCCGTAATCCCGTATGATACGGTACAGTTCCATCTCATCATAGCCGTTCACAATGTCTGCTGCTGTCTTCTCCTGCCGCTGATCCATGCGCATATCCAAAGGTACATCTTCCCTGTAAGTAAAACCTCTTGCGGCCTCATCCAACTGATAGGAAGAAACGCCCAGATCCAGAAGAATACCGTCTAAGCCCTGAACGCCCCTTGCATTCAGCTCTTCTCTCATCCTGCAGTAGTTGCTGCGGATCACTGTCACACGGTCTTTAAACTCCGACAGTCTTTTTCCGGCCGCTTCTATAGCCGCTGCATCCTGGTCAAATCCGTAGAGATGTCCCCCGCCGGACAGCTTTTTGCAGATCTCATACGCATGTCCGCCTCCGCCCAAAGTACCATCCGCGTAACTTCCGGCCGGCTGGACATTCAGCCAATCGATGGTCTCTTCCAACAGAACCGAATAATGCCTGAACTCCATATTTTCCTCCCATCTGCCTCCTGCAGCCATCCTTTATTCTCTGCCGATTACATAGTTCAGATGGCCGGCAATGGTATCCATATCACTGAAATCCGCATTTTCCTTCCAGCGCTCTTCATTCCAAATCTCAATATGGTCCAGCATCCCTGCAAGGAGCACATCCTTTTCAATACCGGCAAACTCCCGGAGGGTCACCGGAAGAAGAATCCGTCCCTGCCTGTCCAGTTCACAGGTCGAAGCACCTGCTATGATAAAACGTGTGAAGAGCCTGGCGTTTTTATCTGTCAGCGGAAGCTTTTTCAGTTCCTCCACGTAAGATTCCCAGTTGTCCATGGGATATACAAACAGGCAGCCATCTAGTCCTCTTGTAACGACGAACTCTGCACCGAGCAGATCACGAAACCTGGAGGGAATAATCAGCCTGCCTTTGGGATCTACCGTATGCCTGTATTCGCCCATGAACATCGATATGCACCCACTCCTGTCCTGTTCCTCCACTTTTTATCATTTTGGAACCACAAAACACCACTATTCTCCACTTACTCACTTATCATACTCTGAATCACAGAAAAAAGCAATACTATTTCTTAAGTATTCCTTTAGATTTTTTCAAAAAGATACCATTTTTTGGTAAATCCGCACAAAAAAACAGGGCTGTCGCCCTTGTTTTATAGTGCAACAGTCCCGTTTTTTCCATATGCAGTTGTCATTATGCATCCATGCGAATGCATTCGGTCACTTTTCTGGTCTCGTATACTTCGATCA
Source organism: Lachnospiraceae bacterium (assembly GCA_910574965.1). Taxonomy (GTDB): domain Bacteria; phylum Bacillota; class Clostridia; order Lachnospirales; family Lachnospiraceae; genus Hominiventricola. Next base: position 97,710 of record CAJTDB010000010.1, on the reverse strand, counting down.
GTCTGTCCATTTTCTGTGCTTCATCAAGAAGTGTTGTCAAATCCTCTGTCTGCCCCGCCATACGATCCAGCTTTATCCTTTGTGCCTCAATCGCTCTTTTGATGTTCGTCTGTCTGTTCATGTTTCTCACCACTCACATTTTTTCTTCTACCCAGAAAAATCATGCAAAGGGAAAAAAGAATCAGCAAACCTGCCAGTAGCTGAGATACAGGAATACCAGTATCCCCGATCTGAAGCTGGTCAGTCCGAAGACCTTCGATCCAGACGCGTCCAAGGCCGTAGCCTAAAAGATACGTCAGGAACAATTCGCCCTGGAATCTTTTTTTCGTACGATACCAGTACAAGAAGCAGATGACTCCAAGGTTCCACAACGATTCATAGAGGAACGTGGGGTGCACCTGTATAAACTGTTCTCCGCCGATCAACTGTGCATGCGCCCACATCTCGTCTGTGATTTCGTGGGCACGAACTGCACTTACCGGAAGCTGCATGGCAAACAGATTATTTGTGTAGCCGCCAAAGGCCTCTCTGTTGAAGAAATTGCCCCAGCGCCCCAAAATCTGACCTGCCACAAGTCCTATACATGCTGTATCCACCATAAGCAGAAATGACTGTTTTTTCACTCTGCAATACACATAGACCGTAGCTACCGCGCCAATGATCGAACCGTAGATCGCAATGCCTCCCTGTCTCAGATTAAAAATACTGAGCAGGTTATTCTTGTAATTATCCCATGAGAAAATCACATAATACACCCTTGCACAGATAATGGAAAATATGATCGCATAAATCGCCATATCCGTATAAATATCCGGATTTTGTCCGGTCCTTTTCGCCTCTCTCTCTGCCAGGTACAGCCCAAGCAGGATGGAAGTTCCCATAATAATTCCATAGTAGGCAATTTCAAACCCGAAGATTGTTATGGATTTTCCCACATGATCCAGGTAGATACCTAGATTCGGAAAGTTAATTGCTGTATTCATCGATGAAGGTCCTTTCCCGTAAGCAAGCTGCCCGGTACAGCTTACTGTTCTATTTTATTGCTTTTTCTGACATTTTTCAACGAAAAAATATCGACAGATTTCGACAAATAACGGGCCCGGATGCCTTTATACGTTAAACAGGAACTCTACTACATCTCCGTCCTTCATGACATATTCCTTGCCCTCGCTTCCTACCAGCCCTTTTGCCTTGGCAGCAGAGATGGAACCGCAGTCCAAAAGATCCTGATAATTGACGACTTCCGCCCGGATAAATCCCCGTTCAAAATCCGAATGAATCTTTCCGGCTGCCTGGGGTGCTTTCGTCCCTGCTTTGATGGTCCACGCCCTTGTCTCCTTCTCACCGGCTGTCAGAAAGCTTAAAAGCCCAAGCAGACGGTAACTCGCCTGGATCAGTTTGTCCAGACCGGACTTCTGGATTCCCAGATCTTCCAGGAACATCTTCTTCTCATCCTCTTCTAACTCGGCAATCTCCTGTTCGATCTGCGCACAGATCACAAACACTTCACTGTGTTCTGCTTCTGCAAATTCCCGTACTGACTGCACATGGGAATTGGATGCACCATCATCCGCAAGCTCCTCCTCTGCCACATTAGCCGCAAAGATCACCGGTTTGCCGGTCAGAAGGTTGCAGGAATCCAGACATGCCTGTTCCTCTTCGTCTTCTATTCCAGTAAAGCTCTTAGCTGTTTTCCCCTCTTCCAGATGTGCTTTCACTTTTTGAAGAAGCGCCAGCTCTTTGGCCAGTGTCTTATCATTTCTCGCCCCTTTGGATGTTTTGGCGATCCTGCGCTCCAGTATCTCGATATCTGAGAAGATCAGTTCCAAATTGATCGTTTCAATGTCCCGAAGAGGATCCACGCTGCCGTCCACATGAATTACATTGCCATCCTCAAAGCAGCGGACCACATGTACAATCGCATCCACCTCACGAATGTTAGCCAGAAACTGATTGCCAAGCCCCTCTCCTTTAGACGCCCCTTTTACCAGTCCTGCAATATCCACAAACTCAATCACGGCAGGGGTCACTTTTACGGACTGATACAGCGCCGCCAGCTTTCCAAGCCGCTCGTCCGGCACTGCCACTACACCCACATTGGGATCGATGGTGCAGAAGGGATAATTGGCAGACTCCGCACCTGCCTTTGTCAGAGAATTAAATAATGTACTTTTGCCTACGTTGGGCAGTCCCACGATACCTAATTTCATATATATCTGCATCTCCTTTGTCTTTCGACGTTTTCAGTTCTTTTCCTGTATACATCTGCTTTTACAATATTTTCCATAAAAGAAAAAGAGTCTGATACATCATAGTATACTATCATATTCAGACTCTGATTTCAATGTTTATATTTTAAAGGTGGAATCTCTAAAATCCCTTTTCCTTCAGTTTTGATACAATCTGCACATATGTCTCCACCACATCAAATCCCTGATAGTCCTCCCGCTTCAGATCAATGATATCCCCATGGGAGATTCCTCTTGTGCGGGCATTGGAAAAAACGCCCTGAAACTCACCCCATTTGGCAGACTCCACGCTAACCAGACCATCATTATCTCCCTCTAAAGGCCGTATCATACAGTAGGGAATGCTTAAAAGCAGATGACTCCACGGCCACCTCATGCAAGACGTATAACTCTGATAATACACCTCCGGTACGTCTATGACCTGCTGATTAAACTGCTCGCTTTCTGCCGTGGAAAATTGATGGGTCGCCGTATAAAAGTCCGGATTCTGATCTCCCAGTTTTCGGAAGGTACGATCAAAGCAGGAAGCCACAAACCGATACAGCCCATCCGGCAGGCGGCAGGCATAATCCACAAAGCGGCAGCCTCGATGGGGTGTATTCATGGTCGTAAGAGACGCCACATAAGGCCCCATCTGAAGCTTTGAGATGGCATATCTGGCATCTAAACCGCCTTTGGAATGAGCAATTATATTTACTTTTTCGCATCCCGTCCCTTTCATTACCTGAAAAATGCGCTTTCGGATATCTTCCGCATTGTAGACGATCGTTCCGAGGGCTTCCTGATTCCCATAATGCACAGAGGCGCCATTTCGTTTCAGCTCCCTGGGAATACGCCCCCAGTAGTTAAAATACCGCAGATCCCGAAATCCGATCCCATGGACAAGAAGAAGCGGATATCTGGTCCGGCAGATCTCCGAATCCACGCGCAGTTCCCGAAGAGTCGCCTTCTCCCGCTCATGATCGTATTCCTCACCGACTAAACGGCAGGCGTAAAGAAGTACCAGAAGATTCACTGCCGGTATCCACATGGTCAGAAGCATCATCAGCCGGCGCACGATGCCCAGACGCTTAGAAGTACTGATGATCCGCAGCACCCCAGCCGCCAGCAGCAAAAAGCATCCTGCGCAGGACAGCACCGCATTCCCGATCAGCACCGCCGTACCTGGCGCGCAGGTCCACGAATATCCCATATAAAACCGGACAAATACAAAAACCTGCACAGCCATCGCATAAAGCCCGCCGTAAATCAGTCTTCTTCCGCCGATCATCATCCTGGCTCGCAGGCCGGTCCTGATCCGATCCCTGACCGGCAGGAACAAAAGGCCCACATAGTTTCCCACAAGAACCACCGACAGGAGTGCAGAAAGCAGTACGTTTCCGATTCCATGGCTTTTCATCTGATCCAGACACAGGATTAGATTCAGCACACCGGGCAGGCTCACCATGAGCCAGAATCTTGTCAGCCATTTTTTCATATGTACATACCTCACTGTTTTCTTCGCAGCACGTTCAGAAACACTTCATTTAACTTCTCCCAGTCCCCGTCCCGGTCATCAGGCAGGCTGTCAGCCAGCTCCTTATACCGCCGAAGATTCTGCTCAATGTACACATCCAGCGCCTCTATCCGCTCTCCCTTATCCGACTCCAGCATCCGGGCTTTCTGCTCCAGAAGGCTCTGTACGGCCGGGCGCAGATCTTCCTCCAGCACTGCTTCCTGAAGCTCTGAAAAGAGCACCGGCGGCGGGCAGGAACGCTCTTCTATCCATTTACAGGACAGAAGCGGACGCAGCACATAAAAATATTTCTTGTAACTGACCTGTTCTCCCTGCAGATGCTCCACTGCATTCTTTCGGGCGGTTCCATAATAATGATACATACAGGATTTTTCAGAGAAATACCCCCGGATCACATCCCGGATCTGCTCCCAGATTTCTGTCGTATCGTAGACCACCGGAGATGCACTCCACTCAAACACAGTGGCATTGGACTTATGGGCATACCGAAGAACCCGAAACAGATCCCATCCGACGATGTCCAGCACTTCATTTAATTCCCATGAAATAAAATCTTTCTCCTCCTGCAGCCGCAGATAATACTCCATAGGGTGTACATAAATAAAACGCACATCAAAATCGCTGTCCGGGGAAGCGAACCCCCAGGACCGGCTCCCGGATTCCACTGCATGCAAAATCTTGATCTGCTCCTTCTTTTCGATCTCCTGAAGCTTTTGACCAATCAGCTCCTCCATCCTTCCCTCATATTCCTCATATTTCATCTCTGACCACCCTCTCGTTGACATCCATGACAAATTCCTGCACCTTCTTCCTATCCGGCTGTTCCGGAAGGGATGTTCCTTCTGCCGCCTGGTGCAGTCTTTTCTCATAGTCCGCCAGCAGTTCATAGAACTCTTCCCGGAACAGCCCGTCCGGACGCTGATACATTCCGTTTCGGATATCCAGAAGCAGTTCCTGCTCTTTCGCCCGATAGGTCCGGATCTCCTCTTCTTCCAGAATATCAATCGCCATCATAAACAGCCGGATCAGATGCATGGCATGTTTGTTTAGATGATTGTCATCCTTCTTCCGGTTGCGCTTGCCGATCTTGTCATAGTCTTTGACTATATTATGCATCTCGTTCCACATATTTTTATAATCCCGCAGAGGATAGTGCTTAAGATTCGCATCTACGAAAATCTCCGTCTCCAGCTTTGGATCGACTGCCTGATCAATATAGATATGAAAGCTCCCATGGGCAAAAACTTTATACCTCCTCTGAAAATCATGCATGGCATTTTTCACGGAATTAAAAATGTGCTGTTCTTTCTCCCTCTGAGGAAAGGAGTCTCTGGCCAGCGCGTTTTGCAGCCGCCGAAGCTGAGCGTCTGCATAGCCGCCAAAGGACTGTATCGCCCTTCTGGATAAAAAGAGTTTCCTTCGGGAAAGAAGCTCCTTTCCCAGAGGATGAAGATACAGATAATGTTCCGGCTGAAGCCCCAACAGCTCCACTGTATTGGGATTGCAGGACAACAGCAGCGTCACCAGCTTTTGGAAACCATAAATCACCGTGTCCGTCCCCTCATCCACATACTGCTCAAAATCCGACATCCCGATTAAATCCTCTTTTCGATTCAGTGTGATCCCCCGTATGTCAATGTCGCTGTTTTCGTTGCTGGTCCCATAGGAATGGCTCCCTGCAAGCCCCAGAAGAATCACATACTTCCCCAGATGCTCATTTTCTCTGATAAAATCATATTCCCGCCCCTGCAGGATCTTTTTATAATCCATAACCTGTTTCCGCTCCTGTCTCATATACAAAAGGGCACGACCGGACGGCCGTACCCTTTCTCATACACTGTTCTATACTCTGGACAGATACTCTCCCGTCCGAGTGTCGATCTTGATCTTATTTCCGGTCTCCACAAACAGCGGAACATAAACGACAGCCCCTGTCTCTACCGTCGCCGGCTTAGTAGCCCCGGTAGCGGTGTCGCCTTTGAAGCCCGGCTCCGTGTCCGTAATCTCCAGCTCCACAAACAGCGGTGCCTCCACGGCAAACACGTTCCCGTTATGAGAACAGACTTTAACCATCTCGTTCTCTTTGACAAACTTCAGCGCATCTCCTACGTCATCACTGTTCAACGCAATCTGATCGTAAGTCTCTGTATTCATAAAATGGAACAAATCCCCGTCACTGTACAGATACTGCATGTCCACACGGTCAATACGGGCTGCCGGGAACTTCTCCGTCGGGCGGAACGTCTTCTCCACCACACCGCCGTTGATGATGTTCTTAAGCTTCGTCCTTACAAAAGCTGCGCCTTTTCCCGGCTTTACATGCTGAAACTCCAGAATCTGATATACGTTACCCTCAATCTCCAATGTAACGCCATTTCTAAAATCACCTGCTGATATCATTCTCATTTCCTCCTATGATCGTTGCACATCTGCCTCCGAAAAACGGTCTCATCCGAAATTCTCCCGTTTTCCCGGAACAGATATCTTCCATGAAGGGATCACACACTCCCCGCACTTTTTACTATTTTATAATAGAATGGTCCAGATTTCAACCTTTTTTTCTGCGGTCTTTCAAACGGACAGCCAGCAAGAATCATCCACACCTTTCTAAAACCGAACGTTTACCGCTGCCGGTTCCAGACCATTACATATTCTTTTTCGCCTGTCTGGCCGTCTACATTCTCATATTGTATGCAGAAATGCTCTCTTTGATAAAATCCAACTGCCCGTGTATTTTTTTGGTAAACATGCAGACTCAACTGATTTTTTGTATTTTTTATATAGTCTATAAGCTTCTTTCCGATGCCCGCTGACTGACTGCTGTTCTGAACGAAAATCCCTTCTATCTGATCTCCCTGCAATCCTACAAAGCCCTGGATTTCTTTTTCTGCTCCTTCCCAGACATATACCTCTGCCTGGGGCAGCAGCTCCTGCACCGCTGCAAGATGCTCCTTCCAGTAAGATGCCGGAATAAATCCATGAGCCTGCTGATTCGTATCCAGCCAGATTTTCAGAACCTGGTCCAGATCGGTCTCCTGAAAGCTTCTGACCATCCGATCACCTTCCTTTCGGCCGGCAACTGCCTAATCCATCCGCACAGAAATCCCGCCCCTTCGCTCCGACGGCTGCACGACCACGGACACCGGCTGATTTCCGCTCCACTCAAAAGCGTAGGACTCTCCGGATGCCTGCCCGATAAAGTTCTTCCAGGAAATATCCGCCTTTACCTGAGGATCACAATTTCCCTGTCCCATCCAGCAGATGACGGCATCCGGGTCCACAGATATGGTATTGCGGCTCTGTACATTGCTTAGTACAATGGGATTGCCGTTCGTCAGGATGGCCACATAGGCATTGCTTCCGTTTCCGGTGAGCACAGAGGTTGCCAGTCCTTTCTGAGACAGAATACCGCACCCAATAAACCGGACATCGTATTTGCAGCTTTGAGTAAAGGCGAGAATATTTTCCGACTCCACCGAGATCTGTTCTCCGTACTGCAGTTCATAAACCAGAACATGCTGGCTGTAGTCCGCATAATAGGTTACAGAATCTCCATTCAGATTCACTTTCATAAGCGGAAGGTTCTCTCCGGTCACCCGGCGGATTAAGGAACCAAGCGCCGCCTGTCCGATACTCCCCTGAGGACCTAAAAGCACCTTCTCAAACCGATAGTTCTTGCCCCCGGCACTGTCTCCTGCAATGAAAGCGCCAGCCTTTGTAAATAATACATCATTCCCGCTGCATGTTACTTTTAAGGTCAATTCATTGACCGTTTCAAAAGAAATCATCTTCCCTTATCCCCTTCCTTAACCGCTTACCCGGACACCGTACAGCCCGCACAGTCCGGCAAGATCCTTTGCCACTCCGTTTCCGATCCCGTGGAATTTCCAGTCTCCTTTATGCAGATACAGCTCTCCGATCATCATGGAAATGACATTCGTATAATAATCTGTCATCAGAAAGCTTACCAGTTCCGTTCGGTTTTTGTGATCCAAAAGCCGGATATAGGCACTGTTCAGCATCCCAAAATGCAGCCTTTTCTCTACTGCCTCATTGATCGTCAGTACAAAGACGACCTTTTTGACCGCCGGATTTAGACGGGCAAGATCCAGATGGATCACTTCCCGGTCTTCCCGGCCGTCCACCTCAAAGCAAGTGCTGCCATCTGGACTTTTCGGCTGTCCGTAAAATACAAACCAGTCGTCTCCGATGACCTTTCCATTCTCTCCCAGCAAAAAAGCGGATACATCCACGTCGCACCTTGCATCGGTGCAGTTCCACCCAAGGCACACATCCACCTGCTGCATTGCTCCGGTAAGCGCTACGGGCACTTTCTGTCCCTTCTGAATCGGATGCAGCAGAGACGGAATCTGCATCGGTACCGGCGTCGGCGCCGCAGGCCCGGCACAATTTCCCGCCGGCTCTTTTGTCCCCTGGGCATCCTTCCTTTTTGGCGGTTCTTCCTTTTGTCTATGTGTGTTTTGTATATTCTCTGCGCTGTAAACCGGACTGTTTTTCAACGTATTTACTGCCAGAAGCGTGTCCCGGTTCCATGCCCTTTGAGTCCTCATGGGAACATCAATCATCTTTTTTCCTCACTTACACCTGTTTGCTTTTTCCGTCGTGAAACTGCTGCAGGACAACGCCGTATTTCCGGGTCTCCTGACTGATGATCTGCAGCACCTGACGGATGCTCCGCCCGTCTGTGCGCACATCGATATGGGCCGCCTGACGGTAGTATCCTTCCCGCTCGCGCATCAGGCGCTCCACCCGCTCCTCCAGGCTCCCGCCCTCAAGCATGGGGCGGCTGCCGTCCTTTTTCACCCGTTCCAGAATCGTCTGCTTCCCTGCGGACAGATAGACCACACACCCAAGACTGCGCAGCAGCGCCCGGTTCTGCTCCCGCACCGGCATCCCGCCGCCGACAGACACTACCGAACCATATGTATCCTCCTGCATTCTCTGCAAAAGCTCCGTCTCCAGGTCCCGAAAATACAGCTCTCCTTCCTGAGCAAAGATATCCGGAATCTTCTGACCCTGCTCCTGTTCAATCCGTTCGTCCGTATCTACGAACGCCAGTTCTGTCTCCTTTGCCAGAAGCTTTCCTATGGTTGTCTTCCCAGCACCCATGAATCCGATCAGTATAATATTTTTCATATGCTACTCCACGATCTTCTTTAATTCATCCATGAAGGTGTTCACATCTTTAAACTCCCGATAAACCGATGCGAACCGCACATAAGCCACCGAGTCCAGCCCCTTTAGCTTCTCCATGACCAGTTCTCCGATCTCCCTTGTGGAAATCTCTCTTACCTCTTTATTAAAAATGACCGCCTCGATCTCGTCCACCAGACCGCTTACCTGAACAGCCGAAATGGGACGCTTATGACACGCACGGATAATACCGGACTCAATTTTAGAACGATCATAAGTCTCCCGATTGTCGTCCTTCTTAATGACAATTACCGGTATCGTTTCTACTTTCTCATAGGTCGTAAACCGTCTCATGCACGCGTCACACTCCCGCCTGCGCCGAATAGAACCTCCGTCGTCTGCCGGTCTCGAATCGATCACCCTCGTATTATCTCTTCCGCAATATGGGCATTTCATACAGGAACACCTCCTTCTCTGCCTTCAAGTATATATCATGACAGACTTTTCTGTCAACGTCCGCATACACTATAAGAAAGGATTAGGAGTATGCCGCTGTTCATTTTTACGGAAACCGGACTCTGAAAAGAACAACCGTTCCCAGCAGACCGGATATTGGCCAAATAAACGGCGGCAGAATATTCACCCCTATGCGATTTTGTGAGTTAAAGGAAAAAGACGTCATCAACCGCTGCAACTGCAAGAAGCTTGGAAAAGTATGTGATCTGATTCTGGACGAATGCAAAGGCTGCATCACTGCTCTTGTCGTCCCCGGCCCTTTTCGTCTCTGCGGAATCTTAGGCCCTGACCAGGAATATATTATCCCGTGGTGCCGAATCTGCCAGATTGGTCCGGATATTATACTGGTAGAAGTATGCGAAGAAGAAGTGCTCTGTTCCAGGAAGCGCTCCTGTTCCCGTTTCTCCTGATGCACAGATTTTGCCATTTTTTATTTCTGTCCCTTTTGCATAAGCAGGATATTTTGGGAAATGCTGTATATGTACCAAATGATGCTGCAGGAGGAAGATCAATGGTTGTGAACAAGGTTGAAATCTGCGGAGTCAATACATCCAAACTACCGCTTCTTACCAATGAAGAAAAGAAAATGCTTTTTGAACGCATTCAGAAAGGAGATAAAGAAGCCAGGGAGCTTTACATTAAAGGCAACCTCCGTCTGGTCTTAAGTGTTATCAAACGTTTCTCCTCCAGCAATGAGAACGTAGATGACCTGTTCCAGATCGGCTGCATCGGCCTGATGAAAGCCATCGACAATTTTGACTGTACCATGGATGTCAAATTCAGCACCTATGCGGTGCCTATGATTGTCGGCGAGATCCGCCGCTATCTAAGAGACAACAACAGCATCCGTGTCAGCCGTTCCCTCCGGGATACGGCATATAAAGCTATTTACGCCAAGGAAAATCTGCTGAAGGAGACTTCCAGAGAACCTACCATCCAGGAAATCTCCGATGCCATCGGTATACCAAAAGAAGATATTGTCTATGCTCTGGACGCTATCCAAAGCCCGGTGAGTCTCTATGACCCGGTCTACACAGAGGGCGGTGATACCCTCTATGTCATGGACCAGATCAGTGACCGCAAAAATAAAGAAGAAAACTGGGTGGAAAATCTGTCTCTCTCCGAAGCCATGAAACGTCTGAGCCCGCGGGAAAATCATATTATCAATCTGCGTTTTTTTGAGGGAAAGACTCAGATGGAAGTGGCCGAAGAGATCCATATTTCTCAGGCTCAGGTCAGCCGCTTGGAAAAAAATGCTTTAAAAACCATGAAAAGTTATCTGAAATAATTACTCATATTTTACGATTTCTTTTTTCAGCCGTCCGATAATTTTCTTCTCCAGACGGGAAATATAAGACTGGGAGATACCGAGCAGGTCCGCCACTTCCTTCTGGGTCATCTCCTTTCCCGCCGGATGGTTCAAACCGAACCTCAGTTCGATTATCATCTTCTCTCTTTCAGACAGCTTCGACAATGCTTTCTTCAAAAGTTTCCGCTCTACCTCATCTTCCAGGTCCCGGTAAATGATATCTTCATCGGTCCCCAGAATATCCGACAAAAGCAGTTCATTTCCGTCCCAGTCCACATTGAGCGGCTCATCAATAGATACTTCCATACGAAGTTTGCTGTTTCTCCGAAGGTACATTAAAATCTCATTTTCAATACAGCGGGAGGCATAAGTTGCCAGCTTGATATTTTTACTCCGGTTGAAGGTATTAATGGCTTTTATCAGGCCGATCGTTCCAATGGAAATCAGATCTTCTACCCCTACCCCTGTATTGTCGAATTTCTTAGCTATGTATACAACCAGCCTTAGATTGTGTTCAATCAGTTTCGCTTTTGCCTGCTGCTCCTGATCTGTCTCCAGCCCTAAAATTGCACGGTTCTCTTCCTCCGCATTCAGAGGCGGCGGCAGAATCTCCGCACCCCCGATATAATGGATCTCCCCCTTTCTGGAAAAGAACATGCTTTTGAACTTTGGCGCTACCTTTAGTTGGATCTGGTGTGGTATCGTTACCTTAATGATCATAATGCCTCCTCTTATGAGGAAAGCAGGTCACGATGAAGTATAAGCTGATACTGTCTGCTTTTATTCGGCATGCGCGCGATGATTGGCCGCGGGATCCAAAGACTCTCCTCCCCCGGCTTCAATTCCATCCCGTCCAGCACATAGCTTTCCAGTATCCCGTGTTCCGATATGGTGTCATACGGAATAAACCGGGGAAGTCTTTCTTTTCCCGATTCCAGAAGAAGCTCCTCCAACACCTTCCCATCTAAGATACTGACTGCTTTTTGGCTGACGGGGTCATACAGACCGTTGCCGGTGTCATATAATGCTTCTACGAGCATCCGGCACGCCCCATGATGCAGGACAACAGAAAGGGTCCTCATCCGGTCCCTTTTCCTGTTTCTCCATATGTACTCCGCTGCCATTAAAACCGCTGCAGATATACTGCTGAATACCGCAAACCATATTCCGCTCATTGGGTGAAACTGCTCCAAATACCGGAGAATCCCGTTCATCAGGAAGCTTTCCATATACAGGCAGAACATGCGCCCTGCAAAATGCTTCCTTCCGGAATATGCAATCTTTGTCATCCCCGCTGCCAAAAACAGAGATCCGCACACATAATGAACCGCAGACAGACCGGCCGATGCCAGATACATAAGACAGACACCCAGACTGCCTGTCACTGCCGCTGCCGCGATCCGGCAGATCTTCACTTTTTCCTGATCCGCCCAGGCGGTCAGAAGAAGCAGCATCCCATTCATCCAAAGATTTTTTACAAACAGTACATCTACATAAACTTCATAGTACACTTGCCACCCTCTCTCTTATGGTAATCACCATTATAGGGAAGGGGGGTTGCAATCCCTGTCGTTTTCTGTGACCGGAGGGCTTATTTTTATCGCCATAATGTGACATGGAAACAAATAAGGGGAAGACCGTCTAAAGGACCTCCAGAATACAGGCCATCTGCTCTACCGGAATCTGGCCGGGAGCGGAAGTTTTTCCGGCACTGGCAAAAGTCATGGCAGAACCCGTCAGACAGCCTCCAAGACGGCTCAGGACACCCTGTACGCCCATGGACATGGTGACAACGGGGACAGACAGAAGATCATCGGCCGTTATGGACGCCTGTAAAAGATTCAGCACATCCTGACGGCTCTTTGGCATGACAGCTAATTTGGCCGCATCGGCCCCTAGCTGTTCCATCTGCTGCAGCCGGCGCACCATCTCTTCTACCGCCGGCGTCTTCTGGAAATCATGGCTGGATACGATCACCCGGCAGCCAAAAGACGAAAGCTTTCTGATTCGTTCTCCGGCATTTTTCTCATCCAGATAAAGCTCCACATCCACAAGATCTGCTCCGGCCTTGGCGGCTGTTTCATTCAAGGCATCATATGCATCTATGGAAACTGCACAGTTTCCGCCCTCCCCTTTGGTCCGGAACGTGAACAGAAGCGCCCTTTTCCCCAGGCGCTCTTTCAGCCCTTTCAAAACAGCGGATACTGCCTCCGGTTCTAAAACATGTTCATAAAAATCTGCTCTCCACTCGATAATGTCCGCAGGGAGAACTGATGTTTGCTCTGCCTTTTCCCATATTGCTTCGCGGCTTACTTCGACAATGGGAATGCAGATTTTCGGCCTGCCCTCACCGAATATACAGGCCCCTGCCTGAAATATTTTCTTTTTCATAATCTATGTATCCTGTCCGAAATATTTTTCTTTGATCTCTTTTACGGGCATCTGTTTCCCGGTCCACAGTTCAAACGCATAGGCCCCCTGATAGAGCAGCATATACATACCGTTGAAGACAGGACAGCCCATGCGCTCTGCCATCTGCAAAAGTCTGGTCCGTCTTGGCTGATAGATGACATCCGAGACAATCAGATTCGGACGGAGAAAATGCTCCTCCGGGATCAGGCAGTCTTTTTCATAAGGACCCATGCCGACAGAGGACGCATTGACGAGAATCCGGCTTTCCTCCAGACTTTTTCGCATCTGTACTTCGTCCTGCAGTTCATACATCTGTACTGTGCAGCCGGTCCGGCTGTTCACCCGGTCTGCAACCTTTTGTATGGCGTCCCAGGAAGCCCCTTTTCTGGCAATCAGATCGATGCAGGCCACCCCGTCTAAGGCCGCCTGCGCCAGAATAGAAGATGCCGCACCGCCTGCTCCTAAAAGAGTCATCTTTTTACCGGAGATATGGTATCCGGCATCCCGAACCGCTTTCATATAGCCTTTTCCGTCTGTATTGTATCCGGTCAGAATGCCGTCTTTCTGTACAACCGTATTGACCGCGCCGATCAACTGCGCCTCTTCTGAGAGCACGTCCGCACGTTCAAACATTCTTCTTTTATGAGGCATCGTACAATTCCACCCTCTGGCGTTTACCGCCACCAGACCGTCTACCGCCTGCTCAAACTTTTCCGGCGGTACATCAAAAGCCAGATATACATAATCCAGATCATAATGCGCAAATGACTCATTGTGCATAGCCGGAGATATACTGTGCGCCACCGGGCTTCCCAGCAGACAGGTAAGTCCTGTATGCCCTGTAATTTTTCTCTCTTTCATATGATTTTTCATCCTTTTCCCGTACCGATTTCCATGATTCTGCAAAACAGGCGGAGCCTTTTATAAACAGCTCCGCCTGCTTTTGTTTGTATCCTTATCTGTTATCGTGTCCAAAAAATTTCGGAACATCAATCTTCTGCTGCTTTACGGTGCTTTCCGGACTCTTAAACGTCTTGATTCCGGAAAGAGGCTGCCCTATGGGCCTGCGGTTCTCTGTGCCTGTCCTGTTGTATCCTCCCTGGACCACTCCGCTTGGTACGGATGTCCTGCTGCCTGTCTGGCGGAAGGAAGAACTGCTCCCACGGCTTCCTTCTTCCCGAAGCCCTGTGGCGATCACCGTAATACTCACCTCGTCCGAATTGTTCGCATCATACATAGCACCGAAGATCACATTGGCATCCTCGCCCACCTGCTCCTGTACAAAACTTGCCGCCTCATTGGCGTCGATCAGGGAAATATCTCCGGATATGTTGATAATCACATGGCTTGCGCCCTGGATTGTGGTTTCGAGCAGCGGGCTGGTAATGGCCTGCTTGACCGCTTCCATAGCTTTGTCATCGCCTCTTGCGGTGCCGATTCCAATATGTGCGATTCCCTTATCTGTCATAACCGTCTGAACATCTGCAAAGTCCAGATTAATCAGTGCCGGAAGGTTAATCAGGTCCGTGATTCCCTGGACGGCCTGCTGAAGTACTTCATCTGCTTTCTTAAGTGCCTCCGGCATGGTCGTTCTTCGGTCTACGATTTCCAGAAGCTTGTCATTGGGGATTACAATCAGTGTATCCACGGATGCTTTCAGCTTCTCGATTCCTGCCAGTGCATTGTTCATGCGCTGTTTTGCTTCAAACCGAAAGGGCTTTGTAACAACTCCTACGGTCAGAATTCCCATCTCTTTGGCTGCACGTGCAAGAACCGGTGTCGCTCCGGTACCGGTCCCCCCACCCATACCGCAGGTCACAAATATCATATCCGCTCCCTGAATGGCTTCTTTCAGTTCCTCGATGCTTTCTTCTGCCGCCTTCTCTCCGATCTCCGGCTTAGCCCCCGCTCCAAGCCCTTTTGTCAGCTTCTCGCCAATCTGAATCGCAGTCGGTGCCTTGCATGCTTTCAATGCCTGCTTGTCCGTATTGACTCCAATGAACTCCACTCCGATGATCTGTTCTTCTACCATTCTATTTACAGCGTTGTTCCCAGCACCGCCAACACCGATCACAATGATACGGGCCGTATCCATTTCATTTGTCATGATCTCTATCAAGGTCAAATTCCTCCTTACAAACACACTTCCCCAGTGTTAACCTACAATACAATAATACTATCATAGCTTTTTTTTTTCAATTACGCAACCTAATTTTTTTATTTTTTCATACATTTTATTCACAGATTTCGACTTATTTCAACGCCTCCAGGGAAATATGCGTGCTCTCATCCGTATAGTTTTCCATATGCAGCGTCCCGCTGCGATCTTGTAAATCCTGCTGTATTTGACTGATCCGTGCAATCTTTTCTTCCAGATGTGTCCCGGTTCCAAGGGATATACGCACCTCTCCCAACTGCATATACAGCTCCTTTGTATTTCCAAACCGGATCTCGTCCGGGTCCAGATCGTACTTTTTCAAAAGCTGCGTAATATCCAGAATGGTGTCGAAAACTTTTGGATCCTCCACATTCAGATTCCGATAAAGGGCAAGATCATCAAAATAAAGCCCGGTAATCATAGGAATGCCCTCGATCTCCTCATCGGAGCTTTCCACCACGATCCCGTCTTTGTCAAAATAGACATTTTTTCCCAAATAATGAACATATCCGACGATATTTTTTTCATAAACGCGAATGGTAATACTCTGAAAAGAATCCAGGCTCACTTCAAAATCATCTATAAACGGAATTTCGGGATGCTTCTGATATCGGAAGCGCAGATACAGATAGAGTGTATTTCTCTGGTACCCTTCACCAACGATCAGGTCCGCAATTTCTTCTCTTGTATAAAATTCATTGCCAATAACGGTCACTTCCGTAATGCGGAATACACCAATAAAAGACAGGAGCAGTACCGCTGTCACCGCAAGTACTGCCGCTGCAATCAAAATCTTCTTTCGCCATCCGGTCCTGGGAATGTGTTCTGACATAAATTTGTTATCCTTATTTCTATATTATGGTACCTTGCGATATTATACCATAATCCCCAGATTTTTCAAATCTTCATTTATATTTTCGTAGCCGCGGCAGACATATTCCATGCCGGAAATGCAGGTCTCTCCTTCTGCCGCAAGGGCTGCCATAATCAGAGCCGCCCCGCCCCGCAGTTCCTTCGCCTCTACCCGTGCGCCGTGCAGTCTTGCATCCCCGTCAATCAGGGCAAAGGATTCCTCGCTGGAGATGGATGCCCCCATCTTCCGAAGCTCCTCCACAATTTGAAAACGTGCTTCAAAGATTTTTTCCTCGATAAAACTCATGCCCGACGCAGTGGACAGAGCCGCCATCAGTGCAGACTGAAGATCGGTCGGAAATCCCGGAAACGGTGCGGTCACTACATAGGGAATGCTTCTGCACTGCCGGTCCATGCGCACATAGATCCAGTCTTCTTCTGCCTCCACTACCGCTCCCATCTGCTCCAAAAGCTCCGGCAGCTTCCCCAGATGGGACAATGGTATATGAAGAAGCCGCACTTCCCCCATGGTCATAACTGCACCGAACAGATACGTTCCTGCCACGATCCGATCAGACGGAACAATATATTCCGCTGCGTGCAGCTTCTTTACTCCCCGGATCGTAATCACCGGCGTCCCGTCCCCGTGCACATCCGCTCCCATTTTCCGCAGAAAATCTGCAAGTTCCACAATCTCCGGCTCCATAGCCGCCCCATGAAGCACAGTCGTCCCTTCCGCCAAAACAGCAGCTAACAGTACATTTTCTGTAGCCCCTACGCTTGGAAAATCCAAATAGATCTGTGCTCCGTGAAGAATCTGCGCCTTTCCCGACAAGGTGTGCTCCTGATGCTCAAATACCGCCCCCAACTGTTCCAGCCCCCGAAGATGCAGATCGATGGGACGTTTTCCGATCGTACAGCCTCCGGGATAGGGAATCTCTACCTGATGCATCCGTCCAAGGATACTGCCCAGGAGCGTAACCGTAGAACGCATCTTTCCTGCACCGGTGCCCGACACCCGATAATTACAAAGCTCTCTTGTATCCACAATGAGCATATGCCCTTCCCATCGCACCCGGCAGCCTGCGTCCTCCAGAAGCTCCAGCATATGCTCCACGTCCGAGATCCTGGGACAATGATGAAGGATGAAGATCCCTTTCCCCAGAAGTGTCGCAGCCAGGATTGGAAGCGCCGCATTTTTCGATCCCTGCACGAGCAGCTCTCCCTGCATCCTTTGTGGTCCTTTGATATACAGTCTGTTTCTGTCCAAATCCATTCCCTCCGGAACCCGTTTCAGGTCTGCTCTTATATATCAGTATATGCACACAGACGATCAATGTTCCTTCTTCATATGTCTGGAAACATTCAGGATCAGTCCAATCTCTGCCAGCAGGAATACGACAGAGGTCCCTCCATAGCTGATAAACGGCAGGGTAATGCCGGTATTGGGAATCGTATTGGTAACTACAGCAATATTTAGAATCACCTGGATCATAATATGTCCCATGACTCCTGCTGCCAAAAAGGCACCAAACAGCTCTGGAATATGGGTGGAAATGACCATCAGCCGCCAGATCAGAAGCCCAAACAAAAGAATCACAAGAAATGCTCCCGAAAGCCCCATTTCCTCACAGATGATAGAAAAAATCATATCATTCTGCGCCTCCGGTACAAATCCCAGCTTCTGCATACTGTTTCCAAGCCCGACGCCGAAAATCCCTCCGGATCCGATGGCATACAATCCCTGCATGGTCTGATAGCCTTTTTCATACAGTTCCGGATGTCTCCAGATTGCAAGACGTTCTAACCGGTAAGATTCCACACTTAAAAAGATTCCGATAAATCCCGCACCCAGTCCTCCAAGGCCAATAAACGGCAGATAACGGGGGTTGGCGATAAAGATCAGGATAGCTGCGATCCCAAGGATGATGATGGCCGTACTCAGATTATTTGTCCCCACAAGTCCCACAATGGGAAGCACCTGAAGGATTACCAGAAACATGTATTTCCAGGATTTCATATGGGAGGCGTTCCGGCTGACAATAGAAGCCAGCAGCACGACCACCGCAAGCTTTGCAAACTCGGAAGGCTGAAAGGACAGCGGCCCAAGGGCAAGCCACCGTTTGGAGCCATTGATCTCTTTTCCTACAAACAGCACCACTGTGGACAGGATCAAAGACAGCCCATACCCGATACCGGCTGCAGAAATCCATCTGCGGTAATCAATCTGCGATACGAGATACATGCCCATAAGTCCGATGCTCGTGGCAAAAAACTGTTTCTTTAAATAATAGGCAGGGTCTGCAAATTTGACCCTGCCATTATATGCACTCGTACTGTAGAGCACCACCAGTCCAAATACGACCAGGATCAGAACCAGAATCAGAAGCACATAATCTACGGATTCTTTTGTATCTGTCCGCTTTCTGACTGTCACGTTTGCTCCTTCCTGATCGGAAGACCTGTTTTCTTCCTTAAAATCTATGCGGCCTTCTGCAAAAAAGAACCGTTTTCGGTCCGTCAGATGCCTTCCAGTGCAATCAGGCAGCAGAGGGCAGTTATAATGGAAAAGACTGCCACAATCCGCGTCTCGGACCAGCCGCATTTCTCAAAATGATGATGGATAGGTGCCATCTTGAAAAAACGCTTTCCATGAGTCGCTTTAAAATACGTCACCTGAATTATAACCGAGAGCACTTCTGCCAGGTAAATCACTCCAACGATCACGATGAACAGCGGCAGCCTCAGCATATAAGCGGTAGAGGCCACAAAGCCTCCCAGTGCCAGGGAACCCGTATCCCCCATAAATACACTGGCCGGATAGACATTGAACAGAAGAAAGCCCAGAAGCCCCCCTGTAACCGCACAGGTCACAGGAAAGATACCGCTCCCGGTCCCTACTGCCACCACGGTAAAAAACACCGCCACCATTACGGTCACGCTGGAAGCCAGTCCATCCAGACCATCCGTAAAGTTCGTTCCATTCACGGTACCGATCAATACCACAAACAGAAACGGAATGGACAGGCTCCCAAGGTCCAGGCACTGCCCGCCTCCAAAGGGAATCAGCATCTGAAACCCCACATCCGAACGCTCTGCCATATACCACGCAAAGACAGCCGCAACGAGAATCTGCCCAAGCATCTTCTGCCCCGGCGTCAGTCCTTCTGAACGCTTCAGCACTACCTTGATATAGTCATCCAGAAATCCGACGATGCCAAAACCTACGGTCACAAACAAAATCGGAACGATTTTCGGATAATCCTTTACATAAAACAGTGATGTAACTGCCGCACTGAGCAAAAAGATCAGCCCGCCCATAGTAGGGGTCCCGTTTTTCTTCAAGTGTGTCTGAGGCCCGTCATTCCGGACGGTCTGCCCCACCTTCAGCCTTCGCAGTACAGGTATGATTATCGGTCCGGCCGCCGCACTGAGGGCAAAAGACAGAATCACCGGAACAGCAACTCCAAAATCCATCATTATCTTGTACCTCTCCCTTCTTTCATCTGTTATGAGTATACGTCTTTTGGAAAAAATTATCAACCTTCCGGGAAAAGGAACTCTGCAAAAAATTTTTCGCATAATTTTTCAAAAAAAGCTTTACAAAGCAGGCCCTATCTGGTAGAATAATTATTGCTGTTGGACAGCAGGCTTCCGTGGCTCAGTCGGTAGAGCGACGCACTCGTAATGCGTAGGTCACCGGTTCAAATCCGGTCGGGAGCTTTTTTTATTTTCTCTTTTAAAATCTATGTCTTCTTTTATACACTCACCCACTCCACTTTTTCTGCTTCCCACCTCTCCGGCAATACCAGATTTTTCAGCATCCTGCCGATGGCCGTCTCCGGAACAGTCTCTTTCCGGCTTTTATTTCTGCGAAGCTGCTCTTCCCATCCGGTTTCTAAATAGACGATTCGAACAGACGCATGGTAATCATGAAAAAGCCGGATCTGCTTTTCCCGAAGAGCGGGTGTCAGATTCGTAGCATTCCACACAAAAGGTATTTGCTGTCTTAGATATTGTCTGGCCTGTTCGCGCGCTCTTGCCGCCACCGGCCCCTGGGCATCCTCAGGGGAAATATGCATTTCCTTTCGTATCTCATCTAATGATATCACAGGAAGTCCTTTTAAATGTGTGCGGATCCATGTATCTTTTCCGGTACCCGGAAGCCCCGACATCAGTACCACCTCGCCCCATGTGTCGTCATACAGTTCCTGTTCCGGCTGTATCCTTCTCCCGGAAAAGAACGCATGTTCGGAATAAGCCGAGGCAAACGGAAAAGGTCCATCCAGACAGGAGGCTTCCTCTGCAAGCTCTGCACAGAGGCAGACCGTATCTGTTGATTCCTGTATATTTTCACTGATTCTTCCCCGAACGTCCGCTTCTTCCAACATACACAGAAGACGAATGGTAAAATCTTCCGACAGCTCTCCGTTGGCAGCAGCTTTTAAAAGACGTCTCTTTGGTTCTTCCTGATCGAAAATATGCGGAGGAAGAGAGTGATAGCGAATCAGACCGCACACCGTCTCCCGAAACCGGATCTGTTCCTGTCCCCCTCCAAGTCCAAAGACCGTATGCAGAAATTCTCTTGCCATCCTGGCGCCTGTCACTGTATGATTCGGCGATACGAAACACCCGTCCTCCAGCTTTGTACAGGGAATTTTGCCGATATCATGCAAAAGAGCCGCCAGAAAAACCTCCTGCCGCTGCCTGGCAGGAAGCCCTCGAAAATCGCTCCTATTGACAAGCTCCTGACAGACCATCCGAGTGTGTGTCCGCACATCTCCTTCCCCGTGCCATACCGGATTCTGGTATATTTCTGACATTTTTGCAAAGAAAGGATGAAGAGGAGATGCTTCTAACGCCTCCCAGTCGATCTGCCAGCGGGGCGGCCTGGGAACGAGCTGCAGCAATTTTGCCCAATTCTCCATATGCGCTCACTCCTTTACCGGATATTCCGGCAGAAAAAGCTCCTCCACCGAGATCCCAAGCTGATTTGGCACGATGGGGCGGTCAATCCAGTGAGAATCCGACGAAAGAAGACACTGCATAAAAGAAGCTCTCACGAATTTCAGACGCTCTGTCACACATCCGCCCTGCTCCACTTTCAAATACAGCCCTTCCATAAACCCGGAGCCCTCAGTTTCCCTGCACTGACGGTCCGCGTCCAGCCCTTCCTTTTCACACCAGGCCCGTAGCCGGTCCATATGTCCCGGACGAATATACAAAGAAGGTCCAATCAGATCCAGAAGCTCCTTTTGCTCTGAAAACGCACCTTCTCCAATCACCGGCACCGAGACGATCGGCAGATTCTCTGTCAGCTTCTTTCTGGATGGTGTATCCAGAAAACATCCGCTTTCCCGGTCTAAAATATCAAATTCCAGAAAATAATGGGGCAGTGCATCATAAAAGACACTGTGCTTGGCATACATCCATTCCCCGTACATCACATACCGGGTGCCCAGTACCTGATAAAATGCTTCCTGGTGCACGCCTGCCCACTGCTTCAGCAAATTATAATGCCGCTCTCGATAACCGCCTGTGAGATAATGCCCTCTGCTCTGAAGGAGCAGCGTCCGGTTGTCATCAAAAGATATAGCCGTATTGGCCCCATCGCATTTTTCCTCCACTACCAGATGCTTTCCCCGGATATCCGAAAAAGGAATCTGGCTTAAATCCTCATCTCCCGGCTGCAGCCTTGAGCCGGACAAATGCGGTGTCCTTGGGTATTTTATTAGTTTTGTTTCCATATTGCTTCCTCCTCTGCAGGTATTCCCGCCAGTACCAAAGATCAGCAGTTCCCTGTAAACACATAATTTAAGTATTTTCCCGCCGTCTCTGCAAGGCGGTATACCCGCTCCACTTCCGCAGCATCCCGGTCCGTCATATGATATCTGGGAAAAAATCGTGTCACATGAAGGGGAATGTCCCTGCTTACCGATGCGATCCAAGCCGCCTCTTCTTCCATCTCCTCATATCCGTCATTTTCCCCGGTCACCGCCAGCGTCGTCAATTCCACATGACAGTCTGCTGCAGCCCGAATGATAAATGCTTTCACCGTCTCCAGATCCCCGCCAAGCTTTTGGTAATATTCTGTCCGAAAGCCTTTCAGATCAATGTTCATGGCATCTACGTAAGGAAGCAGCTCCTCCAACACTGCAAGCGACGCAGTCCCATTGGTGACAAGCACATTTTTCATACCGTTAGTATGTATCAATCTGGCCGTATCCCGCACATATTCCCAGCCAACCAGCGGCTCATTGTAGGTAAATGCAGCTCCGATATTTCCCACCGGCCGATATTTCTCCGCCCGCTCTGCCAATTCCTTTGGAGACATGAAGCAGGACACTGCCGTATCTGCCCCTTTCATAGAAATTTCGTGATTTTGGCAAAAAGGACACCGAAGGTTGCACCCATAGCTTCCCACTGACAGGATCAGACTTCCGGGATAAAAAAGCCGCAGAGGCTTTTTCTCAATGGGGTCCAGATTCAGTGAAGTCACCCGGCCATAATTCCCGCATCGGATCTCTCCGTCCTCGTTCTTCCTTGCCCGGCAGCGCCCCCACTGCCCTGGCTTTAACATACAATGGTGCATACACACCTGGCAACAGACCGCTTCCATCTGCCCGCTCCTCCCAATCCTTTTTTGACTGTCAAAAATGCCGGACTACTTCAAACCGTTCCAGCTCTGCATCCTCATGGGCGCCAATACCCGCCTTCTGCTTCGCGATGGCGATCTGCTCCTCCACTGTATCTACTCCGTCCAAATTCGGCAGCAGAAGGCCCCGCCGAAAGCCTCTGGTCACAATGACGCCGTATCGTTTTACGTCCAGCTCTTCCAGATCATAAATTTTCTCCGTCTCCCCCAGCACATCTACACTGATTGTCAACTGCTCAAGCTCATCTGCTTCTACTGGAGAAAATCTCGGATCTTTGGAACATGCACTAACGGCATTCTGGATAATTTCTGCCGCCACAAAAGGCTGCACTGCCTCTATAGTGCCAATACAGCCCCGAAGACTGCCCCCCTTTTTCAGAGATACAAAAACCCCTGCCCGGCGGTCATACAGTTTGGGACAAAGTCCCTCTGGTACTTCCATAATCTTTCCGGTTCGAACATATGTTTCTATTGTGCTGCGCGCCAGCTTTACATAGGCATCTTCCTTGGCCCGCAGCTCCTGAAGCCGTATACGCTCTTTCTCCTCGTACTGCTCCAGAAACTTTCGATTGGAATCCCTGTCACATATTTTATAGGCGCAGATCCCATAGCCTACGCCAAAAGGACCTTCATAGGACAGGCATTCCCCACACACCTGATACCCGTCCAAGGCACCGGCCAGGATGATAAAGGAACGGTGACCGCATTCCCCGGCCTTTTCGCAGAAAGCTTCTGAAAATTCCAGAAGCTTTGAAAATGTCCCTTTTCCCATCACTTCCATAATCTTTCTATCGTACTTTGGTCCTTCTTCCCGATATCCGTAAGGCCCGTCTTCCCGGAGTCTGTGAGACAGATCCCCGCTGCCAATCAGAACTGTCCTGCGGCCCAATACCTCTGCAGTCCTCTGGATATACTGGCCTAACCGGTAATGTTCCGCAAAAGACAGTCCGGACAGCCCTACGCGCACCAGCCGATAGTTCGTCCAGTGCCTGTTTATAAAATACAGCGGCACCATCGTTCCGTGATCCAGCCGCTTTTCCCGCTCTCCCAGCGTTCCTGCCCGAAGATTTTCTCCCACTGCAAACTGGCACAGAAGTTCTGTAAAATCCGTATCGTAATCCGCCTCTAACCGAACCTGTCCGGCTCCAAACTGCCGAAAATCTCCCGAAGCCGCCTCACCTGGCGAAATATGAAAATAATCTGCATACATCGTCTGATGGGGAGAGATCAGGACGATCGTATCCGGTCTGTCCTGCCCGACTCGCCTTGCAATCTCTTCATATGCATCTATGGTCGCCTGAATCTTTTTATCCTCTCCTCTGCCGATTTCCGGTATGATGAAAGGAGGGTGCGGGACCATGTAGGCTGTAGTGATTCCCATTTTGGGTTCTCCTATTTGAAGTTCCGCATATACACGAACAAGGCTTCTTCTACAGATGCATTTTCGGACTCTTCGAGTCCGCAAATCCATCTAAGCCTTGTTCGTGTATATGCTGTTTGAAGTTCCGCATATACACAAACAAGGCTTCTTCTACAGATGCATTTTCGGACTCTTCGAGTCCGCAAATCCATCTAAGCCTTGTTCGTGTATATGCTGTTTGAAGTTCCGCATATACACAAACAAGACTTCTTCTACAGATGGATTTCCAGACTCTTTGAGTCCGCAAATCCATCTAGGCCTTGTTTGCGTATATGCTGTTTAAAGTTCCGCATATATGCCGTTTAAAGCTCCGCATTTGCCCACAGCAGCATTCCGTCTTCAAAAACTGCTGTAACCCTGCCCTGGTCCTTTAGCCAGGACAGATAGGAACGGATTGTGCTTCCTGCCAGTACATATTGTTCAAAATTCATCGTAAGTCCGTATCTTTGAAATACTCTCTGCAAAATATGTTCAAAACACATTGGCTCTTTGCTTAATTCCAGCAGAAACTCTGCTATTTCATAGACCTTCTTCCGGTTAAACTGCACCAGTTCCCGAATGTCCTTTGCCGCCTCTGCATGGGCCGGAACGAACAGGGCTGCTTTCATATTTTCCACCAGATCCAACGTCTTTAGGTGTGCCTCCACATCATAGAGAAAGGAAACTGCATACTTTTCAAGCGTCGCCCTGCTGCTGATGCAGTCAGCCAGAAAGACCGTTCCATCCGGAGCGCGGAATCCGGACATTTCAAAAAAATGTCCGGGCAGAGGAAGGATTTCCAGTTCTTTGGGAAATCCTTCCTCGCCAAGCTCACATACCTGACTTTCCTGGGCCATCAAAAACTTATGCCGCAAATCCCTGCAAGGATAGCCTCCATACAGAAAAGACGGCTCTAACACCGGATATCTGGTAAATGCTCCTTCGATTCCGCCCGCATAGATTCGGCAGCCGGTCTGGTTCTGAAGATATCGATTTCCGCCAATATGGTCCGCATTGGAATGGGTATTGATAATCCCCTGAAGTTTCCAGCCCTCTTTGTCCAGAATCTGACGGACTTTCCGGCCAGCCTCCTTGTCACTGCCGCTGTCGATCAGCCAAACCTTCTCCTGATCTTCTGTATAGACTCCGATCTTTGCCGGACAGTTAATATAATATGTACATGCTCCTGCCTTTATTAATTCATACATCTTTTTCTTTCTCCTGCCTGTATTTCCCTATTTTCCGAACACTTCTGCTGCCTTTTTCATATTTTCCATAACCGGCACTTCAAAAGGACACCGCTGTTCACAGGATCCGCACGCCACACATTCTTTTGCTGTATGTTCCAGAAGTCCGTAATGCTCCCGGACCGTCTCCGGCACGCCTTTTTGTGCAACGGACAGATTTAAAAATTTCGTTACCGATGCCACATCAATCCCCTTTGGGCAGGGAGCACAATGACCGCAGTACATACAATGTCCTTTCCAGCTAATTTTCGGAAGTGACGCAAATGCCCCCGCATAATCCTTTTCCTCTTCTGTCGCCTCTTCGTAGGCCAGGCTGACCTCCAGATCCTCCATAGTCCTTGCCCCGGACATGACAGACGCTACTGCCGGACGGGTAAGTGCATAGTGAAGACACTGGTAAGCAGTCAGTGCTTTTCCCGCCGGTGACAGCTCGGCACTTAAAAGGTCCCCGCCTCCGAAAGCTTTCATGACTGTGATGCCCACACCTTTCTCGGCACAGACTTCATAGAGCGCCTGCCGCTCCGGATCCATATTAACCAGCGGCTTTTCATAGTTTTTCTCTGCCCAGAGCTGTTCCACGTCCTCACCGGCTGGCTGCAGATCATAACAGGGATTCACACTGAACATCAGTACGTCCACCAGACCGCTTTCCACCGCCTTTCTGGCTGCCTGAGGATTATGGCTGGACATGCCGATGCATCCGATCGTTCCTGCCTTTTTCAGCTCCAGCGCATAGCGCATCACTTCCCCATGAAGGATTTCCTCCCAGTCTTTTACAGAATCTACATAATGAATCATGCCGATCTCCACATGATCCGTCATCAGCCGTTCAAGCTGGTCTTCAAACCCTTCCTTTACCTCCAAGAGCTTTCTGGTCCGTTTATACTGTCCGTCCTTCCAGATCGTACACAAATGCGCCTGCAGTACAAACTTTTCCCGCCGGCCCTGAAGTGCCCTTCCAAGGCAAGATCTCATATCCGGGTTCGGCGCATACAGATCTATGCAGTTGACCCCGCCCTCCTCCATCCGGTCCACAAACGCTTTCACTTCCTCATAGGGCTTGTCCACAAAGCCTTCACACCCCATACCGATCTCACTCACCTTTAACCCAGTTCTTCCAAGTGCTCTGTATTTCATAACTTGTTCCTCCTATATAAGTTCCGCATCTCTCCGAAGCAGTCCCATGAACTGGAAACATATTCAGCCCCTTCGCGTCTGAATATCTTTCCCGGACTTCTTCGGAGCGATGCTGTTTTCATATAAGTTCCGCATCTCTCCGAAGCAGTCCCATGAACTGGAAACATATTCAGCCCCTTCGCGTCTGAATATCTTTCCCGGACCTCCCTGAAGAGACACTGTTTTAAAGTTCCGCCGCTCTCTCTGCCTTACGAAACAGCACATACCCTGCTGCAAACAGAAGCGACAAAAGACCGATTCCCATCCGGGAAGTGCCGCTTAGCTGAGTTGCCGCCCCCAAAAGCAGCGTCCCCATAAATGCTGCCCCTTTCCCGAATATATCATAAAATCCAAAATACTCCGCCGCCTGTTCTTTGGGAATAATCTTTGTATAATAGGACCGGGACAATGCCTGTATTCCGCCCTGAAACACCGACACACACACCGCCAAAAACCAAAATTCCCACCCATGACGCATCTGCAAAGCAAAAAGCACAATCCCCAGATATCCTATAATGGAAACCTTGATAAGCTTTCCGGCATCGTATTTTTTTGCCAGAGCACCGAACAGAATCGAGCAGGGAAAAGCAGTTACCTGCATCAGAAGAAGCGCCAGCATCAGATCGGTATCGGAAATTCCCACATCTTTCCCATAGGCAGTGGCCATATCGATGATCGTATAAACACCGTCAATATAGAAAAAAAAGGATGCCAGAAACCAAAAAAGTTTCCGATCACGCCACACCTCTTTCATCACTCCTAAAAGTCTCTGAAAGCTATGACGGAACATATGTTCTCTTCTCTCCACATAGCAGATCTGCTCGAAACTTCTCAGAAGCGGAAGTGTCATCACGAGCCACCATCCCGCATTCAGAAAAAATACGGTCAGAAACACATACGAACTTCCAAGCCCCAGCCGGTCACTGTTCAAGATCAGCAAAATACTTAAAACAAAGGGAATGCAGCTCCCAATATACCCCCAGGCATATCCATGGGCCGACAGTTCATCCATCCGCTCCTCTGATGTCACATCTGCCAGCATGGAATCGTAAAAAGCCAGACTGCCCTGATAACCTGTTTTAGCAATTACATAAACTCCCAAAAAAGACATCCATCCAACAGGAAACGGCAGCAGCAGACAGCCCAGTACGCCGATCCCCGCAAAGCAGGCAAATACCGGCTTCTTAAATCCTCTGATATCTGCCACTGCACCGAGAAATGGAATAAGAACTGCGGAAAGAATCGTTACCAGCGAACTTGCATAACTGAAATATGCAGTAGAATCCGCCGCCGTCACCCCTGCCTCTGCTGCCATATTTTTAAAATAGATCGGAATCACTGTAGCCGTCAGCATCACGAATGCAGAATTTCCCACGTCATACAGCACCCAGTCCCGCTCTTTTCCTGTCAAATGTATCATATAGACTCCTCATAGTTCTGGTACAGCCTGTCTGACAGAAGACCGCCCAGCCTTAAAACCCTGGCATATTTTTGTATCTCGTCCACTGCCGTCAGAACCGCATGTTCCATACGCTCTTTCAGAAAATGATCGCTCTCGGCACAAAATGGATGGACTTCGCCGTCCATAATCAGGCCGCCGATGCCATTATCCTGCCCCATTACTCTGGAAACTATTTTCAAAAGAAGTCTTTTTATAGGATTTCTGCAAACAAAAAACCCTATGACCAGCCGAAACTGCCGGATGCAGATATGGATCTGCGCCGGTGTGACCTGATCGAACATCAGAGCGATCTGTTCTATTGTGTGAGATTTGCTGACCAGATGGTGCACCGGAACATAGTTCAGCGGTTCCCGCCGATCTAATGCCATTAGATATCGGTCAAATTCTGTCTCAATCGTCAGATGTCCCAGCCCTCTCTCCTCTACATACTTGTTGACAAAGGGATGACACTCATTGTCCAGAATAAAATGACACAGAAAGCCATACAAATAAGCCCGAAGCTTCGGATCCTCGCTCCTGCGCCAGTACGTCCTGCCCCGATCAAAAAAATCCGCCGCCAATTCTTTGTGCAGAAGCACGCCCTGCTGATTGATTCGGTTCTTTTTTATCGGATAATAATAAAACAGAAGGTCCGGTCCATGCAGCCCCAGAAGAAAGGCATCCTTTCCCTGGCAGATCTCCTGTTTGATTCCTTCCGGCAATTTTTGAAAAACTTTCTTTCCAAACACATAATGTGCATAGGTTGCTGGCATTGTATTTTCCTCCTATTATCGTTTCGCATCCACTCCTTGTGATTCTTTTGGGTATTGTTCGGACGAATGCTGTTGTCCTTTTGTATTTACTTTTTTCAGTATAGCACAATCGGCTGCTTCTGCATATGATGAAGTGTAAATAGTTTTTTTGGAGGTTATCTTCATGGGTGACTTAAGGAATGGTTGCGGCTGCGGCTGTGACAACGGATGCGGATGTAGCTGCTGCAGTAGCAGCAACAACAACGGAATCTTTGGCGGAGGAAGCTGCGGATGTCTGATCCTGATCCTGCTTCTGTTCTCCTGCTGCGGCAATGGATTTGGCGGCGGAAACTGCGGATGCGGCGGCGACAGCGGATTCGGCGGCGACGGCTGCTGGTGGATCATCCTGCTCCTGCTCTTCTGCGGCAATGGATTTGGCGGCGGAAGCTGTGGATGCAGCAACAACTGCGGATGTGTCAGCAACTGTGGATGCAGCAATAATTGCGGCTGCAGCAACGGCTGCGGATGCTAATCTTCAAAAAAGGGTGCTGCGGACTGCGGCACCCTTCTGTCCTATCCGTTCCTCTGTAAGATTCCGGTACTGGAAACTGCATGATTTCCGGCAGCCGTTCATATATTGAAGAAAGACGCAGGGGGGCGGTCCGTCATGACATTTGATGAAGCAATTCTTCCAAAAGAGCTGCAGATGCTGAAAGCCTTCCTGCCCTTTCTTCCTGCCAATATGCAGAAAATGCTTGCCATATATATAAAATGGGTAGAATTACAGAAGACTATTGAATATTTCAATCAAAATCCACCCATCCAGCAATCTCCGGACATGGGGAATCTGATGAAATGCATGAGAGGACTCCTTCCGCCGGAAGAACAGTCCCAGATAGAGCAGTTTGCAGATATTTTTGAAAATATGGATATGTATCGGGATATGTTTGAAGGCTTTACTTCTGCCTTCTCTCCCGACCAAAAACCGCATTCCTCTGAGAATGAATAGACAGGCTTCAGAATATGAATGTGATATCGTCAAATCAGCATCTATCTGTATCAGTCCCAGAAGGATTTTTTGCCGAGGATATGGCAGAAAATTCTTCCAGATATGGGGGCTGATATAGATAGATGCGGAACTTTAAAATCAGCATCTATCTGTATCAGCCCCGGAAGGATTTTTTGCCGAGGATTCGGCAGAAAATTCTTCCAGATATGGGGGCTGATATAGATAGATGCGGAACTTTAAAATCAGCATCTATCTGTATCAGCCCCGGAAGGATTTTTTGCCGAGGATGCGGCAGAAAATTCTTCCAGATATGGGGGCTGATATAGATAGATGCGGAACTTTAAAATCAGCATCTATCTGTATCAGCCCCGGAAGGATTTTTTGCCGAGGATTCGGCAGAAAATTCTTCCAGATATGGGGGCTGATATAGATAGATGCGGAACTATAATAAGGAGGCCCCTGTATGAATATACCTGACTGGTTTCAGGACCCGCGTATCAAGGACATCTCCCCTGCCAAGCTGACCTTTCTTCTGAAGCTGGCAGAGCAGATCGAAGGAAAAAACCAAAAGCAGGCCATGCCGATCCTTTTTGGTGCTGTAGCATCAGCCAGCCGGCAGAATCTGCAGTTTACACCAGAAGAATTTCAGCTCATTTTCGAGATTATGAAAGAAGGAAAAAGCGAAGCAGAAAAAAGACGAATGGACGAGACGCTGAGAAAAGCACAGCAAATGATGAAATCCCAGCGATGATATGCCAGAAATGACTGCCGCGGAAAGCTTCAGACAGCTTCCCCGCGGCAGATTGCTTTCGGTCATCTTTTCTACCATCGAACTTTGCATTTCGCTGCAAAATCCTCTCTCTCCTCTTCCTTGCTGTCCGCAAAGAAGCAGTCCATCAACACTGCAAAAAGCTCCGGATGTTCTCTAATCACCAGCTTTCTCTCTGTCAATGTATCGCTCTTTCTCAAATAATACCGGATCAGAATCTCGATCATCCGCGGACGATAGACATCAAATCCCCACGCTTCCACATAGCTCACATATGCGGTAAAAACCGGCACCTTCTCCGAAAACCGATACACTGCAATTTTCACTGCATCTGCCAGGGCTTTTATTGAATACAGATACCGTTCCCCATCTACAGACAAAGATGCGCATTTATCTCTCATCTGTTCTCACCGCCTGGTTCTGTCAACCAAAAACTTTCTGAAACGCTCCGATGCACTTTCCTGCGGAAGAATGGTCCAGCACTGCAAAGAGGACCGTATCAAAGATCCCTGCAAACTCTTCATTGAAAAGCTCTTTCCACCACTGCGCAATCTTCTCCGGATCATTGCGAAATACACCGCATCCGTAGGCACCCAGAACCAGATGCTCACACTTCTGACGGGCAAAAATTGCAAGGGCCAGCTTCATGCGGCGCCTCATCGCCTCTTCTGCCTTCTGCTCATCCTCTCCCTTTAGCAGCACCTGTCCCATATTGACCGCCGGAAGCGTCAGCACCGAAGCCGTCACCGGCTTCTCCATCAGACGAAATCTTTCGTCCCGAAAGAAAACCACATCCGGAGAATAGATCGCATGATTTGTATACATCATTGTCCCGCAGGCACGATTTTTCTTATAATATGTCTCATGCGCCAACTGCGTCTCATACAGGCAGCCAGACACTGCCAGACTCTCCTCCTGGGCCTTTGCTCCGTTTAAAAATCCGCCGCCTGGATTTTTTGCACTGGCAAAATTTAAAACCGCGGGATGTTTTCCTTCTGCTGTCAGACGAAGAACAGCATCTACCGTCGCGCAGTTTAACGTAATGAGTTCCGTATTTTTCCCATTATTTATTGTATGATTTTTATATGCTGTAAGCAGTTCTTCTCCCTGCTCCGGGGTCAGCAGAAAGCTTCCTTTTACAGAAGCTTTTTGCATGCTCTGAATGTCCACATGTGTTCCGTCTGCTTCGTAATAGCCCTGGTCTATGATCCTAAGTGTTTCTTTTGCCATAGCTTTTCGGTCCATAAAATATTCCTCCTCTTCTATTCACGGTTCTGTTTAAATTCCTATGGAATCATCCATCAGACCTGTCTCTTTGTGTTATATCAATGAAGCGATTTCCGGCATCAGCGTATTTTTAAATTCATCAATCATCACTTTTCTGAGTTTGAAATTAGGCAGGGCAACATGATTTGCCTCCCTATAGGCTGCGTAATTCGCTTTGTCCTTCAGCTTATTTTCATTTGCAAGTTCACCGTCTTTATAATGGAATATTTCATATTTGACATCTTCAAATCCTAAATACCATTTTTCGGCAAATTTTTTAATTTCTTTGTCAATGACCGCGTAACGCATTTGATGGATCATAACAGAAATATCCTGCCCTAAAAATTTCTCTTTATCTTTTTCGATCTCATCTACAATCTGTGCAAGCAACGCACTTAATTTGGAATTATCAGCAGCAAATTCGGTTATGATTTCTTTGATGGTTTTTATCCTCGTTTCAAATTCGGCCGCATCAAAATCATTTTCTGATGGGTTCCAAGATTCCATCACCCCCTGCAGTAATTCCACAATATACTCAAAATCTATCCGCAGTTTGCTATAGGCTACTAAATCGTAATCATCCCATACAGCTTCCTCATCGGGTTCTGAACGATCATCCGGCTTTTTGAGTTCTTCCATTACATTTTTGTACATTGCCGCATAGTTTTCATATTCCTCTTCGGAAAAACCAAACTCATCAAGCACATTGGGTTCATATACCGAGAACGCTTTCAGATGTGCGAAATCATGATCCAAGGATCTAAAAAGATGTACAAATGCTTTTTTCTGCTTTCGTGACAGTCTCACAATATCTTCGGCAGTCTGGGCCAGATCGTGAATAGCTTTCACGGATATAGAAAAAGACGTTTTCACATCATCCCAATCCTCTGCAATAGGATTACCGCTGCCTTCACGCGAATACAGTCTGAGCGCTTCATTTATTGATTTTTTATATTCTTTTGGTGCCTGAAATGTTACAATATGCCCATACTGCTTTTTTGTATCAAACAGCCTGTTCGTGCGCGAAAATGCCTGGATAATATTCTGCGGAGCCATAGGCTGCCTGTCCATAAACAAAATAGAAAGACACGGCGCATCAAAACCAGTTAAAAGCCTGTCCACTACAATAACCAAGTCAAGCTGCTGATTCCGATCCAGATACTTCTTTTCTTTTCGCGCCAGCCGGTCATTGAGATTGCTGTTGTAAGCATCCATAGATTCTATTTTATAACTGGTGCCAAACATATCGTTGTATTCTTTTATCGATTTTTTCATTTTGTCCTGATGGACTGCGGACATCTCCTCATTTTCCGACAGCGAATAGGTTATGGCAAATCTTGGAAAATCCGGCAGTGCCTTATGTACAGCATCACTGATTTTTAATTCATCTTCTCCTCTTTTCACCTTATTCAGCAAATCATAATACTTCTGTGCCCTTGCAATAGAACTGGTCGAAAGTAAAGCCTCATAGGTTCTGCCCTTTTCATTTCTCATTCCAAACTTTTCACAGGACTGATTCAAAATTACATCCAGCACTTTCCGCATATGTGCCTCTGTTTCATACGCCTTTTTCGCATCGTCCGCATTTAAATTTTTAGCCCCAAGGTTTTCCACCATAAATCCTAAAACTGCTTCGTCATGGATCGCCTCTTTAATCGTATAACTATGCAGACACTCCCCATAAAGCTGCTTTGTGGTCCGGGGCAGATCGCCCTTCTGTTCATAACTGTTTTCATCAAAAATAGGCGTTCCCGTAAAACCATACCATAAGGAATTAGCAAAAAATTTCTCAAGTGTTCTTTTTGTTTGCGGAGTTACTGCCCTATGACATTCATCCACAACAAAAGCAACTTTAAGTGCTTTGATCTTATCATATTTTCTAGTTCCTTCCTTCAGGCGCCGATTCACCATAATCTGCATTTTCTGCCTGGTCGTTACGATCATCTGTCGATTGTCATCTGACATTTTCTCTATAAGAGAATCCACATAATCGGTATCATCCACATCAATCGTATCATTATCTGCATAGGATTGAAAAGCCATTTTCGTCTGGTTGTCCAGATCCTTTCTGTCAATGAGAAATACCGTTTTCTCAATTGCCGGAATATCCATCAGCAGATTTCGTGTAGCCTTATAGGAAGTCATAGTCTTCCCGGAACCTGTTGTATGCCAGATAAATCCGGATCTTCCCTGCTTTGAGGCTTCCCGCATAGATTGAATAGCATGGATCTGATATGGACGCAGAATCAATAGTTTTTTCTTATCATTGTCAAGAACCATATACCTTGTAATCATTTCATGTGCTTCCGGTATCTTAAGGACTGCCCTGGCAAACTCTATATAATCGCAGACAGGCTGATTCTCCTGATCCAGCCAGCCTGTAATAAACTTTTTACATAGTTCTGTATCCCTTGCAGCAGAAAAATATTTTGTATCGACAGCATTGCTTACAACAAACATCTGTATATTGGAAAATATACCATGGAATTTTCCCTCTGCAATATATTTTTTAATCTGACGATAAGCATCCATGTACGAATGTTCTTTATTTTTAAGTTCGATATGTATCAAAGGGATGCCATTAATCAGGAGCGTTACATCAAATCGCCTGTTCCGGTCCCCTTCGGCATTCTCTGACTTAAAAGCCTGATATTGATTAATAACCTCATACACGCTTGTTCCGCCAGCCACATGTTCATTATTCAAAACGACAAGATGAAGTGTCTCATTTCCTCTCTGCACATGAACATATACCTTTCCACTTTCGCCAACCAGCCATTTACCGGCATCATAAAAGGAAGCATGAGACAAATCGTTCTTGACCTTTGCAAATTCAGACTCGCTTAGAGGAACATCATTAAGCTTCGCCTTATTATTCTGTTCCAAAATATATTTGAAATTGTCCCATAGCTGTTCCTCTGTTCTGATATCCGGTCTGTACGTCCATTGAGATTCACCGCAGCAAAGCTGATCGATCAGTCTTTTTTCCATTACAGATTCTAATTCTGCCATAGTTATTGTCCTTTCTGCGGGAACATATTTTGCAGCATAAAACGTTTTACTTCTTTTAGTTCGTCGCATTTGCGCTGGTGTAGGGTGATGAGGTGGTCGAGGTTTACAAAATATGTTCCAATTTGTTTCTGTTCCCTTATATTTATCGGGAATTTTATCATTAGATTTTGTTGAGCTGATATTCCGATATATGGTCTTGTAGACTGAGCTGCTTTTATCTTTAAATCATTTTGAAATTCCTCTGAGTTAAAATAAGCATATAAATATTTTTGATCTAATCGGCTCTCATCATGAATCCTATAGTATGTTACTTGTGGTGTTAATACAGCATATTCTGTCCTCAAATCTTGGAGAATAGCAGTTTCTCCTATTGTTGCTTTATGCGTAATTAAAACATCTCCATTTATAGCAAACCCCTTATCAAGTTTATTGGCCCTTTCTTTTGTTATATATTTACAATGGTAAATATCTGCTTTTCCATTATAAATATCAGAAGCCATCAGAAACGGAATTCCATCCACAACATATTCACTCGCTGTTGGATGTTTTTCTCCATGATTGCCGTCCATTGGAGCTTCTATAATACCTTCATTTATAAACCATTTAATCTTACACTGTTCCCAAGCATCTATGCAACCAGAAAATCGAATCTCTGGAACTTCCCTTCCATTTTGAGGAAACATTTTTTGCAGCATATATTTCTTCAATACTTTTGCAGCATCGCACTTACGTTGGTGAAAGGTGATGAGATGGTCG
Organism: Lachnospiraceae bacterium; assembly: GCA_910574965.1. Lineage (GTDB taxonomy): Bacteria > Bacillota > Clostridia > Lachnospirales > Lachnospiraceae > Hominiventricola. The sequence goes on along the minus strand of CAJTDB010000010.1, from coordinate 62,062 downwards.
AGGCTACAGAAAAATGTTCCTATTTGGTTTTGCTCCTTCATTTCAGGTAAAGAAATAGGCGTTTTTTTACCATTGTCAATAGTATATGTCCCTACTGTGCCAATACCAGCAGATTTATTTATAAAGTTCTGAATTACTCTTCCCGAAAATGAGTAAAGAAAGAAATCACCATCAATTTTATTATCATTTTGAAACCAAATAATATTTCCATCTTTAAAATACAAAGGCTCTGAATTCCTTATTAAGTATGGCACTCCAATCGTTCCAACTCCTGTAACAAGCATATCCCCAATAGCAACTTTTCCTGATATTAAACTATACTCATCATATTTCTCTTTTGAAATATATAAATAGTCTTCAGGCTCTTCATTCTTTGTTGCAGATACAATATCCCTCGCCCTTAAAAATCTAATTCCGCTATCAGTCCAATCGGATTGACGAATGCGTTTTACTGAGGTTACATTCATTACCTCTCCCAACTTCCGCCATTCCCAATCATCCGTAAATCCTTTAAATCTTATCTTTGGTGTATCTGCCATAATTACGCCTCCCTGAGAGCACTCATCAATTCTTCAACCGCATCCTTCGTTTCAGAATCTGCAAAAGTCAATTCTCCAAGCATTTCAAGCAATACATCGTTTCCAGCTTTGATGGCTTCGTTTGTTTCTCTTATATTTTCGGAAAGCTGTCTAAGATCCACTTCCGGTTCTTCCTCGCTGGTATCCACATATCTGGGAATATTCAAATTATAATCATTTGCCTTGATATCCTCGAAAGATGCAAGATATGACACTTTATCTATCGTTTTTCTGGCATGATACAGTTCCAACACTTTGTCAATATGTTCCTCCTGCATGACATTTTGCTTCTTTTCTTTTTCATACAGCTTAGACGCATCAACAAACAGTACATCACGCCCTTCTCTATGTTTTTTTAATACTACAATGCATGTAGGAATTGAGGTATTATAAAACATATTGGATGGCAGTCCAATAACCGCATAGATAGATCCATTTTCAAGAAGTATCTCTCGGATGGTCCCTTCCGCAGCACCTCGAAACAAAACACCATGAGGAAGGACAATCGCCATCGTACCTGTCTGCTTTAAATGGTAGAACCCATGCAATAAAAATGCATAATCTGCTTTTGACTTCGGAGCAAGCTTCCCGCCATAGTCCATAAATCTCTCATCTTGTTTGAAGCCCTCAGCAGCAGACCAATGAGCCGAATAAGGCGGATTCATGGTGACTACGTCAAACTCTGTCTCCTCATCCGTAGGCCAGTCCGCATCAAGAGTATCTCCATTTCTGAGGTGCTGATTTTCAGGCAGGACTCCATGCAGAAACATATTCATACGCGCCAGATTATAGGTTGACGGCATCAGCTCCTGACCATAATATTTCACATAATCCGGTTCCTTTGAATAATTTCTGCAGCTCAGCATCAAAGAGGCCGACCCCATGCATGGGTCATACACCTGTAATCCTTTTTTCTCCTCCTGGCCGGATATTGCGATTCTGCAAAGAACTTGTGCCGGTCCATGGGGTGTATAGAACTCCCCCGCTTTTTTACCGGTTTCAGATGCAAACTGACCGATCAGATACTCATATGCGTTCCCAAGAACATCTCCTTTTGTATGGATGATATCTACCCCATCCAATACTTTAATGACTTCCGCAATCGTCGCACTCTGCTTCTGATCTCCTGTGCCAAGCCGATTTGAATATAAATCCACATCGGAAAACAAACCGTTGAACAGTTCATCGGATTCTTCTATACGATTAAAAGCCGCCTGTAGTTTTTCTCTGTTAAATGAATTATTTTTAGCTGCATTTAACATGCTTATGTATGTCATTTCCGGATCAAGCGTATAATGCTTTGATTCCTTTATCTCACTCAGCAATTCTTCTGCATCCTCTGATTCCATTGCATCTTCATATACACGCTGTGCCTCCTCAAGACTCTTTGGATTTTCGTCTTTGAGAAGATCATATACCTTCGCCAAATAGGAATCAGATAAATATTTATAAAAAACCAATCCTAAAAGATAGGTTTTATATTCGTTAGCATCCATTTTCCCTCTGAGCACATCTGCACCGCTCCACAGTACCGATAATAAATCTTTCCCTTCCGCCATAACGAATTTTCCTCCATTCTGCGCAGCCGCGTCATCATAAAATTCCTAATCTAAACTGATTCTAACACAAAAAAACTTCCCGGAAAAGTCCGAAAAGCTTTTTGCAAACCATCGTTATTTTTTTGTATTCCGATCCAGCACCTGCAGATTGGTCTTGGAATAGAAAATCTTCTGACTATGATACAACCCATAGTAGCCGGATTCCAGATAGCTGATGCATACAGACAGAAGAAAGAACGGCATCCCGTTAAAGCCGAACAGTTCAAAGCTTAGAAGCAGAGACGAGATCGGACAGTTGGTCACTCCGCAGAAGACAGACGCCATACCGCAGGCAGCCGCCAGAGACGGCGACAGCCCGGTTATCTGTCCGAACAGACAGCCAAACGTGGCCCCTACAAAGAGGGAAGGCACAATCTCACCTCCGCGGAAACCACTGCCTAAAGAGATCCCTGTAAATACCATTTTCAGCAGAAATGCCGCCGCTATCACCTTTCCTTCCATCGCCAGTTCGATCACCGGCATTCCGGCTCCCAGATAATCGGTCGTCCCTAAAAGCAGGGTCATCAAAACAACCAGACTCCCCCCGGCCACCACCCGGAGCCATTCATTGGGAATCCATTTTTTGTAAATACGCTCTGCGGTGTGAAGCATTGCACAAAAAAGGATACTGACGCCTGCGCAGCAAAAAGCCAGCAGAATAACCAGAAAGGCGTTTTGGGGATTAAATGCCGCTACTGTCGGCAGGGTAAAATGCTCTCCGTGAGCCCCCACAAACTCTGCCATCTCCTTTGCCACCAGCGCCGCCACGCTGCAGGGCACCAGTGCCGCATACTGCATAATTCCCACATTGGTCACTTCCATAGCAAAGATTGTCGCCGTCAGAGGTGTCCCGAACAGTGCCGAAAACCCTGCGCTCATACCGGACATAATCATGATCCTGTGGTCATATTCTTCCAGTTTCAGCCATTTTCCCAGCGTTCCCGCCACACTTCCGCCCAACTGCAGCGCTGCACCTTCCCGGCCTGCGGATCCTCCAAACGCGTGGGTCAGGATCGTCGAACCCGCAATCAGAGGCGCCATACGCAGAGGGATATATGCCCCCGACTGTATCCCTTCCAGCACCAGATTGGTCCCTGTCTTATACGGATCCAGCCGGTACATTCCCACGATCAGAAGTCCTGCTGCCGGAAGCAGGTACAGCATCCATGGATGGCTTTCCCGCAACTGCGTCACTACTGTGATACTTATTCCAAACCATCCGCCGACAACTCCTAATATAACTCCTGTCGCCCCCGCCAGAATCAGCCATCGGATCAGCAGCCATGCTCTCCTCCCGCATAATACCACATACTTCTTCATTTCTGCCCTCTCACCTCTGCTATTTTCTGCTAAATTCTCTTATTCTATTCGCGGTTGTTCTTAGCGTTTTCTTAACCATCATGTCAAAAAAGGGACCGCCGCCCATACGGCGCCCGGCCCCTTTTCGTCTTTATACAACTTAAGCTTCCGCTGCCCTTGCCGCCACTTCTTTTTCCTGCACATCCGACGGTGCCTGCTCATACCGTGCAAATTCATAAGAATATATGCCGCTTCCGCCCGTCATAGAACGAAGATCCGTGTTGTATCCAAAGATCTCCATCATGGGCACATCTGCAACAACTTCCGTCTTGCCTGCCCCTGCTGGATTCATGCCAAGCACACGGCCTCTTCTCTTGTTCAGATCGCCCATGACATCACCGGTATACTTATCCGGAACAAGAACCGTCATCGTAACAATGGGCTCTAAGAGCACTGGTGAAGCCTCCATAAAGCCTTTCTTAAACGCCTGGATCGCAGCCGTCTTGAAAGCCATCTCAGAGGAATCTACCGGATGATAGGAGCCGTCATAGAGGACTGCTTTTACGCCCACAACCGGATAGCCCGCTAAAGGTCCTCTGGTAACAGATTCCTGCACACCCTTTTCCACTGCCGGGAAATAGTTCTTCGGAACTGCACCGCCCACAACCATCTGGTCAAATATATATGCCGTCTCCAGATCTCCGGACGGTTCAAAAGTCATCTTTACATGACCATACTGCCCGTGTCCGCCGGACTGTTTCTTATATTTGTATTCTACGTCCGATTTCTTCCGAAGAGTCTCACGGAATGCAACCTTTGGACGGTCAAGCTCCACTTCTACTTTATATTTCTCTGCAAGAGTGCTGACAATCACGGACAGATGCTGATCTCCCATACCATAGAGCAGCGTCTGGCGATTCTCGGAATCGTTGACCGCCTTGATGGTCAGATCTTCATCCATCATCTTCGCCAGTGCCTGGGAAATCTTGTCTTCATCGCCTTTTTTCTTCGCCCGATATGCCATATAGGTATAAGGCTTGGAAATCTCGGTCTTTCCAAATACTACCGGAGCCGCCTTCGTGGACAGCGTGTCGCCGGTCTTGCAGTTTGCCTTTCCGATGGCACCGATATCCCCCGCATGAATCTCACTTACTTCAATGGGCTTATTTCCTCTCATGATATAGAGTTTATTCAGCTTCTCTTCGGACTCTGTGGAGGAATTGTACAATACATCATCCGACTTGATAACACCGGAACACACTTTGATGAGAGAATATTTTCCAATAAACGGATCTGCGATGGTCTTGAATACATACGCGGATTTTGCCTTTGAGAAATTATAATCTGCCTGGAAAATCTCATTGGTCTTCGTATTGATGCCTGCACACTCCTTCTTATCCGGAGATGGGAGCAGCTCAACTACATCATTTAACATATTATGGATATTCCGAAGCTCAACACTTGAACCCATGGACACCGGAATAATGCTCCCGTCCTCCACATTCGTTTTCATGGCTGCACGGATCTCGCCTACGGAAAATTCCTCTCCCGCAAAATACCGCTCCATAAATTCTTCGCTGGTCTCTGCCACCGCGTCCATCATAGCTTCTCTGTAAATATCCAGGTTCGGCTTACAGTAATCCGGGATCTCGCAGTCTTCTCTTGTACCGATACCCGTAAAACGGCGGCCCGCCATCTTCATAACATTTATGTAGCCTACGAATTTCTCATTCTCGCGAATGGGCTGGTAAAACGGCGCAATCTTTTTGCCGTACATTTCTGTCAGTGTCTCCACGACTTCGCGGAAGGACGCATTGTCCACATCCATATCTGATACGAAGAACATGCGCGGCAGCTTGTATTTCTCACATAGCTCCCATGCCTTCTCCGTTCCGACTTCTACGCCTGCCTTGCCGGATACGACGATGACTGCCGCGTCAGCCGCTGCCACTGCCTCTTCCACCTCGCCTACAAAGTCAAAGAATCCCGGCGTATCTAAAATATTGATCTTCGTATCCTTCCAGATGATCGGTACGACAGAAGTATTGATGGAAAATTTGCGTTTGATCTCTTCCTTATCATAGTCACTGATGGTCGTTCCATCGGTGACCTTTCCAATACGTCCGGTCAGTCCGGATACATATGCCATCGCTTCGACCAGGCTGGTCTTGCCGCTCCCGCCATGTCCCAAAAAGACGACGTTGCGGATACTGTCTGTTGTGTAAACGTTCATTAGCAATCTCCTCCAATACATTTTGTCATCCTGCAGCCATGGACTGCAGCACGTTTACAAAGGGAAAAAACAAGCGCTTTTACCCTCTACGTCAGATTATACTAAAATATAGAGGAAATAGCAAGGTTTTTTAGGAAAGATGCCTTTTCAGCATAAAAAAGACCGGCAGCAGGATCATACAGATGAAAAGCGGATAAAACAAAGAGAGCACAGCCACTGACAGATCCATACAAAGCCATCCAAAGCAGTCGGGAGATGACCAGTCTGTAAAGCGAATGGCGTTGATTATTCCAATGAGAAAGCAGACCGTCCCGAAAATATGCGCCGTAACCATTACCATCTTCACCGACTGAGCGCTCTCCTGATACTTTGAGATCTCCTGGTCCCGCTTCCCAAAAGCAAACAGAAAGGCTCTGCCAAACGCACGGAAAGATTTTGTGCAAAAGAGCATCAGGATACACGGAACTACAACAAACCGCAGTGTTGTCTGGTCCGCAAAGTATATCCCCTTATCTGCTCCTCCGATTCCCATAAACAGATACAATAAAACGAACAGCAAATATACAGCATAGAACATATGTTTGTTCTCCTTTCTTTTGATTCCATTTTTACAATACTTCATGTTAGATCTCTCCCCGAAAGACCAGTGCGGCTTTTTCTCTCAGTGCATCAAATTCCTCATCGGAAAGCCGCTCCAGGCGATTCATATTTCCCATGGGCAAATAATAGATCTCCCTTTGCTCCTGTTCATAATGGCTGACTTCACTTCTTTGAAACAGCCTTTCGTAAACGGCTCCGGTTGCCGTCGAGCGGCATACGAACCGGTTCTCCTCCGAAAACAGCCGGTTCCATAAGGACGTAGTATAACAATAGTAAATCACCCTTACATTTTCCCCGTTTCTCTGAATGGTCCTTCCCGCAGAAGTGATGCCGTCGCTTCCTACAGATCGGGTCAGAAGCAGCCGCAGCGCTTCCATCGTCTCATACGCTCCCGCGGCAGCCGCTTCCCGCTGGTCCGGTTCCAGCACATCCAGACTCCTCCATTCTCTAAGACCGAAAGAATTGGGTACATATGCCATCTGATAGATCTCCGTCGTCATACACTCCGGATCGTAGGGTATCGGAAGATCATATGTTTTTAGAAAGATCATCAGTCCGGACACAAAGACAAAGGTCAAAAGGATGGCCGCGACATATTTTTTGCGCATTCTTTCTTTCATCAGCCGGAGAAAATCAGCCTCTTTCTCCATTGGCAGACATTCTTCTAAAAGCACGGCGGACATCTGCTCATAAGCGGTGCGGCACGAGGCGCATCCTTTTAGATGCTTTTGGATCTCTGTATTGGTTTCCCTGCTGGTCAGTCCGTCAACATAACCTGGCAGCAGATCTTTGATGATGCAGCATTTCATTTCGATCCCTCCATTTCTTCCATGATTTTCTGTTTTGCACGGTAAAAGGTTGTGCGGGCCCAGTTTTCGCTCTTCCCCAGTATCCGCCCGATTTCCGCAAAGGTAAATTCGCCGGTCAGACGCAGATGAACCAGCTCGCGCATAGGCTCCGGAAGCGCATGGATGGCCTCATAGAGCGCGGTTTTCTCCATATAAAGCAGTGTGGCCTTCTCCGGCGACTCCCGACCGGGAATCTCCTCTGTCAGCTCTGTCTGCTTCCACCGGGCGCGTTTCTCCATCCACTGGTACCAGAGGTGTTTGGCGATCTGGCAGAGCCACACAGACAATTTACAACTGCCATCATAACTGCTTATTGTCCGCATAGCACGAAAGAACGTTTCCTGGGTCAGTTCCTCTGCTAAGTCTTCGTCATGGGACAGGCTAAGCAGATAGCGGTATACCTCCCTGGCATGCTGCACATAGGCATGTTCAATATCCTTCAGACTCACCACCTCCTATTTAAAGTTCCGCATCTGTCTAAAGAGACCCACTTAGGGGGAAGTATGTTCCCATGCTTCCGCATCTGAACATACTTCCGGGCCTCTTCGGACAGATGCTGTTTTAAGTTCCGCATCTGTCTAAGGTTCCGCATCTTCCTCTATATATCTGAAAAAACGGCATTTCGTTACAAACATTTTTATTTTTTCTCCTCTAACAGCAAAAAAGATCCCTCCGGAGTTCTTTTTTCGATATAATACTTAAAATATGTGTGGATTTGTCCCGTTCATTCGTTTTATAAATGAGATCTCAAGAAAACAAGAAAGGAGGATTCCGGATCATGGAAGAACAACAAATTCTTTCTCTGTTTCGCCAGTATTCCAATATGGTCTATCGGCTGGCATACAGTTATCTTCACTCATCCCAGGACGCAGAAGATCTGGTGCAGACTGTATTTCTGAAATTGATCGATAAAGGAACCATACCGGAACCTGGCAAAGAACGGGCGTATCTGACCCGGACCACTATCAACTGCTGTAAAGACCAGCTTAAGTCTGCCTGGCGAAAACGTACGGTTCCTATGGAAGACGAACTTACCTTTCAGAAACCGGAAGACCGGGAACTGTTCCGCGCCGTTATGGACCTTCCGGAAAAATACCGGATCGTAATCTATCTTCATTATTATGAAGGATATACATTTCCGGAGATTGCCGCATTTTTAAAGATCAGCCCCTCCGGCGTCTCCATGCGGGTCCACCGGGCAAAGAAACTTTTAAAAAAACAACTTTGTAATTAGCGAGGTGACGTCTATGAAATATCATTTCAAACGGACTTTCGACTGTCTGAAACTGTCCGACGAAAGCCAGGAACGAATCTGTACCATGCTGACCGCTCACATGAAAGATTCAGCCAATATGCCGTCTCGTCCGAAAAGGCATCCAAAACGTCTGCGGATCCTTCTGGCTGCCGCTGCGGCACTGCTGGCTGTCACACTGACCGGATTTGCATTTGGAGAACAGATTTTCCCCCTCTTGGGCGGCGGCCGGATTATACGGTCCGTCAATGAAGAAGGAGAGGACAGTGTTTCTGTGGATACCGGATTTGCCGTTGACCCGGTTGTCATCTGGGACGGACAGATTTTCTTTACCCTGGATGACTCCTACACCAATATCACCGAACAATGTTCGGACACGACTTACTATCAATACGAAAGCAGCGATGCAGACGGCAGTCAGCATATTGTCTTGATCGGCGGTTCCCCGGAACATGTGGGATGGGCAGAATTTACCATTCTTCCGGACGGTACATTCTTTTCAAACGCTACCTATGACAGCGGCGAAGAACCGGCATGGCTGACCGAAGGCAGAGCCGCTGTAAAAGAACAGTACGGAATTGTCCGGCCATAAAAATGAGGGGCCATATCACTTGGAAATGGCCCCTGTACATTTATTTTACTACAAAATTCACCACACGGTTTGGAACATAAATCTCTTTTACAAAAGTCTTCCCCTCCGTTAGAGATGCAATCCTTGCATCCGCCTTGGCAATCGCAAATACTTCTTCTTTCTCTGCCCCCGTAGGAATTACCACGGTTCCTCTGAGCTTGCCGTTGATCTGCACGCCAATCTCTGTCTGCGCATCCACAGTCTTGCTCTCCTCGTACTTCGGCCAGGGCTGCAGGGATAAAAAGCCGTCTCCGCCGGTCACCTCCCAGATCTCCTCGCACACATGGGGGGCGATGGGACAAAGCAGCTTTGCAAAGATCTGCACCTGTTCCCGGCTTACCTTTCCAAGATCATAAATATCATTGGTCAGTGTCATAAGCGCTGCGATGGCCGTGTTGAACTTCATATCCTCCAGATCTGAAGACACCTTCTTAATCGTCTTATGGAAAGCCGTCTCCAGCTTCTGAGTTTCCTTATCTTCTGAGATCATATCTGTAAAGCCGGACACACGCTCCAGGAAACGCTTGCAGCCTTTCACTGCATTGTCGTTCCACGGAGTTGCCGCGCTGTAATCGCCCATAAACAGAACATACGTTCTGAGTGTGTCTGCGCCATAGTCTTTCACAATATCCAGCGGATCTACCACATTTCCCTTGGATTTGCTCATTTTGTCCCCATCCGGCCCAAGAATCAGCCCCTGGATGGAACGCTTCGCATAGGGCTCCGGCGTATTGACCACACCGGTATCATAGAGAAAATGATGCCAGAAACGGGAATAGATCACATGTCTTGTCACGTGCTCCATGCCGCCGTTGTACCAGTCTACAGGCATCCAGTATTTTAATTTCTCCGGATCGGCCAGCGCCTGATCGTTGTGCGGATCAATATACCTTAAGAAATACCAGGAAGAACCGGCCCACTGAGGCATCGTATCCGTCTCTCGCCTCGCCTTTTTCCCACACCTGGGACAGGTACAGTTTACAAAGGACTCGATCTTTGCCAGCGGAGACTCTCCTTCTGCACCAGGCTCAAAGTTTTCTACCTTCGGCAGACGAAGGGGCAGCTCTTCATAGGGAACCGGAACAACCCCGCAGTCTTCGCAGTGTATAATGGGAATCGGCTCTCCCCAGTAACGCTGGCGGTTAAATGCCCAGTCTTTCATCTTAAACTGAACGCCTGCACGTCCAATGCCCAGCTTCTCGATCTCTTCCAACATCCGTGCAATGGACTCTTTTTTATTTGTATATCCGTTCAGAAAACCGGAATTTACCATCTCTCCGTCGCCGCTGTATGCTTCCACGGAAATGTCACCGCCCTTGATGACTTCGACGATCTCGGCCCCAAATTTCTTAGCAAACTCGTAGTCACGCTGGTCATGCGCCGGCACGCCCATAATAGCACCGGTACCATAGCCCATCATAACATAATCCGCAATGAAGACCGGAATCTTTTTCCCAGTAATGGGGTTTACCGCTTCCATACCGTCGATCTTCACACCGGTCTTGTCTTTGACCAACTGGGTACGCTCAAACTCCGTTTTCTTCGCACATTCCATACGGTATGCCTCGATGGCATCCATATTGCCGATGCGGTCCTTATACTGATCGATCAGCGGATGTTCCGGCGCAATCACCATGAATGTTACGCCAAACAGTGTATCCGGTCTGGTCGTATACACCTCCAGCTTCTCCGAAAATCCCTCCAGTTGGAAGTCCACAAAGGCCCCTGTAGATTTGCCGATCCAGTTCACCTGCTGCTGTTTCACATTGACCGGATAATCCACATCCTCCAGTCCGGCCAAAAGCTTGTCCGCATACTCGGTAATGCGCAGATACCACACGTCCTTGGACTTCTGGATCACATCGCTATGGCAGATATCGCACTTGCCCCCCTGGCTGTCTTCATTGGAAAGCACCACCTTGCAGGACGGACAGTAATTGACCAGTGCTTTGCTGCGGAACACCAGTCCATGTTCAAAAAGCTTTAAAAAGATCCACTGGGTCCATTTATAATAATCCTCATCCGTCGTGTCGATCACACGATCCCAGTCAAAAGAAAAACCTACTTTTTTTAGCTGGTCGGTAAATTTAGCAATGTTGTCATCGGTGATCTTCCGCGGGTGCGTTCCGGTTTTAATCGCATAGTTTTCCGTCGGAAGCCCAAAAGCGTCAAATCCAATGGGAAACAATACATTGTATCCTTCCATCCTTCTTTTTCTGGAAATGACCTCCAGGCTGGAATACGCCTTAATGTGTCCTACGTGCATACCGGCGCCGCTGGGGTACGGAAATTCCACGAGGCCGTAAAATTTCGGCTTTTCGCTGCCATCTACCGCCTTGAAGATTCCTGCCTCTTCCCATTTCTGCTGCCATTTTCCCTCAATCTTGCGGAAATTGTGTTTCATTCTCTATGACCTCCTGTCTATTATGAACAGCCGTTCATAAATCTGCTGTTATTTCAATCCGATTACTGATCTATAACGTTATCAGTGTAATATAACCATCAATGTTTGTCAAATTTTTTCTCCTGCAAAGGGCAGGCTGTGGGGGTATTTTCCGGACTGTCAGGATCAGACACACATATTTCTACAAAATCCATATGCTAATATCAGAATCCGAGACGGTTCCGGCCGTCTCCATGCCCGTAAAAAGGAGGTACGCCCCATGACCCCACTGCTGGAAGTCAGCCATGTCTGTCACGCCTATCACACATTGACCGGCGAGACGGCCGCATTGTCTGACCTTACTTTTTCCGTCGAAGAAGGCGAGTTTTTCGTCATCGTCGGCCCCAGCGGCTGCGGCAAGAGCACGCTTTTGTCCCTGCTCTCCGGATTGATTCCTGTGGAAGAGGGAACCATCCGGCTCAGTCAGTCGCCTCTTGCCGGACACCAGACAAAAATCGGATATATGCTTCAGAAAGATCATCTGTTTGAATGGAGGACCGTCTACCGCAACGTAGTCCTTGGACTGGAAATACAGAAAAAAGAAACTCCTGAAAATGTGGAGCATGTGGAACAGATGTTAAAAGACTACGGACTCTTTGCTTTTAAAGACTCCCGTCCTTCCGAGTTATCCGGCGGTATGCGCCAGAGGGCCGCACTGATCCGCACGCTGGCTCTGGACCCAAGCCTTCTGCTCCTTGACGAACCATTCTCGGCCCTGGACTATCAGACCAGACTGAATGTATGCGACGATGTATACAAAATCATCAAAAAAGAAAAAAAGACTGCCATCCTGGTCACGCACGACCTTTCCGAAGCAGTCAGTATGGCGGATCGTATCCTGATTCTGTCAAAGCGTCCGGCAAAGATCCGCCGTATCCTGCCAGTGCATTTTTCCGATGAAACCATGACTCCCATGCAGCGGCGCCAGGCACCGGAGTTCAAGGATTATTTCAATGAAATATGGAAGGAGCTGAATACAGATGGACAATGAACGCATATCCCCCCGTCAGGCAGCATTTCTCAAAGAACACCGGCGCCACCATCATCTAGTCGCTTTCCTGCGGTTTCTGGCCTTCTTCCTCTTCCTCGTACTGTGGGAGGTCAGTGCCGCCCTGCACTGGATTGATGCTTTTATCTTCAGCAGTCCTTCCAGAATCTTACAGACCATTCTCGACATGGGCAAAGACCACACCATTTTCCGTCACACCGGCATCACGTTGTACGAAACCCTGCTCAGCTTTGTCCTCGTTCTGCTGATTAGTTTTCTTACAGCGACTGTTCTGTGGTTTTCCGAGACGGTCTCCGAGATTCTGGAACCGTGGCTCGTAATTCTGAACAGCCTGCCCAAATCCGCTCTGGCTCCTTTACTGATCGTCTGGCTGGGCGCCAACACGGGAACCATTATCGTTGCCGGCATGTCCGTTGCCGTATTTGGCAGCATCATCAGCATGTACACTGCTTTTCGGGATACGGACGAGGAAAAGATCAAACTGATCTATACCCTGGGAGGAAATCGGATGAAAGTCCTTCAGTGTGTCGTGATTCCCTCCAGCATTCCGTCCATTATCAGCATCCTGAAAGTCAATATCGGTCTCTGTCTGGTGGGCGTTATCATCGGAGAATTTCTCGCCGCCAGAGAAGGACTTGGTTATCTGATTATCTATGCAAGCCAGATTTTCAAGCTGAACTATCTAATCACAGCGCTGATTATCCTCTGTATTATCGCCTTTGGACTCTATCAGGCCATCCAGAAGCTGGAGCATCATATAAGGAAGACACGCCATCTGTAAAGGTCCGGCTGCAGGTACCGGTCACCGCGGATTATGCGGTGACTGCCCTGCAGACTGCCTCTGCCATCACTTCTGCCGCAAGGGTGCCTGCCACATTGATATCTGCCTCAATATCCCCTATGGATGCCCCGTAGATAGTATCGCCGTCCGCCATAGTTCCCACCGGACGGATACATCTTGCATAGGCGTTTCGGGTCATGGATGCGATCTTATTCATCTCTGCCTTGGAAAATTTCCCGTTGGTCACCACTGCGCCGATGGTTGTATTGCTGCGGAACAGATCCGTTCTCTGGCTGATCTGGTACAGTTCTCTGCATGTGTCTGCAAAACCTGTTCCGTCTGCGCCGCGAAGTCCGGCGATCTTTTTCCCGTCCTTCGGGTCATAAATATCACCTAAGGCGTTGACAACGACCACAGCCGCCATTTGAAGCGCTCCCACGGACGCCGCACAGATGCCGATTCCGGATTTCATGGAGCGTTCCATCCCGTAAAGTTTTCCTACTGTGGCACCGGTGCCTCCGCCGATGCTTCCGCAGGCAGGGTGGTTCTGCTCCGCATCCGCACAGGCCCTATAGCCCATCTGCGCATCCGGACGAATGTCCGCCCTGCCGCAGCCGAGGTCATAGATGCACGACTGACATACCAGCGGTATCTTTGCAAACCCGGTCTCATAGCCGATTCCTCTCTCTTCCAGATAGCGCATAACGCCATCCCCTGCCGCCAGACCAAAAGCCGAACCGCCGGACAGTACAAGCGCATGGACCGGATTGTCTGCCGTAATGGGAGATGCTAACGGCGTCTCCCTCGAAGCCGGACCGCCGCCGCTGATATCCACGCCCATCCGTGCCCCATGATCGAACAGGAGTACGGTCACGCCTGTCTTTGCCTCTTCATTCTGCGCATTTCCGATTCGAAGACCTTTTAAGTCTGTGATGGGGATTTCTCTTACAATTTCCATGCTTTAGTCTCCTATTATAGTTCCGCATCTCACACCCAAAGCCCCATGAGACTGGAAGAAAATTCAGCCTCTTTCAGCGTCTGTATTTCCTTCCGGGGCTTTCGGTGTGAGATGCTGTTTTAAAGGTTCCTCCGTCTTTTTATGCCGCCTTCAGCGCCGCACCTAAAGCCCGTGACACTGCGCTGGCCAGCAGGAAGCAGACTCCCGCCTCGATAAGCCCCTGTATCCCCACAAAAGCCAGGACAAAGGTGAAAGGATTGGACACCCCAAGAGCCTGTACAAAGCCCTGAATATATTCCGTATGATAAAAGATCAGCACCACCGCGCTCATAAAAAATAAAGTATTCAAAAGCGGACACGCCAGGCTGGCCGCAAAATACGCACTGTTTTTGGATACCTTTCGAATGCCCTGAAAAACCATTCCGCAGAGCAGCCCTTCCAAAACCCGCGGCACGATACAGGTCACTGCCGTTCCTACCGGATTAATACTAAGTAGCATGGATCCGAAAGAACCTCCCATAAAGCACTGAATCAAACTTGTGATCCCAAAGACCAGACCGCAGACTGCTCCGCCCTTTGGCCCTAAAATAATCGCTCCCACTGCCACCGGAACGGTCAGAAAGGTAATCGAGATTCCAGGGGTGCGAAAATACCCAAGGGGCGTAAAAGCCATAATAAAGATAATGGCAGCCATCAGTGCCAGTTCCGCCATATAGCGGGTACGGTTTGCTGTGTTACGATTCATTTTTTCTCCTTCTTTGACTGATAAAACGGCGCACTTTTTTAAAGGCGTCCCCTGTCTTTCAGCACTGTTTATTTTGGGGAAAGGAACGAAACATCCGCGAAAACACCAGAAAAGGCCCGCTGATAAGCAGACTCCGAAAATTCATCCTTTAAAAGTTGCCGCCTGCAAAGGTCAGCACTTTTTCTTAGTTCTTACATAACCTGTCGGCGCAGATGCGCCTGGAGCCGTTTCCTCTCGAAAGCGGCCTTCTATGATGCGTTTTCTCATCGAATAACGTTCCCTTATACTATATCATAAAAATCAAAAATGACAAGCGCCAAATCTCTTGACTTTCTCTCCTTTTTATGCTATCTTTTATTTAGACATTTAGAAAAATATCTAAATAATAACATATTACGCACAGGACCATACGGAAACATCTTTCGGATGATTGCAGGAGGTATCTGTTATGGGATTTCAAGACAGCTTTAAAGCACTTTCAGACCCTACCAGGCGGGAAATCCTGACGCTTCTGCGGGCCGGCCCTTTGGCCGCCGGAGAGCTTCTGGAACATTTCTCCATAACCGGAGCCTCCCTTTCTCACCATCTGTCCATTCTAAAACATGCAGGACTGATTGATGACGAGAAAAAGGGGAAATACATTTTCTATACTTTAAACACTACCGTATTGGACGACATCCTCCGCTGGATGATGTCTCTAAAAGAAAATCATGAAGGAGATTCTGACCATGAAAAATAAAAAGCTGCGTATTCTTACCTATCTGATCGCTTTTGGCACCTTTTTGCTGACGCTCATTCTCTATCCCATGCTTCCAGAGCAGATCCCTACCCACTGGAATGCAGACGGAACCGTCACTTACGGCGCCAGATCCACCATCTTCTTCACCGCCGGTTTAAATCCTTTGTTTGCTTTTCTCTTCGATATTCTCCCGAAGATTGATCCGCGCAGACAGAATTATGACAAATTCGGCGGATACTATGATTCCTTCTGTATTTTGATGCAGGTCTTTATGCTGGTCATGAACGGAGTTATACTGACAGAGACTCTCCGACCGGGCACCCTGTCCGTGCCCATAACCGTTATGCTGGGAGTCGGGCTTTTGTTTCTGTTCCTTGGAAACATCATGCCGAAATTTAAGAGCAACTTTTATATGGGCATCAAAACCCCATGGACCATTTCCAGTGAAGAGGTCTGGCGGAAAACCCACAGACTGGGCGGAAAATGTTTCTTTCTTGTAGGGCTTCTCTCCGTCCTCTGCGCCTTTCTTCCATTTAAAAATTCTATTATCTTTGGTATTTACACAGTTTTCATTCTGATTGCCTGCCTGATTCCGGGTGTCATGTCCTATGTCTGGTGGCGGCAGGAGCAGAACAATAAAGAAGCATAAAAAGACCGCCTGGACACACGGGCAGGGCTGCATACTGCGGTGCCCCCGTTGTCCGGCGGTATTTCTTTTCGTTATTTCTCTTCTACGGCAAACCGTTCCAGAATACGCGGAATCATCTCTCTTGTAATCGGAAGAGAATATCCCATCGGATTCATCATATAGGCTTTTGCATCTTTGACCCAGAAGCCCATCAGCTTTGCAAAGGGCACCTGAATCGGGCGAACCTGCTCTTTTCCCTGGGTGTATTTCTGGTATTCCCATATATCGGTAAAGACCGGAAGAAAGCGGTCTCCATTCTGATGGGTCAGATAAGGAAGTTGGCATTGCCTCAGATCAATTTTATCATCCTTCTCATGCCCTTTGGGAGGAAGGACAGCCAGAAACAGCCCTGACCGGACCAGATTGGAAGAAAACTCCTCGTCCATCTCCTGAAGCTGTTTCTTGTCCACATATTCTTTCTTCCGACGCGCCTCCTGCATCAGATACAGACCCGTCAGCTGCAGATTCGGCTGATACAGGCCATTTCCCATAACCTTTTTCTCAAAATCTTCTGGCAGCACACTGGACAGACAGACGCTTGCGGCTTCTCTTTCCTTTGGTTTATAGAGAATGGCATTGACCCCGATAAAAGGCAGTGTTCCCAAATACTGACGCACCTGATTCAGATACATCTTCTTCTCTTTGGCCGGATGCTCTGCGCCTGCCGGAACGGATACTTCCACTGTCTGAAACTCCCGGACGGTCACACGGATACCCTTTTCCTCCAGCTCCTCTGCTGCTTTCTCTGCTTCTTCTTTTGCAGCGTACAGTTGTATTTGATCGTTATAATTCTCCTCTTCGCACTCCACATAGGACAAATTGGTTAGAGGAGAAAACAGCGCATAAGCTTTCCCCAGCGCCCGGATCTCCGCTATCAGGGCCTTCTCTGTCGCCTCCTGTGCTTCGGCATGATTCCCGTCCGGATATACATCCGGCGTCTTTGTCTCTGACGGCATACAGTCACCCTCCATCTCTATTCGTTATAAACCAGCGCCATAAGGACAAGTTCCTCATCGGAATTATTTTCAAATCCATGGCTTTGTCCGCATTCGATCAGACACACATCGTCCGGTCCCACCGGAATCCGGTTCTTTTCGTGATCGATAAAAGTCCCGTGCCCGGAAATCACATAATAAGGCTCCGTCTCTCCCACATGCTCGTGATAGCCGATGCTGCTGTGAGGTTCCATCTTCACCAGCGCATACAGCCTTCCATGTCCGTTTAATTCCTCCGGTTTCAAGATATGATGCATCGTGAGCGTTCCTTTGCCTCCTCGAAGGCCCTCTACGGTTTTGATTTCTGCTTTCCGAACCATAATGATCTCCTCTTTTCTTCCCATTTATCTTTTCTTACTGTCCGAATCCCTGGCCTTTTTCATCAGCCGGAATCAGGGAAAATATCTTTTTGTTGCCTTCCGAAGTTCTATCCCGTACCAGATCAGGACGAGAAAGAACGCTGCCATCATCACCCAAAACAGAGTCCAGACCGGCACTACATACGTATTTAACAGTGATACCAGCCCATAAACGATCATAGCAATTCCCAGTATCTGAAGCTTTGGTGCCATAAGATTCGCATATGCCTGCAAATCTTTACAGGAAGAAGGCTCCACATCCTTTGGCAGAAGAAAGGTCCGTATTACCTTGCCGTCTCTTTTCAGCACAAAAGCGCCGTACAGCGCATAAAAACCGCTTCCCAGCACAAAAAGATCAATCAGACTGTATAATCCTCTGTCCATAATCCCTCCTATTCTGCCTTCAGAAATGCCAGGACGGTCTTCTTCATATCTTTCACTTCACAGACTGTCTTATGGCGCACAGGCGCTGTCCGAATCTCCTCGATGGCTTTTGGCACCTCTGTCCCCGATATAGCGGACAATTCATCAACTAATGCGAGATCCTCCATGCTTTTGTATTTCTCTTTGTCAATGGCCTCCATAACGCTTCTGGTAAATTTATAAGGACTTGCCGTAGATGCGATGACTGTTTTCGTCTGATCGTTTGTATCCGCCGAATATTTCCGAAAAGCACAGGCCGCCACTGCGGTATGCGTGTCTATGACATAACCGGTCTCCCCATAAAGATCAGAGATGGTTTCCGCCGTCTCCTCTTCCGTCGCATAATAGCCGCAAAAATCCTCTAACCGTTCTTTCATCGCTGCGGTAATCTCATATTTTCCTTCTGATGCCAGTGCTTCCATAAGCTCTTTGTCTTTCCCGGCATCCGCTCCGGCGATCTGGTACAGCAGACGCTCCAGGTTGCTGGAAATCAAAATGTCCATGGACGGAGAAGAGGTCAAAAGGAACGGACGATTCCGGTTGTATTCTCCGGTGCGGAAGAAATCATACAGCACCTTGTTTTCATTCGAGGCACAGATTAATTTTCCAATGGGAACCCCCATCTGCTTTGCATAGTAAGCCGCCAGGATATTTCCAAAATTACCCGTTGGAACGACCACATTCATCTTCTCTCCCTTAGTCAGCTCACAATTCTCCAGAAGCTTCCCATAGGCATAGACATAGTAGACGATCTGGGGAACTAAACGGCCGATATTGATGGAATTGGCACTGGAAAACTGATATCCGGCCTTCTGAAGTTTCTCCTGAAGCTCCCGGTCACCGAAGATGGCTTTCACACCGCTTTGGGCATCATCAAAATTTCCATGGATGCCCACCACCAGAGTATTATCCCCTTTCTGGGTTACCATCTGTTTTTCCTGAATCTGACTGACTCCGTTTTTCGGATAGAAAACGATAATTTTCGTCCCCGGCACATCCGCAAAGCCCGCCAGAGCTGCTTTCCCCGTGTCTCCGGACGTAGCCGTCAGGATGACGATCTCATTTTTTACTTCGTTCTTTTTCGCCGAAGTGGTCATCAGATGGGGAAGAATGGACAATGCCATATCTTTAAATGCAATGGTGGCCCCATGAAACAGTTCGAGATAGTAAGCTTTGTCTGCCTTTACAAGAGGCGCAATCACTTCTGTATCGAATTTTTCATCATAGGCACTCAAAATACAGTGCTTCAGTTCCTCTTCGGTAAAATCCGTGAAGAAAAGCTTCATCACCTCATAAGCTGTCTCCCGATAGGACATTCCGGAAAGAACCTCTAAGGGCAGCGTAAGCGCCGGGATCGTCTCCGGTACAAACAGCCCGCCGTCGCCGGCCAGGCCCTGAAGGATAGCCTGGGACGCACGAACTCCCGACTGGCCGCCTCTCGTACTCTTATATAACAATTCCATAATCATTCATTCCTTTACCTTTGTATTCCGGCATCGGACATAAAAGCCTTTCTGCCTGAAGCATGTCTGAATGCACGCTCTAGCGCACATTGTATCATAACAGGGCAAAAAAAGAAAGAGGCTTCCCGCCTCTTTCCTCTACATTGTATAAAAAATATGATTTCCATACTCCAGCACCCGGTTCAGCGACTGGTCGAACCAGCCGCTCTGGCTGTTCACCGCCCGGAAATACAAAGCGCCGGCGGAAGCATCCTCGCCGTTCATGACTCTGGACACTGCCTCCACAGTCTCCGGCGAAACGCTGACCCTGTCAATCCTTCCGTCCGAGATAGGAGAAAACTGGACGCTCCCTCCGCTTCTCTGGTAGACCACTTCTGATACCGAATTGGGAAACCGGTCGCTTCTTACACGGTTCATAACCACATTGGCCACCAGCACCCTGCCGGTTAAGTCTTCTCCTCCGGCTTCTGCTTCTACTATCTTGAGGAGTACCTGATACTCCTGATCTTCCAGACTAAAACTGCTGCCTGATATGACAGCCGGTTCCGATACCGGCTCTGCCACTGGCTCTTCCACAACACTTTCTGCAGTCGTTCCCTCTTCCGGTTCCGGCTCTATAGCCGTCTCCTCTGCTGGTATATCTGTGTCGACGTTTTCTTCTCCCGTCTGGACGTCTTCCTGAAAAGCGGTTTCCAGCTCTTCTGTCAGCGCATCCTCTGCAGCATATACGATCAGCGATCCAAAGCTGCAGGAGTTCAGGGATGTCAGGCTTGTCATGAGGACTCCCCCAAGGGCAAGCGCAGCACCCCGACAGCATCTACGCATACATACTCTCCTTTTCTATTGATCGTAGAAACACCGGAACTTTTGCACCGGTGTCCCCGTTACAAGTTGGCATTATAGCCTTGGACAACTCCAAAAGTCAATACAAATATTACAATTTTGTTAAGTATTATGAACAACTTTTTTCATTTTTATGACAAAAAGTGAAAAAAAGAACGCTTTTCACAAAAAAATGTGAAAAACGTCCTCTATTTTATCTTATCAAACGATGAAACTGACAGGCTCCCTGCCTTTGCCCGGCATTCTAAAATGCCTATTCGCGGACCGAATGATTAATTGCAGTCAGCAGCGCATCAATGGAAGCGTGAATAATATCCGGATCGATGGCTGCACCCCAATGAACTTTTCCGTCCGGTGTCTGGATTCCCACATAGGCGATGGCGCTGGAACTGGAACTTATGGTCAGCGCGTGTTCCTGGTAGGTAATCAGTTTGTACTGGAAACCGTAGGCTTTCTTCAGGGCATTGCTCACGGCGTTCAGACGTCCGTTTCCAGACGCGGTGGTAACAATCTTCTCTCCTTCGTAATAGGTCGTGATCTCTGCTGTGATTCCGTTCACCTGTTTGAAATGCACTTCCACAATCTGATAAGGCGTCTTGATGCCGACAAATTTCGCTTCGAATACCTGATAGATCTCCGCCGGTTGCAGTTCTTTGTTCTGTGCATCGGATACTGCCTTTGCCGCATAACCCATAGCCTCACGCATCTTCGGCGGCATAACGATGCCGTAATTGCGCTCTAAGATATAACCAACGCCGCCTTTGCCGGACTGGCTGTTGATTCGAATCACATCTGCATCATAGCTTCTGCCTACATCCGTCGGATCAATCGGAAGGTACGGAACGGTCCAATGGTCCGGATGCTTCTCGTCAATCCATTTCATGCCTTTGGCAATGGCATCCTGATGGGAACCAGAAAATGCCGCAAAAACAAGAGCCCCGCTGTAAGGATTTCTCTCATTTACTTTCATTCCCGTATACTGTTCGTATCCTTCGCAGATTCCGTTCATATCCGTAAAATCCAGCTTCGGATCCACACCCTGGGAATACATGTTCATTGCCACAGTGACGATATCCACATTGCCGGTCCGCTCTCCGTTGCCGAACAGTGTGCCTTCCACCCGGTCCGCTCCGGCCAGAAGTCCCATCTCTGTATCCGCCACTCCGCAGCCCCGGTCGTTGTGGGGATGAAGGGAGAGCTGCACATGTTCTCTGTATTTTAAATGTTTGCTTACATACTCAATCTGCTGAGCATATACATGGGGCATGGAATGCTGGACCGTCACCGGAAGATTGATGATGGCCTTCTGGTCTGCCGTCGGCTGCCATACATCCAGCACCGCGTTGCATACTTCCAGTGCATATTCCGGCTCGGTTCCGGTAAAACTCTCCGGACTGTATTCAAAACGATAGTTTGCTCCCTCTTCTATTGTCAGTTCTTTCAGAAGCTTTGCGCCTTCCACGGCAATATCCAGAATCTCCTCTTTTGACTTATGGAACACCTGTTCTCTCTGAGCCACAGAAGTAGAATTATATACATGTACGATGGCATTTTTCGCACCTTTTAATGCCTCAAAGGTTTTGCGGATGATATGTTCCCTGGCCTGAGTCAGCACCTGAACCGTCACATCATCCGGAATCAAATCCTGTTCAATCAGTGCCCGCAGAAACTCATACTCCGTCTCAGACGCTGCCGGAAATCCTACTTCGATCTCTTTAAAGCCGATCCTTACTAGGAGTCCAAAGAAATCCAGCTTCTGCTGCAGGGTCATGGGAACTACCAGCGCCTGATTGCCATCCCGCAAATCCACGCTGCACCATATGGGGGCATGGTCCACATATTCTTTCTTTGCCCAGTCCATGCACGTTTCCGGAGGCATAAAATACTGTCTCGTATACTTTTTGTGATTCATCTGTCTTCTCTCCTTCTTCTCCTTGGAGGCAGCCGCAGTGTGCGGTCCTTCCTCTTTCCATTTTCGGGAAATAAAAAAGTCTTCCATCCCAGGTTTTATCAACCCAGAGACGAAAGACAAACTGTCCTACGCGGTACCACTCTGATTTTGTGAAAGATTTCACACACTTTACGGATACGGATGTACGATCTTATATCCTTCCCTTCGTAACGGCAGGGTCCCGTCTGCATCTACTCTCTTTTCCATATATAATAGGAAAAGATTTTGGACAGCCGCTCCGGGGCGAGTTCCAGACATCCTCTCTGCTGCCTCACACCAGCCGGCAGCTCTCTGCAATCAAGTCCGAATGTACTATTCCCCATCTACGCATTTGCTTATTTCACTGAGAAATATCATAGCAAAAACAGCCGGCATTGTCAAGCGGGAGATTTGGCTGGGAATATCTGCAGCCTCATACCATCAGCGAGGCTACTTCGACGTTATCCGTGAGCCGATTCTTTCCCTTCTTGAACAATCCCATTTACATACTCACACAGCGCCTGCTCCTTTTGGTACCATCTTGTTTTCTCATACCACACTCCAACACTCCGAAAAAGCTTCTGCCTTCCCAGTTCCAGCCCAGTACAGACCGCATACACAAGCAGGCTGATTCCTACCGCATAGATCACGGCCCAGTGTGTCCTTGCCACCTTACTGGCCCGGAAAGTATCCCATACCAGATAACGAATGAGATAGTTGTCGTGTATCAGATAGACGCCGAAAGCCGCTCCTGCCGTCTTTAAAATCACGCTGTCCGCGTGGCTTTCTTTCCAGGGCATATTTTTTACGCTAAGAAACAAAGAACCCGTGGCTAAAAGCGCCAGCGGAGAGTGATAGTTCAGAAAATACCCCATATCTTCCAGATGCAGCTCCACCGACAAATAAACACTGGCCAGCACCCCCAGAGAAGCCGCTGCATACCCCAGAAGTCCATACCAAAAGTATGTTCTATGCTCCTCTGTATGAAGCTTTATATACCCGGCCAGAAGCGCCAGGAAGACAAACCAGGGCAGATCCCGTCCGGTATATGTGCCATAAGTATCCACTCGGAAAAACATATGATTGACGCTCAGAAAAAGCGCCAGCAACAGGAGCAGATACTGGTACTGCTTCTTGGTCAGCCGAACCGCCGTCATTCCAAGAAAAGGCATCAGAAATACTAACCCCATATAGACCGACGCAAACCAGTAGTTCCGCGCCGATATGGGAAATACTGCCAGAAGCACATCCTTTCCTTCCACTCCCACGGTAAGTCCGGCAAACAGACAAATGACCGCCCCGTAAAAGAATACCTGCTTCCAGATTTTTAAAGGCCGCTGCATCCGAAAGGTCCCATCAATGGCAAAGTATCCAGCCAGCATTACAAAGCAGTTTACATGGACCACCGAAAAAGACTGAATCAGATAAGAAAGAAAATAATTGGTTGTCCCATAACCTAACTTTGCCGTCACTCTCCCATGAAAGAGACAATGTCCCAGCACGATCATATACATGCACAAAATACGCAGCAGTTCAAAATTTGCTTGTCTTTTCTTCACCTACGGCCTCCCTGTCTTTCTTCGGCTTTCTGTCCTTATCAAAGCTCAGCGGCTGCGGACAGCCAAGCCGCACCTTTATCACTGTCCGCCTGCTGCCGGATACAGATCATTTTCTGTTCTAAGCTTCCTTCCCTTTCCTTCCCGGTCCCGAATCACTACATGAACCTCATACCGGTCATCCAACGGATAGCTAAGCTTTGGCACCATAAAGCGGACCTGGTCCGTATGGGACAGTGCCGGATTATAGAGCATGGAATACAGCCCGTCTTCATCCTGCTGCTGCCAAGTTCCCTGATACATCCGGCGTTTTCCGCTCTCCACACTCTCCATCCAGAGAAAGACACTCTTCCCTTCCAACTCCTCCGGAGACATATTGACGGTCCCTTCAAATACGTCGTACCGCTCGTTTTCCGCCGTATACGTCCGGTCGAGAGACGCTGTATGCTCCGTATCATCCTTCAGGCCGGACATTTTATAATTCAGCGCAAACAAGTCAAAGTTCCCGATCTGATTCACTTTGGAATAGGTGATGAAAATGCCGTCGTACGTATCCTGCAAATGCAGCATAATATGCTCCATAAGTGTATTTGACAGCAGCACCGCCTGATCGCTTTTATAAAGAGAGGTCAAAAGGCTTCGCTCCCCATAGGCATCCAGATTGGATATGATCTGTGGAGACTCCGTTTCCCAGCCGCCCAGCGTAAAAATATTCGTCAGATAATCTTCCGGAAGTTTCTCAAATATGGAATACCCAAGCTCCACTCCGTTGTTGGTAAATGGATCAAAGGCAAAGTAAATCTCCTTTTTTCTGCTTATCGTCTCATACAGTTCCCGGAATGCAACGCTTGGTTCTGATTCTTGAAGCGGAGCCTGAAACACCGGAACGACCAGCATCCGGGCACAAATCCCCATTGTTAAAAGCACGCCCGCAAGACCGGCCGCGGGAAATCGCCTGCCGGACAACCGCTCTCCCCATTGCTCTTCCAGCTCCTTTCCGGCCGCTGTCCAGACGAAGATTACAAAACTGACCAGACACGCGGTCACCACAATCGGCAGTACCCGATATATTTTTATAAAATACAGATAAATGCAAAGCAGCGCCCCATACGGATACCCCACCGTTATCCAGCTTTTTTTCCTCTTCCGATCCCGAAAGGGATACAGCCAGAGCAAAGTCACCAGCAGCCCAAGGATAAACAGGGGCTTTTTCCCAAGAATTATCAAGTAATCCGCCAAATATTCCCACTGAAAGGGCCTGTCCTTTCGAAAGGCCACAATAGAGCGAAACGTCTCCTCTGTATACCGGTCATAATCTGCAATCAGCCAGTTCTGCAGGTTGATGCAGTCGGTTCTCGTTAGTCCAAGTGCCTTGTATTCCGCCTCATATTCATCCCAAGACGGCACGCCAAAGTCCAGAAGCTTCTGCCTTGCCCGGTCGTATTCTCGGTAATGTTCCTCCGGACTGCCCGGCGTATATACCAGCACATTTTCCAGCGCAATGCTTCCGAACACCAGTACGAATGCCAGGATACAGGGCATACAATCCCGCACAAAAAAGGTCTTCCACTCCCGGTCCTTCCAGCACTTCCAGCCCCGGCCAAGCCACAGGCCAAAAGCCATAAGACTGACCATCCCGAAGGCATGAAACCGAATCCAGCTTCCCAGAAGCAGAAAAAGAATGCCAAAAAGCACGCCCATCCTTTGGAAAAGCCCTTTCTTATGCTCCTCTTTAAAGTCGCCCAGCAGCAGCACATATCCTGCTGCCGTCACCACTGCTGCTGTCTTCGTATACTGAAATTCCACATACAGCGGCTGCGTACAGGCCAGTACCAGCATCACTGACAGAATCAGCCCTGTCTTCGGCCGCTGCCGTATCCAAGTACACCCCACCGCCGTCAAAGAGCCAAAGATCAGCCCATATAGCACCATCGTATACCAGTTCACTCCAGGTACCAAACGGTAAAACAGTTTCAAAAGCTGTCCAAACCCACTGTGAATATAAATAAAATACTGCGTATAATCCCCATAGGCACCCGACGCTATGGCTGCCAGCGTAAATTCATCATTTGACCCGTAAAACGGATGCAGAAACACCACTGCATACGCCACTGCCGCCACATGAATCAGCACAAACAAACACTGCAGCCGCCTGATCGAACTTCCATTTCTATCCAGAACCATAAGAACCTCCCATCTGACCCTAATTATACCAGATTGTAGAACAATTTCAAGCACCGCCACCCTTTTCCTGCACCGCACCCTTAAACCGAAAAGCCGGCCATAACTGGTGCCCCGGTCCGTATACTCCATAAAGCTGTGTAAATGGAAGCGGACAAAAGCCCCGGAAGGTCCGCCCTACGCGCGCAAAATGCACGTATAGGGCGAACCTTCCGGGGCCTTTGTCCAATACAGTCCATATAAGATGGAACCCAAGGGCCGGGACGCCGCACAAGACTCTCCCCGGCCTTTGGCTATATCTGCACTGCTGCTTAGTTGTCCAGCAGCTTATCTTCCCCATTCCAGCTATACAGTTTCCGGATCTCTTTTCCGACCTTCTCCGACGGATGCTCTGCTGCCAGCTTTCTCATAGCCTTAAAGTGAGCCTGTCCGCCTGCCGCGGACATATCCAGCAGGAACTCTTTTGCAAAGGAACCATCCTGGATATCCTTCAGGATCTTCTTCATGGCTGCCTTTGTCTCCTCAGTGATAAGCTTCGGTCCGGTAATATAATCACCGTACTCTGCCGTATTGGAAATAGAATATCTCATACCTTCAAAGCCGGACTGATAGATCAGATCCACAATCAGCTTCATCTCATGGATACACTCAAAGTACGCATTTCTCGGATCGTAACCTGCCTCTGTCAGCACCTCATAGCCTGCCTGCATCAGCGCACATACGCCTCCGCAGAGCACTGCCTGCTCGCCGAACAGGTCCGTCTCGGTCTCTGTCCGGAAAGTCGTCTCCAAAACGCCTGCTCTTGCACCGCCAATGGCCAGCGCATACGCCAGCGCTTTCTCCAGCGCCTTTCCAGTAGCATCCTGATGCACGGCTACCAGACACGGAACACCCTTGCCCGCCTGATACTCACTTCTTACCGTATGTCCCGGTCCTTTGGGCGCGATCATCGTCACATCCACATTCTTCGGCGGTACAATCTGATTAAAATGAATATTAAAGCCGTGGGCAAACATAAGCATATTGCCCTCTTCCAGATTCGGCTCGATATCCTTCTTGTACATGGAAGCCTGCAGCTCGTCGTTAATCAGGATCATAATAACATCTGCTTTCTTTGCAGCCTCCGCTGCCGTATACACCTCAAAACCCTGCTCCTCAGCGCGCTTCCAGGATCTGCTTCCCTCATAAAGACCGATAATGACATGGCATCCGGACTCCTTTGCATTCAGCGCATGAGCATGTCCCTGGCTGCCATAGCCGATGACTGCGATGGTCTTTCCTTCCAGCATGGAAAGGTTACAGTCTTCCTGATAATAAATTTTTGCCATTGTTTCTCTCCTCCATTGTCTAAAGTGTGTCTGCTTTTATAAAATCATAGTCCACAAGCCTGCCGTCTTTATCCGGTATCTTCACATCGAAAGTCCCTCTGGACAAACCGGTGATCCCGGTACGGGCCAGCTCCAGGATCTCCACTCCCTGCAGCATACGGATAAATGCTTCAATCTTCGTCTGGCTTCCCACCAGCTCAATTACCAGCGACTCTATGGATACGTCTACGATTTTCGCCCTGAAAATATCTGCGATGGATATGATATTCTGACGGTTCTGCTCGTTGCAGAGCACTTTCAGAAGGACCAGCTCCCTGCATACGGAACTGTCCGGATCCAGCCTTTTAATGTCCACCACATCTACCAGCTTTAAAAGCTGCTTTTCGATCTGCTCCAGAATGATCTCATCGCCTCTTGCCACGATGGTGATCCGGGTAAAATTCGGGTCCGCGGTCACTCCTGCAGTGATGCTGTCAATATTATAGCCGCGCCGGCTGTAAAGTCCCGCAATACGGCTTAAAACACCTGATGAATTTTCCACCAGCATTGAAAATACTACCTTGTCCATGCATCCCCCTGCTTTCTTGATTTACTTTCTTAAAGTACACGATATATACCAAAATATTGTAACAATGAACGGAACCTTTGTCAATTCTATAATTTGAAAAAACACTTCTAATGACTTTTGCCGCCCGAAAGTTCCTCCAGATACCCGTCCAGCCACACAAACCGCCGATCAATAAATGTCTCAATCTCCTCGGTGCCCGGTACATTTTCACTGTCCGGCCATCGGATTGTATCTCTGGAAAACGCACCCGACTCCTGCAGATAAGCCATAAGTTTTCCGGCATATGCTTTCCAGTCTTCTTCCCTTAAAAAACTTTTACGCCAGCTCTTCCATGTAGCATTCATATCGGCTGCCAGTTCTGTATCGTATGTCTGCATATTTCGGAACACTTCTTCATTTAACCAGCGCTCACAAAGTTCCGGATTGAAACGGATATTTTTGTCATCCTCCGTCTCTTCTTTGTTAAAGTCATCTCCAAAGGAATAATTTTGATCCCAGGGAATCCGGCGGATGGTATATGTCCCGTCTTCATGCATAACCGTGCTGTAAATTATATTTTTAAACCGGTTGTCCATGCCGGAAATGGCATTGTAATACAGATCATATTCAATAAAGTTCTGCCGGTCAATACAGGTATAAAGGACCTGCAGATCCTCCTCGGACTCCATCTCATACCCGTGTTTCCAGAAAGTGCGAAACGGTTCCCAGATACCGGGGTAAAATTCCTTGTCCGCCTGACGGATATGGACTCCCGCACAGACAAAAGACTGCTCCTGCTCACTTCTGTCAAAACGTTCTTCGCCAGGCCACTCATCCGCACTTGCTTTATAGATCAGATCCTTGTCTCTGTCAAGGCCCAAGGATTTGTAATCTGTAGGCTCCACCAGACCATAAAGCCCCCGATACTCCCCATTGACCAAGAGTTCCAGATACTCCATATGGCAGCCGCTGTCCGCAGGGGTGCCCGTCCGGTCCGCAATCTCGTTCCAAAGATCGATGGCCAGCTTGTCCCTCAGTTTGCTGCGGTCTGAATACATAGCCTTTAACTGCCAGTCATTGTCGGAGCGCATACCAAGCAAAGACCGGTCAAGGCCCGGACTTCCGTCTTCCTGAAAAAATTCCAGGCGGTACCCGATCTTCTCGAACCGCTTACTGGCATTTCCCCGGATATTATAGTAAGCATAACAGTCCTCCGTCTGATAATCCCCCCGAAGACTTCTGACCGGATCGAAAACACGTACCCGGCTTCCCAGAACGCCCATCTCTCCTTCAATCTCCATAACCGGAAGACCTGTAAAAAGTACGGATACCATTTGATACTCAGAGTCATTATAAATCATACATTGAAAAGTATGTCCTTCGGCAATGGCATGTTTCAGATCCCGGAATCCATCATCCTCTGCCCATATCACCGACGCCGGAAGCCCGTCTACCGCCGCGCTTATGGCTCCTTTCCACTGGTCCTCTTCCATATTTCTGGAAATATAGTACCTTGCTTCCTCTCTCTCATAAGCTGCTTTTATGCCGTTAATCAGCAGCACGGCCCGCCCGTCTTCGATCTGACTCCTGCTTTCCTGCAGTTTTTCGATCTCCTGCCAGGATAGGACTCCTGCCTCCATCACCCGACGGCTCTGCTGTATCATCATATGCATGAAAAGCGTACAGCCAATTAAAAGACTGACGAACAATAGGATCTTTTTCTTCATCTTACAGAATCTTCCTGATCTCTCGGATATAGTCCGGTGTCGTTCCGCAGCAGCCGCCGATCAAAGAAGCGCCGCAGTTCCAAAGCCTCTGCATGTGACGGGCAAATTCCTCTGCCCCCATGCTGTACACCGCCTCCCCGGTGTCAGTAATGACCGGCATCCCGGCATTGGGCTTAGCCAGAATGGGAATTGATACGGTATCTCTCAGTTGACGGATTACCGCTTCTAGCTGCTCCGGTCCTACGGAACAGTTTACGCCTACCGCATCAACGCCCAAGGCTTCCAGAGACGCCGCCGCATCCGCCGCCGTTCCGCCAAAGTACAGTTTTCCGTCCGCCTCACAGCTAAAGGAAACCATAAGCGGCAGCGCACATATTTCTCTGGCGGCATCGCAGATCACCAGCGCTTCGTCCAGGGAAAGCAGTGTCTCTGCCACCAGAAGATCCACTCCTGCTTCCACAAGAAAACAAATCTGCTCCTTATAAACTTCCATCAGCCCGCCATAGGTCATAGGACCATAAGGCTCCATAGGTGTTCCGGTGGTGGACAGATCTCCCGCCACAAATACTCTGCCCCTAAGATCAGCAACAGCCCTTCCTGCCAGCGTACGGTTCAGTTCTTCTGCCTGGTCCGCCAATCCCATATTTTTCAGAGAGATTCGGTTGCCTCCGAAAGTAGGCGCATAGATAATCTGAGAACCTGCATCGGCATACTCCTCCTGCAGTCCCTTTATCACTTCCGGATGATCGAATACCCACTGTTCCGTGCATACTCCCGCAGGCATTCCGCGGGTTCGCAGACAGGAACCGGTCCCTCCATCCAGAAGCACCGGTCCCTTTTCTTCTATTAATATGCGAAATTCTTCTCTCGTCATCGGTGATTCTCCATTTCCTGTTTTCTTTTTCTGTGAAAACAGTATAGCATACCTGTTCTGGAGAAACAATCATTCTTTCAGATGCATTTTCCGGCACCCATACAAAATAGTCAGTATGCCAAAGCAAACTCCTGCTGTGACAGCCGCAAATTCCAGATATCCCCTTGGGTCCTTTTGGAGCGCCTGATTAAGAAATGGAACTCCCAGCACAATAAAAAGATACCAAAACGCAGGAATCACATAGGGAAAAGAACCAGGAAGCAAGCGTTCTTTCCAAACGCCCGGTCCCTCCAGCAGCCGGTCTGCTGCCTGATACAAAAGGAGCAGTCCTGAAAAATACACAGCAGCACCGATGACGGTATGCAGCCGTTCTGAAGAGAGTTGCCCGGTAAAAAGTCCGGCGGACAAAAGCCAGGCCGGCACCCGGACCGCCAGCACGATCCGGATCCCATTGACCAGTATTGTATATCCGTAGGCCCCCGCCAGACTTATGGCCATCCATCCCGCCGCCCGTTTTCTAGTTTCCATCCGATGCACGAAAGTAAACAAAAGCATTCCGAAAGCAATCAGCATAAACTGCACCCCGGAGCAGGAAGGAGCAATGACCAGACGGACAGAATGACTGATATATCCCACCCCCGGTTCATAGAAAAAGGAGAACCCGCCGAGAAATCCAGACCATGCAGCCGCCGGCGCCAAAAGCCATAGAAGCTCTTCACATGAGCCGTGGCCATAGCGGTATTTCAGCCAGAGAATCAAAGCGGCACCGGTAAGATAAAAGACTCCATACTTTTTTAAGATCAAGACTGTACGCATTTTTTTCTTCTCCGTCTTTTCCGGACATTTACGCAGACTACAGACAGCGCCAGCAAAACCAGAAGAGTGTCTTTGGGTTCCGCTCCGAACAGATATCCGCCGATGGCGTATCCCGACACGCCCTCAGGAAGCGGCGAAGGCTGGTCTACATCCATGCTGTCCCCTTCCGGATTTCGGACGGTATCCAGCACAGCCACAAAAGATGTATAGGGTGTCACCATACTGTGCTCTAATCCGATAGCAGTGATTTCTGCCTTCGTCTGATCGTCTACCGTTGCAAATCCATAGGCTGTCAGTGTTTCTATTCGTTTCCTTGCCCACAGATAGCGAATGGCCTCATTCTCTTCGGAAGGCACTGTCCCGGATACCTGGATCTCCTGCGCATACGCTTCACTGCCGGTCTTTCCAGTAATGCGAATCGTTCCCTTAGGTTCTCCGCGCCATTTTCCAAAGAGGACCACCGGTTTTTGGGCAAACAGAGTAGGAACATGAGATGGTTCTGTCTCATAGGTATCAAACCCGTCAAATTCTACCTGAATATCCGTCAGCACCGGCGCCTCAATATAAGTCTGAAAACGGCGGGCCGTCTCTTTTGCCTCCGCTTCCTCTGTCACTACAAACGCCTCTCCCATGCCGGCATTTGCAATCCCTTCCATCAAGGAACGGTTGACGGAACTTCCGATCCCAAAAGAGAAGAAACTCATCTCTCCTAAATGATCCCGAATGGTCTCGAAGATCTCCCCTTCATCATAAATATAGCCATCCGTAATCACTACCACATTTCTCGCCGCATCATTCTTCGCTGGTGTACGCAGCACTTCTTCCAGAGCCGCCAAAAGCTCCGTGCCGCCTCCGCCTTCCTGCATATCGATGAGATCCAGCGCACACTGTACATTTTCCTCTGTGGCCGGCACGGACTGCAAAGACATCTCCGACACAATATCTGAGAACAGAAACAGGTTAAAGCGGTCTGTGCTCCTTAGATTTTTCACCATATTCCGAATCAGCTCCCTGGCAGTATCCAAAGGGTAACCGTTCATAGATCCGGATACGTCCAGCACAAAGATGTATTCTCTTGGCACAATGTCCTTTGCCTCATACCGGGCCGGCGGCTGGACAGTCAGAAGAAAATAGTTCTCTTCTTCTCCTTCATAGAGCATAAGTCCGGAGTCCACTTCCTCCCCGGCCAGCCGATACCGCAGGATAAAATCCCGGTTTCCTGCAAAATCTCCCGGATCGGCCAGCGTGATTTTCGCCTCTGAATTTTTCTTCCATTCCACGTCCACATCATGGGTCCCGCAGATCAAATCTTCGATGGGCACTCCTGTAGACAGATTGACCGTCACATCATAACTGCTGTCAGGAGTTACGCCTTCCTGCAGATACGGAGTCTCCACCCAGTCTCCTTCCTCTGCGTCCTCCTCGTCCACGACACCCGCATAACGAGGGCCGACCACTGTAGGAAATACAAATTCATACACCCCTTCGCTGCATCCGATCATCTCCGTGTAGTGCAGCTCGATCACTACCGTATCCCCCGGCATAATATTCGCCACATCCATGGTAAATACGTTGGACTGCTTTTCCTCCAGCAAAGAGGCGCTCTTTCCCTCGCTTTTCGCTTCCTCGAACTCCTGTTCGGCCTCTTCCTTCTCCCGAATCACAGCCGTAATCCGCTGACTGCCAATCTCCATAGTCATCCCATGTACGGACACCTTTGTGGAAGCGGGAAACACATAGGTGGCGTTAATGGGCCGCTCTCCCTCGTTGGCATAGGTCTGTGTTACGTAGGTTTCCGCAATAACACCGTTTACATTGGTCCGCACACTGGTCCCTTTCAACGGCAGACCGTCCACGGACGGATCTCCCTCCTGTATGAAAAAATACGGAGCAAGTGTTACATCCTCCTTTTCTTCCCCTGCCGCCTGTACCGCAGGACAATATCCGGCCAGCATACAGACCGCCAACATCCAGCCAATGATTCTCTTCACTTCATACACCTCTTTCGTTCTCTGTCGGTTTTTGTTTTTCTGTTCTTACTTTACCGGAGCCGGGCATCAGAACCACATCAGAAAACCATCAAATATGCATCATTTTCCCCTGCTGCGGAAATATTCCTCATTTTTGAGAAACTCTTTTCCATAGGGCTTGAAAGTTCCGGACTTTTGATGGCAGGCATAAGCTTTTTCCTGCTCTCCCATAGCGCTGAAGCAGACGCACAGTTGTACACACGGTACATATCCATAATACTCTTCCTGTATAAATCCTCCGGACCGCTCATCCTTTCCTGCATGAAGAGCCGCCTCATACCAGAACACTGCCTGCGCCCACATCTGCCTGTCTGCAAAATGCTTTCCCAGATCGCAGCAAAGCTCCCCTCCCGGCACCCGGTACCTAAGCCCCCGGTACAGCGCCTGCAGCGCTTCTTCCTCTTCCCCCAAAGCGTACAGACTGTACGCTAAAAACCGGCAGGCTTCTGCCTGATTTTCCGAAAATCCTCCTTTTTGCTCCAAAAAAAACAGGAAGCCTTCTTTTGCTTCCTTGTACTTTCCATGATAGTATAGTTCTCTTGCATAATAAAACAAATCCCGCTCGGAAAACGGTTCTCCTTCCGCTTTCATCCGCTCATAAATCCTAAGATTCCGGTCCCCGTACTGCTTCTTCCGGCTGTGATGCTCCACCCGGATGTCCAGATATTCCACCTTCCCGCTCACCAAAACGGCCTCATGGACCCGCCCTTTCCACACAAATCCGCGATCCCTTTTTAGCAGCCGCTCCCTGTAATAGACAAATGTCTCCTTTCCCTGCTCATCCATTCCTGCCGCATATTTCATCATCACTGCATCTGCCGTACCGTCCGCCTGCTTCTTCCACAAGAGCAGCCGCTCCAGCTCCGGAGGACTTATCACATCATCCGCATCTATCCACATACAATAGTCCATACTGGCCTTGGAAAAAGACACATTCCTCGCCCCTGCAAAATCATCCGCCCAGGGAAGTTCATACACCTTCTTCGTATATCTTTCTGCAATCTCTTTCGTTTGATCCTCAGACCCCGTATCCACAATCACGATCTCATCCGCCGCCGCCTGCACCGAGTCCAGACACCGTCCCAGCACCTCCTCCTCATTGCGCACAATCATACACAGACTTATCGTTACCATATGCTGTAAACCTCCCGTTCTTCGCTTTCCCTATCATCCTATGCCGCTGTCCGTAAAATGTTTTTCCCGGCTCTTCTCAAAAGCTCTGTCTCTATGACGGGCGACTGGACCTGGGCAGCAGAAAAATGCAGCGCTGTGTGGATTGGAGCGAACAAAGGGCCTGGAGTGTCCGTCCCATGCGTACAAAAAATGTACGTGTAGGACGGACACTCCAGGCCCTTTGTCCGATACATTCCATACGAGCGCACTTTTCTGCTGCCCAGTCCCGGCCGCCTGCCATCTCATCACAGCCGCTCCCGCACCAGCCGCCACACCCGCTCAATCTCGTCCGGTATCCGGATCCCACGCGGACACGCCTCCATGCAGACCGCTTTCGGGCACTTCCTGCAATGCCCTGCACTCTCTTCAATGCCCAGATCCAGCTTCCGAAGGGCCCAGTATTCCTTTCCGAGAAAATAATACTGATACTGCCGGAACACCGTATGGATCTCCGTTCCATAAGGACACCGGCACCTCTGGCACCGGTCGCAGGGAATCGGCTCATAATCTTTCTCCAGTACAGACAGCACCTCCTCAAAAGACGGCACTTTTCCCTGTCCTTTTCTTGTATCCCATCCCATCGCCGCCTTTGCCTGCTCTTTCGTGCCGATGCCCACAAGAACACAGGACACCGGATAAGACAGCACCGTCTGAAGCAATGTGCTAACTGAAAAGAAACTAGGAAGGATGCCGGCCGCATATACCTTGTTGACTAAAAACCCCTTTTCCAAAAAGAGCGGCTCCTCCCGGATCCGGTCCAGCATCCCCCGCTCCAGCACATTTCCGCTTCCCTGCAGCACGTCCACCCGGCTGTCTTTCGCCCCCCGAAGAAGGGTGTCGTAATAATGGGAGGCAATCCCGGCAAACCGGACCAGCCCTTCTGCCTTCAGTTCCGTCAGAGCATCCAAAGCGCCCCCAGGCCCAAACACAATGTCCTCGTGCTCCTCATCTACCTGATGAACAAAATACAGATCTGCATAAGTGCCTAAATGCCCGCAGGACGTCTGCACAGCCTGATACATCTCATTGCCGTCATAAAAACGCGCCTTGTCCGAGAGAATCAGCCGTTCTCTCCCCACCCGGCGGGCAAATTTCCCAACCTTTGGCTCTGCATCCCCATACTCCGGAACGATAGCCGTATCATACAGGTTGCATCCAAGCCGAAAGGCATGTTCCATGACAGACAGCGCTTCCTCTTCCTCCAGATTATAGTAATCCGGCAGCACCGGAACACTGCCTTTTAAAATAGGAATCGTCCCAAATCCGATCTCCGACACCCGAAGTCCTGTCTTTCCAAGCATTCGACTGTACACTTACATGCCTCCTGTCTCTTCGCATCCTTCGAACGCACGTTCTTCCAGGAGAACGCCATCTGGCAGGCGGATATCGGTCAGCTCTCTGCAAAACGCAAACGCTTCCTTCCCGATTCTTTTCAAAGTAGAAGGAAAGACTGCCTTTTTCAGCTTGTGGCACCGGTAAAAGGCTCTGGCCGGAATCTCTTCCACCCCTTCCGGCAGCAGGATCTCAGAAAGCGACGTACAGTTTTCAAAGGCTCCTGCGCCCATATGCCGGAATTTTTCCGACAGCTCCACCTGCCGAAGTACGCCGCAGCCTGCAAAGGCCTGCTCTTTGATCTGTTCCACCCCCAGAGCACCTTTTACCGCTCCCAACCATTTGCAGCCTGCGAACGCCCGTTTCCCGATGGACCGGACCGTCTTTGGCATCGTCACCTCTGTCAAAAGATTTCCGTCCTGGAACGCTCCGTCTCCTACAGATGTGATTCCATACGCCAGCCGAAGCCCGGAAATATTTCCCGTACACTCTAAAAGCATACCGTCTTCGTCTGTTTTAAAACAATTCAGGCTGTCAAAAGCCGCCTGCCTGGCCAAAGGCGGCAGTTCTCTTGTCCGGTCCGAAAGCCCGGTGAACCGAACCGCCGAACCGTCCGGCAAAATCATTTCCTCCAAATTAATACAGTTTCGAAAGGCGTATTCTTCCACACGCACTCTGTCAGAGCAAAAACGAATGCTTCTGATCCCAAGACCCCCCGCAAATGCCCATCCGCACACCATTCGAATCTCCTTTGGAATCGTCACTTCCATCTGACAGGAAGAGCCGTCTAACAGCATCCCATTTACGGCCACAAGCGGATTTTCCTTTCGCTTCTGCTCCATCCAGGCCGTTCCGTGAAATGCCCTGGCACCGATATACTCCACACTTTTTGGAATCTCCACTTCCCGGAGCATCATCCGGTCCCGAAATACCTCCGCCTCTATCCGCCGGATACCTTCCGGAATCCGCACCGAACGCCCTGCGCCCCGGTAGCCGCACAGCGTTTCCTGCTCTGTCTCAAAACAGGAGCAGGCACTGTGATACAAAAGCCTTGCCGTCTCCGGAATCTTTTCCGAAAACATATCATGATAAGTATGAAACGTCCATGTCTCTCCCAGGCAGACCACCCGGCAAAGCGCCGTACATCCCGAAAAGGCATATTCTGACAGCCGAATCTGTCCCGTCTCCCCCACAAGCCGGATCTCCTCCAGCCCGCAGCAGTCCTCAAAGGCGTGTGCTTTGATCCAGATTCCGTCCGGAAGCTCCACAGACGTTAAGCTGTCGCAGTCCTCCATCGCATGGGTTCCGATAACCTCCGCTTTGACAAAAGAAATATCCCGCAGTTTCCCGCAGCCGGCAAAGCAGCCGGAACCTATCTTTACGGCCTGCCCGCAGGTACACGCCCGCAGCTCTTTGCAGCAAGCAAACGTACATTCTTCCAGCACTGTCACCCCGGACAGAACTGCCGTGTGCAAAGACCGGCACCCGGCAAAGGCCGAAGCCCCCACAAAAGGAGAAGCCGTCCGTACTTCTTTTATGGAACAACACCGCTCAAAAGCCCTTGCACCAATCTTTTGCAGTCCCTCTGGAAATACCGCATCTGCAAGGGCGCTGCAGCCGGAAAATGCTCCCTCTGCGATTTCCGCAAGCCCTTCGGAAAATACAATTTTGGTAATGCGGCTATTTCCCGCAAACGCATAAGGAGCGATTCCGGTCACATGTTTTGGCAGACAGACTTCACCTGCACACCCGCCGCCAAAGACAACGATGCCGCCGACCACTGCAAACGGACCTTCTGTCGGCTCTACCCATCTTGTCTGTGCAAAGGCCCGCTCTCCAATGCTCTGCACCGACCGAACACAGCACGTCTCAAGCTTTGTACAGCCTGCAAAGGCTTCCTTCCCGATCTCCTTTAAGTTCTCCCAAGAAATCTGTTCCAGCTTTCCGCATCGATAGAACGCACGTTCTCCTACAGACTCCCACACGGGAAATACGCCCTCTTTCCCGGCAGTGACCGACCAAAGCCCGGTGCATCCGGAAAAGACTTCCGCCTCCAGCTTCTTCAAACCGGACGGCACTGTCACCTGCAGAAGCTTCCTGCAGCCCTTAAACGCCGCCGGACCTATCCACCGGACGCTCTCCGGCAAAACTACAGACGTCACCTTTTCATTTCCATAGAAAGCCCCTCCGGCCAGAATACGGATCTGTTCCGAAAGATGCACCTCTCCTTCCAGATCTCTTCCGTCCCAGAACACTCCGCCGGCCTGTCCTTCCAGGCAAGAGGAAAGCCAGGGCGTTCCTTCCCATGCATGTCTGCCTGCCGAGCAAAGCGACTGCGGCAGACGGACCTGTCGAAGCGCCGCACATCCATAGGCGAATTTGTCCGGGATATGCTCCACGCCCTCCTCAAGCACCAGCATCTTCAGCTTTGCACAGCCTGCAAAAAGATCCGTTCCATAGTCCCGGCCGTTTCCTGACACCCACACGCTTCTTACACCGCTTTCGGCAAAGGCAAGACTTCCTACCTGCTTTATCCCTGCTAGAAGATGCACTTCCTGAAGGGCACTGCAGCGAAAGAACGCCATTTTTCCAATCGATGTAAGGCTTTCTGGAAATTCCACTTTCTTTAAAGAAGGGCAGCCATAAAAAGCACTTTCTCCGATGTTTTGAAAGCCTTCCGGCAAGCAGACTTCCCGGAGCACCTGACATCGCCGAAACGTCCTTTCTTCGATCCGGACCACCTGGGCGGGCAGATGTATCCGAATCAGCTTGACGCAGTTTTCAAACGCACCTGGTCCAATCTCTTCTAATCCTTCCGGCAGCCGGATCGTCTGCAGCAGCAGGCAGTCCCGGAATGCCTCCGCGCCAATCGTACGGACACTTTCCGGCAGAAGTACCCGGTCTATGGCCTCGTTTCCCGCAAAAGCCTCTTCCGCGATTCTCGTAATCCCTTCCGGAACCACGACACGGGACTCCTCCCCCAGATATTTCAAAAGCATTGTCCCGCTGATACAGAAATTTCCCAATACCTGCTTTTGGATCACACGGACCATATCCGGTGCCTCTGTCTGATGGATACCGGATATTCCGCTAAAATGATACCTTGTTCCATCATACGTCCGGACCGTTTTTAAAGATGTACAGTTCTTAAATGCATCCTCGTGAATCCGAACCTGCTCTCCTGCAAATTCCACTGTCTCCAGGCTGATGCAGTTGCGAAAGGCCCGGCTTTCGATCTCCTTTAGGGATTTGGGCAGGCGAACTGACAGAATACCCCGCTTGTCATAAAAGCAGCTCTTTGCTAAGACTTCGATTCCTTCCGGAATATCCACATGCTTCAGATTGGTCAAAAACCGGGTCAGGCACCGGCCCTGAAGCTCCATCATCCGCAGTACATCTACAGCGATTTGGCGAACGAGGGAAGGAAGTATATGCTCCCCTGCCACTGCCTCCACTGCGTTGGCGATCTCAAAACATTCCCCATCTGCAAAGCAGATCCGCCGGATATTTCCGCAGCCTGTAAATACATCGCAGATGCTTTCTTCATCCAACTCCCTGGAGATCTCAACCTCCTTCAGCAGCACGTCATTGACAAATACCTGTCTTCCAAACCGCCTGACCCCTGGTATCCGCACCCTGGTCAGGCTGTCGCAGTACAGGAACACGCAGTCCCCCAGCTCCTCCACAAGAGGCGGCAGTACGGCTTCCCGCAGTGCATGACAGCGGTGAAAGGCATAATTTCCCACTTTGGACACGCCGTTTGGAATCCGGACTTCTTCCAGAAGACGGCAGCCCTTAAAGGCATGATCCTGGATGCACTGAAGTCCAAAAGGCAGAACGACTTTCCGCAAAGAGACACACGCCTTAAAGGCGCCCTCCCCGATAGTATGAACCTCCTTTGGCACTTCCACTATTTCCGCTCTTCCTGTATATGCCTTCAGCACTCCATCCTCTATGATAAACTCTCCCATTTTGCTCCCTCTCCTGTCATTGCTCTGTCTCCTTTGGATGTTCCAGGAAGATCAGCCGCAGCATTTCCTGCAGCTCCTGAATGCTCCCGCTTTTGTACAGCCGTTCCTTATAATGTTTAGTTCCTCTGCGCTTTTTCATCATATAAGCCGCCAGTTTCTTTATATAGATTAATGTATAAGTCTCATCATAATACTGCTTTGTCAGGTCAAGCTGCTCTGTCAGAATCTGAAAGGCTGTCTTTTGGCAGGGCTTCCCGGTCAGCTCCTGGAAAATAAATGGATGTTCCAGCCCGTAACGGGCCAACATAACCCCGTCTGCTCCTGTCCGCTCCATCATCTTCTTTGCATCTTCTATGGAGAAAATCCCGCCGTTTGCTATGACCGGGATGCCAACCGCTGCTTTGGCCTGCGCAATCTCCCGGTAATAAGGCGTTCCGTCATACATCATGCTTCGGCTCCGACCGTGAATCGTAATCATATCTGCACCGGACGCTTCGCACATCCGGGCAAACTCCGCCGCAAACATTTCATCTTCTCGAACACCAGTTCTGCACTTGACCGTCACGATCTTTCCGCTTTTCTTGCAGTTTTGGATGATAGCTGATGCCCGCTTCTGATCCAGCATCAGCGCACTTCCCTCACCACTCTTGAATACATTGGGGACCGGACAGCCCATATTCAGATCAATAACCGCAAAATCTTTCAAAAGCTCGCTTCCTGCCATCTGTCCCATCACCGCCGGATGACCTCCTAAAAGCTGAACCGCCCGGATAGGTTCTTCTCTGGTGGTAAACAAAAGACGCCTGGTCGCACGGTCCTCGTATTTCAGCCCGTTCGCACTGACCATCTCTGTAAAGCACAGCCCGGCTCCAAGCTCGTAGGCCAGCATCCGGAAGGGATAACAGGTATAGCCGGCCAGAGGGGCCATCAGCACATTAGAAGGGAGCAAAAGCCCTCCAAGTCTTATTGATTTGATCTCCATAACAGGGATTCTCCTGGGATTCTTTCCCGATTGGTATTCTATCTGGTATATGTAAATTATTTTCTATTATAGCACAATTTAACGGGGATATCTACCTCCTTGCAAACGTTCGTTTGTAAAAACCCCCCTGTTGTTTTCGTTTTATGAACAACTTCCCGTTCATCAAGCCGAATCCGTCTTGTGATTTTATGTATTCGATTGTATAATATAGGAAATACAGGTAATGCACACATCCGGCATACCGCAACTAGGAGGTACCTATGGGAATCATCAAAGCCACTGCTTCCGCTGTAAAAGGAGCACTTGCAGACAGTTGGCTGGAAGTTTATGAAGCTGACGATCTGGGCGATCAGGTTGTATTTACAAAAGGGATCTGCACCCGCCAGGGACAGAACAAAAAGAAAAGTACGGACACTGTATCCAACGGCTCTGTCATCCACGTCGCTCCCAATCAGTTTATGATGCTGACAGATGGCGGTAAGGTTATCGACTATACCGCAGAAGAAGGATATTATGAAGTCAGCGATTCTTCTCTTCCCTCTCTTTTAAATGGAGAGTTTAAGGACACACTGAATGATATTTTTGACCGCATCCGTTTTGGCGGACAGACTCCCTCAAAGCAGAAGGTCTATTTTATCAATCTGCAGGAGATCAAAGGAATCAAGTTCGGCACCCGCAATCCGGTCAACTATTTCGACAACTTTTACAATGCAGAACTTTTTCTTCGGGCACACGGAACCTACTCCATAAAAATCACAAATCCATTGAAATTTTATGCAGAAGTCATCCCGAAAAACGACGACCATGTAACCGTATCCGAGATCAACGAACAATATCTGAATGAATTTCTCGAAGCTCTGCAGTCCGCTCTGAACCAGATGTCCGCAGACGGCATCCGCATCTCTCATGTCACTTCCAAAAGCCGGGAGTTAGGCGGCTACATGGCCCATGTGTTAGACGGCGACTGGAACCAGAACAGAGGCATGGAGATTCAGTCCGTCGGCATTGCCAGCGTCTCCTATGACGAGGAATCCAAAAAGCTCATTCACCTGCGCAATCAAGGTGCCATGCTGAGTGACGCCTCCGTCCGGGAAGGCTATGTGCAGGGTGCCCTCGCCAGAGGCATGGAAGCCGCAGGCTCCAACAAGGGCGGCGCTATGACCGGCTTTATGGGCATGGGAATGGGGATGCAGGCAGGCGGAAACTTTCTGGATGCTGCTTCTCGAACGAATGTTCGTCAGATGCAGGCGCAGCAGACCGCGCAGACGGCTTTGCCCGCCGCTTCTGATGCCTGGACCTGTTCCTGCGGCGCAGCCAATACTGGAAAATTCTGTTCCGAATGCGGCAGTCCAAAACCGGCCTCTTCTGAATGGACCTGCTCCTGCGGCACAGTCAACAAGGGAAAATTCTGCTCTGAATGCGGCAGTCCAAAACCGGCCTCTTCCGAATGGACCTGCTCCTGCGGTACAATAAACAATGGAAAATTCTGCCAGAACTGCGGAAAGAAGCACACATAATGTCAGCACTTACATACAAATGCCCCAACTGCGGGGGATCCATGGTCTTTGACCCCCAAAGCCAGGATTTTACATGCGAATATTGTCTGTCCTCCTTTTGCCGGGAGGACCTTGAAGCACTCCCTTTGGATCATTCCGAAGAAATACAGCCGGACAGCGAGACGCTTCTCTACACCTGTCCCAACTGCGGAGCCCAGATCGCCATGGAGGAGACTACCGCCGCAGACTTCTGCTACTACTGCCATAATCCTGTTATCTTGTCGGGAAAACTGTCCGGAACGCAGATGCCTTCTCTGTTGGTTCCTTTCCAGATCTCCAAAGACGAGGCAAAAGAACGGTTCATCTCCTGGATCAGCCGCAAGCGATTCATCCCGCCGGCCTTTTTCTCTAAAAATCAGATCGAAAAACTGTCCGGGGTTTA
This sequence comes from Lachnospiraceae bacterium, assembly GCA_910574965.1. Lineage (GTDB taxonomy): Bacteria > Bacillota > Clostridia > Lachnospirales > Lachnospiraceae > Hominiventricola. The sequence goes on along the minus strand of CAJTDB010000010.1, from coordinate 19,192 downwards.
TTTTCCATACTGGACCTGTGACCGGACCATGAATGCAGAGCTTAATGGCACCACAAAAGACATTCGAATCTGGCGCACGCAGGATACGGAATACACGGAAACCAAAGTGTATTCCATCCGGCGCTCCGGGCAGGTCGAACTGCGCGACCTGTCCCGCAATGCCCTTCAAAAAGCCCAGGTACGGATGCTAGAAGGCATCCTTCCTTTTGACCTTAGAAAAGCCGCTCCTTTCCATACGGGCTTCCTGTCCGGCTTCCAGGCGGAAGTGAAAGATATGGAAAAGGAGTTCTTTGAGGCAGAGATCGAAAAAGAGACGGAGACCTATGTAAAAAGTCTGCTGACCAATACGATCACCGGCCATGGCACCTTCCAGGCAGACCGGTTTTTCATGTCTGAACAAAAAAGTGTATGGCATTATGTCCTGCTGCCTGTATGGGTTCTGACCTATCGGCAAAACGGAGCGCTCTTTTATTTTGCTATGAACGGACAGACCGGCGAGATCTGCGGACAGCTTCCTGTAGACTACCGAAAGCTTCTTGCGGTCTGCGGAGGAATCTTTGCCGCCGTTACGGCTCTGATTACACTGCTGGGAGGATTAATGCTATGAGTTATGCAAAAAGATACATTATTTCCCCATATCTGTTTGTTCTTCTCTTGTTCTGCCTTCTTTTCTGCAAAGAAATTCAGGCCGAGGGTTCCCGCCGAGTCTGCGATGAAGCAGGCATCTTTTCTCAGGAAGAACAGCAGCAGATCGAAGATACGATCCAAAAGCTCCAAACAGAGACCGGCATGGATTTTGCCGTTGTCTCCACGAATGACGCCGGCGGCAAATCCACTGCTGATTACGCAGACGACTTTTATGAACAGCAGAATATCGGGACGGGAGACTCCCATGACGGGATGCTCTATCTGATTGATTTAGATCATGGGGAAATTTACATTTCCACAGAAGGGGAAATGATGCGCTATCTGACCGACGAGCGCTTAGACAGGGTATTAGATCACGCCTATGAGGATGCACTTGAGAAAAATTATGCGCAGAGTGCACTGTCAGTCCTTCAGGACACCAGTGCATATATCAAAGAGGGAATCCCAGAGGACCAGTATCATCTTTCCTCAGAGACCGGGCAGCGGGACCCTTACCGCAAAAAAGGGTTCCCGTTCCTGTCCATGCTTTTTGGTATGTTCGCAGGGGCCTTTGCTGCTCTTGGAATCTTTTTCTCTGTCCGCAGCCAGTACCGCCTGACCCATGAAACATACCATTATCCCGTATCGGAAAAAGGACATCTTGCACTTACAGAATCCAGTGACCGTTTAATCAACCAGTTTGTCACTCACCGGAAGATCCCTCGAAACACATCCTCCTCCGGGTCAGGCCGAAGCGCTAACTCCGGGCGTACAACCACCCACCGTTCCGGCTCCGGACGCACCCACGGCGGCGGGGGACGCAAATTATAACAGACATTTTTATTCCCAGGGCAGCTCTGGATTTTCGATCTTTTTGTCCCGAAGCATCAGATCTTCCATAGCCTCTCTTGCCGGTTTATTTTCAAAGAGCACTTTGTTCACCTGTTCCACAATGGGCATGTTCACGCCGTAAGTTCCAGCCAGCACCATGGCCGCTTTCGCCGAGTACACGCCCTCTACGACCATCTTTACTTCTTCCATGGCTTCCTGCATCGTCCTGCCCTGTCCGATCAGGTAGCCGGCCTTCCGGTTCCGGCTGTGCACGGAAGCACATGTCACGATGAGGTCTCCGATGCCGGTAAGTCCGTTAAAAGTCTCGATCTTTCCGCCCATGGCGGTTCCTAAACGGCTCATCTCCTTAATCCCGCGGGTAATCAGAGCTGCTTTTGTATTATCCCCGCAGCCGAGTCCGTCCGCTACGCCGGCGGCCAGAGCGATGACATTTTTCAGCGCCCCGCCCAGTTCAATTCCAAGCATATCCGGACTTGTATAAACGCGAAAGACCTGATTCATGAAAATGTTCTGGATCAGCTCCGCAGTCTTCTGATCTTTCGCTCCTGCCACTACAGTTGTGGGGATTCCCCGCCCTACTTCCTCTGCATGGCTCGGACCGGACAGCACCGCTGCATTGGCTCCCGGAATCTCCTGCTCAATGATATCTGTCAGTATCATTAACGTATGCTCTTCGATGCCCTTGGCCAGATTGACAATGACTGCTCCCGGCCGCGCATAGGGAGCCATCCGGCGGGCCGTCATCCGGACTGCCGTAGACGGCACTGCCAGAATCAGAACCTTCTGCTCTTTCACAGCCTGTTCCAGATCGGATGTAAACTGTGCATGTTCTGAAAGTTTTATCCCCGGAAGTTTTGACTCATTTTCCCGCTTCTTTGCAAGCCGGACTGCTTCCTCCTCCCGATGGGACCAAACGATCACATCATGCCCATTGGTTTCCAGAACTTTTGCAATGGCCATGCCCCAGCTTCCTGCGCCGATCACACTGACTTTTGCCATAAAAACACCTCCTGTCTTTTATTTCTCTACTTCTTTGTTCTTCTTTTTCAAAATCTTATTTTCCGTTCCATGCAGCAGCCGCACAATATTCGCTCGATGGCGGTAGATAGCCATGGCAGATAAAACCGCACACACTGCATAAAATTCTATCAGATGCCCCTGGCTCATGCCATAATAGCCTGTCTGGCCCAGTACCACCAGAAGAATGACCAACTCTACGACTACCAGAATGGAGCCAAGAGATACATACCCGGTCAGAAGCACTGTGAGCAGAAACGTAGACGCCTCCAGTGCTGTCACGATAGGCCCCAGGGTCAGCACAAGGCCCGCAGTACAGGCAATGCCCTTACCGCCTTTAAATCCCAGATGCACCGGAAAATTATGCCCCAGAATGGCTCCTGCGGCCGCATACAGGCCAAGAAGAGGCAGCCAGTCCGTATCCTGGCGTCCAAAAAGCAGCCGGACAGCCGCTACCGCCAGCACGGTTTTGGCCACATCCCCCAAAAGCACGATCACCCCTGCTTTTTTGCCCAGTACCCGGAGCGCGTTGGTGGAACCCGCATTGCCGCTGCCATGCTCCCGGATGTCGATGCCATTCATCTTTCCATAGATATAGGCTGTCTGGAACAATCCAAACAAATAGCCGACAGCCAGACTGATTACCCGTTCCATATCATCCCTGTTCCTTTCTCTCCCGTATGATAAATTTCAAAGAAGTCCCCCGGAATCCAAACGTATCCCGAATTTTATTTTCCAGATATCTCGTATAGGAAAAATGCATCAGTTCCTTATCATTGACAAAGACTACGAAAGTCGGCGGCTTTACGGATACTTGCGTCACATAGAAAATCTTCAGCCTCCGTCCCCGGTCTGATGGGGGCTGCTGCATAGCGACGGCTTCGGTAATGATCTCGTTGAGTACGCCGGTCTGGATACGAAGGGTCTGGTTTTCCATAACCATATCGATCATTTCGAAAAGTTTCGAAAGCCGCTGTCCGGTTTCTGCAGATATGAACAGAATTTCCGCATAAGCCATAAAGGAAAGCACTTCCCGCACCCGTCTTGTAAATTCATAAATGGTCTTGTCGTTTTTCTCGATGGCATCCCATTTATTGACCGCGATAATAACACCTTTTCCCCGCTCATGCGCGATGCCTGCGATCTTCGCATCCTGCTCTGTCACACCTTCCACCGCATCGATAACGACTACGACCACGTCCGCCCGCTCCACGGCCGTTACCGTCCGTATGATGCTGTAGCGCTCCAGTTCTTCTTTGATCTTGTTCTTCCGGCGCAGTCCGGCCGTATCAATAAATATATATTCTTTTCCCTGGAAGCGAATATCCGTATCGATAGCATCCCTGGTCGTTCCGGCAATGTCAGACACGATTACCCGGTTTTTGCCGGTCAGCTTATTGACAATGGAAGATTTCCCCACATTGGGCTTGCCCACAATGGCAATCTTCGGACGGTCGTCTTCCTCCTCTTCTCCTTCCCGCTCCGGAAAATAAGAGACTACTGTATCCAGCATATCTCCGATTCCCAAACGGGAAGCCGCAGACACCGGAACCGGATCTCCGATTCCCAGATTATAAAATTCATATACATCCCCCATAAATTTCTGGAAGCTGTCCACTTTATTCACTACCAGAATCACCGGCTTGCGCGAACGGCGGAGCATATCCGCCACTTTGGAATCCGCATCCTGAAGACCCTGGCGCACATCTACCAGGAAAAGAATCACATCCGCCGTATCGATGGCGATCTGGGCCTGCTCCCGCATCTGAGACAGGATGATATCACTGCTGTCCGGTTCAATTCCTCCTGTATCGATCATCGTAAAATGATGGGTCAGCCACGTGACCTCCGCATAGATTCGGTCCCTTGTTACGCCGGGGGTATCTTTCACAATCGAAATATTTTCGCCTGCAAGGGCATTGAACAGGGTGGATTTTCCCACATTCGGACGCCCTACGATGGCTACGATTGGTTTACTCATATTTTTAGCCTCCTATTATAGTTCCGTATTCATGTGCAGGATGCCCCCTGGCTGGAAGCATTTTCAGGCTCAAAAAGCCTGAAAACACTTCCCGGCATCCTGCGCATAAATACTGTTATAGTTCCGTATTCATGTGCAGGATGCCCCCTGGCTGGAAGCATTTTCAGGCTCAAAAAGCCTGAAAACACTTCCCGGCATCCTGCGCATGAATACTGTTATAGTTCCGTATTCGTCTGTATGATCTTACCCACCAGATCATTTCCGCTTGATTCTACTATAGATATTTTAATCTGTAAAGCATTTTCCACTTCTTCTACGGTCACATCATCAAGGAAAACCGGCTCCCCGCTTTTCAGCATATGACAGGTGAGCAGGAGCCGATTCCCAAGCTTCTTTCCTTTTAGCTGATGAATCAGGTCCTGGCCGGTGAGCAGTCCCGCAACTGTGATCTGCTCTCCGAAAAACATATTTTTTATCGGATAGATCCGAATCTGCACATTGGGATATTGCTTTCGGATACGTTCTGCGTGGACCTGAAGAAAAGGCGCTGCCAGCTCTCCGGTAGCGATAGACACTTCAAGACTGCGGTCATCTCCTGTCTGCCCCAGGAGTGCTTCTTTTACTTCTTCTTCTAGCAGCCGCACCATACCGACTCCGTTTTCCAACTGCAGATAGCCGTCGTACGTCTCTGCTGCCGGCAGAGGCTCTCCGGCCAGAATGTACCACTCATCTCCTGCATGGACCACATGGCTTCCGTATGTCTCAAAAAAGCGGTCCTGCCACTGATGGATGCACTGAAGAACCTGGCGGGCATCCTCCTTCGTAAAAGACTCTAACGGATACAGCCCTTCCCGGTACCTGGTCAGTCCCACCGGTACCACTGATACGCTCTGCAGTTCCGGCAGACAGACACGCAGATCCTCAATGGTTCGTTGAAGTTCTGCCCCGTCATTGATCCCCTTGCACAGAACAATCTGTCCGTTTATCAGAATGCCTGCATCTTTCAGCCGCTTCGCTTTCTCAAGAATATCCCCCGCAAACCGGTTGTTCAGCATCCGACAGCGAAGTTTTGGGTTGGTCGCCTGAAAAGAAATATTAATGGGCGATAATTTATAATAAATGATGCGGTCCAGGTCGGCATCACTCATATTGGTCAGCGTCAGATAATTTCCCTGCAGAAAAGACAGCCTGGAATCGTCGTCTTTAAAATACAGCGTATGCCGCATTCCTTTCGGAAGCTGATCGATAAAACAGAAAATGCAGCGGTTCCGGCAGGATTTATAGTCATCCATAAGTCCGTTTGCAAATTCCAGCCCCAGATCTTCTTCGTACTCTTTCTCAATCTCCAACTCCCACTCTTCCCCGTTCGCCTTCCGAATCAAAACCTGCACTTCTTCCTCATTCATAAGATAGCGATAATCAAATACATCTTTTGGCACCTGTCCATTCACCGACAGAAGCACATCCCCCGTTTCAATTTCCAGCTCTTGTGCAATGCTCCCAGGTGTAACCGCGCTTATTACATGTTCCATATATTTTATCCTCAATCCGTGTTTTCTTTTCCTACTATACTAAATATTAACAGAAAATGCAACGCTGCGGTCTGGAATTTCCCTGTATGGGTTGACTCCCTGTATAGAAAAATGATATAAATAGATAAATGAATATGTACAAACAGAATCAGAGCATCTTCCCAGGCAGTGAGCGGGAGGATGCGGAACTATAATACAGCATCCTGCCGCTCACTTCCGGAAGGATTTTCCGACACTTTGTGGCGGAAAATTCTTCCAGACTCCAGGCAGTGCGCGGGAGGATGCGGAACTACAATACAGCATCCTACCGCTCACTTCCGGAAGGGTTTTCCGACACTTTGTGGCGGAAAATTCTTCCAGACTCCAGGCAGTGCGCGGGAGGATGCGGAACTACAATAGGAGGCTTTAATGTCTGATATTTATTCTTATGAAAATGTCCTTCCCATCGCACCTCTGAAGATCGCCTCCCTGGAAGGATGTCTTGATCTGGCCCGCGGAGTGGATGATTATCTGGTCCAGTTCCGCAAATCAACCAATCAGGAACTTCAGGGAACCCCGAATTTTCAAGGCTATTATGAGGATTCTTATATTATCCGCAGCGCCTGCCCCCGCTTTGGAACCGGAGAGGCCAAAGGGATTCTGTACGATTCCGTCCGCGGCGCAGATCTTTTCATCATGGCGGATATTCTGAACCACAGTCTGTCCTATACTGTGTGCGGACACAAAAACTACATGTCGCCGGACGATCACTATCAGGATCTGAAGCGCCTGATATCTGCTACAAACGGAAAAGCCCACAGAATCAATGTCATCATGCCGTTTCTCTATGAGGGCCGCCAGCACAAGAGAAGCCAGCGGGAATCCTTAGACTGCGCGTTCGCCCTGCAGGAGCTGGTAGACATGGGCGTTTCCAATATCATTACCTTTGACGCCCACGACCCAAGAGTCTGCAACGCCATACCGCTCTATGGATTTGACAGCTTCAATCCCCCGTATCAGTTCATCAAGGGCCTTCTGAAAGCAGAACCGGACCTTCAGATTGACAAAGACCATCTTATGGTCATCAGTCCTGACGAGGGAGCCATGGAACGTGCAGTTTACTTTGCAGGCGTTCTCGGTGTGGATATGGGCATGTTCTACAAACGCCGGGACTACTCCGTTATCGTAGGCGGCAAAAATCCGATTGTGGCTCATGAATTTCTTGGAGATGATCTTACCGGCAAGGATGTAATCATCATTGATGACATGATCTCTTCGGGAGAAAGTATGCTGGATGTGGCAAGACAAATCCGGGAACGGGGCGCAAAAAGAGTCTTCGTCTGTGCTACTTTCGGACTTTTTACAGACGGACTGGACAAGTTTGATGAATACTATGAAAAAGGCTACATCAGCCATGTGGTCACTACAAATCTGAACTATCGTTCACCGGAACTTCTGGCAAAGCCTTATTATGTAGAAGCCAATATGATCAAATTCCTGGCCGCCATCATCGACTGCATCAACCATGATGTATCCACCGAGCGGGTCAACGACCCTACGAAGCGGATCCATGGACTGCTGGAACAGATCGAGCAGGCTTACTGACATCCCAAAACGGGCTGCCCGGAAACGCCGCTCCGGCTGCGAAGGAAGCAATCCTGCTTCTTTTGCAGCCGGAACCGTGTTTTCCGGACAGCCCGTTTTTTATGAAAAAGGCGAATATAAACGCCCGTTTATATGATCTGTCCCTTTAGAATGACTTTTTCGGTTCTTAGATCCGTTTCTCTTAAAAGAACCATGTTTGCCGTCTTGCCCGGCGTGATGCTGCCGTACTGGTCATAAATTCCCACCGAACGGGCAGAGTTGACCGCAGCACATTTCACTGCACTTTCCAGGGGAATCTGCATCTTCTGTACAGCCGTACGCAGACAATCCATCAAGTTGGTAGCAGAACCTGCCAGAGTACCATCCTGAAGCGTCGCATAATTGCCCTTCTTGATAACCTTCTGTCCTCCCAGTGCATATTCGCCGTCCGGCATACCGGTTGCTTCCATGGAATCACTAATCAGAATGATTCTGTCGTCTCCAAACATTTTAAAAGTCTGACGAACCGTCGCCGGATGGATGTGGATTCCGTCACAGATCAGCTCGGCCTCTACAGACGCATGATCCGCCGCCGCGCCTACAACGCCCGGTGACCGGTGAGACAGTCCCGACATGGCATTGTAAAGGTGGGTCACATGATGAACCCCTTTTTGAAAAGCTTCCGCCGCAGTCTCATAGTCCGCCATCGTATGAGCCACTGACAGAACGACTTCGTCTTTCAGCGCCTCGATACATTCCATAGCTCCCGGTTCTTCCGGAGCGATAGCCAGAAGCTTTACCAGATGATTGGAAGCAGCATTCAGCTCCCGGAACATCTCCACGTCCGGCTTATGAACGTAATCCCCGTTCTGGGCTCCTTTGCGCTCTAAAGAGATAAACGGTCCCTCCATATTGATGCCGCAGAGGACAGCGCCCTTTTCATTGTTCCAGTCCGCCGCTGCCCGGCATATCTTTTTCAAAGTCTCTCTGCCAAGGGTCATGGTAGCCGGGACAATGGTCGTAATACCCTGAGACGCCTCATAGACTGCCATGGCCTCGATGGACTCCAGGCTTCCATCGCAGAAATCACGGCCCACACAGCCATGAAAATGAATATCTGTAAGACCCGGAATCAGATAACAGCCAGATCCGTCCAGCACTTCGCCGTCCGTACTCTGATCTGCAATCTTCTCTCCGTCTGTATACACATCCTTTTCTTCAAAGACTCCCTTTTCTGTATATACTTTTGCATGAATGATTTTCATAATCGGTACCGTTCCTGACTATTCCGGAAGCGTACATTTGGACAATGCCGCCTCATCTGCCACAACCGTCACATCCGGATGCATCTGAAGAATAGAGCCGGGTACTTTCGGCGTCACGGGGCCAAAGAATGCATTTTTCACTGCCTCTGCCTTGTCTTCACCGCTTACGACCACCAGAATCTTCTTTGCCATCATGATGGTCTGAATGCCCATGCTGTATGCCTGCTTCGGTACATCGTCTGCCGATGCAAAGAAACGCTTGTTCGCCTCAATGGTGCTGGGCTGCAAGTCCACGCAGTGGGTTCCCTTTTCAAATACTTCTCCCGGCTCATTAAAACCGATATGTCCATTGTGTCCAAGCCCCAGAAGCTGCAGATCTACTCCGCCGGTAGCGCGGATAACTTCCTCATATCTTGCACACTCTTTCTCAGGATCGTCGTTCATGCCATCCGGAAGGAACGTCCGCTCCGGATTGATATTTACAAAATCAAAGAAATGACTGTGCATAAAGTAATCATAGCTCTGGTCATTGTCCTTTGGAAGTCCCCGGTACTCATCCAGATTCACGGTAGTTACATCACCAAAATCCAGATCCCCTTTCTCGTACCACTCCACCAACTGCTTATAGGTGCCGATGGGAGAAGACCCGGTAGCCAGTCCCAACACACAATCCGGCTTCATGATTACTTGTGCGGAGATCACGTTCGCCGCTTTCCGGCTCATATCGTCGTAATCTTTTGCTTTGATGATTTTCATATTGTTCACCCTCCTGCGAATGTAATAATATAGGTTTATCTCCTATTCTATAGGAAATATCCCTTTCTGTCCATGTATTATTTTGTACGGATTATGAAAAATTTTTACCTGGCTGCACCGCCTGCATATGCTGGCAGAAAACCCCAAGCGCACTTTCCAACGCATCCTAAAATCCTCTGTCTTTTAGTTCTTCCACCAGTTCGCAGTAAAACTCGGTAATATCCGACACCTGCCCCTGCTTCCTGCATGGTCCCTTCGCCAGCCGCCGGCGCCGCAGATCCACCTCGTCGCAGTGGGAAATCCCGCGGTGTCCGCTGCCGGTATAAACGCCTTTATATTCCCCCCAGGCCGCAGATTTCGGCGTTACCAGCCCGTCATTTGGCCCCTCTGTCATGCCGACCAGCAGACAGGGAAACCACATAAGAAGATCACTCCATAAATATTTCATCACAAAGGCGCAGCTTTGGTAGAAGACCCCGTCTTCATCAGGCGTCTTCTCATTAAATCTTCGCATTCCTTCTGTCGTAAGACTGTGAAACACCTCATATGAATCCGGCTTGCAGTCCCCCAGAAGGCCGTACCATCGGTCACAGAGCCAGGCAGCCAGTCTTACAAGCCCATCCGGGAGGCCAAGGAGCCAATCCACTGTGCGGCTTCCGTGATGAGGTGTGGAAATGGTAGTAAGAGAAGCCGTATGCATTCCATGATCCAGATGAGCAATCATAAAGCGGCAGTCCAGCCCGCCCTTGGAATGGGCAATGATATTTATCTTTTCGGCCCCCGTCTCTGCAAGGATCTCTTCTAACCGCCCGTACAGAAAACGGGCGTTATTTTCCACCGAACCGTGGCTGTCCTGATTCCCGTAGAAGATTCTGGCTCCATTTTCTTGAAGAACTTTCGGAATCCTTCCCCAGTAGTTTAGACGTGCATGGTCATGAAACCCCATGCCATGGACGAAGAGAAGCGGATATTTTGTATCACATCTCATGTCCCATGCTCCTTTTCTGGATCCGCCAGTTCCAGAAATGCTCCTAAGTTGCCCCGTTCTCCGCGGCTGGCTCTATGGGAGAACATATGTTCCGGATTGCAGCAGGTGCAGATATTGGTCACGGCCAGATGCCGCGGCTGTATCCCGGCCTCCAGAAGCACAATCTCATTGGCCCGCCACAAATTCAACTGGTATTTACCATTTGGCTTCCGATAGACAAGCCTTTCGTCCGCCTGGGACCAGAATTCCTTTTTAAATGCCAGCGCCACTTCTTCGCTCACTTCATAACAGTCCTGGCAGATAGACGGCCCGATGGCAGCCTGCACATATTCCGGCTTTGTTCCAAAGGCTTCCTGCATCCGCTCTATGGTCTTTTGCCCTATCCGCCCTACCGTTCCTTTCCAGCCGGAATGGGACAGACCGATGGCCCGGTGCACTGGGTCCACAAAGAAAAGCGGCACACAGTCCGCATAGAACGTGGACAATACCAGCCCCGGCACATTTGTAATCAGGCCGTCCACATCCGACCATCCAAGAGGCTTTGTGTACCCCCTACCCCGGTCTTCCTCTGTCACCAGCCGAACGTTAGTCGTATGCGTCTGCATAGACAAAACGAGAGAATCCGTATCAAAGCCAATGGAAGCGGCAATACGCCGGAAATTCTCCCTCACATGCTCCGGATCATCTCCCCTTGTAAAACTCAAATTCAGTTCGGACAGATGCCCTTTGCTCACTCCCCCCATACGGGTAGAAAAACCATGGCGCACCAGCTTTGTGTCCTCCAAATTCCGGAACACAAAATATGGTACGCCATTTCCTTCCCGTAAATACATCTTACTGCTTTCGGTCTTCTTTTTCCACATGACTGCGGCCCCCTGTCAGACATATTCAAATGCATTTCTAATATGTTCCACCTCATCCCCCAGGATCGCAACCACATCGAACCGGCATGGACAGGTATCCGCTATCCGGTGTTTCCAGCAGTAGTATTCTGCGGCATGGATGATTTTCTTCTGTTTGTGCCGGGTGACAGCTTCTGCCGGGTGCCCGGCGGCCTTGTTCCGGCGGTATTTCACCTCTACAAATACCAGACAGACGCCCTCTTTTGCCACCAGATCAATCTCTCCCCCTCGGCAGAAAAAATTCCGCTCCAGGATCTCAAAACCGTTCCGAGACAGCCAGAGAGCCGCCTGCTCTTCATATTCCGCACCGGTTCTACGTCGGTTCATGTGCAGTCTCTTCCGTAAAATTCCGGATAAATGTCCTTCGATGGATCCCGCAGGGTCCCTGCGCTTTCAGCGCCGCAATATGGCTGGCTGAGCCATAACCCTTATTGGAAGCAAAACCATAGCCCGGATAGTCTTTATCCATCTCCGCCATCATACGATCTCTTGTCACTTTCGCAATCACACTGGCCGCCGCGATGGAAACACTCTTTGCATCCCCTTTTACAATCGGTATCTGACGGATCTGTACTTCTGGTATGGTCACTGCATCATTCAGCAGAAGATCCGGTACCCTGCTCAGACTGTTAAGAGCCTGGCGCATAGCCTCGTAAGTGGCCTGAAGAATATTGATCTCGTCAATGCGCGTATGGCTGACCACGCCAACCCCTACCGCGAGTGCCTTTTCCTGTATCTCTTCATAGAGCAGCTCCCTGCGCCTTGCCGTCAGCTTCTTAGAATCGTTCAGATACAGAATCTGACAGTCTTTTGGCAGGATCACCGCAGCGGCTACCACCGGCCCCGCCAGAGGCCCTCTGCCGGCCTCGTCAATGCCGCAGATCAGTCCTGCACTCTCATATTCTCTTTCGTATGCTTTCATGCTCTCCAGCCTTGCAAGTTCCGCCTGAAGCTTCTCCTGCCGCTTTTGAAGCCGTTCTTCTTTTTTCGTCATTATTGATGTTTTAATACTCCTATCCCGTCCAAAGGCCAGATACGCAGCCACGCCCGCCCGATGATCTCGTCCTTGTGAATCAGACTTACATTCGGGTCCCGGCTGTCCGTACTGTCATTCCGATTGTCTCCTAAAACAAAATACTCATCGTCGCCCAAAGTGATCGGCTCTGCTGCCAGACCTGCGCTTTTCATAACTTCTCTGCCATAAGATTCATACAAAATCTCTCCGTCTATGTAGATCTCTCCATCCTGAATCTGAATGGTTTCTCCCGGAAGACCGATGATCCTCTTAATATAGTAGACATTTTCCTCATAACGGAACGGGAAAACGATAATATCATACCTCTTCGGTTCTGAAAAACGATAGGTGATCTTGTCAACGATCAGATTATCCCCGTGACTCAGTGTATTTTCCATGGAACTCCCGCTCACATAGGTTCTCTGTCCTACAAACGTGATAATTAAAAAGGTAATTCCTATAACGATGGCCACATATATTAGAAATCCCAGTATCTCCCGAACAATTCCCGTCTTCTTCTCTTCAAATTCTTCTGTGTAAATACTTTTCTCCATGCTACTGCCCTCTAACTCCTGATACTCCCATTCATATTCTGCATCTGCGCCAAAATCATCCGTCCTTAATCCAATACATCCGTAAAGGGATTTGAACATTTTTCTGCACCTATGCGGTTCAAAGTTCCGCTTCCGGCGGAAATTCAAGTGTAATTTTCCCCAGGCGTCCGCTTCGAAAATCCTCCAGAAGCAGGGAAGCCGCCCGCTCCACATCCGGCTCTCCGCCTTTGGTCAGACAGGACCGAACTCTGGCAATCTCCAAGAGCAGTTCATGAGGCGCCTTCAAATCAGAACGTATGTTCTTATATCGTTCCATTAAGGACTCCGGAAAATGCTCCGTCAAAAAAGCGCCCAGTCTTCCAGCCAGCTCCTGCAGATTCAGAATCTCGTCATTGACAGACCCTAAGAACGCCAGCCGGATTCCTACTTCCTGATCGTCGAACTTCGGCCAGAGAATGCCCGGAGTATCCAGAAGCTCCGTCTGTTTATTCAGGCGAATCCACTGAGTCCCCTTGGTCACTCCCGGTTTATTGCCGGTTTTTGTACATGCCTTCCCTGCAAAGCTATTGATGAAAGTTGATTTCCCCACATTGGGAATCCCCGCTACCATAGCACGGATCGGACGGTTTAAGATTCCCCTCTTTTTATCCCGCTCAATCTTCTCTCCGCAGGCTTCTCTTATTACATCCTGGATCTCTTTCATGCCTGCTCTGCTCCTGGAGTCCAGTTTCACCACGAAAAAGCCCTTAGACCGGAAATAATCGGCCCACATTTTGTTCCAGTGCTCACTGGCTAAATCCGCTTTATTCAGAAGAATCAGCCTTGCCTTGCCCCGTCCCAGATCATCAATGTCCGGATTCCGGCTGGACAGAGGCGCACGGGCGTCCACAAGCTCGATGATTAAATCGATCAGCTTCATATTTTCCTGCATCATCCGCCGGGCTTTTGTCATATGCCCCGGATACCACTGAATGTTCATCCTTTTACACTCCAGACTATTACGGGATCATCCCGAAATTATCCCACGGATAACGGACAAACCACGCCAGTCCGTAAATATCCTGTTTCTTCACATTTCCAATATCGGCATTTCGGCTGTCTTCACTGGCATTCCGGTTATCTCCCAGCACAAAATACTCATCTTTCTCAAGAAAAATCTCCTCTTCTGCCACTCCTGGATAATCCATCTGCTCGCTTCCTGTTCCAGTCTCAAAAAGCTCACCGTTTACATAAATAAAACCATCTCGGATCTGCACCGTATCTCCCGGCACACCCACTACCCGGCGCATATAGAAATGGGCATTGGCATTTCCGTTGGGCTTAAATACGACCACGTCTCCGGGCTTCGGTGACCCCAGCGTATAAATAAACCGGTTGACCAGCACTTGTGCGCCGCTCTCCACCGTCGGCTCCATGGCCTGGCCGACACAGGTAAGACTTGTCATGAAATAGTACACCAGCACACACCCAATGGCAAACGCCAGCAGGCATTCTCCGACCCATAAAAAAGCATTCTGGATCACGGATGTCTGTATCACCTTTCTCTTCCTGTTAAAGCTGAGCCCTCTTCCTCTTCCCATCTAATGCCTTCCTTTTATTGCAAAAGGGACCGCCGGAAAATGCAGCCCTGACCGCATTTCCCGACAGCCCCCTGATCGATCATCTTACCAATTCTTTTACTTTCGCTGCCTTACCGACGCGGTCTCTTAAGTAGTTCAGCTTCGCACGTCTTACTTTACCACGGCGAACTACCTCGATCTTCTCCACATTCGGAGAGTGTAACGGCCAGGTCTTTTCCACGCCAATTCCGTTGGAATTTTTTCTCACCGTAAAGGTCTCACGGCTGCTTCCGCCCTGTCTTTTAAGAACGGTTCCCTCGAAAACCTGAATTCTCTCGCGGGCACCCTCTTTGATCTTCGCATATACTTTGACCGTATCGCCCACATGAAAAACCGGTACCTCAGCTTTTAACTGAGCTGCCTCAATATTTTTGATAATCTCGTTCATTGTGTTGTTCCTCCTTCATCAAATGGATGTTCTTAATACGACTGGCGTAACAGCGGACCATCTCTTCTTTTCTCACAACGCGTTTTATTTTATCATAATTCCTCTGATTTTGCAAGGAATTTTTTATCTTCTCTGGTCAGTGCTGCCCGCTCTAAAAGGTCCGGCCTGCGCGCTTTCGTGCGCAGAAGGGACTGCTCCCTCCTCCACCGCTCCACGTTGGCATGGTGCCCGGACAAAAGGATCGGCGGCACCTTTTTCCCTCTCCACTCCTCCGGCCGGCTGTACTGGGGATATTCCAGCAGATTGTCGTGAAAGGAATCAAACTGAGCCGATTCCTCGTTGTGCAGCACACCTTCCAGAAGCCGGGACACTGCATCCATAATCACCAGAGCCGGCAGCTCTCCGCCGGTCAGCACATAATCGCCGATGGACACTTCATCGGTTACGATCTCCTCCAGCACCCGCTCGTCGATTCCTTCATAATGTCCGCACAAAAAGATCAGTTCTTCCTCCTTCGCCAGTTCTTTTGCCATTTCCTGGTCGAAGACCTTTCCCTGAGGACTCATATACAGGACTCTATGCTTCCCCGGAAGCCTGGCAGCAACAGACTCATACGCCAGACAGACCGGCTCCGCCTGCATGACCATGCCGGCGCCTCCCCCATAAGGATAATCATCCACCCGATTGTGTTTGTTCACTGAAAAATCCCGGATATTAACCGTCTCCAGCGACAAAAGACCTTTCTCAGCCGCCCGTCCTGTAATGCTCGTCTGAAATCCGTTCCGGATCATATCCGGAAATAAAGTCAGTACATGAAAATTCATAAATCCAGCAGTCCTTCCAGTACATGCACCAGCATCCGCCTCTCTTCCACATTGACGTCCAGAATACAGTCCCGGATGGCCGGAAGCAGAATCTCCTCCCCCTGGTCTGTTTTCACCACATACACGTCATTGGCTCCCGTCTTCATGACATCCGTCAGCGTCCCCAGCGTCTCTCCCGTATCCGTTACCACGGACATATCAATCAGATCCCCAATATAATTCTCGTTCTCACCCAGAGGAACTGCATCCGCTCTGGATATTAGAAGATCCATCCCTTTCAGGGCTTCCGCCTCATTGATGCTGTTGTATTCTTTGAATTTTAAAATCACCTGATTTTTGGAAAATTTGACACTGGCGATCGCCAGTTCTTTTGATTCCTTTCCTGTATCAAGAATCACTTTCTTCAGTTCCCGGAAACGTTCCGGATCATCCGTTGTAGGATATACTTTGACTTCCCCTCTCACTCCATGAGTAGTGGAAATCACGCCTACCCGTAAATATTCCTGCATATCTGATACCTCTGTCCTGCGCTGAAGCGATTGAAAACATATATTCGAAACGATAATCAAGGCGGCGCCCCTCTGTCTGACATGCCTGTAATACAGACACTCAGGCAGAAGAGCGCCGTCCTCTCTGCGTTTTTTACTGCACGATTTCCACCACGACTTTTTTATCATCCTTCGACGCCGCCGCTTTTACAAGCGAACGGATGGCTTTTGCAATGCGGCCCTGTTTGCCGATCACTTTCCCCATGTCTGTTGGTGACACACGAAGTTCCACGACTGTTGCGTTGTCCTTTTCCGTCTCGGTGACAATCACTTCGTCCGGATGATCCACCAGTGCTTTTGCCAGCACTTCTACTAATTCCTTCATCATTCCACCTCCAAGGGGCCTGTCAGCAGCACTTTATTTATTGATCCCTGCAAGCTTGAACAGCTTTCCTACAACCTCTGTAGGCTGTGCGCCGTTTGCAAGCCACTTCTTTGCTGCCTCCTCATTGATGTTGAATGTGCTCGGATCCGTATTCGGATCATAAGTTCCGATCTCCTCGATAAATCTTCCGTCACGGGGGGATCTGGAATCAGCTACGATCACTCTATAGAAAGGAGCTTTTTTCTGACCCATTCTTCTTAATCTGATTTTTACTGCCATTTTCTTTTTTCCTCCAAAATAAAGTTCCGCTTCCGCCCATATCGGGCTTTTGCTGTTTTAAAGTTCTGCTTCCGCCCGGTCTGTATGCACACCGGACTTCCGCTGTATTTATGTGTAAAACGGAATGTCAAAACGGCAGCCTGCCGAACATTCCTTTTTTACCAATCTTACCTTTGCCCATCAGTCCGGGCATCTGCTTCATCATCTTCTTTGACTGCTCAAACTGCTTCACCAGACGATTCACTTCGCTAATGTCCACGCCGGCACCTCTGGCAATTCTCCGCTTTCTTGACGGATTCAGAAGGTCCGGGTTCTGCCGTTCTTTTACAGTCATGGAAAGAATCATAGCTTCAATCCTGGCCATCTTCTGATCGTCTACCGCGTCCTCCAACTGCTTCATCTGGCTTCCGCCCATTCCCGGCAGCATACCAAGAAGTGCTCCGATCCCGCCCATTTTTTTCATCTGGTTCATACTTTCCAGATAATCCTCGAAATCGAACTGGTTCTTCTTCATCTTCTGAACCATCTGTCTGGACTTTTCTTCATCCAGCGATTCCTGGGCTTTCTCAATCATGGTCAGCACATCACCCATGCCGAGTATTCTTGATGCCATACGATCCGGATAGAACTGTTCCAGATCCGACAGTTTTTCTCCCATACCAGCGTACAGAATCGGTTTCCCGGTCACTGCGCGGACGGAAAGTGCTGCTCCGCCTCTGGTATCACCATCCAGCTTCGTCAGAATCACGCCGTCAATGCCAACCTTTTCCGTAAAGGAAGCTGCCACGTTGACTGCATCCTGACCGGTCATAGCATCCACTACCAGAATGCTCTGGGTTACCTCTATATTCTCCCGGATCTCCACCAGCTCCTTCATCATATCCTCATCGATATGCAGCCGCCCGGCTGTATCCAGAATCACAACGCTCATCCCGTGAGACTTCGCGTGCTCTACCGCCCCTTTGGCAATGTTTACAGGCTTGTGCTGATCTCCCATGGAAAATACTTCCACACCCTGCTTCTCACCGTTGACCTGAAGCTGTTTGATGGCTGCAGGCCGATAGACATCGCAGGCTGCCAGCAGGACCTTTCGTCCTTTGATCTTATACTTTCCGGCCAGCTTTGCCGCAGTCGTCGTCTTTCCTGCTCCCTGAAGACCAACCATCATAATCACGGTGATCTCATTGGAAGGCAAAAGTTTGATTTCCGTCGTTTCGCTGCCCATAAGACGGATCATTTCTTCATGGACGATCTTAATTACGGTCTGCCCAGGCGTCAGGCTCTCCAGCACATCTGTGCCTACCGCCCGCTCCTCCACAGACTTAATAAACTGCTTGACCACTTTAAAGCTGACATCCGCTTCCAGAAGCGCAAGCTTTACTTCCTTCAGCGCAGTCTTCACATCCGCTTCCGTCAGTCTGCCTTTGCTCCTCAGATTTTTAAATACATTCTGCAATTTTTCGGATAAACTGTCAAATGCCATCTATAACTCCTCCAGAACAGCGGCTGCGATCTTTTCAATCTCCTTCATGGCCGGATTCCCTGTCTGCTCTCCTGCGATTCTTTGGATTCGGCCCACCTGGTCCCGAAGATGTACAAATTTCTCCACCAGATGCAGCTTCTCTTCATAATCCGCCAGCAGACGATTGCAGCGCCGGATCATATCGTGCACGCCCTGCCGGCTGATGCCCAGATCCTCCGCCACTTCACTAAAGGAGTAATCATTCAGCACCACATCTTCATAGACCCGCTTCTGATGCCCGGTCAGCAGCTCTCCGTAAAAATCATACAGAAGCGCCTGCTTAAGAATCTCTTCCATTTCCATCACCTTGGATATCTTACACGATAACAGAATAGGTGTCAAGTGTTTTTTCTTGACAAAAATACTTTTTTGCCAGTTTTTCAAAGCAGATACTTCAGTCTCCTGTTCCAATCAGAACCTTTTTCCCGCAGAAAGCAAAACCGTACTTTCGTATCCGCTCTTTGGGAACTCCCTTTTCTGTCAGTATGCTTTCGTACCTCTTCTTCTCAATCTGCTCCAGTGCCGCTTTCACAGTGTCGGTAAGTTCTGCTTCCTCCTCCGCATCCTGCACCTTAAATTCCAGAATGATTCCATCCTCTTCATGCTTTGGTTCCAACAGCACATCATATCTTCCA